>NZ_JBQERA010000040.1:0-1110 GCF_053813445.1 Actinokineospora lacus
TATTGAGGCGAAAGTGATCGATTGCCTGTAGGTTGACGCGTGTGGTTGAGGTCGAGGGTGCGCACCGGTTGTCGCCTGCGGAGCAGGAGGTGTTGCGGTTGCGGGTGGTCGCGGCGCTGGAGTCCGGGCGGGTCGAGGGCTATCGGCAGGCGGCGGAGGTGTTCGGGGTCTCGGTGCGGTCGGTGGGCACCTGGTGGCGCGTCTACCAACAGCAGGGCCGGGACGGCCTGGTGGTGCGCCGCGGTCGCAGGCCGGGACCGGCGGAGCTGGTCAGTCCGGAGGATCGGGGCACGCTGTTCGCGGCGATGGCCGACTACACCCCGGAGGAACTGCTGATCGGCGGCCCGCTCTGGACCCGCCCTGCGGTGGTCGAGCTGATCCGGCTGGTCGTCGGGGTCGACATGACCGAGCAGGGCGTGGGCCTGTGGTTGCGCCGCCACGGCTTCACCCCGCAGCGCCCGGCCCGCCGTGCCTACGAGCAGCAGCCCGTCGCGGTGCGGGCCTGGCTGGACCAGGAGTATCCGGCAATCGAGGAACGGGCGAAGGCCGAGGGCGCGGTGATCGCCTGGGTGGACCAGTGCGGGCTGCGTTCGGATGCCGCGCCGCCCGGCCGGTCCTGGGCGCCCGAGGGACGCACGCCGATCGTGCGAGTGACCGGGAAACGCCTGCGGGTCAACGTCATGTCCGCGGTCGCCTCGCGCGGCGCGCTGTGGTTCACCGTGTTCACCGAACGGTTCACCGCACCGGTGTTCACGACATTTCTTGACCGCGTTGCCCGCCAGGCGGGCCGGAAGGTCCACGTCATCGCCGACCGGCACCCGGTGCACCGCAGCAAGGCCGTCCGCGCCTGGCTGAAGGACAACGCCGACCGGGTCGAACTGCACCTCATGCCCGGCTACAGCCCCGAACTGAACCCGGACGAGCTGCTCAACGCCGACCTCAAACGCAACGTCAACGCCTCACGCGCCCACAACGTCGACAGGCTTGCCCACGAGACCCGACGCTTCCTGCGACGCCGCCAACGCCAACCGCACATCGTCCGCGGCTACTTCCGTGCCCCACACGTCCGCTACGCCGACACATAGGCAACCTAATACTTTCGCCTCAATA
>NZ_JBQERA010000041.1:0-1032 GCF_053813445.1 Actinokineospora lacus
TAGGCCGTGTCTCAAAGTTGTCGTAGCCAGATGTTGATGGCGGCGATGTGGATGGTGGCGGTGTAGCGGACGGCGAGTTTGTCGTAGCGGGTGGCGACGGCTCGGTGTTGTTTGAGCTGGTTGATGCCGCATTCGACCGCGTGGCGCTGCTTGTAGACCTCGTGGTCGAACGTCGGTGGACGACCACCGCGCTGACCTCGGTTGTGGCGGTGGTCAGCCTGATCGGACGGTTCGGCGATGGTGGCCTTGATCCCGCGTCGGCGCAGATAGGCGCGGTTCGCGCGGGAGCTGTAAGCCTTGTCCGCCAGCACTCGTTCCGGGCGGGTGCGCGGCCTGCCCGACCCGGACCGGTGTACGCGGATCTGCTCGAGCACCACGGTGAACAGGGGGCTGTCGCCGCGCTGCCCGGCGGTGACCAGCAACGACAACGGTTTGCGGTGCTGTTCACAGGCCAGGTGCAGCTTGCTGCTCCACCCACCCCGCGACCGTCCCAGCCCGTGATCATCCGGCTCGACGCCACCCTCAGCCGTGCCGGGCGGCTCGGCCTGAAGATCCCCCTTTTCCTGGCCCCGGCGGCGTGTTGGTGCGCGCGAGCGATCGTGGAATCCACGCTCACGTCCCACCCGATCAGACCCGCGGCATCAGCGCGGGCCTGCAGAGCGGCCAGGATCATCTGCCAGATCCCGGCCCGCTGCCAACGGCGGAACAACCCGTAGACCGCCCGCCACGACCCATACACCGCTGGGACGTCCCGCCACGGCGACCCGACCCGCACCCGCCAACGGATCCCATCGATGAGCTGCCGTTTCGTCCACTGCGACGGGCGACCCGATCTCACCCCGACCGGCAGCAGCGGTTCCAGAACCGCCCACTGCGCGTCGGTCAGATCAGCCCGCCCCGTCACCACTACGCTGGCCACGAGGTCTCCGGTAGTCACTGGTTTGCTTGGTCGCTAACCCGTCTACCGGAGACCTCACCTATCTGATCAACAACACGCCGGACCAGCACACACGACTTCGAGACACGGCCTAG
>NZ_JBQERA010000005.1:0-596958 GCF_053813445.1 Actinokineospora lacus
GTCGTCGATCTTGACGTAGAGTGCGGTGAGAAGGGTGTTCAGGTCGGTCGTCACAAACTGATCTTGAACACCCTTCGCCCGTCTCCAGCCACCGCCTCGACTTACGCATTACTCGTCTAGGCGGCGAGTATCTGGTCAGAGGCTGTCCGCGCTGGCCGGGAGGTTATTCGGCTGCTGCCTGCCTGCCCGGCAGGTTGGCGCCCCACGCATCCGGTGTCTTGGCCGAAGGGCCGCCCACTGGCCGGGGATTACTTGGTCGCGGCTTGCCTGCCCAGTAGGGCCGCGCCCAGGCGGCGAGTGTTCGGTCGAAGGTTGCCTCCGCTGGCCGGGATCACTCGGCTGCGGCCTGCCAGCCCAGGAGGGCGGCGCCCGCGCGGCCGGCGTCCTGGCCGAAGGCCGCCCGCACCACCCGGGGCCTGCGCTGGAAGGTCAGCCGGGCGTGCAGGTCCTCCCGCACGGGATCGATCAGCGCCGCCCCCGCCTCGGCGAGGCCGCCGCCCAGGACGACGACCGAGGAGCCGACCACGGTGACGGCCGCGGCCAGCGCGGTGCCGAGGGCGGCGACGGCGTCGGCCCACACCGCGGCGGCGTCCGGGTCGCCGGTGGGCAGCAGGGCCGCGACCTCGGCGGCCTCGGCCGCCCGGCCGGTGCGCTCGGCGTAGCGGCGGGACACCGCCGGGGCCGCGGCCAGCGTCTCCAGGCAGCCCCGGGCGCCGCAGTTGCACGGCAGTCCCGCCGGGTCGACCACCATGTGCCCGATCTCGCCCGCGTAGCCGCCCGCCGCCAGGGAGTGGCCGTCGACCTGGAACGCGGCGGCGATGCCGGTGCCGATGGGCAGGAACACCGCGTCGGCCTCGCCCGCGGCCGCGCCGACGGTGAACTCGGCCAGGCCGCCGGTGCGCACGTCGTGGCGGACCAGCAGCGGCAAGCCGGTCAGCCCGGCCAGCTCCGCGCGCAGGGGGACATCGCGCCAGCCGAGGTTCACCGCGGTGTGCACGTGCCCGGTGGCGTCGTCCACGATCCCGGGCACCGCGACGCCCACGCCGACCACCCGGGCGGACGCGGCCAGCCTGCCGATCAGGTCGGCGAGGTGGGCGGTGTCCACCGCCCCGTCGACGCGCCTGGTCGGCTCGCGCAGCACCTCGACCGGCGTCAGGTCCCGGTCGACGAGCGCCGCCTTCACCGACGTCCCGCCCACGTCCACCGCCACCACGTGCGACTCGGCTGCCATGCCCGTCCTTCCCAGGTCGACTGTGCGCGCTCGCGCTCGCACCCGGGGGGAATCTTGCGCGAAGACGCAGGCGATGCCAAGCGGTTCGGCGTTGTCCCCGCCCGGAGTGGACGATACTTTGCAGCACCGCGCATGATCGCGCGGCGGTGATGCGCACAAGTGGAGGTGACGGTGGACCGGTACGAGCGTCTCAGCACGCTGCTCGACATCCTGGGGCAGCGCGGCAAGGTCGATGTGGACGATCTGGCCGAGGAGCTGGGTGTGTCCGCCGCCACGATCCGCCGGGACCTCGACCACCTCGCCGAGCAGCAGCTGCTCACCCGCACCCGCGGCGGCGCGGTCGCCAACAACGTCGCCTACGACCTGCCCCTGCGCTACAAGACCGCCCGCCACGCCACCGAGAAGGAGCGCATCGGCAAGGCCGCCGCCGCGCTGGTCGCCCGCGGCTCGGTGGTCGGCCTCAACGGCGGCACGACGACCACCGAGATCGCCCGCGCCCTGGCCATCCGCCCCGACCTGAGCGCGTCGGAGGAGCCCGCGCTGACGGTGGTGACCAACGCGCTCAACATCGCCAACGAGCTGGCGGTGCGCCCGCACGTCAAGATCGTGGTGACCGGGGGGGTGGCCCGCCCGCAGTCCTTCGAGCTGATCGGCCCGCTGGCCACCCGCATCCTCGACGAGATCACCCTGGACCTGGTGTTCCTCGGCGTGGACGCGGTCGACCCCGCCGACGGCGCCTACGCCCACAACGAGGGCGAGGCCAGCATCAACCGGCTGATGGCCGACCGGGCCCGCCGGGTCGCGGTGATCGCCGACAGCTCCAAGATCGGGATGCACGCCTTCGCCCAGATCTGCCCGACCACCGCGATGCACCTGCTCATCACCGACGCGGGCGCCTCGCCGGAGGCCATCGCCGCCTTCCAGGCCGAGGGGGTGGAGGTGCACGTGATCTGACCTAGTTGACATGTCAACCAGTGCTGGTACTGTAGTTGACGTGTGAACTAGTGAGAGGGGGCCGTGATGGCACTGACCGAGACCCAAGTGGCCGAGTACGACGCGATCCGCGACCGGCTGCGCGCCGAGCTGATGCTGGAGAAGGCCGAGCGGCCCGCCGCGGCGGCCCGCGGCATCCACCACACCGCGCTGATCTCCGGCGACGTCCGGCGGACCGTCGAGTTCTACCAGGACGTCCTCGGCTTCCCGCTGACCGAGATGTTCGAGAACCGCGACTACCCGGGCTCGACGCACTTCTTCTTCGACGTCGGCAACGGCAACGCGTTGGCCTTCTTCGACCTGCCCGGCCTCGACCTCGGCCCCTACGCCGAGGTGCTGGGCGGGCTGCACCACCTGGCCATCTCGGTCACCGCCGAGCAGTGGGCCGCCGCCAAGGCGCGGCTCTCGGCCGCGGGGGTGGAGTACGCCGAGGAGAGCGGCACGTCGGTGTACTTCAAGGACCCCGACGGCGCCCGCGTCGAGTTGATCGCCGACCCGCTCGGCGAGATGTACGGAGAGGCAGTGGTATGACCGGCATCGACATCCGCCGCGCCGACGAGCGCTTCGCGACCCGCATCGGCTGGCTCGACTCCAAGCACTCGTTCTCCTTCGGCCGCCATCACTCCGCCGACAACACCCACTTCGGCCTGCTGCTGGTCAACAACGACGACATCGTCGCGCCCGGCGCCGGTTTCGACACCCATCCGCACCGCGACATGGAAATCATCACCTGGGTTCTGCGCGGAGCCCTGGTGCACCAGGATTCCGAGGGGCACAACGGGGTCATCCACCCGGGACTGGCGCAGCGGATGAGTGCGGGCAAGGGGATTCTGCACTCGGAGAAGAACGACTCCTGGCGCCTGACCGGCGCGCCCGCGCACGAGGAGCCGGTCCACTTCGTCCAGATGTGGGTGGTCCCGGACGAGGCCGGCGGCGCGCCGGGCTACGAGCAGCGCGAGATCGACGCGGACCTGCTCGGCGGCGGCTTCGTCCCGATCGCCTCCGGCGACCCGGCGCGGGAGGCGGCCATCGCGATCGGGCAGCGCCACGCCACCCTCCACGCCGCCCGCCTCCAGCCGGGCGAATCGGCCACCGTCCCCGACGCGCCGTTCACGCACGTCTTCGTCCCGGTCGGCTCCGCCACCCTGGAGGGCGGCGACGCGCTCTCCACCGGCGACGCCGCGCGCGTCACCGCGACCGGCGGCCAGCGGATCACCGCTGGTCACGACGGCGCGGAGGTCCTGGTCTGGGAGATGCACGCGACCGTGCGCCTGGGCTGAGGCCCACCCCGCCGAGCCGGAGCCGCCTGTCACGGCTGCTCCGGCTCAGTGCTGCCCGGGGTAGTGACAGCGGTCGCCTCATGCGCTAAGAATGGCGACAACTGTTCGCCATTGCTCGCTAAGGGGCCGTAATGAGCATCTTCATACATCGGAAGCGGTGGATCGCCGGGCTCGCCGCTGTTGCTCTGGCCATCCCCCTGGTCGGGACGCCCGCCGCCGCCCAGGACGCCGACCGGCTCGGCGCGGTGACCGGGTTCGGCGTCGACCAGGGGACCGTCACGCTCACCGCCGGGAAGGCGGCCGTGCGGGTCGTGTTCCTCAAGGACGACGTGTTCCGCCTGTGGCTGGCGCCCGACGGCGAGTTCACCGACCCCGCGAGCACGCCGCCGCGGGACCCGGAGGCGCCCGCCTCGGCCATCGTGGTCAAGCGGGACTACCCCACGCCCGCGGTCACGACCGAGGACAGGGGCGACCACTACTCGATCAGCACCGCCAAAGCCGAGGTCCGCGCCTACAAGAACCCGCTGCGCTTCGCCCTGCACCAGGGCGGCAGGCAGATCTGGGCGGAGACCGCGCCGCTGTCCTGGACCGACAACGCCGCCACCCAGACGCTGACCCGCCAGCCGCTGGAGCAGTACGTCGGCGGCGGGATGCAGAACGGCCGGTTCTCCCACCGCGGCCAGAGCATCCGCATCACCCGCGACTTCGACTGGGACGACGGCGGCAACCCCAACGCCTCGCCCTACTACATGAGCACCGCGGGCTACGGCGTCCTGCGCAACACCTTCGCCCCCGGCCGCTACGCCTTCACCGACCCCGTCGCCACCACCCACGACGAGCGCCGCTTCGACGCCTACTTCTTCGTCGGCGACCTCAAGACCTCCCTGGACCGCTACACCGAGCTGACCGGGCGCCCCTTCCTCCCGCCGATCTACGGCATGGAGTACGGCGACTCCGACTGCTACAACCGCGGCCACTACCGCCCTGGCCTCGACCCCGACCCGAACAACGACTGGAAGTACCACCCGGACAAGGAGATCACCACCGACGCGGTCGCGATCGCCCAGCGGTTCCGCGACGAGCGGATGCCCGCGGGCTGGATGCTGGTCAACGACGACTACGGCTGCGGCTACTCCGCCGACCGCGACGCCTACGTCCCCAACCCGAACCCCGGCGGCGTGGAGCGCTACGTCGGCACCCGCGACCTGCCCGCGCTCGTCGAGACCGGCGAGGGTCTGCGAGAGCGCGGAATCCAGATGGGACTGTGGACCGAGGCCAGCCTCGACCGCCAGCCCGAGGAGGTCGGCGCGGCCGGGGTGCGCGTGCGCAAGCTCGACGTCGCCTGGGTCGGCCCCGGCTACCGGCACGCCCTGAGCGCCTGCGACACCGCGCACGGCGGCATCGAGGCGCACAGCGACGCGCGCGGGTACTCCTGGATGGTCGAGGGCTGGGCGGGCGCGCAGCGCTGCGCCGTGCAGTGGACCGGCGACCACAGCGGCACCCTGGCCAACATCCCCTGGCAGATCCCGGCCATCCACGGCTCGGGCAACTCCGGCATCGCCTACGCCGCGGGCGACATCGACGGCATCTTCGGCGGCTCGGCCGTCAGCTACGCGCGCGACCTGCAGTGGAAGGCGTTCACCCCGGCCCTGATGACGATGAGCGGCTGGTCGACGCCGAAGTTCAAGCAGCCGTGGGCCTACGGCGACCCGTACACCGGCATCAACCGGGAGTACCTGCAGCTGCGCGAGCGCCTGCTGCCCTACCTCTACAGCTACGCCGCCGAGGCCCACCGCACCGGCGCGCCCATCAACCGCTCGCTGATCCTGGAGTACCCCGAGGACCCGAAGACCTGGGACGACACCACCAAGCACCAGTTCCTCGCCGGGCAGGAGTTCCTGGTCGCCCCGATGTGGGACACCGGCGAGGTGAAGAACGGGATCTACCTGCCCGAGGGGCAGTGGGTCGACTACTGGAGCGGCCGCGTCCACCATGGTCCGACCACAGTGGACGGCTACCACGCCCCGCTGGAGCGGCTGCCGCTGTTCGTCAAGGCGGGCGCGGTCGTGCCGATGTGGCGGGCGGGCATCACCGGGCACGCCCAGCAGGCCCCTGGCGACCGGCTGACCCTGGACGTCTACCCGCGGGGTCGCTCCTCGTTCACCCTCTACGAGGACGACCGGCTCACTCGCGCCCACCGCGACGGCGCCGCGGCCACCCAGCGCTTCGACGTCACCGCCCCGGAGTCCGACCGCGGCGACGTCAGCGTCCGCATCGGTGCGAGCGTCGGCTCCTACAACGGGAAAGCGGCCAGCCGCCCGTACGAGCTGACAGTCCACACCGGACGGGCGCCGAACCACGTCGACATGGCGGGCAAGCTGACCCGGCACCCCACCCGGGCCGCCCACGACGCCGCCGCCACCGGCTGGTTCTACGACGCGGAGGACCGCGGGGGAGTGGTGCGCGTCAAGACCGCCCCCGTGGGCACCGACACCGCCGCCACGGTGACCCTGCGTGGGGCCAGTTCGATCGGCGGCGGCCCGCACGTCGCCGACGGCTTCGCCACCGCGGGACTGACGGGACCGGCCCTGTGGAACGCGCCGGGCACGCCCACCGAGGTCGAGGCCACCTTCACCAACAACGGCACCGCCACCCTGCGCGACGTGCGGCTGACCCCGGCCCTGCCCGCGGGCTGGACGACCACGGCGCGTCCCGCTTTCGCCCAGGTCGCGCCCGGTCAGCGGGTCAGCGCCACCCTGGCCGTCACCCCCGCCGCGACCGCGGAGCCCGGTGACCGCACCCTGCGCCTCGACGCCACCTACCTGGGCCGCGCCAACCAGCGGCGCACGGTCAGCACCGCGGCCAACGCCCTGCTGCCCTTCGCGTCGATGTCCGCCGCGGCCAACACCGTCGGCGTGACCGACGCCGCGACCGTGGCCGCGGGCCGCTTCGACAGCGACGGCAACAGCTTCCCGGCCGAAGCGCTGGCGGCGGCGGGCTACACCCCGGGCGCCGAGGTGACCGCCAACGGCGCCGCCTTCACCTGGCCGAGCGGCGCGCCCGGCACCCCGAACATGGTGCGCGGCGCCTCGGCCCCGATCCTGGTCGAGGGCCAGGGCAGCCACCTGGCGTTCCTGGCCTCCGGGTCGAGCACCAACGCCACCGGCACGGTCGTCGTCCGCTACACCGACGGCACCGAGTCCAGCCACGCCCTGCAGGTCCCGAACTGGTCGTTCCAGGACCCGGGCACCGGCGGGGCGAAGCTCGCCGTCTCGGTCAAGGGCAGGCACACCCCGAGCGGCCTGGCCAACACCGACGTCGACTACCGGGTCTTCTACACCACCGTCGAGCTGACACCCGGCAAGAGCGCGGCGGCGGTCCGGCTGCCCGCCGGGTCCACCATCGGGTTCTTCGCCGCGACGGTCCACGACCGGCCCCGCCCGCCCGCCCCGCGCGGCCAGGCGTGGGTCAGCGACCTGGAGTGGATCGACGCGACGAACGGCTGGGGCCCGGTCGAGCGCGACCGCAGCAACAACGAGAGCGCGGGCGGCGACGGCAACCCGCTCACCGTCGACGGCCTGGTGCACGCGAAGGGGCTGGGCGCCCACGCCCCGTCCACGGTGACGGTCAACCTCGGCCGCCGGTGCACCCGCCTCACCGCGGTCCTCGGCGTCGACGACGAGATGGCCGGGCGCGGCTCGGTGGTGTTCACGGTCATCGGCGACGGCACGGAGAAGTACGCCTCCCCGGTCCTGCGCGGCACCTCGGCCGCGCTGCCGGTCGAGGTCGACGTCACCGGGGTCGACACCCTCGACCTCGTCCTGGCCGACGGCGGCGACGGCATCGGCAGCGACCACGGCGACTGGGCCTCAGCCAAGCTGGCCTGCGCGCCCTAGTCCGGAAGGCAGGGGGTCGGCCCACCAGGGCTCATCCCCTGCCTTCTCGGTTCGTCTGAGCACCTGGTCCGCCCGCCCGGCTCGGCCGGGCGGCCGCGTTCCCGTGGAGCTGCCCACTTTCCAGACGTTTTCGCACCCCGAAGTAGTGGTCAGGCTGCCGCGCCCAGCATCGAGAGGACCAGGGCGGCGTACTGCTCGCCCAGCGTCTCCGGGTCCGGTTTGGCGTCCGGGGTGTACCAGCGGGCGACGTCGATGCCCAGGGACAGCACGGCACGCGCGGCGGAGCGGATGTCGGGGGTGGTGAACGCCCCCGCCGCCACGCCCTCCTCGATCAGCCCGCGCACCACTCGTTCCGTCTGCCTGCGCAGATCCACCACCACGTCGTAATCCGGCTGGGGCAGGGCCGACAGCTCGTACTGCACGATCCGCGCCACCCGGTGCCGCCGCGCGTGCCAGGCGACGAACTCCGCCACCAGCGTCCGCATCCGCGCGGCGGGCAGGCCGGGACCGCCCGCCGCCGAGGTCACCATGGCCAGCGCCTTCTCGTGCCCACTGCGGCTGATCGCCGACAACACCGCCGCCTTGGACGGGAAGTGCACGTACAGCGCCGCCGGGCTCATCCCCGCCGCCATGGCGATGTCCCGCGTCGTCGTGGCGTGGAAGCCGCGCTCGCCGAAGGCGGCCACGGCGGCGGCCATGAGCCTGCGCGCCGCGTCCGGTCGGACGTCCGGCCACAGCTCGACGGGCAGCGGGTCGGTCATCCCGGCAGGTCCACGAGCGGGGCCAGCGCGGCGCGGTGGCGGCCGGGCGTGCCGAGGGCGATCTCGTCGGCCTTGGCGCGCTTGAGGTACAGGTGGACCGGGTGCTCCCACGTCATCCCGATGCCGCCGTGCAGCTGGAGGCATTCCTCGGCGGCGCGCACCGCGACCTCCGCGCACAGCGACTGCGCGCTGTGCGCCAGCAGGGCACTGTCCACACCGGAGTCCAGCGCGTCCGCGGCGGCCTTGGCGGTGGCGCGGGCCAGGACGATCTCCTGCCACAGGTCGGCGAGGCGGTGCTTGAGCGCCTGGAACGACCCGACCGGGCGCCCGAACTGGTAGCGCTGCTTCAGGTACGCCACCGTCGTCGTCAGACACCACTCGGCGATCCCCACCTGCTCGGCCGCCAGGACGGCCGCGCCCACCCGCAGCGCGTGCGGCACCGCGCCCGAGCCCCGCAGGCGGGTGGCGGGCACCCCGGCGAAGGTCACGTCGGCGACCGGGCGGGTCAGGTCCAGCGAGCTCACCGCGGTGACCTCGGCGTGCTCGGCCAGCCACAGGGCGCCGTCGGCGGGAACGAGGAACAGCGACGCCATGCCCGCGTCCGCCACGCTGCGCACGGTCCCGGTCAGCCTGTCCCCGTCGACCCGCACCGACGGCAGGGGCCCGTCCGCCCAGGACGACAGCGGAACCACCAGCGCCGCGGTGGCCTCACCCGCGGCCAGCGCCCGCAGCGCCGCCGCCGCGGCCGGGTCCTCCCGCAGGTGCAGCAGCGCGGCGGTGGCCAGCACGGCGCTGCCCAGGAACGGGACCGGCGCCACGGCGCGGCCCAGCTCCTCGGCCACCACGGCCGCCTCGCGCCAGCCCGCGCCCTGCCCGCCGAGCGACTCCGGGACCGGCAGCGACGTGACGCCCATGTCCCTGGCGAGGGCCGACCACAGGGCTGGCCACGGGGCCGACCATGGGGTCGGGTCGGGGCCGTCGCCCTCGATCCGGTCCAGCACCGCGACCGCGGTGGCGCGGTCGGCCAGCAGCTCGGCGACCGCGGCCCGCAGCTGGGTCTCGACGTCGGTGTCCAGCAGGCTCATCGGGGCAGGTCCTTCCACGGCACGTCCTTGTCCACCCTGGCCTCGGCGGGCAGCCCGAGCACGCGCTCGGCGATGATCCCGCGCAGGATCTCCGACGTGCCGCCCTCGATGGAGTTGCCCTTGGCGCGCAGGTAGCGGTAGCCGGCGTCACCGCCGGTGAAGTCCACGGTGTCCGGGCGGCGCAGCGCCCAGTCGCCGTAGCGCAGGCCGTCCTCGGCCAGCAGCTCGACCTCCAGGCCCGAGAGCCGCTGCGCGAGCCGGGCGAAGGCCAGCTTCATCGCCGAGCCCTCCGGCCCCGGCGAGCCTGCGGCCAGGCCCTCGCGCAGCCGCTGCCCGGCCAGCCGCAGGGCCTCGCTCTCCACCCACAGCGCCAGCAGCCGCTCGTGCAGTTCCGGCGTGCGCAGCGATGGGTTGTCCCGCCAGGTCTTGGCGACGACGCCGACCATGCCGCCCTCGCGGGGCATCGGCCGCGAGCCGATGGCGACGCGCTCGTTCATCAGCGTGGTCTGCGCGACCCGCCAGCCGTCGCCGACCGCGCCGAGGCGGTGGGCGTCGGGGACGCGGACGTCGGTGAGGAAGACCTCGTTGAACTCCGCCTCGCCGGTGATCTGGCGCAGCGGTCGCACGTCCACGCCCGGCGCGGTCATGTCGCACACGAAGTAGGTCATGCCCGCGTGCTTGGGCACGTCGGGATCGGTGCGGGTGACGAGGATGGCCCAGCGGGCGGTGTGCGCGCTCGAGGTCCACACCTTCTGCCCGGTCACCACCCAGTCATCGCCGTCGCGGCGGGCGCGGGTGGCCAGGCCCGCGAGGTCGGAACCCGCGCCGGGCTCGGAGAACAGCTGGCACCACACCTCCTCACCGGTCCACAGCGGACGCAGGAACCGGGCCCGCTGCTCGTCGGTGCCGTGCTTGAGGATCGTCGGGGCGGCCATGCCCAGGCCGATCCCGATGCGCCGCGGGTCGTTGTCCGGCGCGCCCGCGTCGGCCAGCGCGGACTCGACCACGGGGTGCAGGGCGATCGGCGCGCCGAGGCCGCCGAGGCCCTCGGGGAAGTGCACCCACGCCAGGCCCGCGTCGAAGCGGGCGCGCAGGAACTCCAGCCGGTCGGTGGTGGCCGGGTCGTGCTCGGCCAGGAAGTCGGCGACGCGCTCGCGCAGCGCCTCGGTCGTCCAGGTCATCGTTGTCCCCTCACGGCACCAGCAGCACGACGGTGTCGGCCACGCAGCCGGGCTTGGCCTCGCCGTCGATGTCGACGGTCTGCCGGAACACCGCCTGCACGCCGAACTTGGCCGCCGTGACCTCCAGCAGCTCCGAGCCCATCCGCACCCGCGCGCCGACCTTGACCGCGGTCGGGAAGCGGACCTTGTTCAAACCGTAGTTGATCCCGGCCTGGAACCCCTCGAACCGGTAGATGCCGCGTCCCAGCAGCGGCACCAGCGACAGCGTCAGGTAGCCGTGGGCGATCGTGCCACCGAAGGGGCCCGCGGCGGCACGATCGATGTCCAGGTGAATCCACTGGTGGTCGCCGGTGGCGTCGGCGAACTCCTGCACCCGCTCCTGGGTGACCTCCAGCCAGTCGCCGTGGCCGAGGTGCTCGCCGACGGCGGCGGTGAGGTCGTCGATCCCGGTGAAGACGCGCATCAGTTCCTCGGCCCGCCCGCGACGTAGATGACCTGCCCGGAGATGAACCCGGACTCCGGCCCGCACAGGAACGACGCCAGCGCGGCGATGTCCTCGGGCTTGCCGGTGCGCCCGACCGGGATGGCGGCCGCGGCGGCGGCCTTGAAGTCCTCGAACGGCACGCCGACGCGGGCGGCGGTGGCGGCGGTCATCTCGGTCTCGATGAACCCCGGCGCGATCGCGTTCGCCGTCACGCCGAACTTGCCCAGCTCGATGGCCAGGGTCTTGGTCAGCCCCTGCAACCCGGCCTTGGCGGTGGCGTAGTTGGCCTGGCCGCGGTTGCCGAGCGCCGAGGTGCTCGAGAGGTTCACGACCCGGCCGAACTTCTGCTCGACCTGGTGCTTCTGCACCTCGCGGGCCATGAGGAACGAGCCGCGCAGGTGCACGGTCATGACCGTGTCCCAGTCGTCGTCGGTCATCTTGAACAGCAGGTTGTCCCTGAGCACGCCCGCGTTGTTGACCAGCACGGTCGGCGCGCCCAGCTCGGCGGCCACCCGCGCCACCGCGGCCCGCACCGCCTCGGCGTCCCCGACATCGGCGCCCACGGCGAGCGCCCGCCCGCCCGCGGCCGTGATCGCCTCGACGGTGTTCGCGCAGGCCGCCTCATCGAGGTCGACCACGGCCACCGCGTGTCCGTCCTTGGCCAGGCGCAGGGCCACGGCGGCCCCGATCCCCCGGGCGGACCCGGTGACGATGGCGGTGCGGGACTCGGGCACGGCACTCCTCCGATCAAACGGAACTAAGCAAGCGCTTAGCAACCTACTCGCCGGTTCGGTCCGTTGTCCAGATCCTCGTCTTCACGGGACAGGCACGACCGGTCATCCGCCGCCTAGGCTGGACGGGTGATCAGTGACGCTCACGCCCTGCCGTACACCGGACTGACCCTCGACCGCGCGGGCGCCCACCGCGCCGACCCGCGGTGGCTGGCCGCCGCGCGCGGCGCCCCCGGCGCCCGCTGCCTCCTCTTCTGGCGCGACCGCTGCGTCGTCGCCGCCGACGGCCTCCCGCGCACCACCGCGGCCCCTGTGGACGCGGTGTTCCTCGGCCGCGACCACGCGCCCCTGTTCGCCGCCGACCTGTCCGATGTGGACGACCCGGGCAGCGTGGACATCCGGGCGCTGTACGGCACCGTCTCCCGCGAGGACGCCACCCGCCTGGCCTACGCCCGCGGACTCCTGCACTGGCACCGCACCCAGCGCCACTGCGGCGCCTGCGGGCACCCGGCCGAGGTCCGCGACGGCGGGCACCGGCGGGTGTGCGCCGGCTGCGCGCGCGAGCTGTTCCCGCGCATCGAGCCCGCCGTCATCGCCCTGGTCGAGCACGGCGACCGCTGCCTGCTCGCCCGCCACACCGCCGCGGCGGGCTACTCGACCCTCGCCGGTTTCGTGGAGATCGGCGAGAGCCTGGAGGACGCGGTGCGCCGCGAGGTCGCCGAGGAGGCGGGGGTCTCGGTCGGCGAGGTCGGCTACCTCGGCTCGCAGTCCTGGCCGTTCCCCGCCGGCCTCATGGTCGGCTTCCGCGCCGTGGCGCTCTCCGACCACATCGCCGTCGACGGCAGGGAACTCACCGACGCCCGCTGGTTCACCCGCGCGGAAATCGCCGACCTGCCCACCCGCCCGGACTCCATCGACGCGTTCCTGATCGCCTCCTGGCTGGCCGCTTAGGGCGCCGGGGCGATCCAGCGCCGGGGGGCCCGACTGCGCCGCCGGCACGACACGGGCATGACCGATTAGCTGCGGAACGCCTGCGCCGTGGTGGCGTCGGCGGGGAACAGGGCCTCGATCGACAGTTCCGAGACGGTGACGTCGGTGGCGCCGCCGAAGGTGGTCACGGTGCCGAGGAAGGTGAGCACGCTGTCGTCGTGGCGCAGACGCAGCGGCACGACGACGTCGTCGTTCGGGCCCGCGCGGGGGATGTCGCCGGGGTAGGCGCACAGCTCGTCGTAGAGCTCGCCGAGGGACTCGTCGGCGGTGAGGGCGATCTTGCGGCGCAGCCGGTTGAGGACGTGGTCGCGCCACTGGGCCAGGTTCACGATGCGCCCCGCCAGCCCGTCCGGGTGCAGGCTGACGCGCAGCGCGTTGATCGGCGGGGTCAGCAGGCCGGGGGCCACGCCGACGAGCAGGGCGTCGAGGCCTGCGTTGGACTCGACCACGCGCCACCCGCCGTCGACCATCACCGCCGGGAACGGGTCGTGCCCGGCGAGGGCGTGCCGGGCGGCGCGGCGGATGGCGGACATCCCGGGGTCGTCCAGCGGGGTCTGGCTGAACAGGGGGGCGTAACCGGCGGCCAGCAGCATGCGGTTGCGGTCGCGCAGCGGCAGGTCCAGGCTCTCGCCGAGGATCAGGACCATGTCCCGGCTCGGCAGGGCCCTGCCGGTCTCCACGAAGCTGAGGTGCCGGGTGGAGACGTCGGCCTGCAGCGACAGGTCGAGCTGGCTGAGCCTGCGGTGCTCTCGCCACTGCCGCAGCAGCGCGCCCACGGGAACCTGTGCGGTCGTCATGGTTGAGACGGTAGGGATGGTCCGCTGATCAAGCCATTACGCGGGAGGTCATGCAGACTGGGCGGATGCGGTTCGCCGACCGGGCTGAAGCGGGCCGGGTGCTGGCCCGGTCCCTGGCCCGGCTGGGCTTGGACGACCCCATCGTGCTGGGGCTGCCGCGCGGGGGAGTGCCGGTGGCCGCCGAGGTGGCCGCGGCCCTGCGCGCCGAACTCGACGTCGTCGTCGTGCGCAAGGTGGGCGCCCCCGGCCGGGCCGAACTGGCCGTGGGGGCCGTCGGCGAGCAGGGGGTCACGGTCCGGATGGACCACGTCCTGGCCGACCTGGGCATCGAGTGGGCCGAGGTGGAACCCGTCGCCGAGCGCGAGCGCGCCGCCGTGGCCCGCCGCGCCGCGGCGCTGCGCGGTGCCGCCGCCCCGCGCGACCTGACCGGCCGGGTGGCCATCCTCGTCGACGACGGGATCGCCACCGGCGCGACGATGGCCGCCGCGGTGCGGGTGGTCCGCGGCCGCGGCGCGGCGCGGGTCGTGGTCGCCACCCCGGTCGCGCCCGCCGGGACCGGCGAGGCGCTCGACGCCGACGACTTCGTCTGCGTCCGCGCGCCCAGGCGCTTCTCCGCCGTCGGCCAGTGGTACGCCGACTTCTCCCAGGTGACCGACGACGAGGTCCGCGCGGCTCTAGGGGTCTAACCGCAGCCCGGGTGGTGTGCCCAGCACCTCCAGCAGCCTGCGCAGCGCCGCGGGCGGGTTGTGCAACACCAGCTCGCCACCGGCCAGCGTCGACGCGGCCTCCACCAGCGCCGCCGCGGCCCAGACGTCGACGAAGTCCATCTCGGACAGGTCGAGGTGGACATCGCCCGCGGCCTGGCGGCACAGGGTGCGCAGCAGTTCGGCGAAATCGGGCCGATTGCGCAGGTCGGCGGGCCCGGACAGGCGCCGGGGGTCCGGTTCGGTCACGGCAGCGGGTACCGGCGGACGGGTGTCGATGCGGCCACGGCGTGCCCCTCCGGCGCGGTTTCGGTCAACCGAGTGGCGAAAGCGTACGCGGAGCGGGCGGCCAGGGAACCGGGTCGAAAGTCCCCACCCGAGGGTTCCTCAGCGCTGGTCCGCGCGGTGGCTACTTGTCGACCGGGTCGACCACCTTCGACGCCGCGGAGATGATCGACCACAGCGGGCTGCGGGTGCGTTCGTAGTAGACGCGGCGGTTGGCGGGCTCGCGGTACTCGGTGAGCATGCCGAGGTCGACGAGGCGGGTCAGCTCGACCCCGGTGGCGCTCTGCGCGATCACCGTCTTGGGCGGCTCGGACTGGTAGAAGCGCGGCCCCGCGTGCTGGTGAATCCACAGGGCCAGGCGCAGCCTGCTCGGCCTGCCGAACAGCAGCCTGCCCACATCTCCCGCGTCCATCGTCGGCGCTCCTGACCTCGCAACATCCTATCCAGTTTCAAGATAGCGGCGGCGGTGTCGGCTGGCAACCAAGAGGGCAATTTAGGCATACAACTATCAAGATAATGTGCTTTATTCGACAGGCGGCGCTCGTGCGGGTTCGGGCTTGACGAGCAGTCATAGGGGTGATGGGTGGGTGAAACGACAAGGTGGTCGTGGTCGCGTCCTCGGGACGTCAAAAGCGCAAGGAGAGGGAAGGGTGGGCATTGGATGACGAGCGGGTGGAACCGGATGCCAAACCGGCGGCGTCTGGCCTTACGGAACCGATTCGGGAAGGTCGGCGAATAGCTCATCGGCGCCGGGGAGTCAGCCCGGGAGCGGGTCGACCCGGGCGGTGGTGGACAGGGGAGACACGGCGGATTCCGGTCAGCGGAGCCAGTTCCGGATCACCGGTACCGTCGAGCGGGGAGCGCCGCAAAGGTGCCGACGGCAACGCGAATTCGAACGCCTGTGCGACGAAGCGACGACTTAACCAAGTCGTCGATAACCGAGTCGGTGAGTTTCACCTCAACCGCAGTAGGGTAAACGATGGTGCCGCCGCCCCCAGACGAATCGAGGCCGCCCCTCATGACCCTTATGTCCACAACAGACCCAACGCTCAACGTGCGCCCGACCGACGCGGACATCGCCGCCCCGCGCACGCGCTTCACCGCCGCCGCTCGGCCGGGCGGGTCACGGCACGCGCGTCCCGGCCTGCGCCTGGCCCTCTCGGTGGACCGGGCACTGGCCGACCTGAGCGCCCCGGCGGCGGTCGCCGAACTGACCGCAGGTCTGGCCTGGGCCGCGGCCCTTGGCGAGACGTGCCTGCTCAGCGCCGCTGTCACCGACGTCCGCCGCGGGATCGCGGCGCTGCGCGCGGGTGACGTGGGCGCCGCGGCGAACGCCCTTGAGGCCGCCCGCGGCGACCTGCCTGATCTTCCTTAGTCCACTCGGGACTATCATCTGGTGTCACCCCTCCGGGTGGCCCGAGCGGCAGTCCGCTCGGGTGCGATGCACGCTCCCCTTACACCGACCCGCAACGGCGCGGGCCGCCATTCCAGGAGCCACCGATGACCCGCCAGTTGGACGCACCACCCGTGTTCGGATCGCCATCACCCGGCTTGGACCTGCGCCGCGCCGTCGAGGCCGCGCTGGCGGGCCTGGACGGCCCGGCCCCCGGCTGCGACGCCGTGGCCGACGACCTGCTCGGCGCCCTGGCCCGCACCGCGGCGATCGGTGACACGTGCGTGGTCCTGCCCGCCGCCGAGGCCGTGGGCGCGGCCCGCGGGCACCTGCGGGCCCGTCGGGTCGAGGCGGCGCACACCGCCCTCACCACCGCGTTGTCGCTGCTGGCGCGTCGTTCATAGCGGTCCGGTCTTCTCTGGTTGATCAGCGCGGCTGCCCTGGTGTGGGCAGCCGCGCTGTTTCGTTTCAGTGCGGCCTCGGCTCCCGCCCCGGCGGTGGGGTCGGGGTGGGGAAGACGGGCCCGGGCGGGATGTTCAGCGTCACCGGCTCCTCGCCCATCTCCACCGGCGTGCCGTGGTGGCTCACCGTCACCGGCGGCCCGGAGACCAGGCGGTAGCAGGCGGTGTCCCGGACGACCTCGACCCTGATCCTGCTGCCCCGCCAGCACATCCGGAACGACACCCTGGCCAGCTTCGCGGGCAGCCGGGGCGCGAAGGTCAGCTCGCCGCCGTGGTCGCGCATCCCGCCGATGCCCGCGACGACCCCCGTCCACGCCCCGGCCAGCGAGGCCATGTGCAGCCCGTGGCGGACGTTCCCGTGCAGGTCCCGCAAGTCGGTCATGGCGGCCTCGACGAGGTAGTCGTAGGCGAGGTCGAGGTGGCCGCACTCGGCGGCGACCACGGCCTGCGTGCCCGCCGACAGGGACGAGTCCCGGACCGTGCGCGCCTCGTAGTAGGCGAAGTCCGCCGCCTTCTGCTCCAGCGTGAAGAGGTCGCCGCGCAGGTGCAGGGCCAGCACCAGGTCCGCCTGCTTGACCACTTGCCTGCGGTAGAGGTCGAAGTAGGGGTAGTGCAGCATCAGCGGGTAGTGGTCCTCGGGAGTGCCCGCGAAGTCCCACTCCTCGTGCGAGGTGAAGCCTTCCGACTGCGGGTGCACCCCCAGCATGTCGTCGTAGGGGACGCACATGCGCTCGGCGGCGGCCGTCCACGCCGAGGTCTCGTCCTCGCCGACCTCCAGGCGCTCGGCGGCGCCGGGGTTGCGCCGACAGGCCGCCACCGCCTCGGTGAGGTTCTTCTGGGCCATGACGTTGGTGTAGATGTTGTTGTCCACCACGGCGCTGTACTCGTCCGGCCCGGTGATGCCGTCGATGCGGAAGCCGTCGTGCGGGTCGTGGTGGCCCAGCGACATCCACAGCCGCGCGGTCTCCACCAGCAGTTCGACGCCCTCCCGCGCGTCGAACTCGGTGTCCTCGGTGGCGGCGGTGTAGCGCGCCACCGCGGCGGCGATGGCCGAGGAGACGTGGAAGGCCGCGGTCCCGGCGGGCCAGTACGCCGAGCCCTCGGCGCCGTTGATGGAGCGCCACGGGAACGCCGCGCCCTTCTTGCCCAGCACCCGGGCGCGCTCCCTGGCCTTGGGCAGCGTGTTGTACCGCCAGCGCAGGGCGTCGCGGGCGGCGTCGGGAACGGTGTAGGTCAGCACGGGCAGCACGAAGGTCTCGGAGTCCCAGAAGGCGTGCCCGTCGTAGCCGGGGCCGGTCAGGCCCTTGCCGGGGATGGCCCGGTTCTCCCCGCGCACGCCTGCCTGCACGATGTGGAACAGGGCGAAGCGCAGCGCCTGCTGCAGGTGCGGGTCGCCGTCGACCTCGACGTCGGCGACCTCCCAGAAGTCGTCGAGGAACGCGCGCTGCTCGGCCAGCAGCCCGTCCCAGCCGGTCTGCCGCGCGCCTGCCAGCGCCGCCTCCACCTGCGCGCGCAGCGCGGGCGCCGACCGCGCGCCGGACCAGCCGTAGCCGAGGTACTTGGTCAGGCGCAGGCTTTCCCCCGGCCTGACGTCCACCGCGGCGGTGAGGCGGGCCAGGTCGGGTTCGATGCTCATGGCGCTGCGCAGGTTGTCCGGGGCCGCGAGGTCGTGGTCCATGCCCGCGGCGACGCGCAGGCCGGACTCGCGGGTGTGGTGCACCAGGATCGCCCGGGTGTCCCCGCCGTGCTGGTGGTCGGCGACCAGCGGGTCGCGCAGGGCGGCGGCCACCCTCGGGTCCCGCGTCTCGGTGCCGATGGGCTCGTTGGCCAGCAGGTCGGACTGCACCACGAGCTGCAGCGGGCGCTCGAGCGGCTCGACCTCGTAGCGGATCGCGGCCACCGCGCGCTGGGTGAAGGACACCAGCCGCTGTGAGCGCACCCGGATGCGCGCGCCGGTGGGGGACTCCCAGTCGGTCTCGCGGCTCAGGACGCCGGTGCGGAAGTCGAGGGTGCGCTGGTGGGCGGTGGCCCTGCCGTAGCGCATGTCCAGGGGCTCGTCCTCGACCAGCAGGCGGATGATCTTGCCGTCGGTGACGTTGACGATGGTCTGCCCGGCCTCGGGGTAGCCGTACCCGGCTTCGGCGTAGAGGAGTTCGTGCTCCTCGTAGAAGCCGTTGAGGTAGGTGCCGGGCAGGCCGACGGGCTCGCCCTCGTCCAGGGTGCCCCGCAGGCCGATGTGGCCGTTGCCGAGGGCGAAGGTCGACTCGGTGCGGTGCAGGTCTCCCACGGCGAGGCCGTTCCAGCGCAGGTGCCACGGGGCGCACTCGAAGCCCGGCGTCACGGGGCCACCAGCAGGTCGGCGAGGTCGGTCACCACGATGTCGGCGCCCTGGGCCCGCAGCGCGTCGCCCTGGCCGGTGCGGTCGACGCCCACGATGTAGCCGAACCCGCCCGCCTTGCCCGCGGCGACGCCGGAGAGCGCGTCCTCGAACACCGCGGCGTTGGCGGGGGCCACGCCCAGCGCGGCGGCGCCCGCCAGGAACGAGTCGGGGGCGGGCTTGCCCGCCAGGCCGTCGCGGGCGATGACCACGCCGTCGACGCGGGCCTGGACGTACTCGTCGAGGTGGGCCGCGGCCAGCACCGTGGCGCCGTTGGCCGAGGAGGTGACCACCCCGATGGCCAGTCCCGCCTCACGGGCGGCCTTGAGGTAGGCCACCGATCCCGCGTACGGCTCGACGCCCTGGTCGGCGAGGATGTCCAGCAGCATCTCGTTCTTGCGGTTGCCAACGCCGTGCACCGTCGCCATGTCGGGCGGGTCGTCCGGGGTGCCCTCGGGGAGGGTGATGCCGCGGGCGGTGAGGAAGGCGCGCACGCCGTCAGCGCGGGGGCGGCCGTCGACGTGGGCGAGGTAGTCCCCGTGAGTGAAGGGGCGGCGGTCCCCTTCCGGCCGGTCGGCGAGGACGTCGTCGAAGGTCTTCTGCCAGGAGGCCTCGTGCTGGGCCGCGGTGCCGGTCAGCACACCGTCGAGGTCGAACAGGCAGGCGGTGATGGCGTCGGGCAGTCCGATCATTCCCTGACGCTACCGTCGTGGCGCTGACCTGGCAGAACGTGAGCGACGCCACGGCAAGTGATCTCTTGCCGGGGAACGTCAGCGGATGGTCGGACGTTATGGGGGTGTCGCCGCCTGAAGCAGGGCCGGCCGACGTTTCCCGGGCAGGTCCCACCCCCGTCCTGCCCGGACGCACGTCGGCCCGGTGCGCCGGCGACCCCGCCGCCGATCGGACCCATCCCCCCAAGGTCCGGTCGGCGGCATCGCGCTCCCGGCGTCCGCCTGAGGCGACCGGTCGTTCGGGGTTACTCCGGGTGGTCTTCCCGGAGGGACTTGGCCACCGAGCCGCCTGCCTCGTCGGCGGACTGGCCGCGGCCCGCGGCCTCGGTCGGGGGCCGGTGCAGGCGGTCGACGGGGGGTGTCTCCTCGGGGAGGTTCGCGTAGCGGTCCTCGTCGTCGGGGATGTCGTCCACCGGGCGCTCGGCGCGCTCGGCCTCGATGGCCGCGGTGACGTCCGGCTCCTCCTCGGCGAGGCGGTGGTCGAGGTCGTCGCCGACGCGCTGCTCCTGCGGCGTGGTGCCGAAGCGGTCGGCCCCGGCCCAGCGTTCCGGGGGCTCGATGCCCGCCTCCAGGGGGTCGAGGTCGAGGGCTTCTTCGTCCAGGCTCTCGGCCTGGCTGCGATCGCTGGTCATGGCCGGGCTGTACCCGTTTCGCCGTTCGCCGAACCGGGTATCTCTCCTATGCTCACCATGCCCTGGAGGGAGACCGCTCGTGGACGACGGCACCTATATCGCTTTTCTACTGGTCGGAATTGTCGTGGTGGTGGCGGACGCGATGATCATCTACCGGGGCGGGCTGCGCTATCTGGGCAACTCCTACGCCGAGGCGGGCACCGCCAAGTCCATGGCCCGGCTGGTGGCCTCGCTGTTCGCCATCGCCGTGCTGGGCGTGCTGGCCCTGGTCTCCGCGGTGGACATCGGCGGCGACACCGCCGCGCAGGCGATCGTGCTGCGCCTGGGCATCGTGCTCATCCTGGTGGCGATCGCGCACGGCATCACGATCAGGATTCTCACCCGGATGCGTGACCGGCTCGACTCCGAGAACAAGACCAAGCAGCACTACGGTTCGCAGAACACCCCGCCCGTGCGCCCCGCGGGCCAGTCGTCCACTCCGAAGGTGCGCGACGTCCGTCCCTAGTGGACAGGACGTCCGCTGATCCCGGCGCCGACCTGGCATCCATGACGCGGTAACGACTTCGCCGTGACCTCGGCCCGGTGGGCCGGTGCGCGAAGCACTGGCCGCCCTGCCTGCCCGGACGCACACTGAGGACTCGGCGGCGCCCGCGTCGCCGTCCATCCCACGGCGACGGGAGTGCGACATGACCGCGATTGCCCGGTCGGGCTTACCCCGCAGCAAGGCGGACCGCAGCGCGGCGGACATGATCACCGTGGCGCTGTCCGCGCTGCCAGCCAAGGGCCGCCGCATCGCCATGCGCAGGCTCGCGCTGGCTCTGGCCAACCAGCAGCGCACCGGCGACACCACTGTCGTCCGGCACTTCCTGGAAAGCCTCGTCCTCACCGCCCGGATGGTCCGCACGCCGGGATATGCCGAAGCCATCGCCACTCGGTCACACTCCGAGACGGACCTCGATGTGGGGGACGTTGTGGCGAGGCTGGAGGCCCACGACCGTGACTCGGGAACGTAAGCGACTGCGGCTCTCCCTGGGGATGACCCACTTGGAGGAGTGGGCGGCCACCGCGGGCCAGGCCGACAAGAACGCCCTGTACAAAATGCTGTTCGCGGTGGCCGACGGTTCGGTGTTCCGAACCTACAAGGTGCTCGACGACGTGCAGATGGTCGGTGAGTTCTTCGTGCTGGTGCGCGAGGACCTCGTTGTCAAGGTGTCCTTCCCCCGGCCGGGGACTTTCGGCGTCCTCTACATCGGCTCGCCCGCCGAGGGCCCGTTCCGCGACGTGGAAGCCGCGTGACGCGTTTGTCAAGGGGCTTCTCGGGCGGTGCTCCTGCCGCTGATCAGCCCAACCAGTTCCCGCATTGTTGAGCTTGCGCGTCCCCCTGTGCCAGCCTGGCCACGAGGGCACGGCCGTCGCGTCTTCCGTCATTCCAGGCGTTTTTCAAGGAGGAACCTGTGTCATCTTTGGACGTTCCCGGGCTGGACGTGTCCGGTCGGGTCCGGGCCCGCGACATCCAGATGGCCGCGGTCGCCGACGTGCGCCGCCGAGTCCTGATGATCTCCGGCGCGGTCGACGTCACCGGGCACGACGTGTCCATGTCGATCAACCTGCCCGAGCCGGGGCGCTGGCAGGTCATCAAGTCCGAGACCAACCTGACCGACCAGACGTGGCTGGCCATGCAGGTCACCACCGACGACGACACCAACTTCGTCGACAGCCAGGAGACCCTGATCCTGTCGCGGCAGTTCACCCGCACCTTCCTGACCCCGGACCTGAGCAGGCTCACCTTCTTCGACGGCGAGGTCCGCCCCGGCGAGGCCGTGCTCATGGCCTTCGACATCGAGGCCACCACCCGCAAGCCCGCCTACGCCCACGCCCGCTACGTCCCCGCCGACGGGGAGAGCCCCGCGCAGATCGCCGCGAGCCTGGAGCGCGTGGTGGCCGACGGCATCTCCCAGCGGCCGATGTTGGAGATGATCGTCCCGGTCACCGTGATCGGCTGAGCAGCGCCGATCGGCTGAGAACCTCGTGAAACCGCGGCGGCGGGGTGCGCTCCCGCCGCCGCGTCCACGTGCCTTGCGTACTGGGGGATCGGTGTCGTCCGTCTTCATGCCCGAGCCGCACCTGCTCGACTCCCCGCGGCGGCGGCAGTGGCCGGGGCGCGTCCCCGCGCGCCCGCACCGCGAGGACAGCCCGCCGGGACAGGTCTCGGTCGCCGTGGTCGGCGCCGGGCCCGCGGGCCTCGCGGTCGCCTCGGCGCTGTGGCACCTCGGGGTCCCGGACGTGGCCCTGCTCGACGCCGCCGACCGCTCCTGCGGGCGGTTCTTCGACCGGGTCGACACCCTCAAACAGCGGGTGCTGCGCTCCCCGTACGAGCACCACCCCGGCGTCGAGGGCTACCGCGACTGCGAGCTGCTCGACTTCGCCCGGCTGCACTGGGGCCTGCTGACCGCCATCGAGCGCCGGGAAGTCCGCATGGCCCAGGCCGGGCACCGCTCCGTGGTGCCGCTGGATGTGTTCGAGGCGTTCTGCGAGCACGTCGCCGACGCCCACGGCGTGGCCGAGCGGACCTGGCGGACCACCGTGCGGGCCGTCGACGCCCGCGCCGACGGCGTCACCCTGAGCACCGACGGCGGCGAGGTGCACGCCCGGTTCGCCGTGCTGTGCCTGGGCGAGGAGCGCCGCGCCGCCCCCGAGGGCTGGCAGGGCGCCTACTGGGACGAGCCGATCCCCGACGACACCGGGCCGCTGGTGGTGGTGGGCGCGGGGCTGAGCGCCGCGCACCTGCTGGCCGACTCGCTGGCCGCGGGCCGGGAGACGCACTGGGTGCTGCGCGAGACCCAGGAGCGCTACCAGTGCGCCGACGTCAACGCCTCCTTCTTCCGCCCCGAGGGCCGCGCCCGCTTCCAGGACACGCCCTGGCAGCGCCGCCTGGACCTGATGGCCCAGCACCGCCGCGCCTCGGTGATGTGGGAGTTCCGCCCGCTGCTGGCCGCGGCCGAGGCCGACGGGCGGCTGCGGGTGCACCGCGGCACGGCCGTCGACGCGGTGGACCACGGCAAGGTGCGCCTCGCCGACGGCCACGTCGTCACCGGCGACCACGTGGCGCTGTGCCTGGGCACCACGCCGTCCATCGGGGCCGGGCTGCTGCCCGACGCGGTGGTCGACGCGGTCGACGGCTGGCCGGACCTCGACCCGCGCACCCTGTCCTACGCCCGCGCGCCGCGGGTCTTCGCCGTCGGGGCGGCCGCGGCCATGGCCCTGGGCCCCGCGGCCCGCAACATCGACGGCCACCGGGTCGCCACGGCCCGCGTCGCGGGCGCGGTCGCCGCCGGTCTGGGCGCCCGCACGGGGGTGGGGACGTGACCGAGACCAGGCTGACCGAGACCAGGCTGACCGACACCAGGCCGACCGGGGCCGGACCGACCGGGCCTGGGTCGGCTGGGACCGGGCCGGCGGGGACCGGGCCTGCTGGGGTCGGGCCTGCTGGGGTCGGGCCTGCTGGGGTCGGGCCTGCTGGGGTCGGGCCTGCTGGGGTCGGGGCGGTGGCGGACACCCGGTTCGACATGCCCGCGGTCGAGGACCCGGCGGAGACCGAGGTCGGGATCATCCTGCTGGCCCTGGACGCCGACCGGCTGCTGGCCGGGCTGGGAATGGCCTCGGCCGCCGAGGACCCCGGCCGGGTCGCGATCGCCGTCGACCTGCTGCGCCACCGGCGCCTCGACGTCGACGGCATGGTCAGCGCGGGGGCGGGCTACTGGCGGGCCATGCGGGCCGAGGTGGCCGCCGCGTACCCGGAGCCCGCGTTCTCCGCCTCGGTGCGCCAGTCCTTCACCCGGGCCTTCCGCGCGCTCGGCACCCCGGCGCTGGGCCCGATCGGCCTGGCCACCCGCGTCTACCTGACCGTCTGCTGGCTGCGCCGCGCCGAGGTCGACTCGATCGCGGGCGTTTGAGTCGAGAGGAATTCCGCGTGCCCCACCTGCCGTCGCTGCCCGAGGACGCCCGCCTGGTCGACGTCTTCACGCGGTACCCGGAGACGTCGTTCCCGCTGCTGTCCTACCACGAGACCGTCATGCGCGGGCCGTCCCCGTTCACCCTCGGTGAGCGCGAGCTGATCGCCGCCTACGTCTCCGGGGTCAACGCCTGCGCCTACTGCCACGGCGTGCACACCCAGACCGCGCAGTCCTTCGGCGTGCCCGAGGGCCTGCTGGCCGACGCGCTGTCCGACCTGGACGCCTCCGCGGTCGACGACAAGCTCAAGCCCGTGCTGCGCTACGTCGGCAAGCTCACCCGCACCCCGTCGCGGGTGACCCCGGACGACGCGCGGGCGGTGTTCGCCGCGGGCTGGGACGAGAAGGCCCTGCACGACGCGGTGATGGTGTGCGCGCTGTTCAACTTCATGAACCGCATGGTCGAGGGGCACGGGATCGCGGCCGACTCGGCGTACTACGCGGAGTCCGGCAAGCGGCTGCACGACATCGGCTACGACGGTCTAGCGCGGCTCTTGTCGGACTAGAGCGGCGTCCGGGACCCGCTGCCATAGTGGGAGGAGTACCCCGGACGAGAGGAGTCCCGACGTGGTCCGCTGCCTGGTGCTCGGCGCCCGCGGCTACATCGGCACGCTGCTGGCCCCCGCCCTGGCCGCCGCGGGCCACGCCGTGCGGACGATGTCGCGCTCGGCCGTGCCGGGGCCGGACTCGGTGCGCGGCGACGTCGCCGACCCCGAGGCGCTGGCCGCGGCGATGTCCGGTGTGGACGTCGTGTACCACCTGGTGCACTCGATGGACCGCGCCGACTACGCCGAGGCCGACGCCGAGATCGCCCACAGGGTCGCCGCCGCGGCCGAGCGGGCCGGGGTGCGGCAGCTGGTCTACCTCGGCGGACCGTCCCCTGTGGACCGCCCGCTGTCGGAGCACCTGGCGTCGCGCGCCGAGGTCGGGCAGGTGTTCCTCGACGGCCCGGTGCCCGCCCTCGTGCTGCGCGCGGCGATGGTGGTCGGCTCGGGGTCGGCCAGTTTCGCGCTGCTGGCCAAGGCCGCCCACGCCGCGCCGTTCGTCCTGCGTCCGTCCTGGATGGACAACCGCAGCCGCCCGATCGCCGTGCGGGACGTGCTGTTCCACCTGGTGCGGGCCGCGGTGTCCGAGCCGGTCAACGCCGCGGTGGACGTCGCGGGCCCGGAGACGGTGTCCTACCTGGAGCTGATCCAGCGCTGCGCGCGGGTAGCCGGGCTGCCGTGGCGGGTCCCGGTGCCGGTCGTCGGGATGCCCGACGCGCCGGTGGCCGCTGCCGCCGCCGCGGTGAGCTCGCTGCCCGAGCCGCTGGTCAAGGCGCTGCTCGCGTCGCTGCGGCACGATCTGGTGCCCGAGACGGTGCTGCCGCCCCCGCCCGGCGGCGGGACGTCGCTGGACCGGGCGCTGCGCGAGGCGATGGGACTGGACGAGCCGCCCGGCCCGCCCGCGGCGGACACCCCCGGCGTGATCACCTCCGTGCGCCGCCTGCCGGTCCGCGCCGAGCCCGACGCGCTGTGGCGGGTCATCACCGAACTGGGCGGTCAGCACGGGTGGCACACGATCCCGGGGGCCTTCACCGCCCGCGGCGCGCTGGACCACGTGCTCGGCGGTGTCGGGCTGCACCGGGGCCGCCCCGAGGAGCTGGCGCCGGGCGACACCGTCGACTCCTGGACCGTCGTCGCCCGTGCCGAGCACGCGCTGACCCTGGTCGCCGACCTGCGGATGCCCGGCACGGCGTGGCTGCGGCTGGCCGCGCTCCCCGGGCCGACTCCGGAGGCGAGCGTGCTGGAGCAGACGGTCACCTTCGCCCCGGACGGGCTGCGCGGGCGCCTCTACTGGCACCTGCAGAAACCGGCGCACGAGCTGGTCTTCGGCACGATGGCCCACGGCATCGCCCGCGCGGCGCTGAATCAGTCGCGGGGCGGGCCGAGCCGGTCCATGGTGTAGCCCTGCGGGTAGCCGGGGGTCACCCCGCCGGGGGTGAACGCCGACTCCGGGCGCGCGCCCGCGAACCGCAGCAGCCGCCCGCGCAGGCGGAACGCGCCGCGGATGGCGCCGCGCACCGGCGCGGGCGGGCCGCTCACGCCCAGCGCGTCGCGGACGACGTCGTCGAGCAGCGCGTTGCCCAGGGTGACGCCGAGGAAGCCCAGCCAGGCCGGGAACCGGTTGACGAAGAGCCGGTGCGACGCGGCGAGCAGGTCGCGGCCGTCGGGGGTGGGCTTGAGGTGCTCGCGCTCGTAGTCGTCGAACCAGGCGCGGAACTCGGCGTAGGTGGCGGGGATGCCGGTGATGCCCATGCGCGTGCCCAGTTCGCTGTAGAAGCGGTGCGCGGCCCGGTACTCGTGGCAGCAGGGCCTGCGGTAGCCGTAGGTCTCCAGCCAGCGCATGGGCGGGACCAGGAACACGCCCAGGACGTAGAGGAACTCCTCGCGGGAGATGTCCCAGCGCTTGTGCATGGCGTTCATGGCGCGCAGCACCAGCTGCGAGCGCTCGTGCTCGAAGCCGTGGGCGACGACCTCGAAGACCATCAGGCCGGTGTCCTCGCCGCGCTTGATCGGGCGGGCGGCGATCTCGCCGCTCCTGGCCAGCGTCGCGCTGATGGAGGGGATCGCGTAGGTGCGGTAGAAGCTCATCTGCAGGGCGAGCATCACGTCGAACGGGAACTCGTGCAGCGAGGTGAGCTGGTAGATCCGCAGGTAGTCGACCTCGGGGTCGAGGCGGCGGATCGTGTCGAGGTGGCGGGTGCGATCACGCATCTGCGGTGGTTTTCCTCGGGTTCGGGTACTCGGCCAGGACGGCGCGGGGGATGGGGCTGGCGCGGTGGGCGCGGGCCACCGCGCGCCACCAGTCGACCTCGTCGGCGAGGTCGCCGCCACCGAAGCCGGGGCCCGCGCCCAGGACCTCGGCGCCGGGGTGCTCGGCGCGGCGGCGCAGGCCGACCTCGATCGTGGCCGCGGTGATCACCGCGGCGAGGGCGTCGCCGGTCAGGCCCGCGCGCTCGCCCAGCTCGCGGGCGCGGACGGCGTGGGGGTCGTCCGGGGGGACGAGGGAGCGGATGTGGCGGGCGCCGTCCCAGGTCTCCACCACGGCGCGGTGCAGGCGGAACGCGGCGTTGTCCAGCAGCAGCCAGTCGGGCACCAGACGGCCCGGCGGGATCAGGCCGATCTCCGGCATGGCCGTGCGGAAGCGGTGCCACAGCGGGTACAGCGCGCGCCGGGCCCGGTAGTGCTCCCACCACAGCCGCACCGGGCCGCGCGGGCGACGGACGAGGTGGGCCCCGGAGGCGGCGAGCACGACGCCGGAGAGCGCGAGGGCGGCGGCCGCGGGCATCAGCCAGCCCTCCACCGACGAGACCGTCCAGCCCGGGGTGAGCCCGGCCAGCAGGGCCAGCTGGTAGCCGAGCTTGTGGGCGCTGTAGGCGAAGCCGAGCACCGTGCCCGCCGAGACCAGCGCCAGGCCCACGCTGAGCCAGCGGATGTGCCGCGCCTTGCGCGCCCAGCGGGCCGAGAGCCGGGAGATGACGACGATCGCGGCGCCCAGGTAGAGGCTGAAGGTGATGAACGCCCACGCCCCAGCGGTGCTCGCCTGGCCCCCGCTGTCGTTGAGCCCGCCCGGCCCGTGCACGAAGTCCCGCGCGCCGGGGTCGGCGGCGAACAGCGCCACCATCACCAGCGAGGCCACCACGGCGAGTGCCCTGGCGTCGCGGCGGTGCGCTGCGGGATCGTCCTCGGTGGAGTGCAGGAAGAAGACGACCACCAGGTGCGCGGCGACGACCACGAGCACGTGCTGCACCGGCCAGGCGGCGTTGAACCCGGCCCCGGCGTTGAGCAGCGGGTAGACGACCGGCAGCTGCACGGCCACGCCCATGGCCAGCGCCAGGCAGCCCAGGGCGAGCGCCCGCATCGCGGGATTGGCCGAGTCGCGCAGGAAGTGGCGGAACTTGACCGCGCTCGCCGCCATCCCGGCCACGACGGCGATGACGAGCAGGGTCGCCGCGCTCACCGCCGCTCCGGATCGCTGGCGCCCCACGCCTGGGCGAGGCGGTCGCACGGGCGCAGCCGCGGCCGCCCGTCGGGGTGGCGGCGGGCGGGCCGGGTGCTGACCGGCTGCGGCCGGGCGGCCCCCAGGAACGGGGTGTCGGCGCTGGGGGTGCGCAGCCGCGCCCTGGTCATGGCGGCGATGCCGCTGACGATGGCGATGGCGAGGAGGGCTTCGGCGCTCATCAGGACTCCGGTTCGGTGGCGCCCAGGGCGTGGGTCAGGCGGTCGGGACGGTCGGCGCCAGGGCGGTGCAGCGGGTGGGCCGGGATGCGGCCGTCCACGCCGTGGCGGGAGGAGGTCAGGGGGTGCGACGAGTCGGTGCGCATCGACGGCACGGCGAACAGGACAGTGCCGACAGTGCCGACAGGGCTGGCGGGGCTGGCAGTGTTGACGGGCCTGGCAGGGCCGACAGGGCTGGCAGTGTTGACAGTGCCGACAGGGCTGGCGGGGCTGGCAGTGTTGACGGGCCTGGCAGGGCCGACAGGGCTGGCAGTGTTGACGGGGCCGACGGGGCCGGCAGGGGGCGAGGTGGGCGGGGGCGCGGTGGTCATCGGGGGTCCCGGTCGCCGGTGCCCAGGACCTGGGCGAGGCGGTCCACCACGCGTTTGTCGGCCGGGTCGAGGCGCACGGTCGGGCGGATCAGGGCATGGCCGTCGACGCCGCGGCGGCGCCAGAGCAGTGACGCGAACATCTCCGCCTCCACCTCCTGGCGGTTGCTGTAGCCGCGCCTGCCCAGCGCGGTGGACAGCATCCGGCGAACCATCGCGGGGTCGAGGTCGGGCAGCAGCAGCGACAGCAGGTCGACGTTGTCACCGGCAGGGTCATCGGCAGGGGAACTAGTGGGATCGCCGGCGGGCGCGCCGCCCGCGCTGTGGCCGAGCACCAGGTGGCCCAGCTCGTGCATGATCGCGTTCTCCCGGAAGGACGGGGAGGTGCTGTCGTCGTAGAACAGGTAGTCCGCCGCGGGCAGGGTCACGAGCAGGCCGGTCATCGGGACCGGGCGCCCGTCCAGCAGCGGCCCCATCGCCAGCAGCTCGATCGGCCGTCCGCGCAGCTCGGCGAGGCGGGCGCAGAACTCGGCGATGTCGAAGGGCGTCCCCGGCTCGGCGGGGATGCCCGCCACCACGGCGTCGACCGCGTCGGAGACCTGGCGGCGGGCCCGGCGCAGGGACAGCGGACGCGGTTCAGGCATCACGCTCGCCGCGGGCCCGCTCCAGCTCGATCACCGCGTCGAGCATCTTGGTCACCGCCGCGAGCCCCTCCGCCGAGACCATCGACGCGCGCTGGGCGATCCGCAGCACCCCGGAGTCGGTCATGCGCTCCAGCATGGCCAGCTGGTCGTCGACCCTGCGCGTGAGCCCGGGGTCGTCGAGGTAGAGGTAGCCGTGCGGGACGCCGAAGAACGCCTCCAGGCTGCGCAGGAGGTTGATGCTGGGGTTGCTGCGCTGGCCCGAGCGCAGGTAGCCGATCATGACCGGCGTGCAGCCGACCGCGGCGGCGACCTCCTTGTTGGTGTACTGGCGCTCGGCGTCCGGGCGGATCGAGGCGAACAGGGTGTTCAGCTTGGCCGCCAGCGTGGGGTCGCCCCCCGCGCTCACGCCGCCGATGTCAGTCACGCTCGTTCCACTCTCTCGCTCACCCTCGGTGCCGGTCTTTGATCTGATCGGGTGGAACACCACCAACGACCAGACCGTGCCGCCAAACTGTCATAACCTCAGCCGGGAAGATAGCCGCCATATCAGTTAATCGGTAGCGTCGCGGCGGACATGGGGGGCGTCTCGTGGGGGAGGTGGGGCAGACGTCGCGGCCTGGCACGGTCTTCCGGGCGCTGGCGGTCGGCGAGGGGGTGTCGACCCTCGGCGACCAGTTGGCCAGGGTCGCCGTCGCCATGCTGGTCTACCAGGCGACCGGCTCCGCCGCGGTCGCCGCGCTGACCTACGCCGCCACCCTGCTGCCCGACCTGGTCGCGGGCCCGCTGCTGGTCCCGCTGGTCGACCGCCACCCGCGGCGCCAGGTCATGGTCGTCTGCGCGCTGGCCCAGGCCGGGTTCTCCCTGCTGCTGGCCGTGCCAGGCACCCCGGTCGCCCTCGTCGTGGCCGCGGTGGCGGGCATCGCGGCGGCGGCGGCGCCGTTCCGGGCCGCGCAGGCGGTCACCGTCAGCGCGGCGCTGCCTCCGAGCCTGCACGGGCGCGGGCACGCCCGGCTGGGCATGGTGCGCGAGGTGGGCCAGCTGGTCGGGCTCGGCGTCGCCGCCGGTCTCGTCGGGCTGGTCGGCGCGGGCCCGGCGTTCCTGCTCAACGCCGCCTCGTTCGTGCTCGTGGCGGTCCTGGTCCTGGCCCACGTGCCCGCACTTCCCGCCCCGGCCGCGGCCCCCGCCGCGCGGGTGCGCGGCACCGGGCTGCGGCTGCTGTGGGAGGACCGGCGGTTACGCGTGCTCAACGGCCTGGTCCTCATCGGCACGCTGGCGATCCTGCCCGACGCGGTGATGGTGCCGCTGGTGATGGACATGGGCGCCCCGGACTGGGTCATCGGCCCGCTGCTGGCCGCCGACGTCGTCGGGTTCCTCATCGCCTCGGTGCTGCTCGACCGCCGCGACGACGCCGACCGCCGCGCGCTGATCGGCCCGCTGGTCGTGCTGAGCGTGCTCCCGCTGACGCTGTTCGCCCTGGACCCCGGGCCGGTGCCCGCCGCGGTGCTGCTGGTGCTCTCCGGCGTCGGCGCCGCGCACATCCCCGCCGTGCGGGCCACGGTGCTCGCACTGGTGCCCGACGCGGCGCGGGGGCGCACCGTCGGCTGGATGCGCACCGGGCTGCGCGCGGGCCAGGGGATCGGCGTGCTGCTCGGCGGTGTGCTGGCCGACCTGCTCACCACGAGCGCGGCGATCGCCGTGGCCGGGGCGATCGGCACGGCCGCCGCGCTCGCCTGCGCGGCGGCCTGGCACCGCCACCGGCCCGAACGGGCCCGGCACTGCCTGGGGGTGTCGGCATGACCGACCGGATCACATGTCGCGGTCGCCGCACATGGCAGTTCCTCCCTTCACGGCACCGGCGTCGCGCCCGTCCCGCCGAGCGCGGCGCCGATTCGACCATGGTCAGGGTGGCACGTGCGATCACACGCGCGACAGGCCGGGGGAAACTCCAACTCCGATCGCGCATCTCCGCGCTGCGCCCGCGCGGCTGGGCGCTGTGGTCGCTCGGGGTGCCCGCGGTGCTCGCCGTGCTGGCCATCGACCTGGCGGCGCTGGCGGCGACCGTGGGCGGGGTGCTGCTGTCCCCGGCGCCGGTCGCGCGGGACTGGGCGCTGCTGGCCCTGTTCTGCGGCTGCGCCGTCATCCACGTCGGGCTGACGCGGCTGGCCGAGGAGCGGCGGCGGGGGCGGCGGCTTCAGCGCGGCGCGGTGGAGTTCGTCGACCAGTCCAGCATCTGGTTCTGCGGTGCCGCGCTGGTGATCCCGGTGCCGCTGGTGGTGCCGCTGGTGGTCGCCGTGCGCGCGGCCCGGTACCGCATCGCCCGCAAGCCGCCCGCGCTGTGGATCGCCACGTCGGGGACCGTGCTGCTGTCGGTGCACGGGGTCGGGCTGGTGCGGCACCTGCTGGACTGGGACGTGGTCGACCCGGCCACGGGCCTGCACACCGCCTCGGTGCTGCTGGTGGCGATCGCGGTGTACTTCGTGGCCCAGGCGCTGCCGATCGCGGTGTACCGGGGGGTGCGGTTCCAGGACTGGCGCCTGGTCACGCTGCTGGGCACCCCGGGTGACAACTGGCTGATCGTGCACACGCTGCTGCTGGCGGCCGGGGCGGCGATCGTCGCGGTGGTGGCGCCGGTGGGCCTGGTGGGCGTGCTCGCCGTGGCCGTGCGGGAGACGCTGAACGTCGGGAAGATCGCCGGGCTGGAGGCCGAGCGCGAGCAGCTGGCCGTGGACGCGTTGACCGACTCGCTGACGACGCTGCCCAACCGGCGCGGGTTCGAGCTGGTCGCGGGCACGGCGCTGGAGGTGGACCGCTCCGGCGGGCACCCGACCGCGGTGCTGATGCTCGACATCGATCACTTCAAGGACTGGAACACGCGGCTGGGGCACTTCGGCGGCGACCAGGTGCTGCGGGCGGTGGCCGAGCGGCTGCGGGGGTGCGTGCGCCGGGGGGACATCGTCTCGCGGTGGGGCGGGGAGGAGCTGGCGGTCGTCCTGCCGGGCACCACCGCGCGCGAGGCGGTGGAGATCGCCCAGCGGATCAGGGTGGCGGTCCGGGACCTCGACACCGAGATCAGCACGCCCGCCGGGGGAAAGGCGGTGCGGCTGGGGCGCGGCGGGCTGCCGCCGTGCACGATCTCCATCGGCGTCGCCGTGGCGCCCGAGCACGGGAGCACCCTGGTGGACTTGCAGGACGTCGCCGACCAGGCGCTGCGGACGGCGAAGTGGGCCGGGCGCGACCGGGTGGAACTGGCCGGACGGCCGCGCCTGCCCGCACAGCACCGCAGGCCCGCCCGCTCGGAACCCGCCTGAGACCCCACCCCGCTGCCAGGCGCCACCCCGCTGACAGGTCCACCCCGTTGGCAGGTCCACCTCGTTGGCGGGACCTGCCCGCTGCCAGGCCCACCTCGCTGGCGGGACCTACCCGGTGGCCGCGGCCTCGCGGATGCGGCAGCAGAGCTCCTGGGTCCGCAGCGCGTCGCTGTAGTCGCAGACCAGCTGGGCGCGGTCCTGCTCCCAGACGGCGGAGAGGAAGCGCTCGTCGGCGATGGACAGCGGGTCGCGCCCGACCGGGGTCTCGTGCACGCCCGAGGCGTCCTCCCTGCGCAGCGACTTGGCCGTGAGGGTGAGCTTGCGCCCGTCGCAGTGGAACTCGATGCCCGCGTCCACTGTGGCGTGCAGGACGCAGGTCGCGGTGAACACGGCCAGCGGGCCGGAGGCGAAGCGCAGCGTGGCCGTGCTGACGGTGGCCACGTCCAGGTCCGGGTAGGCGGGCTGCGGGGTGCGCTCGGCGGCGGCGTGGCAGACCTCGGCCTCGCCCAGGAGGAAGCGGGCCACGTCGACCAGGTGGGTGGCCTGCTCGACGACCTGCCCGCCGCTGCCCGCCTCGACCCGCCACCAGGGCGGGGGCGGCACCAGGCCGTGCCAGGCGGCGCGGACGAGGCGCGGCGGGGTCTCGGCGAGCATCGCCTGGAGCTCGGGGATGACCTCCATGCAGCGCCAGTAGTAGCCCACGCAGGCCATCGGGCCACCGGCCCTGAGCGCGGCCTCGACGCCGCGCGGGGTGTCGAGGCCGTCGCTGACGGGTTTCTCGACGTAGAACGGGACGCCCCGGTCGATCAGGGCGTGTTCGACCTCGCCGTGGGCGGCTGGGGGAACGCACACCCAGGCCGCATCGATGTCCTCGGCGGCCAGCAGCTCCGCGGTGGTGGCGTAGGCGCGGCCACCCCACCGCGCGGCGGCGGCCCCCGCGCCGGAGCCGACGTGGCCGGTGAGCTCCACCCCGAGGCCGGTCAGGGCCTCGGCGTGCCTGCCCGCGATGTAGCCCGTGCCGATGATCGCGGCCCTCATGCCGTCTCCTCCGTGGTCCATACCTCGATGCGGCTTCGCCAGTCCTCGGTGTGCCGGGGGGCCGGTGGCGGCGGGAACGCCGCGGGGACGCCCGCCGCCATCAGGGCCGCCCCGGTGCTGAGCAGGCCGTCGGACTCCCTGCGGTAGCGGCGTTCCGGGACCAGCCCGCGCAGCCGCAGCCGCCGCGACCCCTCGCCCGCGACGCCGCGCACCTGGTAGACGAACAGGACGGTCTCGCGCCGATCGGGCGCGACGTACTGCACCGCGCAGGGCTGGGTGTCCGAGGGCGGGAGCAGCCAGTGCTGCTCACCGTCGGCGATCGTGGGCCGCAGGCGCTTGTACTCGGCGATCAGCTCGCGGGCCTGGGCCCGCTCCTCGCCGCTCCACGACAGGATGTCCCCGGAGATGCCCAGCACCCCCTGCATGGCGACGTGGAACCGGAAGGCCAGCGGCGTGACGCGGCCCGTGGTGGGCTCCGGGGTGTCGCTCACCCAGCCGACCATCGTCCGGGGCGGGTAGGCGCGGCTGTAGCCGTACTGGATGCGCAGCCGGTCGGAGGGGTCGGTGTTGTCGCTGACCTGCGCCATGTCCGCCAGGCCGAGGACGCCCATGTCGACGCGCCCGCCGCCGCCCGCGCAGGTCTCGATCAGCAGGTCGGGGAACTCCGCGCGCAGCCGGGCCAGCACCTCGTACACCCCGCGCACGTGGCGCACCCACACCTCGCGCGGTTCGGGCGCCTGCGGCCAGCCGACCTCGGTGTAGGGCCGGTTGTGGTCCCACTTGACGAAGTCGACGCGGTGCTCGCCCAGTAGCGCCCGCAGCTGGGCGTGGACGCCGTCGCGCACCTCGGGCCGCCCGAAGTTGAGCACCAGCTGGTTGCGCGAGAGCGTCGGCTCGCGGTCGGCCAGGTGCAGCACCCAGTCCGGGTGCGCCCGGTACAGGTCGCTGTCCGGGTTGACCATCTCCGGCTCCAGCCAGATCCCGAACCGCATCCCGAGCCGGTTCACCGCCCCGATCAGCTCGCCGAGGCCCCGCGGGAACTTCGCCGGGTCCACCACCCAGTCGCCGAGGCCCGCGCGGTCGTCGACCCGGGCGCCGAACCAGCCGTCGTCCACCACGAACAGCTCGGCGCCCAGCTCGGCGGCGCGCTCGGCGAGGGTGACCTGGTGGGCCACCTCGATGTCGAAGGCCGTGGACAGCCAGGTGTTGAAGTGCACCGGCGGCGGGGTGGCGCGGTGGCGGGCGGGGAGCACCCGCTCCCGCTGGTAGCGGTGCAGCACGCGGGCGGCGGCGTCGAGCCCGCCGCCGGTGTGGCCGCAGACCAGGACCGGGGTGCGGAAGTCCTCGCCGGGGTCCAGGCGCCAGGCGAAGTCGAACGGGTTGACGCCCGCGACGACGTGCACGGCCTCGTTGCGCTCGGCCTCGATGACGATGGACCAGTTGCCGCTCCAGGCCAGGGCGCCGAACCACACCGCGTCGTCGTCCTCGGCGCGGGTGATGGCGAACCAGGGGTTGGCCTCGTGGCTGGTGAACCCGCGCCTGCTGTCCACGACGAGCTTGCCCGCCGCCAGCTCCCGCCGGGTCGGCTGGTACTCCTCGCCCCACCGCCCGCGCAGCGTCCACGCCGCGTACCGGTCCGGTGGCAGGCCCAGCACGGCGCTGGCGACGCGCTCCACCCGCAGCGGCGCGGCCCCCTCGTTGACCACGCGCGTGTCGCGCTCGATGACGTCGTGTCCGGGCAGGACGGTGAACCGGTGCTCGACGAGCAGGCCCGTCGCGGCGTCGGTGAAGGACAGCGTGAGCGTGTCGCCGTCGATGTGGTCGTCCCGAAAGGACAGTTGGGTGACCGACGTGCCGTCCTGGCGGGACACCACGAGCCCCGGCTCCTTGAACGCCGGGTCGCCGTGGACGGTGTAGGCGACGGGGACACCGTCGAGGAACCCCGCCTGGGAGGGGCGGTTCCACGGGATGTCCGGCAGGTAGGCGTCACCGGAGAGGCCGCCGCCGTCACCGCCCCAGTGGTCGAGCAGCAGCGCGCTGCCGTCGCGCACCGACAGCAGCATCGCGCTGCCAGCGGTGCGCAGCAGCCACGCGGGCCGGTGGGCGCAGCGCGTCCGCGTGATCGCGGGCATGGTTCTCCTCGGGGAACTCATCGGAGGTGGGGCCGGTTCAGGCGTTGCGCGCCGACTCCGGGAACAGCCGGGCGTCGACCGCCTCGGCCGAGAAGACCTGGTCGATGACCATGTGCCGGGCGCCGTGCACGCCCGCCCGGTCGCCGAGCTGGCTCTCCACCACGGCCAGGCTGTTGGCCAGCGCGGGCACGGTGCGCTCGTGCAGCCGTTCGCGGATGCCGACCAGCAGGTGCTCGCGGGTCAGCGCCAGGTCCCCGCCGACCACCACGACCGTGGGGTTCAGCAGCGCGACCGCGGTGGCCAGCACCTCGCCCAGCAGCAGGCCCGCCTCGCGCACGAGGGCGACGGCGGCGGGCTCGGCCTCGGCGACCAGGCGCACCACGTCGCGGGTGGTGCCCGCGGGGAAGCCGCGCTCGGTGAGGGCGCGGGCCAGGGCGGCCCCGCTGGCGTGCGCGGCCAGGCAGTCGGTGGACCCGCACCGGCAGCGGGCGCCCCCGCTCGGCTGGGCGATGCGGATGTGGCCGATGTCGCCGCCCTGCCCGGTGGCCCCCCGCTCCGGGCGTCCGCCGAGGATCACCCCGGCGCCGATGCCGGTGCCCACCTTGACGAACAGCAGGTTGTCGACGTCGGGATAGCGCTCGCGGACCTCGCCGAGACCCAGCAGGTTGGCGTCGTTGTCGACGAAGGCCGGGCAGCCCATCGCCTCGGCCAGCCGCTGGGCGACGGGGTGGCCGTGCCAGTCGGGCATGATCGGCGGCCGGACCGGCCGCCCGGTCGGGAAGTCCACCGGCGCGGGCAGGCCGACGCCCACCCCGGCCAGCCGCGCCCGGTCGTGGCCCGCGCCGCGCAGCAGGTCGCGGAAGCGCCGGATCACGGTCTTGAGCACCACGTCCGGGTCCTGCCGCACCGGCAGGTCCTCGGTGCGCTCGGCCAGCATCCGCCCGCCCGCGTCGGTGAGGGCGAACCGGGCGTGCGTGACGCCGAGGTCGGCGGCCAGCACGAGCTTGTCGGACTCCTCGAAGGACACCAGCTCAGCGGGCCTGCCGGTGGCGCCCAGGCGCTGCTCGACGGTGCGGATGTAGCCCGCGGAACCGAGCTGGCTGAGCCGCAGCGCCACGGTGGAGCGGGAGAGCCCGGTCAGCTCCTGCAGGTCGCGGCGGGTCTTGACCCGGCCGGAGCGGATCAGCGCGAGGACCTGCCCGGGGGAGGCGGTGAACCCGCTGCGCGCCACCGACGGGTCCCTCCTCTCCCAGGGCTGCGGGGTCAGGTCCACGGCGGCGCTAGCCCTTCTCCGCGCCGCTGGTCAACCCCTGCGAGAGTAACCGCTCGGTGAGGAAGAACAGCGCCACGATGGGCACTGTGATCACCACCGACCCGGCCATGAGCACCGTCGTGGAGACCTCGATGCTGCCCGAGAGCTGCGCCAGGCCCAGCGAGACCGTCCACTGGTCGCGCCGCTCGACCAGGAACAGCAGCGCGAACAGGAACTCGTTCCAGGCGATCATGAACACGAAGACGCCAGTGGCGATGATCGAGGGCATGGCCAGCGGCAGGCTGATCCGCCGGATCACCCCCACCCGGGTGAGCCCGTCGACCATGCCCGCCTCCTCGACGCTCTCCGGGATCGTCTCGAAGTAGTTCTTGAGCATGTAGATGGCCACCGGCACGGTCTGGGCGATGTAGACCAGCACCAGGCCGACCAGCGAGCCGCGCAGCTGCATCCGGGTGAGCAGCACGAACAGCGGGATCGCCAGCACGATGCTCGGGAACAGGTAGACCACCAGGAACAGGGAGCTGACCTGCCGCCTGCCGAAGAAGTCCAGCCTGCTCACCGCGTACGCCCCCGGGATGGCGATGGCCAGGGCGACGAGCACCGACGCCGACGCGACGATGGCGCTGTTCTTCAGCAGGTCGAGGAACCCCTGCCCGCCCAGCCCGACGGGCCGCAGCACCTCGGCGAAGGTGGCGAAGGTCAGCTCGCCGAGGTCGGGGAGCAGCGAGTCCGGGCGCAGCAGCAGGTCCTCGATCGGCCGCAGCGCCAGCAGGAGCATGTAGTAGAAGGGCAGCAGCGTGGCGACCAGGAAGAACGCGATCACCACCCAGCGCAGCACGCCGAAGACGGCCCGCTCGACGCGGTCGCGCCGCCACGACGGCTCGGCGCGGGGTGCGCGGGTGGCGGCCCGCCCGGTGGTCGTGGTCACGGCTTGACCCCTTCCCGCCGCCGCAGCAGCCAGAGGTACGCGGCGAGCAGCACGACGAGCACGGCGGCGAGCAGGACCGACTGCGCCGCGGCCGCGCCGACGTTGCGCTGCACGGTGAGCAGCTCGTAGACCCGGACGCTGACGACCTCCGTGCCCGCGGCGCCGCCGGTGAGCAGGAAGATGTCGTCGAACTCGTTGAACGTCCAGATGGTGCGCAGCACCACGAGCACGGCGATGATCGGCATGAGCTGCGGCGCCACGATGTGGCGGAACCGCTGCAGCGGGGTGGCGCCGTCGACGGTGGCCGCCTCCTCGAGGTCGTTCGGGATCGCCGAGAGCCGGGCCAGCAGGAACAGGAAGGCGAACGGGAAGTACCGCCAGCCCTCGAAGGCGATGACCGTCAGCAGCGCGGTGGGCACCGGGACGTCCAGCCCGAACAGCGAGACCTCGGTCCGCGCCTGGGACAGGAACGCGATCGGGTCATCCCACCCGAACAGGTCCCGGCCCCAGCTGTTGACGATGCCGAACTCCGGGTTGAGCAGGATCTTCCAGACGAAGGTGACCGCCACGACCGGGGCGACGTACGGGATCAGCATGACCGCGCGGACGAACCCGCGGCCGGGGAACGGCTTGCGCAGCGCCAGCGCCGCCATCAGGCCGAGCCCGATGGCCAGCGCGGTCGAGCCCGCGGTGTAGAGCACCGTCGTGCGCAGGCTCTCCCACAGCGCGTCCGAGGCGAACACCCTGGCGAAGTTGTCCAGCGTGAGGTTCTCGAACAGCCCGGTCCTACCGATGTTGATCAGCTTGACCGACTGGAAGGCGATGATCACCGACCAGGCCAGCGGCACGATGACCACCGCCAGGATGATCACCAGGGTCGGGCTGATGAGCAGCGCCGCTGTGCGCGCGTCCTGTCGCTTCAGCGGCGACCGGCGCCGGGGCGGCGCGTCCGCCGGGGTCCGCGTCATGGCTGGTCTCCGTCGTTCGCTGGGCGTGGTCCATTCCTGGCCAGGACGGGCTAGCCGCCGATTTCCTCGGCGATGGCGGCGGCCCGCTCACCCGCCTGCGTCGCCGCTGTCTTGGCGTCGCCGCCGCCGCTGATCACCTCGGCCAGCGCCTTCGGCACGACCAGCTGCCCGGCGACCGCGCCCGCCAGCTCGGCCTTTCCCTGGCGGAAGCCCCAGCGGCTGAAGCTGGCCGGGCTCTGCTCGACCACGCGCAGCGTCTCCGCGTCGTAGAACTTCGACAGCGGCGCCTTGGTGTCCACCCCGGCGTCCAGCCCGCGCCAGGCCTCCAAATAGGACTCCGGGCTGTCCTTGGTGCCCGTGCGGACCGGGATCTTGCCCTCAGGGGCGACCGAGAGCCAGTCCGCGTAGCCCTCGCTCATCAGGAACTCCACCAGCCGCTTGGCGTCCTCGGTCGCCGCCCCGTCGAGCACGGCGAAGGAGGTGGTCTCGCCGAAGGTCGTCGGCTCGCTGCCGTCGGGGCCGGTGAGCCCGGCGACCACCCCGGTGTTCTTGGCCAGGAACGCCGGGTCCGCGCGGCATTCCGGGCAGGTCGGCAGGGCGTCGGCGCGCAGGCCCGCGAGTTCGTCGAGCAGGAAGGACGACCAGACCACCATGGCCGAGCGGCCCGCGAAGTAGGTGGCGCGGGTGGTGTCGACGTCCTGGTTGCCCGCCACGGAGTGCTCGCGGATGAGCCGGCCGTAGAAGTCCATCGTGGCCGTGCACTCGGGACTGCCCAGGGCGATCTGCCCGCCGTCGTCGACGAGCTGGCAGCCGTTGGCCAGGGCCAGGTGCTCGAAGGTCTGGTGGGTGAACACGTCCGCGGGGGTCGTGCTGGCGGTGATGCCCGCCCGCTCGCCCTCGTCGAGGCGCTCGGCGGCGGCCTTGATCGCCGCGAACGACGTCGGCGGCTCCAGCCCGGCCTCGGCGAAGAGGTCCTTGCGGTAGAACAGCAACTGGGCCCAGCCGTCACTGGGCACGACGAGCTGGGTGTCGCCCTCGCTGGTCAGTTCCAGCGCCTGCTGGGCGAAGGTCTCCCGGCCGAGGCCCGCGACGATGCCGGTGGCCGCGCCGGTGTCGAGCAGGTTGTCGGTGCGCAGCTGGCTCATGATCGGCAGCGAGACCGCGCCGATGACGTCCGGCAGCTCCTCGGCGGCCGCGGCCGAGGTCAGCACCGTGGTCAGCTGGTTCTCGGCGACGGCGACGAGCCGGGTCTGGATGCCCGTGCGCTCGGTGAACGTCGCCAGCAGCCGCTCCTGGGCCCGCACGCGGTCGGCGGTGTCCTCGATGGTCCAGAACACGAGCGGACCGCTCTCGCCCGACCCCGCCTCACCTCCGCCGCAGGCGGTCAGTGCCAGGACGACTGGCAGCGCGGCGGCAAGGGCCCGCGCACCTCGGCCGGTCATGGGTCGCTCCTTCCGGCAGTCAACAGGTGGCGCCATGGAACACCCGAGTTTGTCCGGTAGCAAGACCCAACTCGATAATTTGTTCAACTCGGACACTCCCTGGCGCACAGATGTTCTGTGGACATCCGGTGTGGATGCTGGTCCGGATGGGGTCTTGTTTTGCGTGATCATCGGATTAACATGGCGGCCGTGCCCCGCTGGACCATCGCCTGTCACGAGCAGCTCCTGCCCGCGGCGTCGCTCGCCGAGAAGTGGAGCCTCGCCCAGGCCCTGGGTTTCGACGGCATCGAGCTGGACGGTGCTCTCGGCGCCCGGCTGCCCGAGCTGGCGACCGCCGCGGCCGACGGCGCCGTGGTCTCCGGCGTGTCGATCGAGGCGGGCGCGGGCGGTGTGGACGCGCTCGCGCGCGTGAGCGGGGACCTGGCCGCGATCGCGGCGCTCGGCACCGGGATCGCGGTGACGCTGCCGGTCGAGGCCGTGGCGCCCGACCACGCAGGCGTCGGCGACCCGGCCCTGGTCGGCGGGCTGCGCGAGCTGGCGGAGGCGGCGGGCCGGGAGGGCGCGCTGGTGTGCCTGCGCCCGCTCAACCGCTACGAGGGCAGGCTGCTCCACACCCTCGACCAGGCGGTGGCGCTCTGCCGCGCCGTCGACCACCCGGCCCTGCGGGTGGCGGCCTGCACGTTCGACATGAACATCGAGGAGGCCGACCCGCCGCGCGCCCTCCTGGAAGCCGGGCCGTGGCTGGGAAAGGTGCACCTCGCCGACTCCAACGCGGGCGTGCCGGGCGCCGGGCATCTGGACTGGTGGGCCGCCCTCGCCGCCCTCGCCGCCGCGGGCTACCCGGGCTGGCTCGTCGTCACCGGCAGGCCGAGCGGCCCCGCCGGGTCGGCGCTGCCCGCCGCGCTCAGCCTGCTGCGGCAGGCCGGTGGCTGAGTGGCGCGCGCCGAGCCGGTCACCGCCGCCCGCGAGGCGGACCCGCCGGACACCGACCTGGGCCGCCGGGCCGCGGCCACGCTGCTGCGCAACTGGCGCGGCCACTCCACCGTGCCCACCGCGACGCTCTACCCGCACCAGTGGAGCTGGGACTCGGCGTTCATCGCCGTGGGCTTGGCCCGGCTGAGCCCGCGCCGGGCGTTCACCGAGCTGATCACCCTGCACAGCGCGCAGTGGGGCGACGGGCGGGTGCCGCAGATCGTGTTCAACGCCGCCGTGCCCGACGACGCCTACTTCCCCGGCCCCGCCGTGTGGCGGCCCCTGCCCGCGCACGGCCCGGCACCGGGGGTCGCCACCACCGGCCTGGTGCAGCCGCCCGTGCACGCCGCCGCCGCGCTCGCCGTCGCCGACCACCACCCCGGGGAGGCCACCGACGCGGCACTGCGCCTGCTGTACCCCCGGCTGGCGCGTTCCCACGACTACCTGTTCGAGCGCCGCCGGGTCCTGGACGGCCTGGTGGCGATCGCGCACCCGTGGGAGTCCGGGATGGACAACAGCCCGGCGTGGGACGAGCCGCTGCGCGCGGTAGACCCCCGCCACGCCGAGGACATCACCGCCCTGCGGCGCGACCTGCGCCACGCCGACGCCCGCCACCGCCCCACCGACGCCGACTACCTGCGCTACCTGACCATCGTCACCGCCTACCGCGACCGCGGCTACACCGACGACGACCTCCCCGGCCTGCCGTTCTGCGTCGTCGACCCGCTGTTCTGCGCCGTGCTGGCCTGGTCGGAGGACGCGCTGGCCACGGTGGCCCGCCGCGTCGGCGCGGACCCGGGCAGGCACGCCGAGCGGTCCCGGGAGCTGGCCCACCAGGTCCACTCCCGCCTGTTCGACCCCGACCTGGGCTGCTACACCGCGCTCGACGTCCGCACCGGGCGGCGCGTCGCCCGGCGGACGGTCGCGGGCCTGATGCCGCTGCTGCTGCCCAGCCTGCCGCCCGGCCACCGCGAGGCGCTGCTGTCCACACTGACCGGACCGGCGTTCGCGCTGGGCGCGCCCGGCGTGCGCGGGGTGCCGAGCTACGACCTCACCGCCGCGGACGTCGACCCGCACCGCTACTGGCGCGGCCCGACCTGGATCAACACCAACTGGCTGCTGTGGACCGCGCTGCGCGGGCAGGGCGAGACCGCGCACGCCGAGCGGCTCGCCGCCGACCTGGTCGGCCTGGTCGCCGGGGCGGGCTTCCGGGAGTACTTCGACCCGACCACCGGCGACGGCCTCGGCGCCGACGGGTTCAGCTGGAGCGCGGCGCTCGCGCTCGACGTCCTCACCCACCGAGCCCAGGGGGAACCATGGGAACGATAGTCCGGCTGGACGGCCCGGGCGCCGTCTCCTTCGCCGAGGAGCCGGACCCGGCCCTCGGCCCGACCGAGGTGCGGCTGCGCACCCTGTACTCCGGGATCTCGGCGGGCACCGAGCTGACCCAGTTCCAGGGCACCAGCGCGCACTTCCGCAAGACCTGGGACGCGCGGCGGCGGCTGTTCGTCCCCGGCGCCCCGACCGTGACCTACCCGGCGGTGGTCGGCTACGAGGAGGTCGGGGTGGTCATCGAGACCGGCGCCGACGTCACCGGGGTCAGCCTCGGGCAGACCGTGTGGGGCGTCTGGGGCCACCGCTCCACCGCCGTCGTCGAGGAGTCCTACGCCGCCGAGCGGGTCCTGGCGCCCGGCGCCGATCCGATGCTGGGCATCTTCAGCCACATCGGCTCGGTCGCCCTCAACATCGTCCTCGACGCCGACATCCACGTCGGGGAGACCGTCGCGGTGTTCGGCCTCGGCGTGCTCGGCCAGATCGCCGCCCAGCTCGCCCGCCGCAACGGCGCCCGCGTCATCGCCGTCGACGCCATCCCCGCGCGGCTGGAGCTGGCCACCCGCCTCGGCGCCGACGTGGCCCTGGACGCCCGCGACGGCGAGGTGGCCGAGCGCGTCCGCGACCTCACCGACGGCCGCGGCGCCGACGTCGTCCTGGAGGTCACCGGCAGCCACCAGGCCCTCCACGAGGCCATCCGCTCGGTCGCCTACAACTCCCGGGTGGTGGCCGCGGGCTTCTACCAGGGCGAGGCGGCGGGGCTGTTCCTCGGCGAGGAGTTCCACCACAACCGGGTCCAGCTGGTGTGCTCCCAGATCTCCAACGTCGCCCCCGCCCTGGCCCCCCGCTGGGACCGCACGCGCCTGGCGGCCACCGTCATCGACCTGGCGGTGACCGGCAGGCTGTCCCTGCGCTGCCTGGTGTCCCACGTGCTCCCGGTCGAGCGCGCGGCCGAGGCCTACGAGCTGCTGACCACCCGCCCCCACGAGGCCACTCAGGTCGTCTTCGCCTTCGTGTGCCCGGAGGGCTGACCGAGCAGGACTGGCCTGTTCGGACGTCCATACAGGACCGCTTGACGCGGGGGTCGCCCTCGGCGGACTGATAGGCGGCGGACAAATCCGCGTCCGCGGCGTGACCGGTTACGTCGAGGTGATTTCGAGGAGGAGGGAGGAGGTGGTGTTGGTGACGGTGCCCAGTCCGAGGGTGCACAGCAGGATTGGGGCGGACGGGCTGATGGCGGTTGATGCGACGGTGTCGCCGGTGAAGAGTCCGGTGGTGACGGTGCCGGTCATGGTGACGATGTGGGCCGCGCCGAGGGTGGCGACGGTGGAGTTGCCGGACAGGGTGCTGGTTTGGCCGGTGTTCCAGGTGATGGTCAGGGTGATGGGGAAGCCGGTGAGCAGGTCCAGGCAGGATCGGCCGGGGGAGTTGACCTCGACGGTGCGGGTGCCGGAGGTCAGGGCGGGCATGGTGGCTGAGACGCAGGTGTATTGGGCCGCGGAGTTGACGACGGTGGTCTGCGGGGTGGCGGTCAGCGGTGGTGTGTAGGTGTTGAGCTGGTTGCTTGGTGGGATGCAGCTGACGTCCAGGAGACCGGCTGAGGCTGGGGTGGCGGTCAGCAGTGGTGCGGTGAGGCAGACGACAGCGGCGATGAGGGCGTGGCGTAGGCGCATGAGAACTCCGTTTCGGGTGTCGGCTTGCACATTCCGGGACCACTTCCAGGGTTCGTCGATCGAGCGGTTCCGGCGCTTCGGCTCGGCGATCCGGGATGTCGAAGGCGGTCCGGTGGCGAGGGACCGCTGTGCGCCACCGGACCGCACTCGGCTGGTGTCAGCAGCTGCTGGTGGTGTCGCCTGTGTCGGTGGTGCAGGTGTCGGTGCCGAGGCCGCCGTTGGCGGTGTCGCCGCCGATGCCGTCCTGGACGTGGATGGTGTCGTTGCCGAGGCTGCCGGACATGGTGTCGGTGCCGTCGTGGTCGATGAGGGTGTCGTTGCCGTTCTGGCCGTCGAGGGTGTCGTTGCCGGGGCCGCCGTTGATGGTGTCGTTGCCGCCCAGGCCGCAGATCACGTCCGCGCCGTTGGTGCCGTTCAGCGTGTCGTTGCCCGCAGTGCCGGTGATCGTGCAGCCGAGCCCGTTGTTGACGGTCGTGTTGGACGCGGTGGTGTTGTTGGTGGTGTCGGGGTCGGACTGGGTCGCGGCGATCGTCGAGGTCGCGGTGACGGTGCCGGTCGCCTGGGGCTCCACGGTGATGGTCACCGTGGCCGAGGCGTCGTCGGCGATGGCGCCGAGGTTGCACGACACGCCGGTGCCGATCGTGCACGAGCCCTGGCTCGCCACGGCGCCGGTGATCGCCCGGGCCGCGCCGCTGAACGCGGTGGTGGTCGTGACGCCGGTCGCGTCCTGGGGGCCGGCGTTGGCGGCGGTCAGGGTGACCGTGTAGCTGCCGCCCAACGCCACCGGGGTCGGTGCCGACGAGCCGACCGACACGTCCGCACCGGCAGGCTCGGGCCCTCCGTTGAGCGCGATGTCCAGCGGAGTGCCGAAGCCGGGGATCGTGTGCACGAGCGCGTTCGTGGCGAGGTCGATCACCGCGACGTTGCCGCCGCTGACGGGCGCGTAGGCGAAGGCCCCGAGTGCGTCTACCGCGATGCCCCTGGGGGCGGTGATCCCGGAGATCGTGGTGGTCACCGCGTTGGTGGCCGCGTCGATCACCCAGACGTTGTCGGCGCCGGTGTCCGACGCGTCGTCGGCCACATAGACCCTGTGGCTGTGGCTGAGGTACTCCTCGGTGATGACCAGCGTGGTCGGGGCCCGCGGACTTGTGCCCAGCAGCTTCTGCCCTCGTCCTCGTGTCCTACGGTCGCCCGACGACGATGTCGGCCGGGGACCTCGGGTCGATCTCGTAGTGGGTGTCGTACTGGCTGCTGAAGCCGGTCACGCGGACGACCTGGCCCACGGCGAGGCCGGTGAGGTCGATGCCGGTCTGGGTGTTGACGAAGATCGTCAGTTCGCCGGAGCCGTCGTCGACGAAGAACTTGAACCCGTAGGGCAGGTCCGACTCCGGCGCCCTGGTGATGGTGGCGGTCACGCGCACCAGCAGTCCTTCGGTGGCCTCGCCGACGATGCCGGTCGTGAGCGGCTTCGGGTGGACCTTCGGTCCCTTGCCGCGCACGTGCAGTGCGGTCGGGTCGGTGGGCACGAGGATGCGCAGCCCGGAGCTGTCGCGCAGCGTGCCGGTCACCCGCACCCGATCTCGGGGCGTGACCCCCGGGTCGACCGCGACGCTGACGTAGATCCCGGCACCGCGGTCCTGGATGGCGAAGCCCTCGTCGAAGAAGCTGGACTCGAACACACCCGACGGGGTCGTGGCCGTGCCCTCGACCGTGACCACCGTGTCCTGCGGCAAGGTCCGTGCCTGGGCGATGGACACCACGTGCCGCGACACGTCCGCCTGGGCGGGTGGCGCCACACCCGCGGAAGCGAGCGCCAAGAGCAACACCGTGACAGCACGATGCGGAGAAACCATGGTCGGACCCTTTCCGATAACCCGGCACCGCACGCGAAGGCGGCGCGCCCGGGTCCTGCCACCACGTGGTCCGGGCACTGCCGACCACCGGAACCCGCGCGGCAGTGTCATTCGAGCATTCCACAGGGGAAGGGCGAGTATCAGCCGCCAATCGGCGGGTGGTCGGCAGTGGGCGACCTCGACGGTCGAGTGCAGAACTGACTCCGAGTGCGACGGGTGCGTCGATTTCCGACATCGTCCCGGACCACCTCACAACAAGACGTGAAATGGTGGCCGCCGTGATGTAGACGCAGGTCAAGCGGTGGGTGAGTGCATCTGCCGCGTCAAGGGAGGGGTCATCACACCAGGCCGTCCACCTGTGAGATCGGCCACTATGACCCCCGCGTGCACATCGGTCAGGATATTCGCAATAGACGCTATGCCCATCCCTCGAATGACACGCTGGGTGTGGGCGACAGGCGGAAAGGTCGACCGTGTGGAGCCTTGACCGCACCCGAGCGGCCCAGGTTGTGCGACTCCGAACCCGCCGAATTCCGACCGGCTTCGATTTCGGTGTTTCGTAGTCCCAGCGCGTGAACCGCGACGGATACGGCGGCCTGCGGCGTGGCGAACAGGGGGATCTTCCTCAGCATGACCGCTACTCAGCGTTACCGGACTCGCTGGATGTGTACAGGCGCGCATCTCTCGGTGTACGGTCCGATCGACGATTTGGGAGCGCTCCCAAATCGAGGTCGAGACGATGAGGAGGGGCCCAGTGAAGCGCTCCACCGCCGCTCTAGCGGCATGTTCGGTGGTCGTCGGCGCTGCGGCGGTGGTCCTGCCGCACGCGGCGGCCGCGGCCCAGGGGTGCCGGGTCGACTACACGGTCACCAGCCAGTGGCAGGGTGCGTTCCAGGGGGGCGTGAAGCTCACCAACCTCGGGGAACCGGTCACCGGCTGGTCGCTGCGCTTCGACTTCCCCAACTCGGGGCAGCGGGTCCAGCAGGGCTGGAACGCGGCCTGGACGCAGTCCGGGGCGACGGCCACCGCCGCCAACGTCGACTGGAACCGGACGCTGGGCACCGGCGCGGTGGTCGACCTCGGGTTCGTCGCGTCGTGGTCGGGGAGCAACCCCGTGCCGACGTCGTTCACGCTCAACGGCGTGGTCTGCACCGGCTCCGTCCCGACCACGACGACGAACACGACGACCACCACCACGACCACCACGCCGCCGCCGCCCGGCCGCACCCCCGTGGACATCAACGGGCAGCTGCGGGTCTGCGGGGTGAACCTGTGCAACCAGTACAACCGGCCGATCCAGCTGCGCGGCATGAGCACGCACGGCCTCCAGTGGTTCGCCAAGTGCCACAACAACGCCTCGCTTGACGCCCTGGCGACGGACTGGAAGGCCGACCTGTTCCGCATCGCGATGTACGTGCAGGAAGGCGGCTACGAGACCAACCCGTCCGGCTTCACCAGCCAGGTCAACAACCTGGTCGACATGGCCGAGGCGCGCGGGCTCTACGCGGTGATCGACTTCCACACGCTGACGCCGGGCGACCCGAACCACAACCTCGCCCGCGCCAAGACCTTCTTCGCCTCGGTCGCCGCCCGCAACGCGAACAAGAAGAACGTCATCTACGAGATCGCCAACGAGCCCAACGGCGTGAGCTGGGCCGGGATCAAGAGCTACGCCGAGCAGGTCATCCCGGTGATCCGCGCCGCCGACCCCGACGCGGTCATCCTCGTCGGCACCCGCGCCTGGTCGTCACTGGGCGTCTCGGAGGGGTCGAACGAGACCGAGATCATCAACAACCCGGTCAACGCCACGAACATCATGTACACGTTCCACTTCTACGCCGCCTCCCACAAGGACAACTACCGCGCCACGGTGAGCCGCGCCGCCGGCAGGCTGCCGCTGTTCGTCAGTGAGTTCGGCACCGTGACCGCCACCGGCGGCGGCACCTACGACCGCGCCAGCACCGCGGCGTGGCTCGACCTGCTCGACCAGCTCAAGATCAGCTACGTCAACTGGACCTACTCCGACGCGGGCGAGAGCAGCGCCGCCTTCCGGCCGGGCACCTGCAACGGCAGCACCTACACCGGCACCGGCGTCCTCACCGAATCCGGCGCGTACATCAGGAGCCGGATCAGCACACCGGACAACTTCCCCACCAGCTAGCCGAAGCCGCGAACCCGGAGCCCCGTCCCGATGGACGGGGCTCCGGCACGTCCGTCACCCGTCTGATGATCACCGACCGGGTGACGCGCTACTTCCCGGGGGCGCGGACGTCGCCGGTGCGGCGTCGGGGTCGATCAGGACGAGGTCGATGTCCCACTGGCCCTCGCAGTCCGAGCGGCGGACGAGGGCCTGCCCCGCGGCGTAGGCGCCCGAGGTGAAGAAGACCTCCGCCTCGAAGCCCTCGTTGTCCATCCCGGCCGGACGGTAGCCCGCGGCGGTCACCGCGTCCTGGATCAGCACCGTGACCTCGTCGATGGGCTTGGCCGTGACCGCCGTGACCGTCAGGTGCCCCGCCGTGCTCACGACGTTGGTGATCGTGCCGACCTGGTCGAAGGACAGCCCGGCTGGCAGGAGCGCGGCCTCGGCCGCGGGCGCGGGGCTCGGCGCGGGGCAGGCGGCGGCGTCGCCGTCCGAGCAGGCCGAGCACGATGCCAGGACGACCAGCGCCGCGGCCACCAGCGGTCGGTGTCGGGGCATGGGGGCCACTGTAAGTAAGCCCTGGCAAATTCGCACGGGCCGCGAACGGGTGATTTGGACTACTCAGGGTGTTACGGTGCCCCCGCCGCGCGGGTGCGCCATCCCAGGCCGAACAACCAGGAGGGGCGATCGGCGCGGTGGGGTGGGCGCGAGCGGGCGCCCCCCGCTTGAACTCTGGAGGAATGCGTGGCGATGCGCAGAACAAGAACGCAAGTCTCGATCCTGGCCATGGCAGTCCTCCTGGGCGCCGGCGCCATCACCGTGGCCCAGTCCGAGGACGACCACAGCGCGGAGCCGCAGGCCACGGCCGACCCGTTGGGCGCAGAGGACTGGATGTACCTCCAGCGGGCCGACGCCGACGGCTCGATCCCGGAGGCCGCCGTCGCCGAGGCGGTCGCGCAGGCGAGCACCATGGGCGTGGCGAGCATGGGCTCGCCGAGCACCGACCAGGTGTGGACCGGCATCGGCCCCGGCAACATCGGCGGGCGCATCCGCGACATCGCGGCCGACCCCACCGCCAAGGACGTCGCCTACATCGCCACCGGCACGGGCGGCCTCTGGCGGACCGCCGACGCGGGCGCGACCTTCGCCCCGGCGTGGGACGACCAGATGCCCCAGTCGATGGGCGCCGTCGCGGTCGACTCCCGGGGCGTGGTGTGGGCGGGCACCGGCGAGCCCGACCACGGCGGCGGCTCGGCCTACTACGGCAAGGGCGTCTTCAAGTCGACCGACGACGGCGCGACCTGGGCCAGCATGGGCCTGGCCGCAGGCGACACGATCGGCCAGATCGTCATCGACCCGCGCGACGACGACCGGGTCTTCGTCGCCGTCATGGGCGCGCTGCACGACACCCAGCCGACCCGCGGGCTGTTCATGACCGAGGACGGCGGGTCCAGCTGGACCCGCGTCATCGTTCCCGACAGCGCCTCCACCGGCGTGATCGACGTCAGCGTCAACAAGAACAACCCCGACATCATGCTCGCCACGACCTGGGACAAGATCCGGGACGAGAAGTCGCGCATCTACGGCAAGAACTCCTTCGTCTACCGCTCCACCGACGCGGGCCGCACGTGGGCGAACGTCCACCAGGCGCCGCTGCCGCAGAGCGCCGACGTCGAGGGACAGCCCGTCACCGCGACCTACGTCGGGCGCATGGGCGTCGACTTCAGCGACAGCGACCCCAACCGCGCGTACCTCATCTCCAGCACGGCGGGCGGCAACTTCAACGGCTTCTTCACCAGCGCGGACGCGGGCGCGACCTGGACCGCCGTCGGGCCCACCAGCGGTGGCACCCTGCAGAGCATCAGCGGCGGGTTCGCCTGGTGGTTCGGCCGCGTCTACGTCGACCCGGTGGACCCCAAGCACGTCTTCGTCGCGGGCGTCAGCCTCGCCGAGAGCCGCGACGGCGGCCTCACCTGGACGACCTCGCAGACCCCGCACGCCGACCAGCACGGCCTCGAATGGGACCCCTTCACCCCGGGCAAGGTCTTCCTCGGCAACGACGGCGGCTTCTACTGGTCGACCGAGAACGGCGCCGCCCGCGGCCGCTGGGCCAAGACCCCGCACCTGCCGGTGACGCAGTTCTACTCGATGGACGTCTCCCACCAGGACGGCACGCGGCTCAACGCGGGCTCCCAGGACAACGGCTCGCTGAAGTCGTGGGCGGGTGACAACACCGTCAACGGCGACTGGTTCGGCTTCGTCGGCGGCGACGGGATGATGAACCGCATCGACCCGACGAACGACCGCAAGTACTACGGCTGCTCGCAGAACGGCGGCTGCCGCGGCTTCGTCGACGGCGCGGGCTTCACCATGACGATCCCCGGCGCGCGCAAGAACTGGGTCGCCCCGCTGGAGTTCAGCGCCGACCCGCGCGTCATGTTCGGCGCCAGCGAGTACGTCAGCCGGATCAACACCGACGCGGGCCAGCGCGTGTGGCAGCGGATCAGCCCGGACCTCACCGAGGGCACCGAGCCCCGCGCGCCCGGCTTCGGCACCGTCACCGCGCTCGGCACGACGGCGGCCGACCCCAACCTGGTCTACGCGGGCACCGACAGCGGCCTGATGTGGGTCAGCCGCAACGCGATGGCCGCACCCGATCAGGTGACGTGGCAGAAGCTGCAGAGCCCGGTCTTCCCCGGCCGCTGGGTCACCCGCATCACCGTCGACCCGCAGAACTCGAAGGTGGCGTGGGCCAGCTTCTCCGGCTGGCGCTCCGGCGACGGGTACCCGCACCTGGTCATGACCAGGGACGGCGGCAACACCTGGGCCGACATCGCGGGCAAGCGCATCCCGCAGGCGCCGGTCAACGACGTCATCCGGCACCCGGCCAAGAAGAACTGGCTGTTCATCGCCACCGACGTCGGCGTCTACCGCACGACGAACCTCGGCAAGACGTGGCTCAAGGTCGGCGCTAACCTCCCGCTCGTGCCGATCAACGACATCGACCTGCCCGCGGGCAGCGAGACGCTCTACGCCGCGACCTACGGCCGCAGCATCTGGACGACCTCGCTCGCCGACGCCTCCTGAGGCCAGCCGAGTCCTGACCCGGCGACGCGGCACCCGAGCGCCCCGACGGTCCACTCCATGGTGGACCGTCGGGGTGCTCGTGCTGTGCGTCGTGTTCCTCGCGCCGCTCGCGGTCATGGTGCTCGGCTCGCTGCAGCGCCCGCTCCAGCCACCCCCGGACGGACTGGACCTCTGGCCCGCCACCGCCGAGTGGTCGAACTACTCGGCGGTGGCGGGGTTCATGCCGCTGGCCCGGCTGTTGCTGAACTCCCTGCTGCTCGTCGCCGTGGCGGTCCCGGTCACCGTGGTGGTCACCTCCATGGCCGGGCTCGCCATCGTCACCGCGCGCGGCCGGTCGCGGCGCCTGCTCCTCGGCGTCTCGGTGCTCATGCTGCTCGTGCCCGCCGCCGCGCTCTGGGTGCCGCGGGTGGTGCTGCTGCGCGGCGTCGGCCTGGCCGACACGCCGCTCACGGTCGCCGTGCTCGCGCTCGCGGGCACGACGCCCTTCTACGTGCTGCTGTTCGCGCTCGCCTACTCGCGCATCCCGGCGTCGCTGCTCGAGGCGGCCACGCTGGAGGGCCTGAGCCCGTACGCGGTGTGGCGCCGGGTCGCGCTCCCGCTCGCCCGCCCGGCGGCGGTGGCCGTCGCGGCGCTGTCCGGTCTCTACTACTGGTCGACGTTCATGGACCCGTTGACCCTCGTGTCCTCGCCGCGCAACTGGCCGGTCGCCCTGGGGCTGCGCGGCCTGAGCGAGATGGAGGCCGCCCTGTACCCGATCTACCTCGCCGCCGCGGTGATCGTGACAGCGCCCGCGCTGATCGCGTTCGCCATCGGCCAACGGTCCTTCTTTTCCTCTGTGGAGCGCACATGAACACCCGGCTGCCGATGACCCTGCTGGCGCTCTCGGCGCTGTTCGCCGCGAGCGCCTGTTCCGGTGGGACGGACGCGGGCGAGGACACCGCCGCCGCGCCCGCGCGGATCACCGTCCAGGTCAAGGCCGAGCCGGAGGAGGCGGCGGTCTACCGCAGCCTCGTCACCGGGTACCGGGAGGCGGGCGGCGGCGAGGTCGAGCTCGTCACGGTGGGCCGCGAGGACCACCTCACCCGGCTCTCCACCGCCTTCGCGTCCGGGGACGCGCCGGACGTCTTCCTCATCAACTACCGCGAGTACGCCCCGTTCGCGCAGCGCGGCGCCGTGGAGCCGGTCGGGCCGCTGCTTGAGCGGCAGGGGGTGCCCATGGCCGACTACTACGAGCAGCCGCTGCGCGCGTTCACCTATGACGGCGCTCTGCAGTGCATGCCGCAGAACATCTCCTCCCTCGTCGTCTACTGGAACCGCGGGCTGTTCACCGCCGCCGGTGTCGACGCGCCGAAGGCGGGCTGGTCCTGGGACGAGTTCGTGGCGACCGCCCGCGCGCTGGCCTCGGGCGGGGTCAAGGGGGTCGGCATCGACCCGTCGGTGACCCGCGTGGCGCCGTTCATCTGGAGCAGCGGCGGCGCCATCGTCGACTCCGACGAGAACCCCACCCGCACCACCCTGCACGAGCCCGGCGCCCGCGCCGCGCTCCAGGCCGTCGTCGACCTCATCGGCACCGGCGCGACGCCGAGCCGGGACCAGCTCGCCGCGCAGGGGCTGGAGGAGCAGTTCATGACCGGCAAGGTGGCGATGTTCCTGAGTTCGCGGGTGGAGGTGCCCGCGCTCCGGGAGCAGCGCGGCCTCGACTTCGACGTCGCCGCCCTGCCCGTCCTGGGCAGGTCCGCGTCGGTGCTGCACTCCGACGCCTACTGCGTCGCGAGCAGCTCCGAGAACCAGGAGGCGGCGGCGAGGTTCATCGCCTACGCCGTGGGGCAGCAGGGCCAGACCATCACCGCCCTCGGCGGGCGCACCGTGCCGTCGCTGCGCTCGGTCGCGGCCTCGCCCGCGTTCCTGAGCCCGGCCCGCGCGCCCGCGTCGTCGCAGGTGTTCCTCGACGCCATCCCGCACCTGCGGCACACGCCGGTCACGCCGTCGTGGCCGGAGGTCGAGGACATCATCGGCACCCAGCTGCGGCGGGCCTTCGAGGACGGCGTCCCGCTCGACGACGCCCTCGCCGAGATCCGCGAGCAGGCCGACCCACTGCTTCAGCGCCGATGAGCCTGCGGGTCCTTGGCGCGCACAAGGTCTTCCGGGCCCACCGGGGCGCGCGCGTCGTGGCCCTCGACGGGGTCGACGTCGAGGTCGCGGACGGCGAACTGCTCGTCATCGTGGGGCCGTCGGGGTCGGGCAAGTCGACGCTCCTGCGCGCGGTCGCCGGGCTGGAGGCGCTCGACGCCGGGCGCGTCCTCATCGACGACCGCGACGTCACCGCCGTGCGGGCGGGCGGGCGCGACGTCGCGATGGTGTTCCAGGAGGCCGCGCTCTTCCCGCACCTGGGGGTGGCGGCGAACATCGGGATCGGGGAGCGGGCCAGGGGGGCGCGGCGCGGCGCGCTCGAGGCGCGCGTGCGCGAGGTGGCCCGCACCCTCGACGTCGAGCACCTCCTGCGGCGGATGCCCGGTGAGCTCAGCGGCGGGGAGCGGCAGCGGGTGGCGCTCGCGCGGGCCATGATCCGCTCGCCCAGGGTCTGCCTGCTCGATGAGCCGCTGGCCTCCGTCGACGCCGAGCTGCGGCTGCGGATGCGCGGGGAGATCCGGGCGGTGCAGCGCGCGCTGGGCGTGCCGATGGTGCACGTCACCCACGACCAGGTCGAGGCGATGGCGATGGGGGACCGGGTCGCGGTCATGGACGCGGGCCGGGTGCTGCAGTGCGGCACCCCCGCCGAGCTGTACGCGCGGCCCGCGACGACCGCGGTGGCGCGCGGCTTCGGCCCGCTGCCGATGAACCTGCTGCCCGCCGCCGGGGGCGTCGTCGTCGGGGTGCGCCCCGAGCGGGTGCTGGTGGGCCGGGCCGGTGACGGCGTCCGGGCGGCGTCGGTGGTCGCGGTCGAGCCCGCGGGGGAGGAGTGCCTCGTCCGGGTGCTGCCCGACGGCGCGGGGGCCGAGCTGCTCGCCCGGCTGCCCGCCGCCGACGCCCCGCGCGTCGGGGACCGGGTGTCGGTGTCGTGGCGGCCCGAGGACGAGCACCCCTTCGACGCCGCGACGGGCGGACGTCGATGAGGGGTGGACGCCGGTTGCCGCTGGCGCTGCCCTACCTCCTGGGGTCGGCGCTGCTCGTCCTCGTCCCGCTCGCCCTGGCCGCGGCCCTCGCGTTCACCGACTACTTCGGGTTCCGGGCGCCGGAGTTCACCGGCGGTGACAACCTCGCCCGCCTGGCGGGTGACGACACCTTCTGGGGCGCCGTGGGCGTCAGCGCGCTCGTCGCCGCGGTCGTCGTGCCGCTGCGGCTGCTGCTCGCGGTCGGCGCGGCGCTGCTGCTGGCCCGGCGGCGCGGGGCGCGGACGGCGATCGGCCGGGCGGCGACGTACCTGCCCTCGGTCATCCCGGACGCGGCGTGGGCGCTGCTGTGGCTGTGGGTGCTCAACCCGCTCTACGGCCCGCTGCCCGCGCTGCTCGGGGCGTTCGGCGTGCCGGACCCCGGCTTCCTCACCACGCCGTGGGGCGCGCGGCTCGGCCTGGTGCTCGTCATGGCGTTCCAGGTGGGGGAGGCGTTCATCGTCGCCCTCGCCGCGCGCACCGCGATCCCGGCGCGGCTGCACGAGGCGATCGAGGTCGAGGGCGGGTCCGCCTGGTTCGCGATGACCAGGGTGACGCTGCCGCTCATGGCGCCCATCGTGCTCGTCCTGGCTGTGCGCGACGTCGTGGTCGTCGTGCAGAACGCGTTCGTGCCCGCCCTGCTCGTGACCGGCGGCGGCCCGGCGAACGCGACCCTCACCGCGCCCCTGCTGATCTACCGCCGGGCCTTCGAGTACGGCGAACTCGGCTACGCGAGCACGCTGTCGGTGACCCTGCTCGTGCTCACCGGCGTCGCCGCGGCACTGCCGCTGTGGCTGGCCGCCCGGCTCGCCGCCCGCCAGCGCACCCGCGCCTGAGGCGGTGGGCAGGCCGCGAGCACCTCGCGGCCTGCCCGGTGGTGGCTCAGCCGCGCCGCCACTTCTGGTTGGCGCCGCCCAGGCACTCCCACTGCTGCAGCGGGGTGCCGGTGCCGCCCCAGGAGGTGACGTCGACGCACTTGTTGGCCTGCGGGTTCACCAGGTCGCCCGCGCCGCTGAGGACGAACTGCTGGGCGGGGTTGCCCGAGCAGCGGGCCAGCTGGATGGCCGCGCCGTTGTCCCGGGAGCCCCACGCCACGTCCATGCACAGCCCGAACGCGCGGATGGTGCCGTCGCCGGGGAAGGTCCAGTTCTGGGCGTTGGTGCCGTTGCAGTCCCACAGCTGCAGGCGCTGGCCCTCGACGCCGTTGCTGTTGGGCACGTCGATGCACTTGTCCTGCCAGCCGATGATCCGGCTCGTGCCGCCACCACCGACCGTGGTCAGCTGCAGCCCGTAGACGCTGAGGATCTCGTTGAGCGGCTGGAAGAGCGTGGTGCCGCCGGTGGAGCAGTTGCCCGACCCGCCGGAGGTCACGCCCTGGGCCTGGGTGCCCGCCAGCCACGCGCCGCCGGAGTCCCCGCCCTCGGCGCAGGCCGTGGTGGAGGTCAGGCCGTGGACGAGCCGCCCGGAGTAGTTCACGGTGACGTTCTTGGCCTGGACGGTGCCGCAGCGCCAGCCGGTGGTGCGCCCGGAGCGGCACACCGACGCGCCGATCCCCGCCTCCTGCGAGCCCGCGACGGAGGCGCTGCCGCCGGAGTAGTTGTTCACGTACGGCGTCGGCGTCCAGTTGCCGTTGGTGCGCACCCAGCCGTAGTCGTTCTCCGGGAAGGACGAGCCCGCGAACGTGCCCTGGGCGACGTTGTTGTAGCCGAGGGTGGGGCTGCCGGTCCCGCCGCAGTGCCCGGCGGTGACGAACCCGCCGTTGTTGACGGAGAACCCGACCGAGCAGAGCGTGTTGCCGTTGATCACGTACTGGTCGCCGCCGCGGATGTTGTACAGCGGGCGCGGCGCCTGCCCGGCGACCGCCCGCGCGCTGACCCCGGCCCGCGTGGCGAACGCCGACGCGGCCGCGGCGGTGCGGCCCTCGACGACCACCGAGTTGGCGATCGGGTCGACGTACCAGGAGTAGACCCCGGCGTCGGGGGAGAGGCGGTCCATCCGCGCCTTGTCCGCGGTCAGGGCCTGTTCGGCGCGGGCCACCACGACCGGGTCGGCGCCCGCGGCCCGGACCACCGCGGCGTCGGCCTGGTCGAGCACCCCGACCTTGAGCCCGCCGTCATACCAGGCGCCGCCGAAGCGCGCGCCCAGCCGCAGCCGCAGCGCGCCCGCCACGGGCACCGACGCGGTCTCGTCGGCCTGCCGCACGGCGGCCTCCGCGGGATTCCAGCCCAGGTCCCGCGCGAGCGCGGCGTGCAGCTGGTCGGGCGCGGGCGCGGCCTGCGCGGTCACCGGGACAGTAACCAGCGCGGCGGCCGCCAGGGCCACGCAGCATTGAGTTGTCAGCCTTCTCACTACAGCTCCTTACGCAGGGAGGAGAGGTGTGAGAGCTCTCGGTCGGAGCCTCCCATTTGGTCTGGACCACGTCAAGAGAGCGGTCTCATGCGATCCCGGAGATTCCTCAGCCGCGGTGCGGGCAGACTCGCGGGCAGTCGACGGGTGAGGACACGTGATGCGGACGGGCTGCACGCTGCTGTTCGGGGGCGGCGCGCCCGGGATCGAGCGGCTCGCCGCGTCGCTGCGGGGGACGTCGTTCGCCCCGCACCGGCACGACACCTACGCCGTCGGGCTGACCCTGTCCGGCGTGCAGACCTTCCGGTACCGGGGCGAGGCGCGGCACTGCCTGCCGGGGCAGTGGCACGTCCTGCACCCGGACGAGGTGCACGACGGCGCGGCCGGGACCGACGACGGGTTCGGGTACCGCATCTTCTACCTCGACCCGGCGCTGGTCCACGCCGCGCTCGGCGGCGCGCCCCTGCCGTTCGTCGCCGACCCGGTCATCGCGGGCGAGCGGGCCGACCCGCTGCTGACCGCGTACCTGACCGACCTCGGGTCCGACCTCGACGAGGTGGCGGCGGTGGAGGTGACGGCCGCGATCGCGGACTTCCTGCGCGCGCACGCCGAACCCCGCCAGGGGCGCCAGGCGCTCGACCTCGCCGCGATGCGCCGCGTCCGGGCGCTGCTGGCCGACGACCCGAGCACCCCGCACGGCGTCGCCGAGCTGGAGCGGGTCGCGGGCTGGGACCGCTGGTCGGTGGCGCGCCAGTTCCGGGCGGCGTTCGGGACCAGCCCCACGCGGTTCCGGACGACCCGCAGGCTCGCCACCGCCCAGCGGCTGATGCGGGCGGGACTCCCGCTCGGCGAGGTGGCCGCGACCGCCGGGTTCGCCGACCAGAGCCACCTGACCCGGATGTTCAAGGGCGCCCACGGCCTGACCCCGGCCGCGTGGCTCTCAGCCCAGGGCGGTGCGGTGCCGGATGGCCGTGACGACCGCGGCCATGTCCTCGCCGCCGTGCCCGAGCCCGACCGCCTCGCCGAACAGCGCGTGGCAGACGTCGAGCAGCGGTGAGGCGACGCCGCGGGCGCGGGCCGCCTCGGCGATGAGGCGGTTGTTCTTCAGCACGTCCGCGCACGCCGCCTGCACGGCGAAGTCCCCGGCCACCAGCTTGTCCGCCTTGGTCCGCGACACCGGCGACGCCATCGGCCCGACGTCGAGGATGTCGGCCATCCTCGCCAGGTCCAGGCCGTGCCCCTCGGCGAAGTGGAAGGCCTCGGCCAGGCCGGTCACCATCGTGATCAGGTACAGGTTGACCGCGAACTTCATCAGCAGCGCCCCCGGCACCGGCCCGCAGTCGACCACCCGCGCGCACATCGGCGCGAGCAGCGGCCCGACCCGCTCGGCGTCGCGGCCGGAGACCATCGCCACCAGCGACCCGTTCTCCGCGGGCCCGCGCGACCCGGACACCGGGGCCTCGACGTAGCCGCCGCCCGCCGCCGCGATGTCGGTCTCCAGCGCCCGCGAGTACTCCGCGGACAACGTCCCCATCTGCACGACCGTGCGCCCGTGGACCCGCGGGGCGAAGGCCGGCCCGCCGCGCCCGAGGACGGCGTCGGTGGCGCCCTCGTCGGCCAGCATCAGCATGACGACACCGGCTTTGCCGAACACCTCGTCGATGCTCGCGGCCTGCTCCGCCCCCGCGGCGACCACCGGCGCGCACTTGGCGGCCGTCCGGTTCCACACCACCAGCGGCGTTCCCGCCCGGGCCAGGTTGACCGCCATCGGTGTCCCCATCACGCCCAGCCCGATGAATCCGACCACGCTCACGCGTTCCTCCTCCAAGTCTGTGCCCGCGTTCTACCGCAGCGGGCACCCCCGGGCTTGAACGCTTGTGCGCGCGCACCCCGTTGGCAGGCGTACGCGGAGGACCCGCGAGGGAGCGGACCGACTGGTGTGCCCGGCTCGCGTGCAGGCCCGTGTGCGGGCCCGCGTGCCCGGCCCGTGTGTCGGTCAGGTCCGGGCGACTGGGCACATGCCCGCGGCCAGCCACTTCTCCCGCAGGCCGCCGGGGATGTCCAGGGTGGTGGATTGACCGTCGGTGAGGGTGCGGACACTGGCGCCGAGCAACAGGCTGCCCGCCTTGTCGAGGACCGTCCTGGCCACCGCGCCGCCGTCCTCGGAGCGCTCCAGGGCCCGCATCAGCCGGGAGCCCGCGCGCACCGTGCTCTCCCAGCCGCGGCTGCTCGGCACGTCCATCCAGTCGGCGACGCGCGGGTCGACGGTCTGGCGGACCATGGCGGCGACGACGCCGTCGAACAGCGTGCCGGGCACCATCTTCTCGTAGAGGTCGAGCAGGTCGCGGGTGAGCTCGACGCCCTCGGGGGACGGGCCGTAGGAGACCTCGACCAGGGCGGCGTTGAGCTCGCGCGCCTCCTCGACCGTCTCCGGCATCGCCTCGGCCGGGATGCCGAGCAGGGCGCCGGTCACGCGCCAGACGTAGTAGTACTGCCGGGCCTCCTCCTCGGTCACCGAGATGCCGATGCGGCGCATCCCGTCGATCACCTGCACCGAGAAGATCAGCAGGGCGCCGAGCAGGTCCTGCTGGCACACCGGGACCCCGTCGGCCTCGACGTCCCACGTCCCCGAGCCGGTGATGAAGTGGCGCACGGCCGCGTGGATCAGCCTGGTCTTCTGGATGGTCGGCACGAACGCCCCGCCGGAGCCGAACGGGTCAGGGCCCATCATGTTCAGCACGAACTGCGAGGTCTCCGACAGCCGCCGGTGGGGCTGGTTCAGCCGGTGCGTGAGCGCGAGCACCCGCGACGGCCGCGGCTGTGCGTAGCAGTTCACCATGGCGCCGAAGGACAGCACAGAGGCGACGTGCACGCCGTCGTCGACGAAGAAGTCGTAGGCGGCCGCGACCCGGTCGAGGTCGGCCCAGGCGGGTGGGTTGTCGGTGGCGATGAGGTAGGCGCGCACCGACTCCGGCAGGTCCTCGGGGATGGGCTGGTCGTTGGCCCGGAACTGGGCGAGCACCGCGTTGACGGCGCCCACCTGGTCGGTGGCCACGAGATCGGCGATCACACCGTCCGCGAGCGGGTCGCCCTGGTGTTTCAGCGCGTTCACTGTGGTCATGTCGATCACGTCGCTGCCGCCTTCACCTGGCACGTCATGGGTGCGTACAGCTAAACGGTGCAATGGCGGTGTGGCTAGGGCACTGCGGTGTCATCCCCTGAATGGGCACGCCTGCCATCCGAACGGTCTACACCCTGGCAATTGTCGCGCCTTTACCGGGTAGCTCGGTGAACCGTAATCTTCTGACAACGGTGGCCCTGCCGTGGCCGCCCGCCGGGCTGACAGGAGACCGCCATGGCTTCCTCGACAGGTATGGGTACGCGGTTCGGGGCGCTGGTCGCCGCCGTGGTGATGGCGGGCGTGCTGCCCGGCGTGGCAGGCGCGGGCACGGTGGCCCCGGGTTCCGCGGCCCCGGATTTCGCGGCCCCGGGTTCCGCGGCCGCCGACACCCGTGGCGCGCTCACTCGGCTCGTCGCCGACGCCGCGCGGGAGCGGGGGCCGAGCGGGACGCGGTGGGTGGACACCCGGGTGCGGGTGCTGCGCGCCGAGGCCGGGCGGTGGGCCTTCGGCACCGTCGTCCTGGTCGCCCCGCGAGAGGCGGACGCCAAGCCGCTGGACTGGCTGTTCGTCGCCGAACACCGGGACGGCCACTGGCGCGTCGGCCTGGACGGCCAGCAGGTCTTCGCCGACCTGTCGGCGAGCTCGGCGGTGCTGTCCAGCGCGGAGAAGACCGTGTTCGCCGAGCACGACGGCCGGGCGAGCGCCCAGGTCGACGGCGACTACCGCACCGGCATGCGGCTGCCGTGGGCGCTGAACCAGAGCTGGTCGATGCTCGGCGGCCCCCACGCCTACGACGCGGGCACCGGCCCGTGGAGCTCGCTGGACCTCGCGGGCGGCGACCAGCGCGTGCTGGCCGTGAAGGAGGGGCTGGCCTACACCACCTGCGTCGGCATGATCCGGGTGATCCACCCCGATGGCTACGCCAGCCGCTATTACCACCTCTGGAACCACCTCCAGGCCGACGGCCTGCGGGTGTCGGCGGGCACCTTCCTCGGCGACACCGGCACCGAGACCGGCTGCGGCGGCTCCGCCCGCGCCCGGCACGTGCACTTCTCGTTGATGCACAACGGGTCCTTCATCGGCATCGCCGGTCACATCATCGGCAAGTGGGTCTTCGGCAACGGGAGCGCCCAGTACGGGGGGTATGCCCTGCACGGCAGCGCCCGCGTGAACGTCGGCGGCCCCCTGCACAACTACGGGCCCCTCGGCCGCACCCAGGGCATCGTCGACGCCAACGGCGGCACCACCGTCAACCGCCGCTCCGGCCCGGGAACCGGCTTCGCCACCGTGGGCCAGCTGACCGACGGCGCCACCGTCGACATCCGCTGTTCCTCTCCCGGCACCTCCCACACCGGCCGCTGGGGCGCCACAGCCCTCTGGAACCAGCTGGCCGACGGCACCTGGATCAGCGACGCCTTCGTCTACACAGGAGTGAGCGGCCCGGTCAACGGCTCCTGCTGACAGTGGACACGGTGGTGGACAACCGCTGCGCGAGCCTGACACCGTCGGTGCTCAGGTCGGCCAGGCCGGCGGGAGCATGGCTCTGATCCGGCGTCGGTGGTGCGATGGGCACGTGCTGCCGAGGCACAGCAGGGTTCCGATCAGGAGGTCGGTCGCGGGCATGGGCCAGTGGGCGGCCGCGGCGATGGTGACGGTCGCCGCGACGGCCGCGGCGATGACTGCCAGGGGGCGGTCGTGCCAGGCGCGGGCGACGAGGGTGGCGCCGAGGGCGAAGGCGAGCCAGGGGGCGCTGATCGGGATGGGGTACAGGGGCTGGGCGAACCAGAGGGCGGCGGCCAGGAGTTCGGTGCCCGCGGCGTAGCGGCCTGCGCGTCCCCGGGAGATGCCGACGCCGCGCAGGCTCAGGCGGCGGTGGTAGTGGTGGGCCACCAGGACCGGGGCGGTGGCGGCGACGGTCAGCCACCAGAGGTTGTAGACCTGGATCGGCAGCGTGGCCAGCAGGGCGGCGCTGATGATCCCCGCGGCTCCGTAGAGGCGCAGGGGGAACGCGAAGCTGACGCCCGCCGCGCGGGCGAGGGCCTGGAGCCTGGTGATCTCCGCGAACGCGTCGGCGGCCTCGGTCCTGGACCTCGGGGCTGTCACGGCTGGTGTCCGCCTGGCGGGGGTGAGCGGCGCCCGTGATCGGGGCGCTGGGATAACATTACCGCGAGTGACGCTTCTCGATCTAGGGGTCAGCATGCCGGAGCGGGAACGGCACCCGGCTGTGGAGTTGGACGACGTCGTCCACCAGCGGGTCCGGCTCGGCATCCTCGCGGTCCTGCGCGGCACGGACGCCGCGGAGTTCGGCTACCTCAAAGAGGTGCTGGAGCTGACCGACGGCAACCTCAACCGGCACCTCAACGTCCTCGCGGAAGCGGGCTACGTGAGCACCGCCAAGGCGGAGCGGCCCGGCCCCGCCCCCCGGCACCGGCGCACCACGGTCTTCATCACCGATGCCGGGCGGGCCGCCTTCGACGCGGAACTGGCCCAGCTCAACCGGTTGGCCGCGCCGCCTGCGGGTGGCGGGCGGCCGGGCGGTCAGTAGCCGTTGGGGGCGAGGACGTCGACGAACAGGGGGTCGCGCTCGGTGCCGCCGAGGGTGACGCTCTGGTAGACGACCTTGCCGTAGTAGGCGTTGGCGTTGATCACCTGGTTGTTGCCGATGTAGACGCCGGTGTGGTCGAGGTCGCCGCCGTAGCGGATGCCGTCATTGGGGTTGGTGTCCCAGAAGACGAGGTCGCCGGGCCGGGGCGTGCTGACGCGGCGGCCCTGGTTGATCTGCCCCTGGAGCCAGTAGTTCAGCTGCAGGCCGCGGCCCGTGGCGTTCTTGGTCCCGTGCCAGATCGCGTTGCGGTTGAGGCACTCGCAGTCCATGGCGGTCTCCCGGCACGTCCAGCCGTACTCCAGCAGGTACGGCCTGCCCACCCGGTTCTTGGCGGCGTTGACCACCGCGTCGCGGACCTGCGATGCCGCCACGGTGTCGGCCGTCGCCGCCGCCGACGGTGCCGACGGTGCCGCGGTCGCCGGGGTCACGGTGACCGCCGCGGCGGCCAGCGCGACCAGCACTGTGAAGAACTTGCGGAGCGCCATTGTCCCTCCTCGCCATCAACTTTGCGCTGCAAAGTGAATTCACTGTGACAGGGGAGGTGGTGGTGCAACAGGTCCGATTGGGGGGAAGTGCGCACCCCACGCGCGCTACGTGAGCGTCGTTCTCGTGCGCAGGCCCGACGGCTCGACCGGGTCGAGCGGCATCCGCCGGACCCCGGCCAGGTGCTCGGGCAGCCGCCCGACCCGGTTGGCCTGGCGGAGCCGCAGGAACAGGTCGACGATCGCCGGGTCGTAGCGCGTCCCCCGGCCCGCCATGAGGTGCTCGACGGCGTCGTCGACCCGGCCCGGCGGGGACACCGCCGCGGCCCAGCCCTCGCAGACGGCGACGATGCGGGCCTCCATCCGGATGCCGCCGCCCGCCGCGCCGTCGGGGTAGCCGCTGCCGTCCCAGTGTTCGCGGTGCTGGCGGATCACCTGCGCCACGTCGGCGTGGTCGAGCACGACCCGCGCCAGCTGGCAGCCCGCGGTGGGCTCCTGGCGCAGCAGCCACCGGTCTTCCTGGGTCAGCGGAGCGGACTTGAGCAGCACGTCGGGCGGGGTCATGATCGCGCCGATGCGGGACAGCCGCGCGGCCCGCTGGGCGCACTCGGCCGCGCACCTGCCGAGGCCGAGTTCGTCGGCCATGGTCTTGGACCACTCGGCGATGACCGAGCCGTGCCCGCAGCGGTCCATCCTGCGCTCGACGAGATCGGCGATCTGGTAGAGGAAATCCGCGGTGATGCCGTGGCTCGTCCGGACGGGGAGATTCCCGCCGCCGCCGTTGACGACCACCTGGTTCCGCCCGTTCGCCTTCGCGGTGTACAGCGCGGAGTCGGCGGCGGCGACGAGGTCGGCGCAGGTGTTGCAGGACGGCGACATGACCACGGCGCCGATGGACACCGTGACGCTGACGTGCTGGCGGGGCCCGATGACGACCTTGGTCTCCGCCACCGCGCGGCGCAGGCGTTCGGCGAGCAGGGGGAGGTCCTCCGAGCTGATGCGGTAGGCCACGAGGGCGAACTCCTCGCCCCCGTAGCGGGCCAGCAACTCCCCGGAGCGCACGGTCCTGCGCAGGCGCACGGCGATCTCGGCGAGCACGCGGTCGCCCACCGGGTGGCCGTAGGTGTCGTTGATCGCCTTGAAGTGGTCGACATCGATCATCAGCACGGCGAGCGCGCCGTCCTCCCGGCGCGCGGTCTCGACGTCGCGCTCCAGCTTCGTCTCGAAGAACCGGCGCGTGTAGAGCTGGGTGAGCCCGTCGGTGTCGGCGAGCCTGCGCTGGTCGACGGCGATGGCGGCCAGCCGGACCACCACCAGTCCGAACAGGACGGCGCAGGCGATCGCGTAGGCGGGCACGTCGCGGAGTTCCCCGCGCGCGTCCTGGATCAGGAGCAGGGCGGGGGCCACCAGCGCGCCCGTGGACAGGATGGCCAGGCGCGTCCAGCCCAGGCTCGTCGGCGGGTTGGCCGAGCGGCTGACCAGCCTGCCCATCGACGGGTGCAGCGCGCTGGCGCCGAGGGCGAGGTTCCCGGCGAGCCAGATCGCGTCGAGGAAGTTGCCCGCGGCGTAGTCGCCGGAGAGCCGCTGCAGGACGTAGATCGTGTCCGCCGCCATGATCGCGGCCAGCCACCCGACGAGCAGGACGAAGGCCCCGCCGCGGCGCCCGCCCGCGAAGATGAACCGCAACGCGACCAGCAGCAGCGCCAGGTCCATCACCGGGTAGGCCAGCGAGGTGAGCTTGACCAGCATCGAGGTGTCGGACCGCGTCTGCGGGCCGATGATCACGACCCAGGACAGCAGGGCGGCCACCGCGGTCAGCGACAGCGCGTCGAGCAGGCCGGGCAGGTCCCGGCCGCTCAGCCTGCCGCGGATCAGCAGCACCAGGCCCGCCACGGCCAGCGGGTAGTGCCCGATGTAGCCGATGTCGGCGAAGGACGGGTAGGTCGTGTTCCCGAAGACGTAGTGCGACAGGTAGAACGTGAGGTCCGCGAGCGCGTACACGCCCTGGCTCAGACCGAGCAGCACCCACGGCAGCACCGGTCGGGGCCGGTACCTCAGCAGGCCCCAGAGCAGCGCGCCCGCGGCCGATGCGCTCACCGCGCAGTAGATGACCACCCGCGTCGGGACGGTCCCGTGCCAGACCGGAGCCGCGTAGTACACGCAGATGAGGAGAGCGCCGAAGCCGAGGTAGGAGGCCCAGTGGGAGTTTTTCACGACTGGCAGCGCCCCGCTTGGTGGACAACGATCACGGCGTCCTTCTGGTGCTCTGGCAGACCGGGGGTGGGGCCGCCGAACGGTTCCATCGTTGCTGTCACGCTCGTTCCACGGTCTCTCTGCGGATGTCGATCGCCGTGCCGTGCCGGACATTGAGGCGTCCGGCCACCATATGACATGGTGCGAGAACCAGAGGTCAATACCCGCGATCCGGATGTCACCGCTCTGCAGTAGGGATGCTTGTTGTTCGCGCGCGACATCCGCTCGTCGCGAACAGAGGCGCGACGGTAGCAGAGCCGCGAAACCACTTGATACGGTGATCAACGCCCTTCTCTCGGACAACGGAGCAGCCAAGATGACACGCCAAGCCGACCAGGTCCTCGCCGACGTACGGCGGCAGGTGACCCCGGTGCCGGTGGAGAACCGGATGGTCGCCATGGTCGAGGCGGGTCAGGCGTCCCTGACCTCGCTCGGCGCGCTCGCCGCGGAGCAGCACCGGATCATCCGGAGCGATTGGCGAACATTTCTCATGTTGGCCGGTCAGGCCGTCGACCCCTCGGCCCGCGAGTTCTTCACTTCCGTGGCCGGTGGCGAGGCCATCGCGGCGGGGCACCTGCTGCGCTTCGCCGCCGCCTGCGGCCTGAGCGAGGAGGACCTGGCGGACTACCAGCCCCAGCCGGGCGCCCAGGCGTACCCGTCCTACCTCGCGTGGCTCGTCGTCAACGGAAACCCCAGGGACGCGCAGCTGGCCATTCTGACGAATTTCGCCGAATGGGGCCAGTACTGCGCGGCGATCTCACGCGGATTGCGCGAGCACTACGGAATGGACGCCGAAGCCACCGCGTTCTTCGATTTCTTCGCTGAGCCCGCGCCGGAACTCGACCGAGTCGGCTTGGCCGCCCTGCAGGAGGCCCTGGACGCCAAATGGGACCCCCAGCCCGCCGTCGTCCTGGCCCGACTGCTCCACGGCTATGAGCTGATGTTCTGGCACACCCTCGCCGATCTCAACGCACCCGCCGAGGGCTGACAACAGGGGGCTCAGCCCTCGGCCAAGAGGGCGTTGTAGGCGTAGCTGGCGCGCTGGGCGGCGGCGGCGTTGCCGCAGCGGTGGCGGGCTTCGGCAAGCAGGGTCCAGAGGCGGTTGTCGAGTTCGTCGATCGTCAGGGCGCGTTCGCAGATCTCCGCGGCGGCAGGGGCGTTGCCGCGGTCCAGCTCGTACCGGGCCAGGGCGGCGGCGACCCCGGCGGCCTCGCCCCTGGTCGCCTCCCGGCGGGCCAGGACCCACTCGGCCGGGCCCTCCTCGGAGAGCAGTTCGCCGCGGTAGAGGTCGAGCACGCGGTGGCCGAGGGTGCGGACCTCGACCGCGTCCAGGACGTGGCGGGCCGCGCGCCACTGGCGGACGGCCTCGGCGAACTCGACGACGTCCACCGTGCTGCCCGCCGGGAGGCGCAGCAGGTAGGCACTGCCGAGCCGGTCGATGCTCAGCGGGCCCGCCTCGGTGCTGTGCCCGCGCAACAGCGCGCGGAGGCTGGAGATCGCCACCTGCAGCCGGTGCTTGGCGGGCGCGAGCGGCGCGTCCGGCCAGAGCGCGGCCACCAGCCGCTCCTCGTGCAGGGGGTGGCCGTAGTGCATGGACAGCACCCGCAGGACGCGGCGGGCCTGCGCGCGCAGGGAGTCGAGGTCGACGGGCTTGCCATCGACGGCCAGCTCGTAGCTGCCCAGACAGCGCACGGAGACCGGCGGCTCGGGGATCGGCTCGGCGAGGGTGAGCTGCGGCCTGACCGCTCGGGTGGGGACGCAGAGCTGGGCGACCAGCTCGCCAATGGTGGCCAGCGCGGCGCGGGGCATGGTGGCGGCGAGCCGGTCCACCTCGGCGCGCTCGCCCCGCGCGTCCGGGTGCCTTCGGCGCTCCAGCTCGCTGACGAGCATGAACCGCAGCCAGACCTCCGGCACCAGCGCGCCGAGCCTGCGGGCGAGGGCGGCGCCATGGCGGGCCGCGTCCCGCGGTGGGGCGTCCGCGCGCAGCAGGCCGATCGTGAGCATGAGGGTCGCGATCAGCTCGCCCCAGTCGTCGCCGATCCGCGCGCACTCGTCGGCGACCGCCTGGGCGTCGGCGCAGGCCTCGGGCACCAGCAAGGCGACCGAGGCCCTGGCGGCGCGCGCCAGCCACAGCCAGCCCGCGTCCTCGGCGTCGGCGGCCAGCCGGGCGAACGTGGCGGCGGCGCCCCGGCGGCGCATGGTGGCCTCCACGACGGCGACGACCAGCCTGCCCGCCAGCGAGACGAACGACGACGGCGCCATCGCCAGCGGCTCGGCCAGCGCGATGGCCTCGTCGGCGCGGGCGCCCAACACCGCCCCGATCGCCCGGCCCAGCGTCCACTCCGGACTCGCCGCGGGCACCGCGTGCCCCAGCAGCCGGGAGGGCTCGCCGCGCATGGCCGCCGCGACGTAGGTGGCCACGCCGTCGACCAGGGGGTCGGCCTCTCGGACCTCGTCGGTGATCCAGGTGGCGATTCCCGAGCGCTCCAGGGTGCACTGCCAGCGCGGCCGGGGATCGCTCATGCCGTTCTCGGCGCGCAGGTAGCAGTCGTACGCCTCGGCCAGCCTGCCTTCTCCGCGCAGCCGCCGCGCCTCGGCGAGCGTCAGCCACGGGTCGTCGGCGAAGAGGATGTCGGGCACCGACGCCGAGGCGCGCAGGCCCTCGGCGTGCGCGCCGAACCGGTGCAGGACGCCTGCCGCGGCGCTCCAGTCCTCGGCGCGGGCGTAGCAGCGGTATGCCTCCGCCCAGCGTCCGCCACCGACCAGGTACGTCGCCGCGGAGTGGTACGCCTGCCGGTTGAGGTGGCTGCCGCGCCGCTCGGCGAAGGTCCGCTCAAGGTGCTGCTGCAGCAGCACGTGGAACCGGAAGGTGGAGCTGGAACCGGTGCGGAAGGTCAGCGCCTGGCGGGTGACGAGGTCGTTGAGCAGGGCCGCGCTGTCGGTGCGGCCCACCATCGCGTCGCACAGCGCGGTGTCGAGCACCCCGAGCGGACTCGCGTCCACCATGAAGTCCCGCGTCGCGCGGGGCAGGGCGCCGAGGATCTCGCGGTCCAGGAACTCGGTGAGCCGCCGGGAGTGCCTCGGCGGCGCCTCCAGCACGGCGCGCCGCTCGGCGGGCGCCAGCGCCTTGGTCTCCAGGTGGAGCAGCCGCACCGCCACGGCCAGCCCCTCCACCCTGGCGCACAGCTCCGCGGCGGCCTCCGGTCCGAGCGGGGTCTGGTAGACGTCCTCGAACAGCTCCTCGACCTCCCAGGGCCGCAGCCGGAGCTCGTCGTAGCCGATGTGGCACACGTCGCCGCGCAGCGCGTCCGTGCCGGGCAGCCGCCCGTCCCGCGTCGCCACGGTGAACCGCACGGTGGGCGGAGCGTCCTGGAGCATCCTGGCCAGCACCGCTGCCCCAGGGCCGTCCGCCAGGCGGTGGGCGTCGTCGACGTAGACGGTGAACTCGCGGCGGTCGCGCGCCAGCCTCCCCAGGAGGTCATCGATGTCGTCGGCGTCGAGGACGGGCCGGAACGCGGCGACGAGCGCGCTGTCGAACGGCTCCGCCCCGACCTGGCAGGTGACGGCGATGTGCTCGGGCAGGTCCCTGCCCGGCGCGGTGAGCTGGCGCAGCAGCACGGACTTCCCCGAGCCCGCCGGGCCCACCACCAGTCGCAGGCGCGCGAACCACTCGGCGTCGAGGACGGCGACCACATGTTTTCGGCGCACGGCCGTGTGGCGGCGATCTCGGAAGGCCGCACGCGCATTTCTCACCGGATGATGGGACATTTGTCGCAGTCTTGCCATCGGCGGGCTCCGTGTCATCGTGCGGATTGCACATCACGGCTTGCCCGGATGGGCACTTCGCACAGCGGCCGGGGCAGCGGCGGTGCCCGTCAGGTCATTCTCCGGTGGCCGAGAGACTGGCTCCGCCCGCGCTGACGGGCGGGCCGAGCCGCGCCACGCTGATGGCATGGCCGTCAGCGCGACACTGCGAACGACCGGGGTGACGGTCGCGCCAGGGGGCGCGGCCCGGTGCCACGTCCTGGTCCGCAACAACTCGGCGGTCGTCGACCAGTTCGTCTTCGCGGTCCGGGGGGACGTGCGGGACTGGACCGAGGTCAAGCCCGCGCGGGTCAACCTGATGCCGCACCAGGAAGTCACCGTCGAGTTGACCTTCACCCCGCGGCGCACGTCCGACGTGCTCGCCGGTGAGCACGCGTTCGCGCTGCAGGTGTCCTCCCGCGAGGACGCGGCGGGATCGGTGGTGCAGGAGGGCCTGGTCACCGTCGAGCCCTTCGTCGACGTCGACGCGGGGCTCGTCCCGGTGACCTCGACCACCCGGCGCAAGGGCAGGCACACCCTGGCCGTCGACAACCATGGCAACCACGTCCACGGCGTGGAGGTCACCGCGACCGACCCGGACGCCAAGCTCACCTTCAAGGTCCGCCCGCACGCGCCCCGGCTGGACCCTGGCACCGCGACTTTCGTCAAGATCCTCGCCCGGCCCAAGCGGTACTTCTGGAAGGGGCAGAACCGGCTGCTGCCGTTCCAGGTCAAGGTGATCGTGCCGGGGAGTGATCCCATTGAGCTCGAAGCCGGGGTCGACCAGGGGCCGCTGATCCCGAGCCGGTTCTTCTGGCTGTTCTCGATCTTGCTCGCGATCGCGCTGCTGCTGGTGGTCATCGTGACCGCGCTGCTGCGCCAGCGGCCGGTGTCCATCGCCGGTCCCGCCCCGACGGCCCTGCCGACCCCGAGCACCACCGCGGTCTCGACCACGACCGCGGCCCGGACCACCGCGAGCCGCACCGCGGCGTCGACCACGCGCCCGCCCGCCCCGACCGGCGGGGTGGTCAGGCGCACGAGCACCGCGGGCGGAGGCGGCGGAGGAGGAGGAGGGCAGGCCGTCACCACCACCTTCACGATCCGCACCCAGGCCTTCCCAGGGGTGGGCGGCGGGCCGCAGCTGTTCTCCTACGTGGTGCCGCCCGGTCCCCGGCACCGGGTCACCTCCGTGGTCCTGCGCAACCCGGCCGCCGACGTCGGCGAGCTGCGGGTCGGGCACGGTGACGAGGTGCTCGCCGTGGTCGATCTCGCCGACATCGACCGCGACGGCGGGGACGCGGTGGCGTTCCGGCCCAGCCAGGCCCCGCTGCTCGCGCCGGGGGAGTCCATGACCCTCGCGGTGACGTGCGGGAACGCGCGCGACGCGTGTACTCCGTTCGGAGTGTTCACCGCCGCTCTGGTGCGGTGACGGGAAGGGATGTGCCGGTGATCTGCCGCTCGCCGCGGTGGCGTTGAGTTCGCGTTGAGTCGCCCGCCGACACTGACGTCATCACGCACCTCACACGAGATCGAGGCGAAGATGACGTATCGCATCCCCGTGTATGTCATTGCGACCGACCCCATCCTGGAATCCGGCGTCAGCGCGCAGCTGCACGCCCGCCCCGAGATCACCGTCGTCGCCCAGCCCACGCCCGTCGACAACATGGTGTGCGTCGTGGTGAGCGACGTCGTCGACGAATGCGCGCTGCGGATGGTCCGTGAGCTGCGCGGCCAGGGCATGAGACAGGTCATCCTGGTGCTGTCGACGGTCGACGACAAAGGGCTGCTCGCCGCGATCGAGGCGGGCGCCTGCGGACTGCTCCCCCGGGCGGAAGCGACCGCCGAACGGCTGGTGACGGCGGTGCGGCAGGCATCAGGGATGGGCGGGGTGCTCTCCCCGAAACTGCTCGGCAGGCTGCTCGACCAGGTCAACCGGCTGCAGAACCAGGTGCTCGCCCCGAAAGGGCTGCGGTTCACCGGCCTGACCGAGCGCGAGGTGGCGGTGCTGCGCATGATCGCCCAGGGCATGGAGGTGCGCGAGATCGCCGCGGAGCTGTCGTACTCGGAGCGGACGATCAAGAACACCCTGCACGCGGTGGTCATGCGCTACCAATTGCGCAACCGGGCACACGCGGTGGGGTTTGCCCTGCGCGAAGGGATGATCTGAATACTGTTCGGATCGTCCGCACCACTCGGGGTCGCGCGTCGTTGAACAGCGTGGATCGCCGGATCGTGCCCCGGCGGACCATCCACTCACCGACTCACCGAGCGCGGCTTCGGTACGCGCCAGGGGATTCCGGGTAGAACGGAGTGTGGCATGTCCGTCATGCTCAGCCACCTGTTGGCTGTGGGCTTCTTCCCGGACCCCCTGCTCATCGCCCCCGACCGCGGTCTGACCACACCGGTCACCTCGGTGACGTCCCCGCCGGGGCCGCTCGCGGTGGCCGAGGTGGCGCCGTCCGCGCTCGCGGTGTTCGACCGCTCCCGCCTGCGCGCCGAGGACTCGGGTACCGGGGTGGCGATCCGCCTCGCCGGGCAGCGCGGGGCCGCCGGGCTGCTGCTCCAACGGCCACCGGGCCTGCTGGCACGGGAGACCAGGCTGCTCGCGGAGGAGGCGGGCGTGGCGCTGATCCTGGTCGACCACGAGGAGCCCGACCGGCTCGTGCCCGCCATGGACAGCTTCGTCCGCACCCCGGACGTCACCGACTTCCGGGTGCTGAGCGTGCTCGCGCACCGACTGCGGTCGGTCCGCGTCGATCCCGAGGAGATGGTCGACGTCCTCGCTCGGACGCTGCGCCACCCGGTCGCGCTGGTCGACCCGGAGGGGCGGGTGCTCGCGGGCGTCCTGCCCCCCGCGGCGGCCTACCGGCTGAGCGGGGCGCGCGGCAGGCTCTCCGCCGTGCACCCGATGTCGTGGGTGTGCTCGGCCAGCGATGACGGCCATGAACTCGTTGTCGCCCAAGCGGTTCAGCTGGCCGTCGGCGCTCCGGCGAACCTGTGGCTGGTGGCGACCGTCCCGGGGACGTCATCGGCGAGGGTGCACCTGGCCAGTCAGGCGCTGGGCATCGCCACCTGGGCGTTCGTCGCCTACCTGGCCACGACCGCGCTGCGCGTGGAGCGCCGGGTCAAGCACCGCGAGGAACTGCTCACCCGCCTGATGGAGGACGCCGACGCGCCGTCGAGGGGCCTGCTCGAACAGGCCACCGCCGCGGGCTGGCGGCTCGGCGGCTGGCACACCGGCATCCACGTGGCCTCCCGCGGTGGGGTGGACCCGGCGATGGTGCGCGACCGGCTGCGCGACTGCCTGCGCGCCGACGGGGTCCGCGCCAACCCCATCGGCGACGGCGACGGCTGGTCGCTGTGGATCACCCGGCCGACCCGGCCACCGGCCGACGCGGACTCGGGCCTGCTCAACTGCGTCCAGCGCGCCCTGATCAACGCCGAACGCGAGTGCGGGGGAGTGCGGCTCTGCGCGGGGATCGGCGTCACCGCCGAGGGGATCGCCGGGCTGCGGGCCACCCTGCGGGAAGCGCGGCAGGCGTCGGTGCTGGCCAGTGCCCGCAACATCCCCGGAGCGGTGGAGAGGGTCGGCGGCGACAACGTCAAGCGGCTCCTCGCCGACCGCTACGTCACGAACCTGCAGCACACCCTGGCCCACCAGCTGCTCGGTCCGCTCATCGAGGCCGATGCCTCCGGCCAGCTCATGCAGACCCTGTCGTCCTATTTCGACCACAACGCCTCGACCACGGCGACGGCCACCGTCCTCGGCGTGCACCGCAACACCGTCCTGCAACGCCTCGACCGCATCCGCGCCGTGCTCGCCGTCGACCTCACCAACGCCGACGACCGCCTGGCCCTGCACCTGGCCGTCCGCCTCGTCCAGAGCGCCCCGCCGGGGCAGGCCGCCCGACCGGACGACGAGCGCTAGCGGCGGGACGCCTGTGAAGGTCCACGCCGCGTCCGAGGGGTGGACGCGGTTTCCCCCTCGGCGACATCATCGGTGCGTCAGGTCGTGTTTCAGATGTGGAGCACGGCATAGCCGCACCCCACATCTGAAACACGACCTAGCGCGGTGTCGAGGTTGGCTCGGTCGGTGCCGGGCAACCCGGTTGGGGCGGCGGCGGGGCGATGGGGAGCAGGATGCCGCCGATCGCGCCGATCAGGCCGACGCCGGTGTCGATGACGCCGTCCACGAGGCACACCACGTCGGCTATCGGGTTCAGGGGACTCGCGGGAGGAACACTCGGGACCGGCGCGCCCGGTGTCGTCGTCGGCGGCTCGGTCGCGGGTGGGTTGGTGGTGGGCGGAGTGGTGGGGGCGCCCGGCCTCGGCGGTGTGGTTCCGGGCGGTGAGCCCGGAGTGGGGCCGGGGGGCGCCGGGCGCGGGGTGGGGCCGGACGGTGGCGTGGTGGGTGGGTCCTGTGGGGCGGGCATCGCCACGACGGCGCCGCCGGGGCCGGTGATGGTGACGGGGAGGGCGGCGGTTCCGGCGTTGTAGGTGGCCATCCAGGCCAGGACCAGCTGTAGGTAGGCCTCGGAGTGGTTGTAGCTGAGGATGGCCGAGCGCAAACCATCCGGTGTGGACAGGTCACGGCCGTTCGCGCACAGGTACTCCCCGCTCGCCGTGCTCGCGTCGCGGATGTTGTGCGGGTTCCGGAAGCCGTCGGCGTCGGCGTCGACGCCCCAGTGGGCCCAGGTGCTCGGGATGAACTGCATCGGGCCGACCGCCCGGTCCCACACCGCGTCGCCGTCCAGCCTGCCCCCGTCGGTGTCGCGGATCGAGGCGAAGCCGGGGCCGCCGTCGAGGACGGGGCCGAGGATGGGGTGCGGCGTGGTGCCGCGCGCGTCCACCTGGCCGCCTCGGGCGTGGCCGGACTCGACCTTGCCGATCGCGGCCAGCAGCGTCATCGGCAGGCGGCAGCGGGGCTGGGTGGACCGAAGGGACGCGGCGGCTTCCTGGTAGGCCGACAACACCGTGCCGGGGATGCCGACCGCGCGCGCGACCGGGGTGGCGCGCTCGACCCGGCCGGTGTTGAGCACCGGCGGCGGGGCGGCGGTCGGTGAGGTGTCGCCGCCTGCCCCGAACGGGGAGTCGTCAGGCAGTTGTCCTGAAGGGACGGTTGGCGGCGGGATCGCCACGGCACGCGCCGGTTCGGCGGGTTCCGGCGTGGACGCCGTGCTGCCCATCGACGCGGCGGTGAGCAGCACGGCGAACACGAGCGCGACGCGGGGCCGGGGGATCGGCACCGCCGCGGCGGTCTGCGATGCGGGTACGGCTTTGCGGTCCACCAGAGCTCCTCGGCCAGGCGACGGGACCACCGCGGTCGTCCGCGGGTCATTTCAACGCGAAGAACTCGATCTCGCTGATGGCCACCGTCTGCCGTTTCGCTCCGGTGTAGACATCAGCCACCTCGATCGTGACCGAGGTGACGAGCGTGGTGTTCTTGAGATCGATGGTCTGCCCGCGCGAACTGTCCTGCGGCAGGATGTTCTCCGTCTTGCCGGTGTTGTAGGTGATCCGCAGGATCGAGGGCCGCCCGTCGTCGGCGAACGAGTCGCTCGACCCCGAGTGCATGATGACGCTGCGCAGCAGATAGCTCTCGGAGAACCGGAAGGTGATCTTGGGGCGGACGCCGCCGCCCACCTGGGCCATCCAGTAGGTGTTGTTGTAGGTGTCGGACACCAGGTTGGGCTCGTGCTCGGGCAGCGCGGTCGCCGAGGACACCGTCGCGGGGCGGATGGGTTCGAGGTTCGGGGCGACCTTCCGGTAGAGCGCCCGCACGTTGTCGATCACCGTGGTGCGAAACGGCGGGTAGACGGCGTAGACCAGGCCGAGGACGACCGCGAGCAGCACGAGCCCCGCGCGCAGCCGCCGCAGCGACAGCGACGCCAGCCACGACCGGTGCTCCCGCGTGCCCTTCTGACCCGGCCGGGTGCCCGCCGGGTACCGCTTGGCGCGCCGCCGGAACAGCCTGCGCCACCACGTCGGCTTGACCACGCCCGCGTCCGCCAGCGACTCGCCGCAGCGGCTGCAGAAGTTGCGGGTGGGCGCGTTGCCCTCACCGCAGGCCGCGCACACCAGGTCACCCAGTTCGAGCCGCCGGGTGGACTTGGTCTTGACGATCGCCCTGGTGCGGACGATCGCGGGCGCCGGGGCCAGCTCGGGCGGCTGGTCGAGGCCGCGATACTCCGCGACCCCGCTGACCGGCTGCGCCAAGGCGGCCACCAGGTCGGGGTCCGGCCCGGCCGGCACGGCGGCGTCCTCTGACGATGCCGCCGCCGCGCCCTGGTTCCCGCTTCCGGGTGGTGGCGGTGGCGCCTTGCCGGGAGGCGGGGGAGGAGCCTTGCCTGCCGACGTCGCCGTGCCGCCAGTGGACGGTGCCGCGCTCGTGCCGCCGGGCGGCGGCGGTGGCGTCTTCGCGCCGGGCGGGGGTGGTGGTGTTTTCGCGCCGGGTGGAGGTGGTGGCGTTTTGGCCCCCGGTGGAGGTGGTGGTGTTTTCGCGCCGGGTGGAGGTGGTGGCGTTTTGGCCCCCGGTGGAGGTGGTGGTGTCTTGGCGCCGGGAGGTGGCGGTGGTGTTTTCGCGCCGGGAGGTGGCGGCGGGGCCTTCCCCGGTGGTGGGGGAGGGGCCTTCTTGGCGCCGGGCGGCGGTGGCGGTGGCTTCTTCACCGGCGGCGGCGGCGCGTCCGCCGACTCCTCATCGCCCGCGGGCTTCGGTGGCGGCGGCGGCTCGGCCTCCGAGGTCCACACGGCCAGCGCGGTCATCGGGGCGCGTTCGCGCTTCTCCACGTAGATCCGGTCCGGCAGCCACGACGCCACTTTCCGCCGCAGCCGCTGCCACCAGGTCAGCTTCTCCGGCGCGGGCGGTGGCGGCTCCTCGACCACCACCACGACCTCCGGCGGCGGCGCCACCTTCTCCCCGTTCCATTCGAGGAACTTGCCGCAGTCGCCGCAGAACGCGGTGGACTCGTCGTTGTGGTTGCCGCACATCGTGCACACGATCATGTGAGCACCTCCAGCGAGTGCGCGACGTGCACGGGCTTCGCCGCGCGGATCACCGCGGCCACCGCCGCCTCGGACACGGCCGAGTCGGGGCGCGGGCGGACCACGACCCGCACCCAGTGCTCGACGTCGGTGGGCGGCTCCGGCCGCGGCCGGATCGACCACGACGTCCCGCCGCTCTCGGTGATCTCGACCTCGCCGTCGACCACCACCGCGAGGTGGCGGCGCAGTCCCGCCATCGTGCCGCGCATCCGGAACAGGTCGACCGCCTCGGCCACGATCGCCCGCTGCGCGCTCATCGGCCAGCTCTCGTCCAGCAGCACGCCGAACCAGCCCGAGAGCCACCGGACGAACTCCTCCGGCGCGATGAGCGGGTCGATGTAGGCGTGCACGCAGTCGATCATGTTGATGATCGGGGCGAGCACGTCGTCCATCGCCGCGGTCCAGCGCACGGCGAACTGGTCCTCGCCGAACACCGCGGGCAGGTGATCGATCAGCGGATACGGCGACGGCATCGGATCGAGCGCGGTCATGACCGCTCCACCCGCACCTGGTGGTCGTAGGAGAACGCCAGACCGCCCGCCCCCACCGGCAGCCGCGCGACCTCGGCGCCGCGCTCGCCGGTCACCGGGTTCGCGCCGTAGAGGCGCACGTCCTCCACCACGTCGACGCCGCGCACGGACTGCAGCAGCGCGAACACCTCCCCGTGCGAGATGCGCCTGCCGAAGGGCCAGCCGGTGCCGTCGTCGCCGCCGGTCAGCGGGTTGATGAAGGCGTAGAGGCGGGCCAGCGCCCGTACCCTGACCTCCTCGGGATCGAGCCGGGTGCGGGCCACGAGCCGGGCGATCACGGTGACACCGCGGTACCGCGCGGCCTCGACCAGCACCCGCGTGCCGACCAGCCGGACCTCGTCGAGCCGCTCGGCGATGCGCTCCAGGGTGCCCGGACTGGGCACCAGGTCGGCGAAGAGCAACTCGCGGTTCAGCTGCGCGGCCGCGGGCACCACGAGCACCTTCACCGCGCCGTGGGCGACGTCGTCCTCACCGGCGGTCAGGCAGTGCACGCGGGCCACCTCGGGAGCGGCCTCGCGGGCGATCGCCTCGTAGTCCTCGGCGGTGACCGCGCGGCTGCGGGTGCGCAGCATGATCGGGCCGCGGGCCTTGGCCTCGGCCAGCGTCTCGCCGTCGACCCCGCCCGCCGCCGGACCCAGGTTCGTCACGCCCGAGACGAAGGGGATCGAGCCCTTGAGGGTGTCCACGGCGTACCTGGCGACGTTGCCGCGCGCGCCGCCGCCCGCGTAGTAGCGGCGCATGCGGATGACCGCGTCGCGCGGCGGGACCGCCCCGTACTGGCGGGACTGGCGGTCCTCCAGCCGGACCGACGGGCCGAACTCGACCTGGCCCGCCATGCCGTCGAGCACGAAGTGCGGGTCGTCGGGGCCGCTGTTGGCGAAGTTGTCGACCCTGGTCCACTCCCGCCACCCGTCCTCGGTGGCCACCTGCAGCACCGCCGGGTGCGATCCGCCCAGCACCGGCCGCCGACCGAGGTCGAACCGCTGCCCCGGCACACCCTCGGATTCGCCCAGCTCCTCCAGCTCGATGATCTCGCCGTGCACGGCCGACGCGGTGGCGCCGACGGTGCCCGCGACGATGCCCCGCACGACAGGGGACGAGCTGTACGCGGCCTGCCCCGGCAGCGGCTCGACCACCCGCACCCGCAGCCAGGCGGCGCGCTGGTCGTCGATCAGGCTCGCCTCGTGCGTGGGCGGCAGGTGCACGACGATCCGCCCGGACTTGTTGAGCCCGCCGGTCTCGTCGGTCGTCACCTGGCACCCGGACCACCCGTCGCCGGTCCACGCCTCCCACACCAGCGGCGGGTACTTGGGGTTGACGCCGACGCCCTTGCTCTCGCCGTCGAAGTCCAGCCGCACCGCGCAGGCGGGCGCCGGGTCGCGCAGCCCGATCAGCAGCGCGTCATCGATCTGCGGCGGCTCGCCGAACGCGGTGAACTCCTCCCCGAGGTCGAAGGCGGTCGTCTGGTTCTCGCTGGCCACGCTGTTGCCGGTGACCCGGCGCACGACGCTGATCTCCGTCGGCAGCACCGGCAGGTCGTCCACCGTGGAGAACACGATGGATTCCTCGCTCTCGGTCCTGGTCGTGGACACCTTGGTGCCCGCGCGGATGACCAGCGGCGCGCGCGCCGGGGTGGACAGCCAGAACGTGACCGGCAGGACCGCGGCCGTCGGCGGCAGCATCCGCAGCCCGAGCAGTTCGAGGAACTTGACGTAGAGCCGGTCGGGCACCCGGTTGAGCCGGTAGCACAGCTGCTCGGTCATGAACGCGAACGTCTCGATGAGCGTCACCCCGGGGTCGGACACGTTGTGGTCCGTCCATTCAGGACAGCGCCGCATCACGTACCGCTTGGCCTCGTCCACGAACTCCTGGAAGCGCCGGTCGTCGAGGCTGGGCGCGGGAAGCACCATCAGTGATCCCTCTCATCAGGAATGGTGTAGAAGGGGTAGACGAGGTTGCGCTCGTCGTTCTCGCCCTTGATGACGTAGGCGATCTCGATGTAGAGCAGGTTCTCCTGGTCATCGGCCGGGAAGACGGTCACGTCCCGGACACTGGCGCGCGGCTCCCACATGAGCAGGCTGTCGCGCACCTCGGCCTCGATCTGGGCGAACACCGGCGCGGTCGCGGTCTCGAAGGTGAAGTCGCGCAGCTTGGAGCCGAAGCGCGGTCGGAACGGGCGCTCTCCCGGGTAGGTGGACAGCACCAGGGTCATGGACTGCTCCAGCTTGCGCGCGCCGCCGACGGTGGCGATGGTGCCGTTGGCCGTGACGTCGAAGGGGAACGACCAGCCGCGGCCGATGAAGTCGTCTTCAGACATGGTGTCCGTCCTAGATCGGGAGCGGTTTGCCGTTGACCAGCACCGTTCCCATGATGTTGATCGCACTGCTCTGGATCGTGAGGCTCTGGGCCGACTTGATGACCAGGTTCGTGCCGCCGTCGATCAGCATCGTGCCGCCGGCACCCGCGCCGATGTTGACGAAGCCGTTCTGGGCCAGGATGTTGATGTTGGTCAGCGGGATGGCCGTCACCCCCGGCACCGGGGCGGCCATCAGGTTGACCCCGCCGTTGACCTGGTCGACGGTCAGGCCCATCTCGCCGTTCTGCGAGCCGAGCCGGATCGCCGAGCCCAGCGCGCCCATGCCCGGCGGCACCAGCGGCGCGGGCATGCCGTCGGTGCCCCCGCCCTGGTCGGCGGTCGGGTCGCCCAGCGGCAGGTCGGCCGGGGTGGGCGGGGTCAGGGGCGGGGGGACGTCGTAGAACAGCAGCGCGTTGCCGGTGCTGGAGACGAAGCCGCGGTGGTGGACCTCGCTGAGCATGCCGGGGGACAGCACCGAGCCGTCGATGGCCTGCTCGGCCTCGTTGACGGCCTCCGAGGCGACCCGCTGGCCGATCTGGCCGCCGACCATCGATCCCAGCGGGCCGTAGGACGAGCCGAGGGCCGCGCCCGCCGCCTGGCCCGCCATCCCGACCGCGGCGTCGCCAAGGCCGGGCAGCCCGCCCGCGACGATCGGCCCGCCGGAGGCGATGCTCCACTGGGTGAGGTTGTTCATCATCGCGCCGACCACGTACGGCCTGCGCGGGTCGCCGAACTCGAAGGCGACCAGCACCTCGTCGCCGACCTCGGGCATGAACATCGCGCCGCTGCGCGGGCCGGAGCAGAACTGGGTGTTCGGCGCCCAGTCGGTGTCGAAGTCCGGCGACAGCCAGGGCAGCGTGACCTTGACCCGGCCCTTGCCGAGCGGATCGGCGCAGTCGCTGACCACCCCGCACACCAGGCTGTCCAGGACCGACCCGCCGGAGGAGCGGCTGCGCGAGGTCAGGCCGAGCAGCGTGCGGTCCTGCCTGCCGTGCGCGGAGAACACGACGCGGTAGCCGAACTCGGACTCGTCGTAGATGTGCCGCGCCCGCGACACCTGCCAGGTGCCCGCGAACGCGGCGGGCACCCCGCCGATGCTGACCTTGGCGCCGGGCTGGATGGCCGCGTTGCCCTTGGCCTCGCCCTCCGCCTCGGCGAACGTGCTGCCCACATCGGCGCCCAGCGCCCCGGCGATCATCGGGCCGGAGGTCGCCATCGTCACGCTGTCCATCGCGGGCCGGTCGACCACCACCCGCGCCGTCATGCTCGGCGGTAGGCCGAGGAAGCCCACCGGGGAGCCGAGCAGCCCGCCGGTGGCCTCCGACAGCACGCTGGTCGCGGCCTCCTCGGCGCCGCGCAGGCCGTCGACGACACCGCTCGGCCGCATCGCCCGCAGCGAGTCCGCCGCGGACTCCAGCGAGTTGGTGATCGCCGAGAGCGGGCCGTTGGTGAACCGCGCGCCCATGCTGCTGGGCGATGGCTCGGCGCCCGCCGGGGTGCGGGAGGTCTGGGACAGCGCCTGGCGCAGCATCGGGTCCCACACCCGCAGCTCCACGTCCGGGGTCAGGTTGCCCGCGGTCACCCTGGGCCGGAAGCTGATCAGGTTCTCCGGGAACGTCACCTCGACGGTCGCCGCGCTGTCGGCGAAGTCGGCGAGCACGCTCTTGCCCATGCCTTCGAGCCCCCCGCCAGCCGAGGAGAGGCCGTCGGTGGCCGGGCGGAAGTGGAACAGCCCGCCCACGACGCCCACCTCGAAGCCGATCTCCGTCGCCCGCGCGGTCAGGAAGTCCCAGTCGGTCTGGTTGACCTGGGCCATGTAGGCGTGGGTGGTGCTGGTGGCGACCACCGACCCGACTTTCAGCCCGGCCTCGGTGGCGACCCGGCGCGCGATGTCGGCGTCGGTGACGTTGATGAAGCTGCGGCTGCGCTTGGCCCGCTGCAGCCGGTGCGCGGCGGTGTACCCGCGCACGACGGTGCGGATGGTGATGCCCTGCACCAGGGCCTCCATCGCGGTGACCTCGCCGACGATGATCGGCACCGGGGTGCCGCCCGGTCCGGCGCCGACCACGGTGACCGGCGCGCCGATGGACACGTTCGCCATCGCCAGCGTCTGTCCGTCGAGGTCGAGGAAGGTCAGTTCGAACATGCCGGGCAGGTGCAGGTCGTTGTCCACGACGACCCGGAGCAGCCGGGCGGCGACGCCCGGCGTCAGCGGCGCGCCGCCGATGGTCACGCTGGGCCGCGCGGTCGCCTCGGCGTTGGCGATGGTCTCCATCGGCCTGCTCATGGCCGGTCCGGTTGGCCGAAGGAGTCCGCGGCGGGAAGCGAGAGCGTGCGGCCGGGCTTGATCCGCAGCGGGTCGTCGAGGCCGTTCGCCTCGGCCACCGCCCGCCACGCCTTCGGCGAGCCGTAGGCGCGGGTCGCGATCTGGACGAGCCCGTCGCCCTGGGACACCACGTGCTTGGTCCGGCCCGCGGCCCCACCCGAGGTGGGGTTCTGCCGGGGTAGCGGCGCGGAGTACTCGATCAGGTTCATCGTCACCTTCGCCCACACCGGGATGCCGGTCCAGTCGAAGCGCTCGTACTCGATGTCGAGCGTCTCCAGGTTGACCTTCGCGCCGCTGCGCAGCGGACCACCGACCCCCCACATGACCATCAGGACCGGCAGCCGGTAGTAGACCGGGGCCTTCATGATCCTGTCGACCGCGGTGTCCTTTGTGGTCGACTCGGCGGGCAGGCTGTTCTCGCTGTCGCCCCCCGTGGGGAGCAGGAACTGCCGAGCCTTCTGCTTGATCTTCGCTTGGGCCATGTCCGCCGCGGACTTCATCAGGTTCTCCGCGGCGGAGACCGATTCGAGGGCCATCGCCTCGGCCGCGGTGATCTGCACCGGTGTCGCCCAGGCGACGAGCTGGTCGATGAATGCCTGGGTCGTGCCCGCGCCGGTGAGGTGGGCGCCCTTGAGGGTCAGCCTGACGTTGCTGGTCGCCTTCAGCGCGTCCTTGAAACTGCCTGCGACGACCCCGCGGTTGCCCTCGGTCTTGTTCGTCTTCTTCAGCACGATCGACTTCGGGTTGATCGTGAACCGGACCGGTATGCCGCCCTCGTCGGAGACCAGCATGAGCTTGGCGTTCTCACCGAGCAGCAGCGAGCCGTAGTTCACCGCTTTGCTGAAATCGCCCATCGGGAGCGATGGCATCTTGATCATTCGTCCAGGAACCCTTCGTGATCGAGTTCGAGCCGCTCGACCGCGACCGCGGTGTCCTTGGCGACGAGGGTCGGGCCGTACCAGCCCGCCGGGTAGACGTTCCTGAGCCGCCACGACGCGACTTCCTCCCAGGCGGAGTCCAGCAGCGTGATGTTGGCGGTGCTCCCGCCGAACAGCGAGGAGAGCAGGTCCGGGGTGAAGCCCGGCTGCTTCCACGGGCTCAGCTTGTCGGTCAGCCACTCGCGCAGCACGGCCGACGAGGCCTTCTCCATCGCGCGCTCCAGCTTCACCGTCGGGTAGTCGACGTCGGCGAACAGAATCCGCTGGTACGCCGGGTTGCCCATGTCGTACACCTTGTGGATCTTGCACTTGAGGTCGAGCCCCTTGCACGAGCTCCAGTTGCCGAGGTTCACCCCGTCGATCTTGACGTTGAACCGCATCGCCATGCCGAGCGCGAGCGGCTTGCCTCCGTCACCCATCTGGTTCCCTCCTTCCCGGTCACGAGCCGTTCTGCTTCCCATTGAGGAACCCGGAGTAGACGATCTCCAGCGTCTCCATCGCGACTTTCCCGGCACTGGCGTCGAACTCGCTGATCTGCCAGGCGATCGGGAACATCTCCCGCAGCGTCCAGCTGATCACCGGCTGGCCCGCCGAGGTCAGCATCTGCACCGCGCCCTCCTCGGGGACGCCGCCGCTGAACTGCACCTCGTCCAACCACTTCTGCACCGCGGGCGTGCCGGTCACGTCGGCGGCGCGGCTGAGCTTGAGCCGGTCGAACTTCGGCACCCCGGCGAACTTGAAGTACTGGTCGGAATGGCCGACGCGGTACTCGGCCAGGTCCCACTTCACCGAGAGACCGGCCACCTTGGACCAGGAGCCGAGCTCGCGCGAGCCCGCGGTGACGACGAAGCGGTGCGCCATGCCGTGGGCGAGCACCAGCTTGTTGGGAGGTTCCTTGGGCATGGTGTCCTTCCTCAGCCGAAGTCCAGCAGCGTGCCGGAGCGCTCGCGCTCGACCAGCACGTCGAAGCGGAGCCTGCTCGTCAGGGCGTTGTAGAGCCGGTCGGCCAACTCGTCGAAGTCGTCGGGGTCGTCGAGGTTCATCCAGCGCAGCGGCGGGTCATCGGCGAGTTCGTCCTTGATGTCCTCGATGGAGAGGGGCGCGTCCCCGGTGGGCTCCCCGTCCTCTTGCGACCCCCGTTCTCGCGCCTGTCGGCCCTGCTGGAACAGGTTCATGAGGCCGGTCATCGAGACGTCGGGCCGCTGGTCGGCGTCGTCGGTGTCGTCGGTGTCCCAGAAGTCGGCCTGCTGGGGGTCCTGGTTCTCCTGCCAGAGGCGTTTGAGGCCGTCCATCGACACCTCGGGGAGGGCGGTCGCCTCGGGAAGCTGCCAGAAGTCGGGCGTGGCGGCGTCTTTCTCCTCGCGCCAGAGGTCTTTCGCCGCCGCGAGGGTGAGGGCGGGGCGCGCGACTGCCTCCGGCAGCCGGTCGGGGAGAACGTGCTCGGTGCGGGATCGCGGTCGGCGCTTCACCTGGGGCAGGTGGCCGAGGGCAGGCGGCTCCCCGCTCGCGCCCTGGGCGTACCACTGCTCGACCGCGACCGCCTCGGCCTCCAGTCGCTGCCCCTCGGCCGAGCCGGGCTCGGGCAGGGCCGCGCCGAACCGCCGTTGCTGGGCGACGTGGGTCAGCTCGTGCGCCAGCAGTGGCGCGGCTGAGCTGCTGTCGAGCGCGCCTGCCGAGTCGGGCACGTGCACGACCCCGCCCTGGGTGAACCCTCGCGCGCCCATGCGGTGCGCCACCTGGCCGACGGCCGGACCGCGGCGGACGGTCACGTCCGAGGTGTCGATGGACAGGGCGCGGCGCAGGGGTGCGGCGAGGCTGGGAGGCACGAAGCTCTCGACCACCGAGGTGGTCAGTGCGCTGAGGGTGTGGCCCAGGTTGGGTGCGAGCTGAATGCCGGAGAGGGCTGGTTGAGTGCCGCCCGCGGGCGCCGGGGCGTCCAGGCGGGAGTCCGGAGTGGACATCCCCGGTCGCTCTCCGGCGCTGCCGGGCTCGGGGGCGCTCACCCGTGGACGGTGGGTCGGCTGGTTGAGCCCGCTCACCGGGAGTGCGGCGGCGGGTGGGCCGCTCGGGGCGGCACTGTGCTCGGCCGTGGCGTGGCTGGCCGTGGTGAGCGGACTGCCGGGCTTGATCGGGCGCGGGATGAGGTGGACCGGGCCGGTCGCTGGGGTGGCAGGTGACCGCTCGTCGGGACGGGGAGTGGCGGGCTCGTGGTCGCCCGGTGTGGCGGGCGAACGCGGGGGGGCGATGGTGAGCGGCGCGATCAGCTGGACCTCTCGCGGCAGGACCGGGGCGGCGGGCTGGTCACCGACCGCCGGGGAGGCGGCCGGTGTGGCCGCGACCGCTGGTTCGCTTGTTCGGCCCGCGGCAGGCTCGTGATCGTCCTGTGGAGAGGACGGCTTGAGAGGGACGAGCGGCAACGGACGGGCTGGAGCCGGGGAGATGGCGGTTTCCAGGTTGCCTGGTGGCGTGTTCTCCGCCTGGATGGCCTGCTTGTCCAGTGGTGTGACCGAGGTGAGGGGCGAGAGCAGCGGCTGAGGGCCGGGGACAGGGTGGACGGTCGGGTCCGGACGGGCCGCTGACCAGGGTGGGGGGCTGGTGGGTCCAGGGGCGTCCGCCTGCCTGGTGTCAGCGTGGGGGGCCTGCTGCCGGTCCGGAGGTGTGGCCGAGGTTGAGGGGGAGAACGGGGGGTGGCTGAGAGCCGGGCGGCCGGCTGCTGCTGGGTCGCCCAGCGGCCCGTTGGCTGGATGCTGCCCGTCCACTGGTGCGGGCGGGAGCAGCGGCGGACGGGCGGGAGCTGGGTGGATGGCTGATTCCGGGCTGCTTGGCCGGTTGTCCGCGCGGGCGGCGTGCTGCTCGTCCGGAGGCGCGGCCGGAGCGGAGGGTGAGAGCGACGGATGGTTGAGGAGCGGGTGGTTGAGGAGCGGGTGGTTGGCCAGGTCCGGGCCCAGTGGCCTGTTGTCGGGGTGGGCGTGTTGCTCGTCCGGAGGTGTGGCCGGGGTGAAGGGTGAGAGCGACGGATGGTTGAGGGCCGGGTGGGGGGCTGCGTCCGGGTTTCCCAGTGGCCCGTCCGGGTGGGTGGACTGCCGCTCGTCTGCGCGGGTGGCCGAGGCCGTGGGGGAGAGCGGCGGGTGGCTGGGGGTCGGGATGGCTGGGTCCGGGCCGCTCGACGACCTGCTGTCTGAGCCTGCCTGCTGCCTGTCCGGTGGCGCGGCCGAGGTGAGGGGCGAGAGGAGAGGCTGCGGGCCCGCGCCGGGGTGGAGGGCCGGGTCCGGGGTGGCCGTCTGCCGGTCTGGGCGGTGACCGTGCTGCGGAGCCTGCGATGTCAGGGGCGCGTGCACCAGCGGCGGGCCAGGGACCGCCGGGATGGTCGGGCTCGGACTCGTCCGCGGGCCGTCCGGAACGGTCCCTGGTCGGTGCTCGTCCGGCGAGGTGAGGGGCGAGAACGGGGGCGGAGGGCCGGGGGTCGGCCCGCCGGTCGGATCTGGGCCCGCGGACGGGCTTTCGGCATGGGCGGCTGACCCGTGATCGTCGCCGAGTGCGGTGACGGGGACCGATGAGGTCAGCGGCGCGGGACCGGGGGGTGGCCCGCCTGCCGGGTCTGGTGCCCCGCTCTCGGGTCGGGCGTCGGGTTCCTGCCTGTTCTGGAGGGCAGGCGGGTGCGGGAGCGGCGCTCCGGACACCGGCTGAACGGCGGAGGCTGGATCGGCCCGCGGTCCGGCGTCCTGGTCGGCCGCGTGGGCGCCGACCAGGATGGGGGAGCTGAGGGGCGAGACCAGGGGCGAGGGGCCGAGGGCCGGGGTGACCCGCGGTTCCTCGGCCTGGCTGGCCGGCTTGTGGCTGGTCGGCTTGTGGTTGACGCTGGGGGTGGGCGCGCGGTGCGGCGGCGGCGCGATGGCCATTGGCTTGATCGTCGGGCTGGGGTGGGGAACGGCCGGTGGCGTGTCGACGCCTGCGCGTCGGGTGGGTTCGCCACTCGGGGTGGGAGAGGTGCGCGGCGGGGCGATGGGCGGCTGGTGGCGGTGTTCGGTGGTCTGTGCCTGCCCGGCCGGTTCCTGGTCCACGTCCCCGGCGGCGGTGCCACCGGCATCTCCCGCCCGTGGCTGGGCGGCCCGCGGCGGTTCCGTGGCAGGCCGGTCGCCGGTGGTCGCGGGGGCGTGCCGCAGGACCTGCCGCGCGGGTGGCTCGTCGCCGACGTGCCCGACTACCGGCGTGGCGACCTCGGGAGACGCCACCGGGTGCGGCGCCACGGCGTGATCCGCCGGACGCACGGCAGCGGGGGGTGGGTCGGCGCTGAGGGACGCGTCCTCCACCGGGGCGTCCGGCTCGACGGCCGTTGCCGACGGCCTGTCCGGCTCCAGCATCCGCTCGATGCGCTCGTCGGCGTTCGCGCCTTCGGTCTCGGCCTCGGCGCCAAGGCCCAGCCGCCTGCTCGCGGCCAGCGTGGCGCGTCTGCGCACCACCGGCGGGGTGGGCGAAAGGGTGTCCACGTCGGCGAAATGCGCCGGGGGACGCAAGGGCTGGGGGACCGGGGGTGGCTCGCCCGCGGCCTCGGTGTACTCCTCGGCCAGGAACCGGTCCTTCTCCCCGTACGCCTTGTGCATGAACTCCGATGGCAGCAACTGCTTCTCGGGGATTCGCGGCTCCGCCACCCACTCCTCGGTCGCCTCGGTGAACGGCCCCACCGCCTGCCTCGGACCGCGCACCACAGGTCGGCGCACCGGCATGGCCACCCGCGGTCCCCCGACCACGACGTCCGGACTGTCGTCGACGACCGGGATGGCCACCACGATCCCCGCCACCTGGCCCGCCTGCCCCGACCGCCCGAGCGGGGGCGGGTCAGGCCGGAGCCTGTCCAGCACCCCTGCTGGGCCGACGTCGAGGGTCATGGGAGCGACCGGCGACGTGGTCAGCCGCAGGGCGGGCAGCCACCGCCACGCGGGCCGCTGCCGCGGACCGGGGCCGTCGGCGACCGGCGCCGGGTCGGAGTCGGTGGCCGCCGGAGCCGGGCCGAGGGCGTCGGCCACCGCGGGCGCGTCGGAGTCGGCGCGGGATCGCTTGCGGCGCAAGGGCCAGCCGAACATGTGCACGCCTTTCCGCCGGTTATTGGTACTCGCCCGCAGATCCGTCGATCCGGGAGTTGATGGAGCCGATCTCCTCGATCACCCGAGCCCTGGTGAGGTGGTCGAGTTCGAGGATCGAGTCGAACGACCAGTGCAGGTAGTAGGCGATGTAGACGATCTCCTCCCACAGCCGGTCGGTCGGCGCGGTCACGGCGACACCGCCGTGTCACCTGCCACGTCCACCAGGAACTGGTGGCCGCACTCCGGACAGCCCACCTCCGCCTCGGTGTGGCCCGCCTGGTTGATCCGCCGGTACAGGTCCTGCAGGAACGCCAGGTCCGAGGCGAACAGGTGCTCGACAACGAACCGGTCGACCGTCGAGAGCGTGCCGAGCCCGGTGATCGTGCGCATGATCAGGTAGATCGAGAGGTACGCGGAGTTCTGCCGGACGAGGGGTTCGGCGTGCGCGGTCAGCTCGTCCTTCGCCGTGGCGAGGCGGATCGTGCCCGCGCGGTGCACGCGGCCGTGCTCGTCGACGAAGCCGCGGGGCAGGACGAACGGGTACTCGGTGCGCAGGCCCGCCTCGGCCACCGCGGCGGTCATCAGCCGCCCCCGGTCGGCTTCTTGAGGTCGATCTGCTCACAGGTCAGGGTGACGGTCGCGATCACCGCGTCACCGCCGCCCGCCTTGAGGCCGCCGATCTCCAGCTTCGACGGCCACGCGTTGAGCAGCGTGTACGTCTGCTTCGGCACGTTCTGCATGTCCAGCAGGATCAGCGAACAGCTCTTGCGCGCGGTGGACTGGCCCGCCAGCACCTCCTGGTGCCACGTCCACAGCGTGAAGTCCTGGTCGACACCGCGCTTGAGCACCACCACCGCGGGCTTGGTCTTGCCGAACTGCTTGGACAGCGACACGCCCGCCTTGCCGCTGGCCAGGTACTCGGTGGGCTCGACCTCGGAGGTGATTCCCGACATCTCCGAGAAGGTGATCTCCGAGCCGCCGTCGAACTGGACCACGAAGCGGGCCGCGCTCACCAGGGTCGAAGTGTTCGTGCTCGCCATGGACACGCGAGGCAAAGTCGACATTGCTCACTCCAATTCGGACTTGGGGGCGGCGGTCACTCTTCGAGTGCCGCGCCATGCGGGAGCTGCGAGATGCGGAACACGACGAACTCGGCGGGCTTGACCGGCGCCACCCCGATCTCGATGTAGAGGTTGCCCGCGTCGCGGCTCTCCGGCGGGTTGTTCTCCGCGTCGCACTTGACGTAGAACGCCTCGGCGGCCGAGCGGCCGACCAGCGCGCCGCCACGCCAGATGCGCTGCAGGAACGCGCCGACGACCCGCTGGACGGACTCCCAGAGGTACTCGTCGTTCGGCTCGAACACCACCCAGTTCGTCCCGTTGAGGATCGACTCCTCGATGAAGTTGAACAGCCTGCGCACGTTGATGTAGCGCCACTCCGGGTCGCTGGACAGCGTCCGCGCGCCCCACACCCTGATGCCCTGCCCAGGAAAGGCGCGCATGCAGTTGACGCCGATCGGGTTGAGCTGCTCCTGCTCGGAGCGGCTGATCACCGTCTGCAGGGACACCACACCCCGCAGCACCTCGTTCGCGGGAGCCTTGTGCACCCCCCGCGTCTCGTCGTTGCGCGCCCAGACGCCCGCGATGTGCCCGCTCGGCGGGATGGCGAGCCGGTTGCCCGAGTTCGGGTCGAGGACCTGCACCCACGGCCAGTAGAGCGCGCCGTACTTGGTGTCGTAGCCCGCGAACTCCGTGCGCCACTCCTTGACCTGCTGGGAGTTCAGCCCCGGCGGCGGGTCGAGGATGGCGACCCGGTCGGAGAGCAGCTCGCAGTGCGCGATCAGCGCCAGCTGCACCCCCTTGACCCCGTCGGCGTCGATCACGCCGCGCTGGTAGGCCGACATCAGGTCCGGCACCAGGACCATCGTGATCTCGTCGATCGCCTCGAACCCGCCGAGGCCGGTGCGCTCGACCGGGTCGCCGAGGTAGTCCTGCGCGGTGAGCTTGCTCGGCAGCGGGACGTTCGGCGCCAGCGAGACGGTGGTGTCCCGCTTCGGCGCCACGAGCGCGCCCGCCTTGGTGTCCTCCAAGGCGATCAGCTTGGACTGCTTGGCGACGACCGTGGCGACGTTGTGCTGGCCGCGCTTGGTCGTCACGTTGTCGAAGGTCTCCTCGACCTTGCCGTTGCGCAGCACGTCGAGGCGGAAGTTGTCCTCGGCGGGCTCGCCTGCCGCGGACACCGCGACGGTGATGTCGTCGGTGTCCGAACCGCTGATCGCCTGCACGGCGAACGCGAACCGGCCGTCCTCCCCGGCGGCGGGGATCGCCGCGCGGTGCACGCGGGCGGGGGCCGCGCCGTCTTCACGCGCGTCGGGCAGCCGCATGATGTAGGCGGCGCCGCCGCCGTTGAGGAAGAAGCCGTAGACCGAGTGCGGCAGGTACGCGTTGTCCACGAAACCGCCGAACACCCGGACGAAGTGCGTCCAGTTCGTCACCAGGGTCGGTTCGGAGATCGGCCCCTTCTCGCTGAACCCGACGAACCCGGCGACAGCGGTGCCGACGCCTTCGATGGGTTTCGAGCCCGAGGACACCTCTTCGACGTAAACACCTGGAGCCAGATAGTTGGGCATCGAGTCTCCCAGTTGAGAGGCGGATCCGACGTCGATCAGGCTGGCACCGGCGATGCCCTCGCGCCGACTGCCCCGCGCGCACCGCCACGGCCACACCGACGTGCCCTCCAGGGCAACGGGACAGGGCCGCGGGTGAGGCCGCGGACGCGCTGTCGCGGCGGCCTGGGCCGCCGAGACTGCTAGGCGTGCTTGCCGACATTGACTCCTCGATCCGGGCCTGGCTGGCCGCCGAGCTGTCGCCGGGAACGGAGATCGGGTTCGACCCACCAGGGCTGCTGGCGGGCATCCAGCGCAGACCGCGGCGCGCGGCGATCGTCAACGCGTTCCTGTACGCGGTGCGCGAGAACCTCGACGGCGTCCCGGCCGCCAGGGTGACCGTGCGCGGCACCGACGGCCGCGTCACCGGCACCCTGTCCCCCCTGCGCAGCTACCACCTGTCCTACCTGATCACCGCGTGGGCGGCGGACACCGCCGAGGAGCACGAGCTGCTCGGCGCGGTGATCGGCGCGCACGCTGAGCAGGACAGCCTCGGGCCCGACTTCCTGTGCGGTTCCCTGCACGACCTGGACACCGCGCTGCCCGTGCGGGTCGGCTGGGCGCCGGGCGCCAGGGGCCTGGACATGTGGAGCGCGCTGGGGGTGCCGATGCGCACCGCGCTGGACCTCACCGTCACCGCGCCCGCCCTGCCGTCGCGGATCAAGGCGGCCGCGCCGCCGGTCGAGGCCGTCGACCTGGAGCTCTACGACGTCCACCAGCCGGTCGCGGCACCGCGCAGGCGCTGGGAGCGCACGACCATCACCGAGCATCGCAGCAGCGAGCCCTGACGCCGAGGAGAACCATGGCCGACCTGGACATCCCCACGAACTTCCCGTGGTTGCGCAGCGACCCCGCCGGGCTGACCGGTGAGCCGCCCGACAAGGTCAGCGGGGTCGGCGGAGGCCGCTGGGAGCAGGTGTTCATCGAGTGGCTGCGGGGCGCCACCGAGGGCATCCCGAACGCGCAGTTCGTCTCCGACACCGAGCCCTTCGACAAGGTCTTCGCCGAGTACCAGGAAATCTCGTTCCCGAGCACGAAAGCCGAGCGCAGGACCGACCTGGTCAACCAGTTCCGGGTTGCCTACGGCATGTTCCGCTATGACATCGGCCGCATCCAGAGCGCCGTCGCCGCACGGGTGAAGGAGATCAAGGCCGCGGCGAAGACGGCGGGGGAGAAGGTCCCGAGCGATCGCGACGCCCGCAAGCAGGCGGGCCACGAGACGGCCAAGGCGGCCGTGCGCAAGCAGATGACCGAGCAGGGCGCGGCGCTGGGCAACATCAACGTCGCGCTCGTGGCGAGCCTGCAGCTCAAGACTTTCCAGACCACCGCGCTGCAGAATTTCAACAACGCGCTCAACGGTTTCGGCGAGGCAAAGTGGGACGTCGTCCCGGAGGACGAGTCCCCGAACGCTCCGACCAAGCCCAGCCCCGAGAAGGCCGAGGCGCTGGAGGCGCTGAGCGCGGCGGGCACGGCGATGTTCCAGTCCTACGGCAGGGTGAGCTCGGCGATCGCCCAGATCACCAAGTTCGACGGCGCGGACATCCCGGACACGGCAGCCGAGGAACTCACCGAGAGCATCCTGGAGTTCGGCCTCGCCATCGCCGCGATGGCCGACAGCATGGGCCAGGCCGCCAGGCTCTTCGGCAAATGGGCGCGCCGCACCACGGCGGCGTTCATCTCGGAGAACTTCGCCTCGATCTACCCTGGTGTGGCGATCGGCTTCTTCGCGCTGAACACGATCGCGCTCGCCGGTGCCGCCGTCGCGTCGTCGTTCCCCGGATTCGGCCCGGTCGGCACCGCGGTGCAGACGTCCCTGTCGATGCTGCAGACGGCCACCATCACCATGAGCGGCTGGTACCAGCGCTCCGATCCCGAGGTGCAGAAGAAGTACGCGCTGCGGGAGTTCCAGATCACCGACGAGTACCGCGACGGATTCTTCCACCGCGCCGACAAGGCCAAGAAGGCCGTCGACGCGTTCGGCGAGAAGATCAAGGACGCGACCATCAACCGGCCGCTGAACTACGTCGCCGACGGCGTCCGCCAAGTCGCCAACGCCACGCTGGGCCAGGTGCGGACCGAGGACGTCATCCGGCACGCGGGTACGGCGGGGGAGTTGCTGGCGCCGGTGATCGAGGTGGCGATGGAAGAGGCGGGCGTCCCCTCCTTCGACCCGGTGGACCTGTTGATCGACGGCGTTCCCTACCTGGGCACGGCCAAGAGCGCCGCGGGCATGTTCTTCGAGGTCGCCGCCCTCTACGTGGCGGTCCACTCCGAACTGGTCGACAGCGAGGGCGTCACCGCCGAGGACCGGGCGCGGATCGAGGGGCTGATCGACGCGCCGCCGCAGAACGAGGGCTTCCAGCTGTTCGACCGCGGCCTGCCGGTCACGCTCGACCGGATCGAGTACCCGGTCGTCTACGTCCACTCCGGTGCGGTCGGGTTCTCCCTCAACCTGGAGACCAACTACGTCCACATCGTCGATGAGGCCCTGCTGAGCGCCGACATCCTGGGCTACGCCCGGAAGTGGGCCAAGAAGCCGCCGAACGACGACAACGGCCTGCGCTTCCACGGCGCCGTCTACACGCCGATCTGGGACAGCTGGCAGCTCGACTTCGGTGTGAAGATGAACTCGCCCTTCCACGTGCGGCTCCAAGCCGAGCACTCCACGGCCTCCGAGACCAAGGTCGTCAACCTCGTGGTCGCCGTCGACCTGAACTTCGAGGAGGTCGCGGTCATCGAGTCGGACTACGTGCCGCGGCCCGAGGGCTTGGACGCGGTGGTGGAGTACAACGCCGCGCCGCCCGCGGACGGCAAGTTCGCCGCGCTGAGCTCCGACAACATCAAGGCCAGGTTCGCCGGCCAGCTGGTCACCCTCGGCGCCACGGAGTACACCCTCTCCGGCTCAGGCGAGATCACGTTCACCCCGGCGGCCGACTGGACGTCCCTGGCGTTCACCATGCGCGGCGTCGACACCGCGGGCAACGGCGCGACGGTCCACCTCGAGTACGCACCGCAGCAGGCACTGCGCGCCATCAAGGCCGACGCCGACGACCCCGGCGCGTCGGTGAAGGACGACCTCGCCGCGGCCGGATCACTCATCGCGGCCAACGAGGCGAAGCAGAACACGCCCGAGGCGCAGGCGAAGCTGACCGCGGACCGGGCGCTGCTCGCCGCGGGGCAGGCAGCCGAGGCGAAGATCGCCGCGAAGGCCGCCAAGACGGCGGCCGAGCAGGCCCCGAAGAACGCCAAGAAGGCCGGTGAGGCGCTGAGCGCGGCGAAGAAGGCCGTGGACACCACCACGGCTGAGGCGGTGAAGGCCGACGCGACGGCCAAGGCGGCGCGGGCCAAGGCCGACGCCACGCCCGATTCCCCCAAGCTCGCCGCGGAGGCGGAGCACAAGGCCGCCCTGGCCGAGGAAGCCGCCCAGCGCAAGGCGGACGCGGTCGCCGCGGTCGCCGCCGCGGCGCAGGCCAAGGCCGACGCCGACGCCGCGATCTCCGCGACGAAGGCCGACGCGGACGCGAAGGCGACGGCGTCCGTGCTGGCCTCCGCCAACAAAGTCGAGGCCGACAAGGCCAAGACCACGGCGAAGGCGAGGGTGAAGGCCGCCAAGGCGCCCAAGCAGAAGCTGAAGATCACGCTGGCCCAAGCCATCAGCTGAGCACCTGTCGACCAGGTCGTGTTCCCGTTGTGGGGCACGGCATAGCCGCGCCAGTCCGGTCGCCGGCGGCACGGCCGGATACGCCCGAATACAACACCGGTATGAGGGCGATCCCGCCGCACCGCCTGCGACCGGACTGATCACGACTCTGCCGCACCCCCATCGGAACACGACCTAAGCGAGGACGGACATGACCGCACCCGACATCGACCAGGACGAGATCCTCGACGAGCCTCCCGCCGACGCCGCTGTCGACGAAGGCGGCGCGCCCACCCAGGAGGACATCGATGCGATCACGGCCGCGCTGAAAGCGAGCAGCGAGGCCCAGCCGACGATCCACCTGCTCCCGATGGAGGAGGAGATCGCGTGGGAGCGGCGCGAGGGCGACCGGCACTTCCTGTCGATCGGCGACTACGACGTCGTGGTCGACACCGCGGCCAAGACCGTCGAGGGCGTCGACCCCGAGCAGATCCGCCTGCTCATGGTCGCCAAGCTCGACGAGATCCACGGCGCGGGCGCCTTCGACGTCGGCGGGGAGTCCCGGTCGATCGACTGGACGACCGCGCAGATCCTCGACGAGGCCAACGGGACCGCCACCGGCACCGCGACAACGCTCGCGGGCGCCTGGGGTGCGGCCGTGGAGGTGCGGCTCACCATCGACTACCAGTGGGGGGTCACCGTCGCGCCGGTGGACGCCGGGGCCGACGAGCCCGCGGTGCCCGCCGTCATCGACGGTGCCTACCTCGGCGAGTACTACGGGGACTCGGAGTTTCCCTTCGACGACAAGTTCTTCGTCATCGACTGGTCGACCTGGGCCATCGACCAGACGACCGACGAGGGGCTGGTCGGCGGCAGGCCGCGGGCCACGAGCGGCGGAGCGAGCTACGAGCTCTACGTTTGGTTCGGCCCCGACATCGGTGTGCAGATCGCCGAGGCCACCCTGTCCGCCGGCCAAGCGGCGAGCGAAGGCGACGACGACGCCGAGGGCCACGGCATCACCAGCGCCTACCTCAGCGACTACTACGGCGCCGACCCGCTGGAGTTCGAGGGCGCGGGCATCGTTGTCGACTGGGACACCTGGGACCCCGACCAGGTCACCGAGGAGGGCCTCGTCGGCTCGTCGGCGAAGGGCGCCGACCACGCGGGCGCCGAGTACGACATCTACATCTGGTTCGACCCGGCCGAGGGCGCCCAGATCGTCTCCGCCGAGCGGCTCGGCGCTCCGGCGGAGGAGGCGGGGGAAACCGACCCGCGCGAGCACTTCGACAACGTCCTGGTGGCCGAGCTGCGCGAGGCGTGGACGCGCGACGGCCGGATGCTGCGGGACACCTCCGGCAAGGAGTACGACGTCGCCGCCTGGCTCGATGGGGACAGTGACAGCGAGCCCGTCTTCGAGTCCTACGACGGCGAGAGCTTCTTCGCCACCATGAAGGCGAACACCGTCGGCGACGAGCCCAAGCAGGTGCGCTGCGGGCTGCGAATCCGCGACGCGGAACAGGTGCTCGTCGAGAGCGAAGCCTCCGTGTGATCCGGCCCGCCGCCCGCGGGGGCGGCGGGCCACCATCGAAAGTTCCTGCCTGACCGGGAGTTGCCGTGTTCCGCTGCTGGCTTGCGATCGTCCTGCTGTTCATCGTGCTCGCGCCCGCGCTGGACCTCGAAGCGCCCCCGGCAGGCGTGGCGCCGGAGCGGGTGGCACAGCCCGGCCTGCTGCCCGCGCCACCCGCCCCGACGGTGACCCCGGACTACCGCGCCGCGGTGTTCGGCGATTTCCGGCTGGTGGGCAACAGCGTGCTGCGCTGCCCGGTCGACGGGGAGGTCGAGGGCGACCACACCCCCGCCGACTGCGCCTCCGCCATGACGAACAGCGCGGGCGGGGGCGGCCTGCTCGACAGCAGCGGCAACAACAACGGCTACTACATGCACCTGGCCGATGTGGACGGTCGGGCCGACTCGTTCACCTCCAGCCGGGCGAGCGTGGCCATCCCGGCGGGGGCCACCGTGCGCTACGCTCAGTTGCACTGGGGCGGGCACACCGGGACGTTCGTGGGCTTCTCCGGGGTCAACTGCGTGCGGCCCCTGTTGCTGCAGGGTGAGCCCCCGCCGCTGCCCGCCGCGCCCACGCCCGCCGAGCAGCGGGTGCGCATCGCCGTCGACGCGGGCGAGCCGTCGCTGGTCGCCCGCGACCCGGCCCACCTGCGCATGACCGACGGCCTGACCGAGCCGAGCCAGATCTACACCGACTGGGCCGACGTCACCGCCGCGTTCGGCGCGGAACCCGCCACCGGCGAGCCGGTCGTGGTCACCGTCAGCAACGTGTGGGCGCCGACCGGCCCCGGCTGCGCGGCGGGCTGGTCGCTGGTGGTGGTGTTCGGCTACGACGAGCCGCGCGAGCCGTACCTGCTGCCGCGCGTGGTCGACCTCTACACCGACGACCTGCCCGGCAGCGGCGTGCTCGTGCCCGGCCTGATCGAGCCGCTGGTGCCCGGCTTCCCGAGCATCATCGACGACCTGCTGCCCGGCCTGGTCCCCGGTCTCACCGGGTCCAGCGTCATCCTGCCCGGCGTCACCCGCCAGCGCTCGGGCGCGGACATCGAGATCGGCGTGACGGCCTACGACGGCGACTGGCGACAGGGCGGCGAGCGGTTCATGGTGGACGGCGAGCCGATGACCGAACCCTGCCTGGGCGACTCGGCCGAGGACTTCTTCCGCTCGTGCGCGAGCGGGGCGATCGATCCCCTCTCGCCCGAGCGGACGCCCACCAACAACCTCAGCGTCGACGCCAAGACGGTGCGGCCCACCTTGGCCGACAACGACACCGGCGACATCGAGATCGGCGTGGCCAGCGTCGTGGACTTCGTCGTGCTGCAGAACGTGGTGCTCGCCGAGACGGTGGCGCCGTCGGTGGCGATCACCAACACCGGGCCCATCGAGCCGGTCCGCCAGGGCGACCTGGCGACCTTCGCCATCGAGATCCGCAACGACGGCGCGCTGCCGCTGTTCGACATCGAACTGGCCGACACCAGCGAACCCCCATCCGACGCCATCCGCTGCACGCCCACGGTCATCGCCCCGATCGAGCCGGGCGAGACCCGCCAGGTCACCTGCGTGCAGCCCGCGGGCGCCACCGGGTTCACCAACACCGCGACCGTCACCGCCGCCTACCTGACCGGCCCCGACGGCGAACCCGAGACGGTCACCGCGTCGGCGAGCGCGGTCGTGACCGTCGAACAGGCCGACTACGCCGTCGAACGGGTACCCGACCGGCTCGTCATCAGGGCGGGCGAGACGGTGACCTTCGCCGTCAAGCTGATCAACAACACCGCGGCCGACCTCACCTCGATCGCCTACACCGACAGCGTGGCCACGAGCTGCACCGGCCCCGCCGACACCACCCTGGCCGCGGGCGAGACCGAGCTGTTCGAGTGCGCCACGACGGCCCAGGAGGCCACTTTCTCCAGTTCCGGACAGCTGATCGGTACGCCGGTCTCTGGCCCGGGGGTCACCATCACCAGTCCGACGGTCACCGTCCGCGTCATCGAACCGACCCTCACGGTGACCCAGGCGGCCAACAAGGACACCGTCTACCGGGGCGACTCGGTGACCTTCACCTTCACCGTCGAACACACCGGCAGCGAGTCCGACGGCGCCCTCGCCAACGTCCGGGTCACCGCCGAGGCGCTGCCCGGCTGCACCACCGAGCCCATCGCCGAACTCCTGCCCGGCGAGTCGGCGGAACGCACCTGCACCGCGTCCCCGGCCCGCACCGTCGACGTCGTCGCCACCGCGTCCGCCGTCGACGTGGCAGGCGGCCCGGTGACCGCGTCCGCCGAGCCGACCACGATCACCGTGCTCGACCCCCTGCTGGAACTGACCCAGCGCGTCGACAAGCCCACCGTGCGGGTCGGCGGCGAAGTCACGATCACTTTCACCGCCACCCACATCGGCGGCGGCGGTGACGGCACGCTGTCCGACATCCGCATCGCCAGCCCCACCCTGCCCCCGGACTGCGCCCCGGAGCCCATCGCCGCACTGGCCCCCGGCGAATCCCAGGAACGAGCCTGCACCGCCATCCCGGACCGCAGCTTCGACAACCAGGCGGGCGCCTCGGCCATCGACGAACTCAACCGGGAGATGAGGGTCGCCGCCGCACCCCTGCGCGTGACGGTGATCAACCCTGTCCTCACCATCAGCGCCACCGCTGAGCAGGAGCGGGTCCCCCACGGCGCCGACATCGACTTCGGCGTCACGGTCCGCAACATCGGCGATGTCCCCCTGACCCTCCAGGTCACCAACGACACCGCCCCGGACTGCGACTTCGCGTTCACCTCCCCACCCCTGCGCCCCGGCGCGGCGAACGGCCAGCAGTGCAAGGCCACCGCCCCCACCGAGGAATCCGCCGAGCAGATCACCAACATCGCCGCCTACACCGCCCAGCCGACCACGGCCACCGGCGACACCGGCCCGCCGCTCGCCGGTTCCGACGACGCCACCGTCGTCCTCCTGCCCGGCCAGGCCCCGCCGGACCCATCCCCTGGCATCGACCCGGTCACAGGCGGTGGCGGTGGCGGCTCCGACGGCCCCTCCGGCGGTTCCGAGTCCCCCGGCGGCGCACCAGGCGGCGGGGGCGGCCAAGCCGGCCAAGACCTCGCCGAGACCGGCAGCTCGGTCACGATATCGCTGGGCCTCGGCCTGAGCCTGCTCCTGCTGGGCGCGCTCACGCTGGCCGCCACGTCACACCGCCGGTTCCAGGACGACACCTTCCTGTCCCGCTGGTGGCCCAGCAACTGACCGACAGAACTCCGGCGACCGACAGCTCAGTCCACGACGCCTCGCGGTAAGACGCCTGACTGTGCGGGGACTTCCGGTGCGTCCGCGGATCGCTTCACGGGCGGGCGAGGGGTGGCGGGTCTGCGGATGACGCGTTCGGCCACGGCGAGGTTGAGCAGCCAGGCCGCCGCCATCAGCAGGGCGTTGGAGAGCTCGGTTATCGGGGCCACGGCGACCATCCAGGTGCCGAGGACCACCGCCTGGCTGCCCGCGCCGAGGGCGACGGCGTAGGCGCGGATCATCCAGGCGCGGTGGGTGGTGAAGTCACGTGCGCGGATCGCGATGACGCCGAGGATGAGGGCGACGACCCACAAGGTGCCGAATCCGACGCGGATCGCGGTGAGGAGGTCGCCCACCTCGGGGCCACGTGGGTAGAACAGCGTCATCCACATCCCGGACAGGGCGCCGACGAGTCCACAGGGGACAAGTGCGCGGCCGGCGAGGCGGTGCCACCGCGACCGTCCGCCGCGCAGGCTGGGGACGAACTGGAAGGCGCCGACCACGCAGTACAGGGTCACACCCGCGATGTGCAGGAGGACCGGCACGGGCGAGGCGACGAACCGGGCGTTCGCCTCGGTGATCTCCGCTCCCGAGACCAGTTCGACCGTGCGGAACATGCCCGCCACGACGGGGACGGTGCTGAGCAGGATCAGCGCGGCGGGTACGCGCCACTGCCGCCTGGCCGGGGATCGCGTTGTCATGCCTTGATCTTGCCTAGCCGCGACGGCCGGATCATCGGGAATTCGGCCGGTCTTCCCGGTGGCCGATGGTGCGGTCGCCACGTCGTACTTCCGGCGTCACCGCGAGCGCACCCGGTTGGTCTCGTAGGCCCAGATGGCGATCTCGACGCGGTTCCGGGCGCCCAGCTTGGCCATCAGACTGGCCACATGGGACTTCACGGTGCTCAGCGTGATGTGGAACCCGGTGGCGATCTCGTTGTTGGTCCGCCCGCCCGCCACCGCGAGGAGGATCTGCTCCTCCCGGTCGGTGAGGGGATCGATGGGCTGGGACGGGGCGGTGGCGGGCCCGTTCTCGGCGAAGGTCGCCAGCAGCCGCGCGGTGACGCTCGGCGCGATGAGCGCGTCCCCCGCGGCGGCCGCGTGGACGGCACGGGTGAGCAGGTCCGCCCCGGCGTTCTTCAGCAGGAAGCCACGCGCGCCCGCGCGCAGCGCGGCGTAGACGTACTCGTCGAGGTCGAAGGTGGTGATCACCACGACCGCGAGCGGGTCTTCGACGGTCGGCCCGGCCAGCAGTCGGGTGGCCTCGATGCCGTCGACGCCGGGCATCCGGATGTCGAACAGGCACACGTCGGGCCGCAGCCGCCTGCCCAGTTCGATGGCCTCCCGCCCGTCCGCGGCCTCGCCGACGACCTCGATGCCGGGCTGCGCGTCGAGGATCATGGCGAGTCCGGTCCGGACGAGTTCCTGGTCGTCGGCGACCAGCACGCGGATGCTCACGTGAGCGTCCCCGTCCTGGGCAGCGCGGCGGTGACCGTCCAGCCCCGGCCCGCGTTCGGCCCCGCGGCGCAGGTGCCGCCCAGCAGGCTCGCGCGCTCGCTCATGCCGATCAGCCCGTAGCCGGGGTTCCCGGACGAGCTGTGCTCGCCGTCGTCGCTCACCCGCAGCCGGACCAGGGTGTCGTCGGCCACGACCCGCACGTCGATGCGGGTCGCGTGCCGGGCGTGCCGCCGGGCGTTGGTGACGGCCTCCTGCGCGAGCCGGTAGACGGCGGCCGCGACCGGCGACGGGAGGTCGTCGACATCGCCCCCCAGCTCCACGGCGACGGCAGGCTCGGTGTGCGACACGAGATGTCCCAGGTCGGCGACGCGGGGATGGGGCGAGAGGTCCATCGGCTGCTCGGCGCGCAGGATGCGGACGATGCCGCGCATCTCGTCGAGGGCCTTGGCCGCCTCGGCGTCGATCAGGCGCAGCGCGTCGACGGCCGCGGACGGATTGGTGGCCGCGGTGGCCATCCCCGCCTGCGCCCGGATCGCCATCGCCGTGACGTGGTGGGCGACGGTGTCGTGCAGGTCGCGGGCCAGCCGCTCCCGCTCGATACTCTTCACCTGGTCCAACGCCCGCGCCCGTGCCCACGACCGGTACCGGATCGCCGCGCCCACGGCCATGGCGAAGAGCAGCACGGTGACCCCGCCGAGCCCTTCGAGCGGGGCCAGGTAGCCCAGGGCCGCCGACAGCCCGACCTTGCCCAGCATGATCGCCGCCCCGAGCACCGCGTCCCGCCCGGACCCCCACCGGAACAGCGCGAACGGAAGCAGCAGCACATAGACCGTCACCTCCTGGTCGGGGAACTCGCGCCCCAGGACCACAGAGGACACCGCCATCACGCCGAACGCCACCGCGACCATCACCAGTGGGCTGGACCGCCGCCACAGCAGGGTCAGCGCCAGACCGGCGACGATGACAATGGAGTACCCCCGGTAGGGGAGATCGGTCTTGGTCACCCCCTCGACCACGGCGAGCGGAATCAGCGCGGCCACCAGCACCCAGTCCCACCACATCCGAGGCGGCGGCTGGGCGGGCCGGGGTTCACGCCACACCGAGCGGAGCAGTTCACGCACCCGACCATCGTACGAGCACCCGGACCAGCACAGATCAGCCGAAAGTGCTACCGCGGGTCGGCCAGGTGGCCGGACTCCCAAGATGATCAAGCAGAGTCGACGACACGAACGCCGATCGGGCGCCGCCGCGCGAGGGCGGCACGTGACGTCCTGCGACGGGAACCCTGTCCCAGATCACCACCGATCAGGCGTGCGGGTCGGTGGCGCCGTCCGCGCAGGCGAGGCGGGCGATGTCCCAGCCCGCGCGACGGGCGCCTGCCTGGTAGGCCGACTCGTAGAAGTCGAGGATCGCGGCGCGCGGGTCGGGCAGCGCGCGGACGTCGTCGTAGCGCAGGACCGCCAGGTGGCTGCCCTGGCGCTCCACCCACGTCGCGGTGTCCGGGGTCAGGGGGTCGGTGGCGAGATCGCGGGGCTCGGGAGCGGTGTAGGAGTAGAAGGCGGGTTCGGGGAAGGACTCGTCGCCGAACCAGAAGCCGAAGCTGATCACCTCCCGCGAGTACGCCTCCCGCGTGACCGGGTCCACCGTCGGCGCGTGCTCGACCGTCGCGTCGGCGAAGCGGGTGACGGCGATGTCGAAGGTGTGCCAGAAGTGGTGCACTGGGCTTGTCTTGCCGGAGAACCGCCCCGCGAACTCCTCGAGGAGCAGGTTGACGCGGCCGAGCACCCGCCAGTAGCGGGTGACCGCGGCCGGGTCGTAGGCGCGGTGCTCGGTGTCCTCGGCGAAGGGCCGCCCGGCGTCGGGCAGGTCGAAGGGGCGGGGCAGGGCGATGCCGACCTCGACCCCCGCGGCGGCCAGCCCGTCGGTGAGCCGCTGGTGGAAGTCGGCGACGGAGAGCCCCGGCAGCGCGAAGGAGACCCGGTCGCCTGCCTCGGTGGCGATCTCGGCACGGTGGTCCACGAAGTCGAAGTCGACGCAGAAGATGGGGTCGGCGCCCATGGGCCGGGTGGTGATGCCCCGGCCGGTCAGGTGGAAAGGCACATTCCACCAGTGGTTGCGCCGAGGGCTGGCCGCGAGCCGGACCTTGCCCACCAACTGGGTGAACCGGTGCACGGTGGCCAGTGAGTCCCGCCAGCTGTCGTAGGGCATCGGCGGCCACTGTGCTTCACGGTTCATCTGGGCATCCTTGGTCATCGGCAGGGCTGGCGGTCTGGTTGCCATCCTGCCCTCCGGGGCACCGCCCCACCAATCGCCCGGGGCCGTGGGCGCGGCGCCGTCGAACAGCCCTGACCGGCATTTCCCCGCGATGGCGGGGGCGGGAAACTGCCGGTTACGCGAGGACTCCTCACCTGGTCGGGCCGCGCAAATACCTGACTGGGGGAATGCGCCGGTGATCACCAGGCGACGACCGGCAGTTAGTTGAGCCATCTGCCAGGTAACCGCCCCGCTCCGCGCAGCGACTCCGTGGTGGAGCCGTCTAGTGAGGGAGCGCCATGATCACCAGGGGTGTGCCAGGCCGTCCGCGGGTCCCATCGTGGCGCAGCGGCACCGTGCTCGTGCTGATCCTCGCCATGATCGGCTCGGGGCTGGGCCTGCCCGGGGTGACCCTCGCGTCCGGGCCGTCCAGCGGGGGCGCGGGCGTCGAGGTGCCCGAGTACCCCGAGGGCAAGCAGTTCGACCCCAACAAGATCAAGGACCTGAAGGCGGGCGACCCCAGCGCCGGGATCGCCCTGATCGACGCGCCCACGGCCAACAACCAGGGCGAGGCCCGGCTCGGCTACCCGATCGAGGTGCCGACGGGCCGCGCGGGGATGCAGCCCGCACTGGCGCTGTCCTACAACTCCGGCACGTCGGGCGGCTGGACCGGCATGGGCTGGGACCTGGCGACCCCGGCGGTCACGCTGGACACCCGGTGGGGGGTGCCGCGCTACGACGCGGGCCTGGAGACCGAGACCTACCTGCTCAACGGCGAGCAGCTGACCCCAGTCGCGCACCGCGGCGAGCTGCTGGCGCGCACCGCGGAGAAGGTCTTCCACACCCGGGTCGAGGGCCAGTTCCGGCGGATCGTCCGCCACGGTGACGGCCCGGCGAACTACTGGTGGGAGGTCACCGAGAAGAACGGCACCCGCCACGTCTACGGCCGCTCCGCCGAGGCCACCCTCGCCGACGCCCAGGGCAACATCGCCACGTGGGCGCTGGTCGAGACCCGCGACACCAACGACAACTTCGTCCGCTATGAGCACGCCAAGGTGATCGACGGCGGCGTGGCGAACGCGACGGTCCCCGGCGTCAACCTCTACCCGCGGCGCATCGATTACACCGGCCACGGCACCACTCCCGGCCGCTACTCGGTCACCTTCCAGACCGACCGCGAGCGCGGCGAGCCCCGCCGCCCCGACGTCGGCATCGAGGCCCGCAGCGGCTTCAAGAAGGTCACCGCCGACCTGCTGCGCCGCGTCGAGGTCAAGCTCGACGACCAGCTCATCCGCGCCTACGAGCTGAACTACCGCACCGGCGCCTTCGCCAAGACGCTGCTGGTGTCGGTCTCGCAGTTCGGCGAGGACAACCGGCTGTTCACCACCCACACCTTCGACTACTTCGACGACATCCGCGACCAGTCCGGCGCCTACAACGCGTTCACCGCGTCCAGCGACTGGTCGATCCCGGGCGACGGCCTCGGGCAGGGCCTGCGCGGCTACGGCGACGCCAGCGCGCTCTCCTCGACCACCTCCAAGGGCGCGGGCGGGCACCTCTACGTCGGCTACAACCCGACCGCCCCGCGCAAGTCGAACTCGGCGGGGGTGAAGGTCGGCTTCAACGGCGGCTCCGCCGACGGCCTGCTCGCCCTGGCCGACGTCAACGGCGACAACCTGCCCGACAAGGTCTTCCGCTCCGGCGGCGGCATCTTCTACCGGCCGAACCTGTCCGGCCCCGACGGCGAGACCCGCTTCGGCGACACCCCGATCCGGCTGAACAGCCTCCCGGCGATCTCCTCCGAGCGCACCCGCTCGACCACCGTCGGCGTCGAGTCCTACTTCGCCGTCGCCGCCCAGCTCGACTACGTCTCCACCACGACCACCTCCGACCGCTACCTCGCCGACGTCAACGGCGACGGCATCACCGACCTGGTCAACAACGGCGGTGTCCTGTTCGGACACCTGGACGCGAACGGCAACCCGGCCTACAGCGCCGACAGCGCCGACACCCCGGTGCCGGTCGGCCCCGGCGCGGTGTCCGGACCGATCGTCGGCGACCAGACCGCCGAGTTCGAGCGCCAGGTCGACCAGTTCCCCCTGCTGGACGGCGTCCGCAGGTGGATCGCCCCCTACGACGGCACCGTCCGCGTCGACGGCCGCGTCCGGCTGGTCGAGGACACCGGCCCCGAGCGCGCCGAGTACCGCGGCGCCGACGGCGTCCGGGTGGCCATCCAGCACGAGGACACCGAGCTGTGGGCCCAGCGCATCGGCCCGGACGACCACATCGAGTTCGCGCCGAGCGGCGTCGACTCCATCGCCGTCCAGCGCGGCGACGCGGTCTACTTCCGCGTCCAGTCCGTGCTCGACGGCCGGTTCGACCAGGTCGCCTGGGACCCGGACATCACCTACGTCGGCCTCGCCGCGAGCCAGGACGTCAACGGCCTGGACAACCACCGCTACCTCGCCTCCCGCGACTTCACCCTGGCCGGGCGCCCCTCGGTGGTCCAGGCGCCGCTGACCGGCACGCTGCGCCTCTCCGGTGACGTGGTGAAGTCCGGCCCCACCAGCGACGACGTCACCGTGGTCATCAGCCGCAACGGGACCGACGTGCTGACCAGCGCGCTGCCCGGCGGCTCCGGCGGCACCGCCCCGGTCAACCTCGACATCCCGGTGACCGCCAACGACACCCTGTCCTGGCGGCTCAAGGCCGACTCGCCGATCGACGCGGGCACCCTGCGCTGGGTCCCGCGGGCGCACTACACCGCCGCCGAGGGCGTCGACTCCGTCGTGGACGAGAACGGCGACCCCACGCTGGCCATCACCCCGCCGTACGAGCTGGACGTCTACCCGGCGACCACCCTGAGCGCCCCGCAGGGCTCCCACACCGCCGCCGCCACCGGGACGCTCAGCGTCCAGCCGGGCATCGCCTTCGACTTCGCGGGCCAGACCCCCGACAGCCGGGTGGTCTTCACCGTCAAGAAGCGCGGCGCGCTGCTGGCCAAGCAGGCCATCGACATCGTCGACGGCGTCGTCCCCGCCATCGCGCCGCTGAGCGTGGCGGTCACCGAGGGCGACGAGCTGTTCTTCGACTACTCCACCCTGGACACCACGCTGCCCGCCAGGCTCACCGCCCAGTCGGTCGAGGTCGACGGCGCTGCCGTGCCGAGCGCCCTGCACGCCGCCGTCGAGCAGGGCGCCTTCGCCCAGCCGTACCGCGGCTGGGGCGCCATCGGCTACCAGGGCAACCGCACCCGCGCGACCGCGCCGGTCAACCAGGCCGACCTGGTGATCGACGAGGACTTCCGCGACTCGCTGCCCGAGGGGCCGACCGAGGCCGACGTGCCCGGCTTCACCGCCGACCCGAAGGTGACGACGCCCAAGATCGTCGTGTTCGCGCCGATGCCCGCCCAGGACCGCTGGGCAGGCGCCGACGACAACACCTGGGTCGCCGCGGCGGGCGCGTCCGGCTCGCGGCTGGGCTCGGACACCATCGACGTCACCACCGACGCCGACCTGGCGGGCGCGACCGGCGTCGCCCGCAGGGCCAGGACCCAGCAGGTCTCCACGACCTTCGGCGCGAGCATCCCCGGCCTGCCGATCGGCGGGGGCGCGAGCATCGCCAAGGGCCGCGGCACCGGCCAGGTCGACTTCCTCGACCTCAACGGCGACCGCTTCCCCGACGTCGTCGGCGCGGCGGGCGCGCAGTACTCCGACATGGTCGGCGGCCTGGGCGCCACCCGCGGCAGCGTCGGCGGCGACGTGCGCCAGTCCGAGTCCCTGGCCTACAGCGTCTCGGCCAACGCGGGCAGCCCCGCGCGGACCAGCTCCAGCGCGCGCGGCCAGGACATCCCCACCGGCGGCACCACGGCCAACTCCGCGAAGGCGGGCACCGAGATGCCCACCCTCGGCGTGGGCGGCACCCTGGGCGGCGGCGAGTCCGACACCAACCACGACCTGATCGACATCAACGGCGACGGCCTGCCCGACAAGGTCTTCGCCAACGGCGACGCCGCGCTCAACCTCGGCTACTCCTTCGCCGCGCGCGAACCGTGGCCGGGTGGCCCGCTCAACGCGGGCGAGACCAGGAACACCGGTGTGAACCTGGGCTTCAACACCGACTACTACGGCTTCGCGGGCGGGGTTTCCGCCGGGGTCGGCTCCTCGTCCACCGACGCCACGCTGATGGACATGAACGGCGACGGCCTGATGGACCGGGTGTTCGCCGACGCGGGCAACGCCATCTCCGTCGCCGTCAACACCGGCAGCGGGTTCGCCGCGCGGACGCCGTTCCACGGCAGCCTCGCCGGGGTCAACGCCGACGCCAACGCCACGGTCGGCGGCGGGGTGTACTTCACCTTCGGGTTCTGCTTCGTCTTCGGCTGCATCGTGTTCAACCCGGGCGCGGACGTGTCCACCGGCGTCGGCCGCACCGAGGTCGCCCTGCGCGACGTCAACGGCGACGGCTACGCCGACCACGTCAAGTCCACCAAGGACGACCAGCTGGTCGTCGCGGAGAACCGCACCGGGCGCACCAACCTGCTCAAGTCGGTGGCCCGCCCGCTCGGCGGCCGGATCGACCTGGACTACACCCGCGACGGCAACACCTACGACTCGCCGGAGTCGCGCTGGGTGCTCTCCCGCACCACCGTCCACGACGGGCACCCCGGCGACGGCCAGGACGTCCACCTGTCCACGTTCCGCTACGCCGAGGGCAAGCACGACCGCTTCGAGCGCGAGTTCCTCGGGTTCGGCTCGGTCGTCACCGAGCAGCGCGACCCCGCCGCGGCCGATGCGGTGTACCGCACGTCGACGCAGGAGTTCCGCACCGACAGCGTCCACACCCGCGGCCTGATGACCCGGTCGGTCACCGCCGACGCCCAGGGCCGCCGGTTCCTGGAGACGGTCAACACCTACCAGCTGCGCGAGGTCGCCCCCGCGACGGTCTTCCCGCTGCTGGCCAGGACCGACCGCCACTTCTACGAAGGCCGGGCCGAGCCGGGCAAGTCCTCGTTCGTCGAGAACGAGTACGACGCGTTCGGCAACGTGACCAGGACCGTCGACGCCGCTGACACCGGCACGGCCGACGACGTGGACACCAGGGTGCGCTACAGCGGCGCCGACCCCGCGTGCGCGGCCAAGCACATCGTCGGGCTGCCCGTGGCCAGCGAGGTCCGCGGCGCGGGCGCGGTGATGCGGCGCAGCGAGGCCGACATCGACTGCGCCACCGCCAACACCGGGCAGGTGCGCGAGTACCTGGCCGACGGCGCCGCCGCGGTGACCGACCTCGCGTACTTCCCGGACGGGAACTTCCGCTCGGTCACCGAACCGGCGAACAAGGCCGGGCAGCGCTACCGGCTCGACTACACCTACGAATCCGTCGTCGGCGTGCACGTCGAGTCGATCACCGACAGCTTCGGCTACCGGTCCGACACCGCCTACAACCTCAAGTACGGCCTGCCGACCGTCGAGACCGACTTCAACGGCCAGCGGGTCAACACGGCCTATGACAGCGTCGGCCGGGTCGACTCGGTGACCGGGCCGTACGAACTGCCGGAGAACCGGGTCACGATCGACTTTGAGTACCACCCCGAGGCCGTCGTCCCGTACGCGGTGACCCGCCACGCCGACCGCACCGCGGCCGGTCCGGTCGAGGACACCATGGACACGGTCCTCTACGTGGACGGTCTCAAGAGGACGGTCCAGACCAAGAAGGACGCGACGGTCGTCCCCACGCCGGGGGCCGACCCGCAGCAGGTGATGACCGTCTCGGGCCGGACCGTGTTCGACTTCGTCGGCCGGGGGATCGAGCACTACTACCCGGTCAGCGAGCCCAAGGGCGACAACACGGCGTTCAACGCCGCCTTCGACACCATCACGCCCACCCGGCAGACCTTCGACGTCCTCGACCGCATCACCCGCACGGTGATCCCGGACAACACCTCCTCGGCGAACACCTACGGGTTCGGCCCGGACCGCTCCGGGGCGACCCGGTTCGAGACGGTCGCCACCGACGGCAACGGCAAGCAGCGCCGCACCTACACCGACGCGCGCGGCCTGACCACCGCGGTCAAGGAGTTCAACGCGGCGGCGGGCCAGCCGGTGATCTGGACGAACTACGTCCACGACCCGCTGCGCCAGATCACCAGGGTGGTCGACGACCGCGACAACGCCACCACCTCCGAGTACGACAACCTCGGCCGCCGGACCATCGTGGACAGCCCGGACGCGGGCCGCACCGAGACCCGCTTCGACCTGGCGGGCAACGTCACCGCCAAGGTCACCGCGAACCTCCGCGCGGCGGGCAAGGCTGTCGAGTACGACCACGACTTCAACCGGGTCACCGCGATCCGCTACCCGACCTTCACCGGCAACAACGTCACCTACACCTACGGCGGACCCGGCGCGCCGGACAACACCGCCAACCGGATCGCCTCGGTGCGCGACGCCGCGGGCACGGCGACCAGGGCCTACGGGCCGCTCGGCGAGCTGGTCAGGGAGACCAGGACGGTCACCGCGATCAACGGCCCGGCCCGCACCTACACCACGTCCTACCGGCACGACTCGTTCAACCGGGTGCTGCAGCTGACCTTCCCGGACAGCGAGGTGCTCACCTACGAGTACGACTCCGGCGGCCAGGTCCACCGCGCGACCGGGCACAAGGGCGGGCACGACTACACCTACCTGCACCGGCTCGACTACGACAAGTTCGGCCAGCGCGCGTTCATGGTGACCGGGACCGGCGTCCGCACCAGCTACACCTACGACCCGCGAGACCGCCAGCTGGCTACCCTCAAGGCCGCGCTGCCCGACGGGCACGAGTTCCAGAACCTGGCCTACACCTACGACAACGTCGGCAACGTCCGCCAGGTGCGCAACACCGTGGCCCTGCCGCACGGCAAGCCCATCGGCGGGCCGAGCGTGCAGTCGTTCACCTACGACGACCTCTACCAGGTGACCGCCGCCTCCGGTGAGTACCGGAACAAGGACAACAAGCTCGACCGGCAGTCGCTGACCGTGCGGTACGACACCCTGCACAACGTGACGCTGAAGGACCAGCGCCACGAGATCGTCGTCAACGCGCAGACGGTGCCGCCCGCCGAGCCGACCGGCCCCGCCTACGCCGACCCGGCCGAGGGCACCCTCGACCCGGCGCTGGCCCCGGTCGGCCCGGTGGAGGAGCCCGCCGAGGAACCCCTGCAGGAGACCCTCGACCCGGGCACCACCCTGGGCAAGGCGCAGGTCCAGAAGAAGACCACCTACAACTACGGCTACACCTACGGCTCGGCCAAGCCGCACGCGGCGAGCAAGGTCGGACCGGTCAACCAGGTGTTCGACGCCAACGGCAACCTGGTCGACACGGTCAACACCGAGCCGCCCGCGCCCGGCAAGCGCAGGCAGCTGGTGTGGGACGAGGACAACCGCCTCGCCTGCAACCAGGACCACGCCCGCAACACCACCGTCGCGCAGCACCCCGACACCTGCGTGAGCCCGCGGCAGCCCGCCACGGTCCGCTACGTCTACGACGACGAGGGCAACCGGGTCGTCAAGGACGCCGGTCCGCAGCACATCTACCCGAACCAGAACTTCAGCGAGCGCAACGGGACCGGCTTCAAGCACATCTGGATCGGCGACAGCAGGATCGCCACCAAGACGGTCAAACCGGTGGGCACCTACGAGAACCACCACTTCTTCTTCCACGCCGACCACCTCGGCTCCTCGGCCTACGTGACCGACGAGCACGCCAGGCTCACCGAGCACCTGCAGTACTTCGCCTTCGGCGAGACCTGGGTCAACGAGCACCCCGCCCAGCCGACCCCGGTGCCCTACCAGTTCGGCGGCAAGGAACTCGACGAGGAAACCGGCCTCTACTACCACGGCGCGCGCTACTACAACCCGAAGACCGCGCAGTGGCAGAGCCCGGACCCGGCGCTGGAGGGCTACCTGGACGGCAGGCCCAACAGCGGTGTCTTCCAACCGTTCAACCTGTCCTCCTACACCTTCGCCAACAACAACCCCGCCCGGCTGACCGACCCGACCGGGGCCAGCACCTGGAACCGCGTGATGGGCGGGCTGAAGGCCGTCGGCGGCGTCGTGGAGATGGCCGCGGGCGCCGCGGGCGGCGCCGCCACCTCGTGGACCGGGGTGGGTGCGGTCGCGGGCGCTGTCGTCGTGGTCCACGGCGCGGACGTGACCGCCTCCGGGCTGCGCCAGCTCTGGAGCGGTGAGCAGGAGAGCTCGCTGACCAGCCAGGCGCTCCAGGCGGCCGGGGTGAGCCGGGACAACGCCGAACTGGTCGACTCCGGCATCTCCGTCGTCGGGTCGCTGGGCACCGCGGGCATCGCCCAGGCGCCCCGGGCGGTCGCGGCGACGGCGCCACGCGTCGCCGCACCGGCGGCCATGTCCTACTCCTCGCGGGTGCTCGGGGCGAACCTGGTCCGGGCGGGAACCAGCAGGCCCGCCCAGACCGCCGCCCACCACATCGTGGCCGGTGGCTCCCCCAAGTCCGCGGTCGCCCGCGGCGTCCTGCAGCGCTTCGGCCTCAACCTCGACGACGCGGTCAACGGCGTGTTCCTCCCGGCCTCGCGCGCCTCGGCCAACCCGGCGGGCGCGGCCGTGCACTCCACGCTGCACACCGACCGGTACTACGCTGCGGTGAACAGCCTGCTCAGCCGGGCGCAGAACCGGCAACAGGTGGTCCAGTCGCTGGCCTACATCCGGCAGCGCCTGCTGTCGGGCGGTTTCCCGTGACCAGGAGGCAGTGAGTGAAGCTCTACCAGCCGCGAGTCCATCCCGGCCACGAGTGGGTGATCCCGGTGCGCGACACCGATCACGAAGTCCTCTTGGGCCTGGGCGGCACCTCGCGGCTGGTGGGCTGGCAGCCGGTGGTCGTCAGCCTGCTGACCGCCGACGAGGACGGCGCGCCGTGCGCGTGGGCGGACCTGCCATGGCTGAGCGACCACGTGCTGGTCCTGCGCCCGCGCGCGGGCGCCGTCCTCGGTCCGCTGCTGGGGCCGTGGGGTGAGCTGCTGCCGCTGGCGTGCCCGGACGCCGACTTGTCCGTGTTCCACGCCCTGACGGTCCTCGACGCGCTGGACGAGGACCGCTCCGAGATCGTGCGCTTCGACGACGGCGGCATCCTCGCCGTGGAGTCCTACGCCTTCCACGCCGGGGCGGTGACCGCCCCGGCGTTCACCGTCCCCCAGCTCCCGCGCGGGCCGCTATTCGTCAGCGAGGAGGTCGCCTCGGCGGCGGCGGACCTGACGGGAACCGAGTTCGACGAGATCTGGTCGGGCTGATCCTGGGCCGTGGCCCCGCGAACGGGCCGCCGAGTCCGCCCGCCGCGGCGATATCCGCTCCTCAACCGAGGAGCGTCTTCCGATCGCGCCACGCGAGCCGCAAAAGCGTCAGCGCGCTAGCGGACAAACGCGGCTCAAGTCGGTCGATCGCTTCACCTGTGAACGGAATGTATCGAGTGCCATCTTTGCCGATGACCCGACCTTCGTCGTTGACGCCGACCATCTCCGCGAAAAGCCGGTCAAACTCCCAAGGGTCGACGATCGCCACCGTGAGCTGCATGACGCCGAGCTCCAACGGCTCGACAACCAGCCCGTAATGCCATAGTCGGAGTGTGCCCCGCCTTCGGGCGCGTTCGAGCTGCGCAAACGGTTCGTCTTCCTTGTAGTCGATCGGGTGCGCGCTGGAACCATCGTGCTCCGGATTTCCAAGAAACTCCTCGGAAAACTCTCGCATGATGTTGCGCCAGATCGAAAAGTCGTTCCGCACGTCTGCCGGGTCAGCGGATGACGGCTGGAACTCACCGGCAGGCATCACGTGGCACAGCCCTCCGCCGTCTGCCACCTTGCCGCCGTCGCGCTCATGAAGGACAAAGCTCGGCCCCTCGCCGATGCCCCCGCGCCGAATGGTCAGAGTGTTGATCCCCGGCGACATGAGTAGCTGCCCGGGATCAAAGGGGTTCTCTATCGACGCGCGAAGCGGCAAGTCTTCAAGGCTTGGGATCTGCCGACCCGATGCCAGCCATGCCTTCTTGAACTCATGGGCTATCATCTGCTTGAGGTTGAACACCTCGAAGAAAGTTGTTCGCCCAAAGCTCAGGCGCAGCCCGGACAGTGAAGTATCAATAGTCGTCAGTCGATAGCTGGTGCGATTCTCCAGCAGGCGCGGGCGGACGAGGTCGCGCACAGCTCGACTGTAATCGCCATAGCGAACGCCTGTGTCTGTCAACGGAAGCAGTTCGTCCAGCAACCTTGATTCCGGCGGGGTGAACGCGGGCGCGTCGCTTTGCCAGTGCAGCCGGACAGCGTCCAGCTCGACCGGTGTTCCTTTGAGCCAATCCGGGCCGGTCAGCACATGGCCACCAGGCGCGCGGTGGGCCTCTGGATAAAGCCACGCCGCCAACTCGGTCAGCTCCCGGCCGCGCACTCCCGGTGCGAGCCTTGTCCGCAGCCACGCCTCCTGACTGGCCGTGATTTCCTCTTGCCGCCTGTCCACGAGCGCGCCGGTCATTGGTGGCCCTGGTTCGATCAAGCCCGCCAATTCCTCACGCGACACGCCAAGCGCCTCGGCGAGCTTCGGCCGATGCCACGGTTGCGGAGCCGCTCCGTTCGCCTCCCAGCGGGCGATGGTCGAACGGTCAACACCCATCCGTTCGGCCAATGCCTCTTGGCTGTAGCCGGCCGCCTTCCGAGCAGCTGTGAAGGCACCTCGCCGGGCTGGCATTCCTCATGCACTCCTTCAACAGCGAGCGATACGGACAGTACGCACACACTAGCGCGTTGTTATGGGTCTGTGGCTTCGTTGTGTGGGTGGTGCGTCAGAGGTGAGACAGAAGTGAGCTGGGTCAACCATCTGCCACGGCCATGGTCGGCTATGTCCGCAACATGGTGGATCGTGCTGCCTATGTCAGCGAGTGCGAGGAGCGATTTGCCGGTCGGGCTGATCTCAGGCCGTGGGCTGCGGCACCGCGAACCGGGCCGCCAGGGTGCGGGCCGAGTCGATCGCGGTGGCGATGGCGGACTCGCGGAGTTCGGGCGTGACGTCCATGGGCTGGGCGGTGACGAACTCGATGTCGGTGATGCCGACGAAGCCGAAGATCGTCCGCAGGTAGGGCGTCTGCAGGTCGTAGGCGGCCATGGGGCCCTCGGGGGAGTAGTCGCCGCCGCGGGTGCTCACGCAGACCATCCTCTTGTCGTGGCACAGGCCCACGGGAGCGCCGAACTCGTCGTACTTGAACAGGTAGCCGGGCTGCACGATCGCGTCGATGTAGTACTTCAGCGCGTACGGGACGTGGAAGTTCCACATGGGCGCGGAGATGAGGTAGGCGTCGGCGATGAGGAACTGGGCGATCAGCTGCTCCACGCGCCCCCAGGACTCGGCGTGGCGCGGATCGATCTGGTTGCCGACCATGAGCTGGTACTTGGACTCGATGTTCTGGCCCGCGACGGCGGGCAGGTCGTGGTCGAACAGGTCCAGGGTGTCGATCTCGACGTCACCCTGTCGGCGCACCGTGTCCAGGAACGCGCTGGAAACGCGCAGCGTGTTGGACGTGCCGGCACGGGGGGTACACGAGATGTGCAGTAGCCGCATTGCGCTCTCCTCTTGCCGCCGTTTGAGTGTCCCCAGGGTCAGGCCGCCCCGGCGATCATGAGGATGGCTCCGCTCGGGTAGTGGTTCGCTGATCGGGCCCGCGGCGTTACACGCGCCGGGGCACCCGTTGGCGCGGGTACCCCGGCGGTGTCAGGTCAGAGCCGTGGTGATGTCAGTTCTTGCCGGGCTTCAGGCTGTACTGCGTCTGGGCGTTGAACACGTCCTGGTGCACCGACTTCGCCTGGTTGGTGCGCGGGTCCTTGATCTCCAGCACGTCAAGGCCCTGCTGGCCGTCCAGGGAGAAGATGTAGCCGTTGTACCAGTAGGCCGACCAGGTGCCCGAGGGCCCTTCCCGCTCCGGCAGCGGGTTGAAGAAGCCGATCTCGGTGGGGTTCGCCGAGTCGGTGAAGTCCCAGATGGACACCCCGCCCTTGTACCAGGACTGGACCATGATGTCGCGGCCCTTGACCGGGATCAACGAGCCGTTGTGCGCGACGCAGCGCTCGGTGTCGAAGCGGGGGATCTTGAAGTACGAGCGGAACTGCAGGGTGGCGCCAGCGCCGGACCCGACGACGTCGTAGGTGCCGTCGGCGCCGCGGGTGTTGGCGATGTCGGGGCGGCAGGTGGCCGCCGAGCCGCCGCCGAGCTCGTCGGTGAAGACGATCTTGCTCGCGTCGTTGCTGAAGGTCGCCGAGTGCCAGAAGGCGAAGTTCGCGTCGTCCTGGACCGTGGTGATCACGGTCGGCCGCTCGCGGTCGGTGATGTCGAACAGCACGCCGTCGCCCATGCACGCGCCCGCCGCGATGTCCTTCTCCGGGAAGGCGGTGATGTCGTGGCAGCCCGCGGTCGCGGTCACGTACCCGCTCTCGACGCTGCCCGGCCTGCCCGCGTTGCCGCCGCCGGGGAACACCACGGGCGTGGCGATCACCGCCGCCGAGGTCGGGTCGGCCAGCGGCACCTTGACGATGGAGATCTTGTCGTGCGGGGGCCGGCAGCGCGCGATGGTGGTGGAGGGGCCGTAGGAGGAGATGTAGAGGTAGACGTCCTTGCCCGCCTTGTCGGGGACCAGGGTGTGGGTGTGCGAGCCGCAGTCGGTCTCGACCGACTTGATGTAGCGCGGGTTGGCCTTGTCGCTGATGTCGAAGATCCGGATGCCCTCCCAGTACGCCTGGGTCCCGTCGTTCTGGGCCGTCGAGGCGCAGCTGTCGTCGCTGCGCCGGGCGTCGACGGAGTAGAACAGCAGGTCACCGTGCACCGAGACGTCGCCCTGCGAGCCGGGGCACAGCACCTGGCTGACCATCCGCGGCTCGCGGGGCTTGGCGATGTCGTAGATCGTGAAACCGGCGTAGTTGCCCCCGATCGCGTAGTCGCCGGAGAACGCGAGATCGCTGCCGCGCCCCCCGTTCTCGGGCAGCGGCGCCGCGTGTGGCACGGTGGCCACCAGCCGCACGTTGTCGCTGGTTTCGTAGTTGCCGCCGAGATCACCCTCGGCCTGGGCCGCGGGCGCGCCCAGCAGGAGTAACGCGGCAGAGGTCGCGATCAAACCGTGTAGCGGCCGGCGCTTGGTTGGTCCCACGCCATGTCCTTCCGGTCAAGTTGCTCGGAAGTCCTAGCTTCGCGGCCGGGAAAGATCAAAGCCAGTCCTTTCCGGCCCTACGTTCACCCGTTGTTACCGGACGGGTCACTTTCACCCGAGAAGACCGCGATCGGTGACCATCGACGGCGAGATGGTCACCGCTGGTAGTTCCCGGTGGGTCAGCCGCGACTTGCGCCGAAACCCCGCGACTGAGCCGTATCACCGAGGGCGTCCCGGTCATCTGTTCTTGCACACGGCGCGCACGGCGTCGTCTTGGGGAGAGGAGCGTGGCATGCCTGACTACGACGCACCGCTGACGCCTGCGCGGCTGCTGGAGATGGACGACCCCGAGGTGGCCGAGGACGGCAGGCCCTGGGGCGAGGTGACCGAGTCGGCGAGGACCTTCACGGCCCAAGGCGGCGCCGGGCTGGAGGTCGTGCGCTCGGAGCTGCACGACGGCGCGCTGCGGGCGTCCGGGCTCCTGGTCCCCGGGCTGCCGGTGCTGGAGACCAACGCCGGTGAGGTGCACACCCGCGACCTGGCCCAGCGCCTGGCGCCGCGCCGCGACAGACGGGCGGACTGGGAAGCGGATCGGGAAGCGGCCCCGGCGGGAACGCCGTTCTGCCCGGACGGCGTTCCGCGCGGACTGCACCCCAAGACGGCGTCCACCTTGGGCAGGCGGCGCCACGGCGTCAACTCGCGCGGCAGGAGGACGGTGCTGTCGGAGAACCACAGCACGATCATCAACGGCGAGTCGCGGTCGTACGTCTATCCCGACCGCTTCCCCTACACCGCCGTGTGCAAGCTCTACAGCAGCTACCAGCCGACGCCGGGCGGGGCGTGGGTCGAAACGGGCCAGGCGACCGGCTACCTCATCGGCCGCAGCACGCTGATGACCAGCGGCCACGTCGGCCCGCCGACCACCGTGCCCTGGCGCATCCAGGTCATCCCGGCCTGCTGGAACGGCCAGTCGGTCTTCGGCGCGGGCATGGTGAGCTACGTCCGCTCGACCTGGTGGTGGAACTCCGACTCCGGCAGCGACATCCGGATCTGCCAGCTGTTCGACCCGATCGGCGACCGGTGCGGCTACTTCGGCTACCGCCACTACAACTCCTCCTGGGAGGACGGCGACTACTGGACCATGGCCGGGTTCCCCTACGACTGGAGCCTGACCCACATGACCCACGAGACCGGCATCGCCGTCCGCGATGACGACGACGGCGACGACATCACCGTCAACGGCAGCCGCTACGACACCACCCAGGTGGAGAGCGACGCCGACGAGGCGTCCGGTGTCTCCGGGGCCCCGCTGTGGGGCTGGTGGGACGACGGGCCCTACGCCATCGGCGTGCACCACGGCTACGAGCGGGACGGCACGGTCTTCGGCACCGAGCTCCTGTCGTGCGCCTCCGGCGGCGACGGCTTCGTGGCCGCGGCGGGCTGGGGACGCGGCATGTGGGGCTAGGCCGTAGGCCGGGAGCCGGTCCGGATCGCGTGGCGGTCCGGACCGGCCGTCTCACCGGCCGAGGTCCGCGCCGAGCCCGTGGTCGAGGGCCTTGATCACCGCCCCGTCGGGGTCGGTGACCGTCCGGGTGGTGGCCAGGACCTGCTGGGCGGCCTCGCGGGCGTCCATCTCGCCGGTGGTGGACATGTGCGTGGCGATGAGCCCGGCGACCAGCGGCGTGGCGAAGGACGTGCCGCTCCAGCGCGCCATGCCGCGGAAGGCCACCACCGCGCCCTGCGGTGGCATCGTGACGCAGCTGCACGCGCCGTACAGGCGCTCGTCCGGGTAGAACCGGCACGTGAGGTCCTCCCGCACCGGGTCCACATAGGAATAGCCGCCGGACATGAAGGCGTTGACGTGGCGCTCCCCGAGGGCGTACACCTCGACCCAGTCGCCGTGGTTGCTGAAACACGCGCGGCCCCGGCTGTCGTAGCGCAGGGCGCCGACGGAGACCACGCCGTCGCCGCCGTGGGCGGCCGGGTGGAACGGGTGGTCGCTGCCGTCGTTGCCCGCGGCGGCGACCAGCAGCGTCCGCGTCCCCGGCCGGTCGAGTTCCTTGAAGAACGGCGCCAGGGCGGCGTGCGGAAGACCGTCCAGAGTGGACCCGCCCGCCGAGAGGCTGATGATGTGCGGCTTTCGTTTCAGCGCGGCGAGCAGGGCCCGGCCGAGCTGGTCCTCGGTGGTCGCGCCCGCGTACTGGAAGATGTTCAGCGACCGGACCGACGTCGCGGGCGCCGCGCACCGCAGGACGCCGGTGACGAACGTGCCGTGGCCCGCGTACTCCCTGATGGTCCCGCTCGGTCCGAAGGAGGCGCACAGGTCCGGCGCGGGGATGTCGGCGAGCCAGCCGTGTCCGACCTCGTAGTCCGGCACCAGTCCGGTGTCCAGGACGTCGACCTCGACGCCCCGCCCGCCCTGGCCGAACGACCGCGGCGGGTACGGGTCCTGGCTCCCGGTGACCGGTAGCGGCACCGGCTCGTCCGCGGGGCACAGCTGCACCGGGCAGATGGACACCAGGTGGTTCGGCGTCACCGCGCCCGTCCTCAGCTCCCGGTTGACCCGCTCGACGGTGTCCTGGACCTCCTCGCCGATCCGGTAGAGGCCCACGCCCGGCAGGCTGCGCTCGCAGATCCGGTCCCCGTCGAGGTGGCGCCCGATGACCTCGCCGACGTCCTCGTCGCGGACCAGGACGTGGTCGCGTTCGTACACGAACGCGGGACTGGTCCGGTTCCCGCTCAGCTCACTCGATCGGGCCAGGTCGACGCCGCGGTCGAGGGCGGCGATGCGCACGGCGTCCCACTGCGACTGGAACTTGGCGTCGACGCGGCCGTCGAACTCCGTCATGTCTCCTCCACGGGGATGAGGTGTCGAATGGAGGATCGCGCCCCATGGCCCCCTGATACCTCCGCGGCCTAAAATGGCCCATGTGGGCGACCCGCTCGATCTGCTTGAGCTGGTCTTCGCCCGCCCTGCCGCGGCGGTCTCCGCGGCCCGCGCCCTGCTGGCGGGCACCCCGTCGGCCTTCGACGCCTCCGTCGCCCACCACGTCATCGGCCTGGCCGAGCGCGAGTACGGCGATCTCGACGCGGCCATCGCCGAACTCCGCAGGGCCAGGGCGCTGGCGGGCAGGTCCGGCTCCGCGGCGCGGCTGGCCGACGTGCTCGCCACGCTCGGCATCACGATGGTGCACGCGGGCAGGACCAGCCGGGGGCTGGCCGTGCTGGACGAGGCGGTCGGGCGCGCGGCAGGGGCGCCCGGGGCGCGGGTGCGGTTCCGCCGCGGCGGCGCGCTGTGGATTCTCGGCAGGCACCGGGAAGCCCTGGCTGACCTGCGGGTCGCCGTGCCGGTGCTGCGCCGGGCCGGTGACGTCCTGTGGACCGCCAGGGCGCTCACCCTGCGCGGCCTGATCAACCTGGCGCTGGGCCTGGTGCGCAGGGCCGACGCCGACCTGGTGGCGGCCGAGGGGATGTTCGCCGGGATCGATGAGCGGCACGCCTCCGCCTTCGCCCTGCACAACCGGGGACTGGTGGCCTTCCGCTCGGGCGACCTGCCCGCCGCGCTCGCCTGCCTCGACGACGTCGAGCGGCGCTACCGGGAACTGGGGACCACCACCCCGGACCTGGCCATCGACCGGTGCTCGGTCCTGCTCGCCGCCGGGCTCGCCCACGACGCGGTGGCCGAGGCCGACACCGCTCTGGCCCAGCGGCGCGGGCAGGCCACCCGCCGGGCGGAACTGCTCCTGGTCGCCGCGCGCGCCGCGCTGGCGGCGGGCGATCCCGCGGTGGCCGGGGAACGCGCGGGCGCTGCCGCGGCCGGCTTCGCCGTGCAGCGCCGCGACTGGTGGCACGCCCACGCCCGGCTGCTGTCGCTGCAGGCGCGGTTCAGCGCCGACCCGTCGGCGGGCAGGCTGCTCAGCCAGGCCGAGCGGGTCGCCAGGCGGCTCGGCGCACTCGGCTCGCCCGAGGTGGTCCAGGCCCACCTGCTGGCCGGGCGGGCGGCCCTGGCCCGGGGTCTGCCGTCGACGGCGCACCTGGAGCGGGCGGCCACGGCGCGGCGACGCGGCCCGGCGATCTCCCGGGTCGACGGGTGGCTGGCCCAGGCGCTGCTGGCGGACGCGGCGGGCGACGACCGCGGGATGCTCGTGGCCTGTCGGCGCGGGCTCGACGTCCTCGACGACCACCGCCTGACCCTCGGCGCGTCCGAACTGCGGGCCAGGGCCACCGCGCGCGGGGCGCAGCTCGCCGAGCTGGGCCAGCGGGCCTGCGCGCGCGAACCGCGCAGGCTGCTCCAGTGGAGTGAGCGGTGGCGCGCGACGGCGTGCGCGGTGCCCGTGGTCCGCCCGCCGGAGGACCCGGCCCTCCGGCGTGACCTGGCGGCGCTGCGCGAGATCACCAGCAGGCTGCGGCTGGAGCGCACCCCGGCGCCCGCCCTGGAGGCCGAGCGGCTGCGCCTGGAACGGGCCGTCCGGGCCCGGACACTGCGCGCTCCCGGCCGCGCCCCCGCCGCGAGCAGGCTGGACGTCGGCGCGCTGCTCGACGCCCTCGGCGGCGACCGGCTGCTCGAACTGGTCGACGTCGACGGCGACCTGCACGTCCTCGTCTGCGGCGCGGGGCGGGTGCGCCGGGTGCGGGCGGGCCGCGCCGCCGAGGCCGCGGGCGCGGTGGAGTCCGCCAGGATGGCGCTGCGCAGGCTCGCCTACGTCTCGGCGGGCGCGGACCGGCTGTCCGCGCGGCTGGCCGCACTCGGCAGGCGGTTGGAGGAGGTGCTGCTCGGCCCTGCCGTGCGCCTGCTGGGCGACGGACCGGTGGTGATCGTCCCGCCGGGGCGGCTGCACGGCGTGCCGTGGGCGCTGCTGCCCGCCCTGGCCGACCGGGCGCACGCCGTGGCCCCGTCGGCCACGGCCTGGCTCAACTCACGGGCCGCCGCGCCCGAGACCGGTGACGTGGTCCTGGTGCGCGGGCCCGGCCTGGGGTCGCTGGGCGCCGAGCTGCCCGCGCTGACCCGGATGTACCCGCAGGCCACGGTGCTGGCCGACGGCTCGGCCACCGCGGCGCGGGTGCTGGACTCCCTCGGCCGCACGGCGCTGGCGCACATCGCCGCGCACGGCGCCTTCCGGGCCGACAACGCGCTGTTCTCCGCCATCCAGCTCGACGACGGGCCGCTGACGGTCTACGACTTCGAGCGGCTGCCCAGGGCGCCGCACCGGATCGTGCTGCCCAGTTGCAGCTCCGGGCGGCTGCTCCCGGCCGGCGCCGACGAGCTGCTCGGCCTCACCGCGGCGCTGCTGCCGCTGGGGACGGCCGGGATCGTCGCGAGCCTCGTCCCGGTCAACGACGCCGCGACCGTGCCGCTGATGGTCGCCCTGCACGAGTCGCTGGGCGCCGGGGCGGGATGCGCGCAGGCCCTGTGCGACGCCCGGCGCGCGGTGGGCGAGGACCCGGTGCCGCGCGCCACCGCCCAGTCCTTCGTCGCGCTGGGCGCGGGGTGACCGTGGGTCGGCGGAACCGGGTTCACCGCGACGCGGCCTGCCTCACCGCGACCCGGTCGAGCACGACCGCACAACCTGGTACCGCACTGGCGACTTGGTCGCCAACTGGTCGGACCGGTACGACCTGGTACCGCACCGGTGACTTGGACCGCCAACTCGTCGGACGGCACGGTCTGCTGTCGCACTGGCGGCTTGGGCCGCTACCGGCCGGACGCTACGGCCTGGTGCCGCGCCAACTGGCCGGGCGGCACGCTGGGGATCAGACCCGCACCCAGCTGGTCGTGACCGGCGTGCCGTCGTCGCCGCGCAACCGCACCCGCAGGCCGCCCGCGGCCAGGCCGGGGACGGTGAACCACCCCTCGGCGTCGAGCTGGGCCGTGTGCCGCCCGCCCGGGGTCTCGACCACGACCGGACCGCGGGCCCCGGTGACCAGCCCGCGCAGGACGACCCGCGCGCCGACGTGCTCGACCTGCAACTCCAGGGACACCCCGGCCGTCTCGAACACCAGCAGCCGCGGCTCGTCGCCGCCGTCGCGGACCACGCCCGCGCCGACGAGGTCGGAGTCGGCGATCAGCGCGGCCAGCTCCTCGTCCACCCGGCGCGTGGACAGCGCCGCCCGCGCCGCCTCGGCGACCGCGGGCGGCGGTGGGTCGATCCGCGCGGCCGTGCCGCGGAGCAGGTCCACGAGCCGGTCGTCATCGGTCACGGCCGCCGCCTTCGGCGAGTTCGGCGCCGAGCACCTCGTCGGCCAGCACGACGGCGCGCAGTTGGGTGAGGCACCGCTGCCGCGTCGGCCCGATGCTGCCGACGGGGATGTCGAGCGCGGCGGAGACCTCCGCGTACGCGGGCGGCGGTGAGGCCATCAGCACCCGCAAGAGCCGCTGGCACCGCTCCGAGAGCGTCGCCAGCGCCCGCCACAGCGCGGTGTCGCGTTCGGCGCGCAGCAGGACGTCGTCCACCGGAGCGGTCGGGTCGACCGGCTCGGCGGTGGGGTCGAAGACGCCGCGCGGCGGCTCCCGGCGGGTCCGGCGGAGCAGTTGCAGGCACTCGCGGCGCACCGTGGTGGACAGCCAGGCGGGCAGCCGCTCGGGGTCGACGATGCTGTCCAGCCGCTCGACCAGCCTCAGCCACGTCATCTGCACCGCGTCGGCGGCGTCGGCCGCGCCGAACCCGTACCCGCGCGCGATCGACCACAGCAGGCCGGTGTACCGCTCGACCAGGGCGTCCCAGGCGGCCTGGTCCCCCGCGGCGGCCGAGGCCAGCAGCGCGCGAACGTCCATCTCCACCTCCAAGCGCTGTCAAGGGTACTGAGGCCGGGGAAGCCCTTCCTGATGCGCCGCGCGTGTATCAGGGGATCGATCGGGTGCATCTGGACCGGTATGCGACACACACTCACACCCCAGCACCCTGATCCCCACGGCACCGGAAACGCGTGCCGGGTCCCGCTGTCGCCGCAGGCGATGGCCGAACTCCACACCCGCTACCTCGAACGGAGAACCTCGGGCCGCCTGCCGGAGGCCATGTCGTTCGAGCAGTACTACACGGTGTGGCGCTCCGGCAGGCGCGGCAGCGCCGGGGTCGGCATGGACGACGGCGCGCTCGCCCCGGCGGCGCGCGCGGACAAGCAGCTGATCACCCGGCCGACCACCCCGCTCAAGGGCGTCGTGCGGACGATCGTGCTCCTCGTGGACTTCCCCGACAAGCCGCACGACGCCGACCACACCCCGGGCTACTACGACACGATGCTGTTCAGCGCCGACACCCTGTCGACGGGCAGCATGCGCGACTACTACCGCGCCCTGAGCGCCTTCGACCCGACGACGGACAACGGGATCGACATCCAGGGCGAGGTGCACGGCTGGTTCCGGATGCCGCGCCCGCTGTCGTTCTACGCCGACGGCAACTCCGGGACGAACGAGAACTTCCCGCGCAACTCCCAGGGAATGGCCCGCGACGCGGTGCGGGCCGCGCTGGCCGAGGGCGTCGACTTCGCCCCCTACGACGTCCTCGGCGAGGGCATGGTGACCGCGCTGTTCATCGTGCACGCCGGGCGCGGGGCCGAGGAGACCCTGTCCCGGCACGACCTGTGGAGCGTCAAGTGGGGCATCCCGCCGAACGGGGTCGAGGTCGCGCCCGGCCTCGTGGCGCTCACCTTCCTGACCGTGCCGGAGGACTGCGCCGTCGGCGTCTGCGCCCACGAGTGGGGCCACCTCGCCGCCCGCTGGGCCGACTACTACGACACCGGGACCGCGCGGCTCACGCGGTCCAACGGCTTGGGCAACTACTGCCTGATGGCGTCCGGCTCGTGGGGCAACGGCGGCCTGACCCCGACCTTCGCCAACGGGATGCTGCGGATGTTCCACGGCTGGATCACCCCGCGGCTGGTCACGAAGTCCACGAGCGCCATCGTGCTGAGACCCGCGGCCGAGGGCGGCGAAGTCGTGCTGGTCCAGAACCGCGCCACCATGCGCGAGACGCAGTACGTCGTCGTCGAATACCGGCGCAGGCGCGGGCAGGACGCGTTCCTGCCGGACGAGGGCGTCGCCGTCTACGTCGTCGACGAGGCGATCAAGAACGTCAACGACGAGGACCACCTCGCCATCGAGCTGCTCCAGGCCGACGGCAGGCGCGACCTCGCCGCGGTCTTCGGCCGCGGCAACCGCGGCGACGCCGACGACCTGTACCCCTTCGGCACCCGCCACACCGTGGGGGAGGACACGGTGCCCGCCCTCAACCTGCCGCAGGGCACGTGGTCCGGCGTCACGGTCAAGGTCAGCGGCACACCGGGAGCCGACGAGATGTCGATCGACGTCACCATCAACCAGAAGCCCGCCCGGCAGTCCGGCGGGTGAACTGCCGGTGCCGATCCACCGAGATCGCCTCGCGGTCAAACCGGCGCGATACGGGCGCGCGGCGTCTCGGTGCGCCGATGGTTCCGGCTGCCGATACTGGTAGGCGGAAAGACATTGGGCTCAAAGGCTTCCAAGCCGCTCGCGGTATCCACGCCGGAGGAAGATCCCGAACGGGTCTGATGTGGACCGGATCGGGGGAAGCGGCCGCGCCGGGGCGGCACGCTGGGCACGTCGGCGGTAAGAACTGAGCCACGTGCCCAGGTTTTGGAGGACTCATGCGCAGGTTCGCTGTGATCGCGTGCGCCGTGGTGATCGGGATGGCCGTGGCGGGGCAGCCCGCGGGAGCGTCGGCCGAGGTGCACTACGTCGCGCTCGGTGACTCGTACTCGTCGGGTTCGGGCGCGGGGAACTACAGCGGCGATTGCCGTCGCAGCGACAACGCCTACGCGCGACTGTGGGCCGCCGAGCACCAGCCCGCGTCCTTCACCTTCGCCGCCTGCACGGGGGCGACCACCGACGACGTCCTCGGCGGCCAGCTCAACGAGGTCTCGTCGAAGACGACGCTGGTGTCCATCACCGTCGGGGGCAACGACATCGGCTTCGCCGACGTCCTCACCGAGTGCACGCTGTCCGGCGACGCCGCCTGCGCCTCGGCGGCGCAGTCGGCGGCCGACCGCGCCCGCGCCGACCTGCCCGCCCGGCTGGACACCGTCTACGCCGCCGTCCGCGACCGCGCTCCCGACGCCCGCCTGGTCGTGCTCGGCTACCCGCGCCTGTTCGCCGACGGCGCCGCGCTCTGCGTGATGAGCCAGTCCAAGCGCCGCGCCCTCAACGACGGCGCGAACGTGCTCGCTGACATCACCGCCGCGCGGGCCGCCGCCGCGGGCGCGGTCTACGAGGACGTCCGCGACGACTTCGCCGGCCACGAGATCTGCTCCGGCAGCTCCTGGATCAACGCCGTCACCTGGCCCATCAGCGACTCCTACCACCCGAACAAGACCGGCCACGCCAGCGGCTACCTGTCCGCCTTCGCCAAGGTGGCGGGCTGACGGGCGCTGCGTGGGAGACGGAAGGTCAGGGCGGTCTCCATCGGTAACCCTCGACAGGGTGGTGCGGTCACCCCGTGTCCGGGCTTCCGTCGCTGGGTGTCATCGCACGTCGAGGATCGGGTGGAGGGATCGGCGCGTCGACGCGCCGCGATCGGATGGCGGGCGTCACAGGTGTCCGGCCTGGACATCGCGCTGGTCGGGGTCTGAAGTGGCCGTCATGAACGTCATCGCAGCGCGTTGAGTCGGCGGCCGTCAGTGCTCGGTGGGGGCGCGGCGGATCACGTCGGCCAGGGGAGTGGCGGGGTGGCCGGTGAGGCGTTCGACGTGGTCGGTCACGGGGGCGAGTTCGCCTGCCGCGATGGCGGTGTAGGTGGTGACCCAGGCGTCGAGCTGCCAGTCCGGCGCGCCGTAGGGGGCGCGGGAGCGGTACGCCTCGTCGACGCTCTCGGGCACGTAGGTCACGGTGCGCCCGGTGGTCGTGGTGATGACCTCGGCGATCTCGTGCAGGGTCAGCGCGTCGGGGCCGGTCAGCTCGTAGGTTCCGCCCGCGTGCTCCGGGGCGTTGAGCAGCACCGCTGTGGCCGAGTCGGCGATGTCGTCCAGGCCGACCACGGCGGCCCTGCCGTCACCCGCGGGCCCGCGGATGGCGCCGTCGGCGCCGGGCAGCGCGGGCATGAAGTCGGCGTAGAGGTTGTCGCGCAGGAACGTGTGCGACAGGCCGCTGGCGCGGATGTGCTCCTCGGTGGCCCAGTGGTCCCGCGCCAGGGTGAACACGGCGTCGGGCGCCGCTCCGTAGAAGGAGAGGTAGACCAGGTGCGCCACCCCCGCGTCGACCGCGGCGTCCACGAACACCCGGTGCTGCTCCACCCGATCCGGCGACTCCGCCGCCGACACCATCAGCACCCTGTCCACACCCCGCAGCGCGGCCCGCACCGCCTCCCGGTCCCCGAACGCCCCGGCCACCACCGTCGCCCCCGGCAACTCCGGCGCCCGAGACGGCTCCCGCACCACCAACCGCTGCCCAACCCCCGCCTCAGCCAGCCGCCGGGCTACCCGCCCCCCAAGCCGCCCGGTGGCCCCGGTGACCGCGATCGCGCCCTCAGATGCGTCCATCGCAGAGATCTTTCCGCCCCACCGGCAGCCGCACCAGTCCTGTGGCGTGCTCCCGGGCCGCCAGAGGCAAGTTCGCAGGGCGTTTACGAGACCGCGACTTCCTGTTTGGCCGCGGTCGGCATCGGGGTTTCCGGGGTGTGGTCGTCTTGGGCGGCCCAGGAGGCCAGCCTGGGGCGCAGGGTGCGGTAGAAGTCGGGGTGCAGGCCCATGGCGGTGTGGCTGCTGCGGATCTCGACGCACTCGGCGCTGGGGTCTTGGCACAGTTGCCAGGGGGCCACGCGGTCGAGGCGGGAGTAGACGGCCAGGGCGGGGACGGTGGGGGGCAGTTTCTCGGCGAGGGCGGTCGAATTGCTCTCGTAGCACGGGCCGGTGAAGCAGTCGGCGTTGACCAGGCCGGGGAAGCCGAGGGCGGACAGCCTTGCCAGTGTCCTGGCGACCTTGACCACGCTGGGGCTGGCGCCGAGCGGGTCCAGGACCGGTGATCCGAGCGTCACCAGGCCGCGGGCCAGGTCGGGCCTGCGGGCCGCGGCCAGCCTGCCGAGCCAGCCGCCGCGGCTCTGGCCGAGGATGACCACGCGGCCGCCGGTGCGGTCGGCGTGCTCGTCGAGCCGTCGCTCGATGCGGTCGACCAGTGTGCTGGTGCACGCCACGTTGAGGCCGATGCGGGCGGGGGCGGGCCGGTAGCCCCGCGCGCGGAGCCACGCCCCGGCCAAGGCCAGGCTGCTGTCGCCGAAACCGAAACCGGGCACGAGCAGGACCCCCAGGCCCGCGCCCTCGTCCGGGGTCCGCCGCCGCCAGTCCGCGTCGCGCAGGAGGCGGGGCACCATGGCCAGCATCACGATCAGTGTCTGCTCGGTCTCCGCGACCCTTTTCAGCGCGCGCATGGCTCCTCCTGTCCACGGACAGCCCGTGGCGGCCGACTCGGCCGCCACACATCCGACGTACCCCGCCTGCGCGAGAACAAACAGCCCAGATTGCTGATCCAGCGGAACCGGCCGGTGTCCGCGCCCAAAACGATGGGGCGCCACCGTCTTCGAGAACGCCATCGAAACAGCGATGTGTGACAGACCACTGTGGACTCATCCACGCTGGACGAGCCCCCGTGCCGGACCCTCCGGGCCACGCCTGGAAGATCACGACCGGAGGGGCACGTCCCGCGCCACCCGCTTCCATGAGGCCAGCCACATCCGCTGGTGACCGACCCCTGGCGTCAGGTCGACCTTCGGCTCAGGCCATAATCCCGGACCGTTCGCGCTGTGACGCCTGGGGGCGGGCTGTTCCTGGTCGGCGCGGCGGTCGAGGGAAGCGCCCGCCGGGTGTTGAGCAGGATGGAAGTCGCGCATGGGATCGGACGGCCGATTAGCTGGGCACCCCACGGTGGTCCAGACATTGCGGGGGCTCTCCGGGCCGGTGTGGCTGTTGCTCGTCGGGATGTTCGTCAACCGGCTGGGCAACTTCCTGCAGATCTACCTGGTGCTCTACTTGACGCAGAAGGGGTTCAGCGAGACCGCGGCCGGTGTCGCGCTCGGCGCGTACGGGGTCGGCTCCGTGGTGGGCGTCGCGCTGGGCGGGGTGATTTCCGACCGGTTCGGCTACCGGTGGACGATCGTGGCGTCGATGGCGGGCGCGGGCCTGCTCACGGCCGTGCTGGCCCACGTCGGCACCTTGTCGCTGGTGGTGCTGACCGCCGCGGTCATCGGGCTGCTGGCCCAGGTGTACCGGCCCGCGTCGTCGGCGCTGCTGGTCGAGCTCACGCCGGAGGAGCGGCACGTGATGGTGTTCGCGGTGAGCCGGTTGGCGTTCAACCTCGGCACCACCGCGGGCCCGCTGCTGGGCGCGCTGCTGATCGTGTACTCCTACGACCTGATGTTCTACGTCGACGCCGTCACCTCGGTGGTCTTCGCCCTGTTCGCCATGCGGCTGCCGCACCGGGTCGACGCGGCGGTGGGCGAGGCGCGGGCCCGCGGGGGGTACCTGGCGGTGCTGGGCGACCGCGGGTTCGCCCTGTTCATGCTGGCCCTGTTCCTCAACGCCGTCGTCTACATCCAGCACATCGCGGTCCTGCCGCTGCAGGTGACCGCCGACGGGCACGACCCGGCGTTCTACGCGGTGCTGCTGTCGCTCAACTCCGCCTTGGTGATCGCCCTGGAGCTGCCGTTCACCAAGTTCGTCCAGCGCCTGCCCGCGCGGGTGGCGGTGGCGGTGGGGATCGGGCTGATGGGCGTCGGCATGAACCTCTACCTCGCGGGCCCGTTCGTGGCGATGTTCGTCGTCGCGACGGTGGTGTGGACGCTGGGGGAGATCATCGGGCTGCCGACGGCCTCGGCCTACCCCGGGCAGGTCGCCGCGGCGGGCACGCGCGGGCGCTACATCGCGGCGGCGGCGTTCGCGATGCACGTCGGGCACGCGGCCGGACCGGTGCTCGGCGTCGCCGTCTGGACCCTGTGGCGCGACGGCGTGTGGTGGGGCTCGACCGCCATCACGGTGGTCGCGGTCATCGCGGCGCTCGCCGGGATGACCGGCAGGGCAACCCCCGTGGGCGGGGACGACGGCCAACCGGCCGCGACCCGGAAGGCAAAGACCGCGAGTTGACAACGCGCGGCGTGACCCATTCGCGGCGCACCGCGCCGTTAAAACCGTGAACGGGAGCCCAGCATGACCGAAGCCAACACCGCCGCGACGGTGGTCGTCGTTGACCCGTACTCCTCCGGCGACCAGCTCGCCCCCGCCCTGCGGGCCGCCGGTCTCGTCCCGGTCGCGGTGATCACCTCCGACCCCCCGCCCCCGATCTTCGCGGGCTGTGTCCCCACCGAGGACTTCGCCCGCGTCGTGGTCCACGGTCCGAGCGTGGCCGACACCGCGGACCGGTTACGCCACTTGGCCCCGCTGGCGGTGGTGCCCGGCGCCGAGAGCGGCGTCGAGCTGGCCGACCGGCTGGCCGCGCTGCTCACGCCCGCGCTGGCCAACGACCCCGCCAGGACCGACGCGCGCAGGCACAAGGGCGCCATGGGGCAGGCGGTCGCCGCGGCCGGGCTGCCCTGCGCGCGGCAGGTGTGCACGGGCGACCCGGAGGAGGTCGCCGCCTGGATCGCGCGCGACGGGCTGGCGGGGGTCGACCTGGTCATGAAGCCGCCGAAGAGCGCGGCCACCGACAACGTGATCCGCGTCCGGGCGGGCGACGACTGGCGGGCGGCCTTCCACGCCGTGCTCGACAAGCGCGACAAGTTCGGTGAGATCAACACCGAGGTCGTCGTCCAGGAGCTCCTGGTGGGCACCGAGTACGTCGTGGACACCGTCACCGCGGACGGCGTCCACACCGTGGTCAACATCTGCCGCTACCGCAAGCTCGACATCGGCGACCACATGGCCGTCTACGACTACGTCGAGTGGCTGCCGTCCGACACTCCCGGCCACGACACCCTGACCGCCTACACCGCCGCCGTCCTGGACGCGGTCGGGATGCGCTTCGGCGCGGCGCACAACGAGATCATGCTCACCGCCGACGGGCCGCGGCTCATCGAGGTCAACGCCCGGCTCGCCGGTGGCGGGACACCCCGGTTCGCCCGGGAGGCGACCGGGGACAGCCAGGTGGACCGGATGGTCCGCTACTGCGCGGGCGACCGGGACATCCCCGCGGGCTACGACCTCCACAAGACGGTCTGGGCGGTGCTGTTCATGGCCCGCACCGGGGGCATCGTGCGCAACGCCGAGGAGTACGAGCGGATTCGCGACCTGCCCAGCGCGCACCTGTGCTCCGTCAAGGTCCGCAACGGCGACCACGTGCCCGTCACCCGGGACCTCGTGGACAGCCACACCCTCGGCTTCGCGATCCTCTCCCACGAGAGCCCCGAGCAGGTGGCCGCCGACCACGCCGAGATCCGCCGGATCGAGCAGCGCCTGAGGTTCGACCCGATCCCCCCTGCGGCGGGCGATGAGCGGGCCGCGGGGCGAGTGGCCGAGGCGCCCGCGATGGCGTAGGCGGGAGAGCGGCTCCGGTCGGGCTCGGAGCACCGAGCCCGACCGGAGCCGGGGAACTCAGCCGACGCCCACCGGGGCGGGGGAGACGGTGATCACGTCAGTGCCGACCGCCGACGTCCCCTCCCCGGTGAAGGTGTCGGTCACCGTGACGGTGCCCGGCGTGTGCAGCAGGAGCGACAGGCGCCAGGTCTTCTCGGCGCCCCCGGCCAGGGCCACGTCGCCGACCACGGTGCCGACCAGCCCGCCGGAGCCGTCGCGGGTCAGCCGGACCCGCTGCCAGGAGGTGCCGGTTCCCAGCTTCAGCACGACGTCGTTGGGCGCCAGGGCCTTCTCGCCGGTCAGCCGCACGGTCCAGGCCAGTGGGCCGGACGCGGCGGTGCCGTGGTTGGCCGCCAGCACGTCGTAGGCGAGCGCGGTCCCCGCCACCGCCGAGGTGCCGCGGGTGTCGGAGACCACGACGTCGGGCGCCGGTTCCGGGCCGACCCGGAAGGACTTCGCCGCGGAGACCTCGCCGGAGTAGCCGCCGGTGTTCGTCCCCAGCTCCAGCCGGTACAGCCCGTCCGCGGCGTCCGCGGGCAGGCTGAAGGTGAACGGCTGGGCGTCCCACTCGACCGATCCGGCCCGGATCTGCGTGCCCGCCGGGTCGAACAGCCGCAGGATCGGCTTGAGCTCGTTCGGCCCGCCGCCGCGCACGACACCCTCGACGTGCTCGAGGGGCAGGCGCTCCGGCAGGGTGAGGAACGGCCGGACGTTGGTGGCGATCACCGTCTCGAACGGCAGACCATGGGAGTCCACAATGGACCAGTCCACAGTGGTCGACCCGTTCTCGGCGACGGCGACGTCACCGATCCGCACCGACGCGGGCCCGCCGATGGCGAACCTGGTGTCGTACGGCTCGTGCCACCGCAGCCCGGTGATCACCTGGCTGGGCAGGAACCAGTCCTGCTCCAGGTGGCGCACCTCGTGCACGGTCACCGCCTCGTAGGTGTCCAGGGTGGCGATCAGCTCGCCGGGGGCGAACCGGTAGCCGTGCTCCCCGGTGGTCGTCGGCCGCAGGTACACCGACGCGGTGTTCCTGGCGTCGGAGCCCGCCAGGTCGATCGCCGCCCGCACGGCGAAGTTCTCGCCGATCGACGCGGGCGCCGGGCCCGCGAGCACCCGGGGGGCGAAGCTGACCTTGTCGTCGTCGATCACCGTGATCACCCGGTGCAGCAGGTACGCGGGCGCCCCGTCGGCCGCCTCCTTGCGCACCACCAGGGTGTAGCGGCCAGTCGGGTTGTTGGCCTCGAACGACAGCGAGCCCGCGGCGTCGGTCACGCCCACCTGCCGGGGGATGTTGTCGGCGACCAGTTCCACCGTGGCCCCGGCCAGCGGCCCGACCTGGGTGGCCCCCGGCGCGTCCACAGTGGATGCCAGGACGGTGACGATCGGCGCCCGCACCCTGAAGGAGTCGCTGAGGTGGCCGACCTGCACGGAGTAGGTGCTGAGCCGGTCCTTGGCGACCGTCCAGGTCACCGTGGTGGCGGCGCCTGCGGCGAGGGGGACCTTGGTCGTCGTCTCAATCTGGCCGCCGACCCGCAGCACCGCGTCATAGGTGCCCGCCGCGTTCCCGACGTTCTTCACCCGCACGGACACCGTCACCGGCTTGTGCGCCAGCACCACGTCCGGGCTGACCGACAGGTCGTACACCGCGAAGTGGGCCTGGTCGTCGGCCGGGGGCGGCGAGGCCCAGGTGGCGGCGTTGAGGAACAGCTCGGTCGCCTCCGGCGTCCAGTCGGCGGGGCCCCGGGTGGCGGAGACGCCGTGGGTGGACAGCAGCACGTGCCGGTTGTTCGCCCGCTGGTCGACGCCGATGCCGCCGCCCATGATCCCGTTGGCCGTGCGGCCCACGGTTGCGATGGTGCGCCTGCCCTCGCCCTCGTAGCCGCCGAACCAGGCCAGCCACTTGGCCTGGGTGCTGCGTTCCAGCACGATCCGGTCGCCCACCTGGCGCCCGGCGAACAGCGGGTGCTCGGCGGTCACCTCGTAGTAGGACTCGGCCTGTCCGGAGCCGCCGGAGTCGAAGCCGGTCGTGGCAGGCCGGCCGGTGTGCCGGGAGAGCTGCCGGATGCCGTTGCCGGTGCTGAAGGCGTGGTCGGTGAAGATCACGCCGGTGCCGTTGGCGTCGGTGGCGTCCAGGAACGCCTGGAAGGCCGCGGCGTTGTAGTTGGTCGTCACGCCGTAGCCGAGCACGACGGTGGAGTGCTGCGCGGCCTGCTCCAGCTGGGTCCAGTTGTAGATCGCGGTCGGGATGCCGCGCGGGGCGAACACCACGTCCACGTACTGCTGGGCGCGGCTGGCCGTGCTGTCCACAATGGCCACGGAGCGCGGCGGCGGGGAGAACCCGAAGTCCGCGCTCGCCACCGCGCCGGGGACCACCGTGACCCCGACGGCCGCCGGGGCGGCGAAGGTCGGGTGCGTGGCCGCGACCTGGTACGTGCCCGCGGGCACGCCCCGGATGGTGTAGGACCCGTCGGCGGCGGTCACCGCGGAGAGGTCGCCGGGCACGCCGGTCACCCGGACCATGGCGCCGGGGATGCCGTGCCCGGAGCCCGCGAGGGTGGCCCTGCCCGCGATGTGCCCGCTGGGCAGGCCGGTGAGCGCCACGGTGACGGGGGTGAACTCGTCGGCCACGACGACCACGTCGGACACCGTGCCCGAGTCGTAGCCGAACGCCGACGCCGAGACGGTGTAGGTGCCGGGGGCGAGCCGGGCGGTGAAGGTGCCGTCCGCGCCGGTGGTCAGGGTGCGCCCGCCGGGCTCGACGGTCACCGTCGCGCCGGTGACCGGGTCACCGGTCGAGGCGACCGTGACCGCGCCCCGGACACCGGAGTCCAGCGCGACGAACGCGGTCGCCTCGTAGGCGTTGATCCGGCCGCGCCCGAACCGGGTGTCCGGCGGCGTGGGGCTGTACCGGGTGTCCCAGAACGCGGTGTCGCCGAGGATGCGCTGCACGTCGGAGACGCTGAGCCCGCCGGAGGCGGACATCATCAGGGCGACGACGCCGGAGGTGTGCGGGGTGGCCATCGACGTGCCCGACAGCGTGCGGTAGCCGCCGTTCGGGTCAGCGGAGTGGATGTTGACGCCGGGCGCGGAGATGTCGGGCTTGACCCAGCTCTCCGGCCAGTCCGCGGGCGGCGCGCTCCACTGGGCCTTGCGGACCACGGCGCCGCAGGAGAAGCTCGCCACGTTGTCGGCGCTGTCGGTCGCGCCGACCCCGACCGCCTCGTGGACGTTGCCGGGGCTGGCGGTGCCGCTGGTGCCGCAGTTGTTGCCGATGGCGAAGGCGGGGAACACGCCCGCGGCCCGCATGGCCCGCGTCGGCTGGATCATCTCCTGGTGGAACCCGTTGCCGCCCAGGGACATGCTGACGATGTGCGCGGGCTCGCCCGCCGGGTTGCCCGCCGCGTCGGTCGGCGCGATGGCCCACTGCATACCCGCGGCGACCTGCGCGAACGAGCCGCTGCCGCCCGGGATGACCAGCCCGTGCATCATCTCGGCCGCGGGTGCGACGCCGATCGAGGTGCCCGAGGTCGAGCCGCCGTGGATGGTGCCCGCGACGTGCGTGCCGTGGTACTGGGAGTCGCGCGGGGCCGAGGCGACGAGCCCGCCGGAGGCGTTGAACTCCATCCAGCCGCCCGGGTGGTGCGGGTTGGCCGGGTCGGCGGTCACCATCTTGCCCGCCAGGTCCGGGTGGCTGATCGCGACGCCGGTGTCCAGCGTGGCGATGCGCACCCCGGCTCCGGTCACCCCCAGTTCCCGCCAGACCCGCTCGGCCTCGATCTTGCCGAGCCCCCAGGTCACGTCCTGCGCGGTGGCCTCCGCGGTGCCCGCGGCGGTGTCGGGCAGGCTCAGTTCGAAGTTCGGGTTGAGCCTGGCGACTCCCGGGATCTCGGCCAGCGCGTCGAGCGTCCCCGAATCGGCGGGGAACTCCACGAGCAGCATGTTCGTGATCCAGAAGCGGTTGACGACGGTGACCCCGTCGGTCTCCGCCCGCGCCTCGATGGCGGCCTCGACCTCGGCCTGGGTGGCCTCGGCGTGCTCGCGCAGGGTCGTGACCACCTGGTCGTGGCCGCCGCCGAGCTCGGCCGCGTTGGGCAGCATCACCAGCGCCCGCACGGGTTCCCCGACCGGGCCCGCGACGACGTTGGACAGCAGTTCCGGCGCGATCGGCGCCGCTGGGCCCACCGCCTGGGGCGTCGATGACGCGATGCCTGCGGACAGCAGGGTGGCGGCGGCCAGCAGGGCAACCGTGGGTCTGGCCGCGGGACGGCGGCGGGATAAGCGCATGTAGTGGAGCCTCCTAGTCGACGGATCACGCTCTTATGAGCGTGGTCGACTATTTCCAACCGTCAATGCGCTGCTCGGCGGCACCGCGTCGGCCCGGACGCCCTACTCGACTGGTGCTCGGAGACCGTCGGTTACGACGGTTGGCTGAGATCGCTGTCCGGAACGCCTCGTTCGGCGGGCAGGGGCGCACGGACGGTCGCGGTTCTCGGGCAGCCGCGTAGCTGATGAGCGTATTGCCTGGTCAGGCGCGGGTTGTCAGGCTTGGTCGATCCCATCTTCCCGCACGGAAAGGATCGCTGATGAGCACACTCGAGTTGACCCGGGCCGAGGAGATCATCGCCGCGTGGCGCAGTGGCGCGGAGATGGACGACAACCCCGCGGGGCCCCTGTTCAGCGGGGAGCACACCGAGGCCGACATCACCATGACCGGCCCCGGCCAGTCCGGCCGGTGCGGCACCGTGTGTTCGGGTTCATCGATCTACCAGTGCTGCTGACCGACCACCGTGGGCCGTCCGCGCGCAGCGGGCGGCCCTGGGCGCCGCCGCCGGAGTGGACTGGGTGAGCACCGAGGCCGAGCAGTTCGACCGGTCGGCCCGCGCGCTGTTCGCCCCCGCGCGCGCCGGGCTCGCCGCGGACCTCACGGGCCTCGCCGGGCTCGGCGCGGCCGAGCGGGACGCGGTCCTCGCCGGGGCGGACGCCGTGCTGCGCCAGAGCGTGCTGCGCAAGGTGAGCCGGGTGCTGGTGCTGGAGCTGAACGCCGCCCGGCTGACCGGTAGGCTCACCGCGACCGACAGCGCGGGCCGGTGGACCGAGTTCGTCGAGCGGACCTGCGAACCCGGCTTCTGGGACTCGATCGACGCGCACTACCCGGCACTGCGGCCCCGGCTGCGCACCGTGATCGACAACCGGGTCGCGGCGATCCGCGAACTGGCCACCCGCTTCACCGCCGACCGGGCCGCGCTCGTGCGGCTCACCGGCGTCGACCCCGGCGAACTGCGCGCGGTGTCCTTCGGCGAAGGCGACAGCCACCGCGGTGGCCGCTCGGTCGCCGTCCTCACGTGCGCCGCGGGCGCGGTCGTCTACAAACCGCGCTCGCTTGGCGTCGACCGGGCGCTCGCGGACCTGCTGGCGGCCGTCCTCCCGGACGAGCCGGACCCGATCCGGGTGCCAGAGGTCCTCATCCGGGACGGGTACGGGTGGGCTGAGCACGTCGCCCACCGCTACTGCGCCGACGACGCCGAGCTGCGGCGCTTCTACCGCAACCTCGGCCGCTGGCTCGCGGTCATGCGGCTGATCGGCGGCACCGACCTGCACCAGGAGAACCTGATCGCCGCGGGGCCAGTGCCGGTGGTGATCGACTGCGAGACGCTGTTCACCCCGACCCAGCCCGCCCCGCCGTCGGGCTACGGCGACGCCGTCGACGCGGCCCTGGCCATGGTCACCGGCTCGGTGCTCGGGACCGGGCTGCTGCCCGGCCGCGGGCTCGTGCTCGGCTGGCGGGGCATCGACAACTCGGCCATCGGCTCGCTGCCCGGCCAGCAGCCGGTCCCCGACGTCCCGGTGATCGTGGGCGCGGGCACCGACCAGGCGCGCATCGGCCTCGCCAAGGCCCCGGGCGCGGGGGCGGCGAACCACCCCGACCCCAACCCGGTGCTCGGCAAGTTCTGGGACCACGTCCTCACCGGTTTCACCACGCTGACCGACCGCCTGCGCACCTTCGACGCAGCGGGTGCGCTGGACGCCCCGCTCGCGGCGTTCGCGGGCCTGCCCGTGCGCGCCGTCGTGCGCAGCACCGAGACCTACGCCGAGCTTGGTCGGATGCTCTGGCACCCCGCCTCCCTCAACAACGAGCCGAAGGCGGTGGCCCGCGCCGAGGACCTGCTCGCCAGGCACGCGGCGAACGCGCCGGACGCCCCTGGCGACCCCGCCGTGATCTCCGCCGAGGTCGCGGACCTGCTCGACGGCGACGTCCCGTTCTTCGCCACCACCGCCGACACCGGCGTGCTCGCCGGACCGCGCGGCACCCGCTGGGGCCGCTCGGTCGACGTGATCGCCGAGGCCAGGTCGAGGTGGCGGGCCACAGACCCCGAGGTCGACCGGCGGGTCATCCAGGCGGCGCTGGTGAGCGCCTACCTCAACGAGGGCTGGCTGCCGCCGCCCGTGCGGCGGATGCCGTCCACAACGGACACCACCGGCCTCGACCGGCGGCGCCGCGCGCTCGCCGCGGACATCGTGCGCCAGGTGGCGGCCACCGCGATCCGCGGCGCGGACGGCACGGCGGTCTGGGTGGCGCCGACGCTCAACCCCACCGGCTGGGCGGTGCACGCGCTCAGCGCCGACCTCTACAGCGGCCTGTCCGGGGTCGCCGTGCTGCTGGCGGGCTACCTGCGGGAGTCCGCGGCGGGCCGGGCCGATCCCGTTCCCGGGCTCGCGGACCTGCTGCGCGCGACGGTGACGACGATGCGGCTGGCCGAGCAGCGGTGGGCCGACGACACCGCGGCGGGCACGCCCCTGCGCCCCGAGCCGCCGGGCGGCTACGTCGGCCTCGGCTCGCGGATCACCGGCTGGCTTCTCCTGCGCCGTCTCGGCGCCGTCGGGGACGAGGCGCTCGAGCGGGCCGCGGTGCTGGCCGGGCAGCTGCCGCGCGCGGTCGTCGAGGACACCGAGTACGACCTTCTCATCGGCCGCGCGGGCGCGGTGGTGCCGTTGCTGCGCCTGGCGGAGCACACCGGCGACCCCCGGTGGATCGACCTCGCGGGCATGATCGGCGACCAGCTCGTCGCGGAGGGCGCGCCCGCCGCGACCGCCGACGGGCTCGACCTGGTTTCCTGGCCCAACCGGCAGTTCCCCGAGGGCATCGGCGGGTTCGCCCACGGTGCCACCGGCATCGGGTGGGCGCTGGCCCGGCTCGCCGCCGTGACCGGGGACCCCGCCCACGCCGACACCGCGCGGGCGGCGTTCGCCTACGAGGAAACCCTCTACGACGAGGAGAGGCGCGGCTGGCGGGACCTGCGGGAGGAGGACCACATCGGCGGGGCGTGGTGCCATGGTGCCGCCGGGATCGGAGTCGCCGCGCTCGACCTCTCGCGGTGGCCGGACGATGCCCAGCGGTGCTCCGACGTGGTCCGCAGAGCCGCGGCGTCGGCTTGGGCGTGCGGCACCGGCTGGAACCACACGCTCTGCCACGGCGACCTCGGGGTGTGGGAACTGCTGGCCGACGCCGACGCCGCCGGTCTCGCGCCTGCGGGTCTGGACCGCGCCGCGGTCACCGCGCACGTCGTGGCGGTGCTCGAAGAGCACGGGGTGGTCACTGGCATGGCGCGCGACGCGTTCAGCCCCGGGCTGCTGCCGGGCGCGGGCGGCATCGCGTACCAGCTGCTGCGCCTGCACCCCGACAGCCCGCTGCCGTCGGTGCTGCTGCCCGATCCCGGCGGCGTGCCGTGACGGCGGTCGAGCCCGAGCTGGAGATGGACACCCCGTACTGGCACCTCGACGAGGACGCCATGTCCCTGACCGTGCCCCAGTTGCTGCGGCGGCTGCCGTCCAGCCTGCGCCCGGTGCTGGCCATCCTCCGCGACACCGCACCGCGCGCCGCGCTGGCGATCCTGCTGCTGCAGGTCGCCTCCGGGCTGGCGTTCGCCTTCGGCCTGCTGGCCACGACCGGGGCCCTGGACAAGCTGTTCGCGGCCGGGCCGACCGGCGAGCGGGTGCTCGCCGCGGTGCCGTCGCTGCTGGTGGTCGTCGCGGCGTTCGCCGGGCGCGGGCTGCTGGACACCGGGGTCGCGCTGGCGCACGCGCGGGTCGTGCCCGCGGTGCGCCGCGCGGCCGAGGAGCGGATCGTCGACTCCGCGCTGCGGGTGGACCTGGCCGCCTTCGACGACCCGGAGTTCTACGACCGGCTGCACCGGGCCCGCGACCGGGGTGTGCACCACCTGGAGCGCGCCACCGACAACCTCGTGGAACTACTGGGGTCGGCGCTCGCGGTGCTGGCCGCCGCGGGGACGGTCGGCCTGCTGCACCCGGTCCTGCTGCCGGTGCTCGCGCTGTCGGTGGTGCCCAACGGCTGGGCCGTGGTGCGCTCCGCGCGGCTGGGCTACGCGACGATGGCCCGCACGGTGACGCTGAACCGCCGCCAGCGGATGCTCGGGGACCTGGCGGCCGGGCGCGAACCGGCGCCGGAGATCCGCGCGTGCCAGGCGGAGGCGTTCCTGCGGGCGGAGTACCGCGGTGTCGCCGACCGGCTGCAGGAGCAGGAGACCGCGGTCGGACTGGGCCAGGCGAAGGTGAAGGCGCTCGGCCGGGCGCTGTCCGGGACGGCCGTGGGGCTGGCCGTCGCGCTGCTGGTGGTGCTGCTGCAGGTGGGCTGGATGCCGCTCGCCGTGGCCGGTACCGCGCTCATCGCCATCCGGTCGGCCTCCGCCGCGCTGGGCAGGCTGGTGCTGGCCGCGAACCTCGTCTTCGAGCAGGGGCTCTACGTCGCCGACTACGAGGCGTTCCGCGCCGACGCCCTGGCCCGCGCCCGGCCGCCGACGGACCACCCGGCGCCTGCCGACCCGGCGCGCGTCGAGCTGCGCGGCGTGGGGTTCGGCTACCAGGGCGCGGCGGCGCCCGCCCTCTCCGGCATCGACCTGACCATCCACCGGGGCCAGGTCGTCGCCCTCGTCGGGGAGAACGGCTCGGGCAAGACGACGCTGGCCAAACTGATCACCGGGCTGTACCGGCCGACGGAGGGCCGGATCACCTGGGACGGCAGGGACCTGGCCGACCTGGACCCGGCCGGCGTCGGCGACCGGGTGGGCATGGTGGCCCAGACACCGGTGCACTGGCCGCACGACGCGCGCGCGAACGTCCGCCTCGGCCGCCCGGGACGCCCCGACCCCGACGACGCGGCACTGCGCGCCGCCGCGATGTCCTCCGGCGCGGACGAGGTGGTGGCGGCCCTGCCCGAGGGCTGGCGGTCGCTGCTGTCGCGGTACTTCCGCGGCGGCACCGAGCTCTCCGGCGGGCAGTGGCAGCGGCTCGCGGTCGCCCGGGGGCTGTTCCGGGACGCGCGGGTGCTGGTGCTGGACGAGCCCACCGCCGCGCTCGACGCCAAGGCCGAGCGCGCGGTGTACGAGTCGCTGCGCACGCTGGCCGACGGCCGCACGGTCGTGCTGATCACCCACCGGCTCGGCAGTGTCCGCGACGCCGACCGGATCTACCTGCTGCACCAGGGCGTGCTCGCGGAGCAGGGAACGCACGAGGAGCTGATGGCGCTCGACGGCCACTACGCCGAGCTGTACCGCCTCCAGGCCCAGCTGTACGCCGAGCAGCCCGCCCGGTGACCGGCCCGTTCGCCGCGCTCGCGGCCACCGTCGAGGTTCACCTGCCCGGTGACGCGGGGCACCAGCGCGCGCGGAAGATGTTCATCGGCCGTCCGGACGAGGTGGTCCCCTCGGCCGTGGTGGCGTGCGCCCGCGAGCAGGACGTGGCCGCGGCGCTGGCGTTCGTCCGGCGGCACGGCATGCCCTTCGCGGTGCGCGGCGGCGGGCACAGCTTCGCCGAGCACTCCACGTCCGAGGGGGTGGTCCTCGACCTCGGCGCCCTGTCCGCCATCGACGTGCGCGACGACCGCGTCGTCGTGGGCGCCGGGGTGCGCGTGGGCGCCCTCGCCGACCGGCTCGCGGTGGACGGCCTCGTCGCGCCGGTGGGCTGGTGCCGCTCGGTCGGGGTGGTCGGGGCGGTGCTCGGCGGCGGGTACGGGGTGCTGAGCCGCTACTACGGCCTCGGCGCCGACCACCTGCTGGCCGCCCGGGTGCTGCTCGCCGACGGCCGCGTCGTGCGGGCGGCCGCCGACGAGCACCCGGACCTGTTCTGGGCGCTGCGCGGCGCGGGCGGCGGGACGTTCGGGATCGTGCTGTCGGCGGAACTGCGCCCCCGCCCGTCGGTGCCCGTGGTCGCGCTGACGGCGACGTGGCCGCACGAGCGGGCCGCCGCCGTGATCGACGCGTGGCAGCACCACGCCCCTTCCGCCCCGCGCGAGGTGAACCTGGAGATCTCCGCCTACGCCAGTGACTTCCCCGACGAACCGCCCGTGACCGCCGCCTTCGGCGTCGTCGTGGGCGATGACCCGGACGCCGCCCACGCGCTCCTGCGGCACTACCCCGACGCGGCCGGACACCGGGTCGCGGTGCTGTCCCCCGTCGAGGCGGCCACGTTCTGCGACTACCCCGGCGACGCCGCCGAGCACACCCTGCCCCGGCTCCCGCCCGGGGAGCGCCCCGCCCTGCGCCTGTCCCGCGCCGGGTTCGCCGCCCGCCCGCTCCCGCGCGAGACGCTGGACGCGCTCACCGCGCACCTGGCGCACGGCCGCTCCCACGGCGTCTACCGCGACCTGGAACTGGTGCCATGGGGCGGCGCGATCGCGACCGGTGGGGGAGGAGCCGTGGCTCACCGCGACCAGGCATTCCTGGTGAAGCACACCGCGCAGACCGGCACCCGCGCCTGTGACGACCTCCGCGCCGCCGCGAGCGCGTGGGTCGGCGCTTCCCGGGCCATCACCGACCTCCACGGCGCGGACCGGGGCTACCCGAACTACCCGGACCCGGCCGCCGACCCCGCCCACTACTACGGCGAGCACCTGCCCCGCCTGCGCCGGGTCAAGGCGGCCTACGACCCGACCGGCACCTTCCACTGCGGCATCCCCCTGCGCCGCTGACGGCGACCACCCCGCTGGGATGTCTGGTGTGGACAGTCGGATGCCCTTGTCACCACGGGATCGGCAGGGCCCACTCGTGGGTGGCGTCGGGCCCCGCGGCGCCGAGCACGGCGAGGATCTGCCACAGGATGCCGACGGCCATGAAGTCGCGCACGCCCTCGGGCGGGGCGCCGGTGGCCTCGGCGACGAGGACGAAGATGGCCCCGTAGCGGACCCGGACCACCTCGCGGATCTTGTCGTCGGTGCCCGCCGCGGCGAACGCGTGGAGCATCATCCCCATCAGGTCGCGGTCGGCGAGGATGTCGCGGTAGCCCGCCGCGCGCAGCGCGTCGAGCCGCTCCTCGGAGCTCGCCCGCTCCAGTGCCGACACGGCGGAGCGAATATAGTGCTCCATCGCGTCGCACGCGCGGTCAAATGCCGCCAAGAACAGCGCGTGTTTGGTTCCGACGAGGCGTATGACGTACGGCTGGGACACGCCGACCAGGGCCGCTATGTGCTCGGTCGTCGTTCCTGAATAGCCCGTGCGGCTGAAAGCGGACATCGCGGCCGCCACGATCTGCTCATACCTGCGCTCCGCGCTCATCCGCGTTCCGCTCTCGGCCACATTGACAGGTTATCAACCAATAGCTAGCGTCCGGGCAATGCCACCCGGAGAGTCGCCCGGAGAGTTGCCCGGAGACCGCGTCGCGCTGGTGAGCACCTCCCGCAGGCCAGGGCTGTGGTTCGACCTGCCGGTGGCGGCGCTGCTGCTCGTCTGCTGGATGACCATTCCGCTGGCCCTCGCGCACCTGCTCACCGGCTTGGCGCTGACCGCCAGCCTGGTCGTGCACCTGTGCACCCGGCGCGTCGTGTTCCCGCGCCGCGCGGCCCTCGCCGTGAGCGTCCTGCTCGTCGCGGCGGCGCTGACGGTGATCACCGGGCTCCTGCGCTGGGCGGGCCTGCCCAAGGAGGTCGTTTTTCACGCTGTTCCCAGTTATACGCTGGTAGCCTTGGCGATCTGGCACGCGGTGCGGCGGAGGCGGGCCCTCCGCGCGCGACTCCGGCCGCGCCCGCGGAAATGACTCCAGTGATTCGACAACTGTCGTGTCATGGCGCGCGTGGTCGCGCCCAATGGGTGTGATCTGGTCGCGCGGCACCGGCCCCTTTGCTATCCAGAAAGGGTCAAGGTCGAAGCCACCGCGAATGGCTGGCTGGTCGGTGGCCACCGAGCAGGACCATCCGCGCACCATCCGTCTGGAGGCCGATGCCCATGCACGTCAGCACCCTCGCCCGCGCCGCCGAGGTCCCCGTACCCGCCAGTCCGCCCCTGGGCCTCGGCCTGACCGTGAGCATCGCCCACCCCGGCGAGATGATCCGCGCGGGTCTGGGGACACTGATCCGCGACTTCCACGAGGTGTCGGGCTCGCGGTCCTACGATTCGTGGGCGGCGCTGTACGAGCGGAGGGAACGGCGCGAGGGGGCGGAGCTGATCATCGCGGCGGCGGAGCTGCTGGGCGGTGATTCCCGGCGCGCGCAGGCGTTGCGCGCGTGCGGGGTGAAGATCCTGGTGCTGCTGCCCGACTGCGAGCACCGCACCGTGGCCGAGGCCGCCGAACTCGAACCCGACGGGTTCCTGCTGGAGCGCGTGTTGAGCGGCGCCGAGCTGCGCACCGCCATGCGGGACGTGACCGCGGGGCGGGTGCACGTGCCCGCGGCGATGACCACCGGCCTGCTCGCCGAGGTGCGCAGACCGACCAAGACCGGGGCGCTGGTCGGCAACCTGCTCACGCCCCGGGAGATCCAGACCCTGCGCCTGCTCTCCGAGGGGTGCAGCAACAAGCAGATCGCGAACCGCCTCGGCATCGGGATCAACGGCGTCAAGCGGCACGTCGGCAACGTGCTGGCCAAGCTCAACTGTCCCAACAGGACGTTAGCCGCGGCTGAGGCCGTCCGCCTCAGCCTGATCTGACCCCCGCCGACCACCCCACTCGACCACCCGCCCGATCACGCCGCCTGGACCTGTGCCAGGCGGCGTTCGCGCGTCCGGCGGCGGTACCCGGTCGGGCACCTCCCTGGAGGGGGACCGGGGGTCAGCCCGTTGGCGCTCTCCTGGACCGCCCCCGCGGTGGAAGCGTCCACGTCGATGCCGCAGTCACCGCCGGACGGGAGCGCGAGCGATGATCGAGACCTCAACGGGTGTGGTCGACCTGCTCCGGGCCCATTGCGCCGCGTACGGCGACCGCCCCGCCGTCATCGAGGCGGGCCCGGACGGACGGGCGGCCAGGACGCTCTCCGGGACCGAGTGGGACCGCTCGGCCCGAGCCGTCGCCCGCCTGCTGCGCCCGGGTTCGCGCGTGCTGCTGCTGCCCGACGACGGCGCCTGGTTCTGCGTCGCCCTGGCGGGCGTGCTCTACGCGGGAGCCTGCGCGGTGCCCGCCCAGGCGCCCGCGGCCCACCGGGACGGGTTCATCGACATCGCCATCGACGCCGACGTCGACGCCGTGGTCGCCGACGCCGCCACGCTCACGCGGGCCAAGGCGATGTGGACCGCGCGCGGGGCCCGGCCGGTGGAGTGGATCGCGCTGGAGGACGCAGGCACGGGCGAGGAGATCGACCGGCCACGCCCGGTGGACGGGCACGACCCCGCGCTGCTGCTGTACTCCTCCGGGTCCACCGGGACGCCCAAGGGCACCGTGGTCCCGCACCGGCTCCTGCGGACCTGGCTCGACGTGCTCGCCGACCGCACCGGGCTGCCCCCGGGCGGGTCGGTGGTCAGCTGGGCGCCGACGCACCACGTGCTGGGGCTGAACTTCGTCCTGCTCGCCGTGCACCGCGGCGGCGACCTGACGCTGCTGGCCGCCGAGGACGTGCTCGCCGAGCCGGGGGTGTGGCTGAGCGCGCTGTCGGCGGCCACGGCCCCGGTGCTCTCCGGCGCCCCGCCGATCGGCTACCGGCGGTGCCTTGAGGCGCTGCCCGGCATCGACACCGCGGCGCTGGACCTGTCCGGCTGGTCGGTGGCCATCATCGGCTCCGAGCGGATCGACCCCACGCTGCTGGACTCCTTCGCCGCGGCGTTCGCCCCCTCGGGCTTCCGCCCCGCCGCGTTCTTCCCCGCCTACGGCACCACGGACGTGATGATGGGCACCGGCGGGCTCCGCGCCGACGGGCCGCGCGCCGTGCGGGTGGACGCCACCGAGCTGGAGCGGCGGCGGGTGCGGGAGATCGGCCCGGACGACCCGGCCAGGGGCATCGACCTGGTGGCGTGCGGGCGCCCCGGCCGCGGCACCGAGCTGCTGCTGGTGGACCCGGACACCGCGACCCCGGTGCCGCCCGGCGCCGTCGGCGAGATCTGGCTGGCGGGCGACAGCGTCGCGCCCGGCTTCTGGCGCAGGCCGGAGGCGACCGAGGAGGTGTTCGGCGCCCACCTGCTCGACGGTGCCGGGCCGTACCTGCGCACCGGCGACCTCGGCTTCGACCTCGACGGCGAGCTGGTCGTCTGCGGCCGGGTCAGCGAGGTGCTGGTCGTGCGCGGCCGCAACCTGCTGCCCCACGACCTGGAAGCCTCCGTGCGCGCGGGCAACTCCGGCCACCGCGCCGCGGTGTTCGCCGTCGCCCACCAGGACCGCGACCACCTGGTGGTGCTCGTCGGAACCGGTCCCGGCGACGACCGCGACGCGGTGGCGGTGGCCGCGCGCCGGGCGGTGATCGCCGACCACGAGGTGGAGCCGGACGCGGTGCTCGCGGTGGCGGACGCGGACATCCCGCTGACCCACAACGGGAAGGTGCGCCGCGCCGCCTGTCGGGACGCGTTCCTGGCAGGCGCCTTCGGCGGCGGCACGGACGCGGGCGCGGCGGGCACCAGCGACGCGGCCGACGCCGTCGGCGACCTCGTCGCCGAGGTCCTCGGCGAGCCGCTGCCCCCGGATGCCGACGACGTCGAGCTGGTCCGCCTCGGCCTGGACTCGATGCGCCTGATCACGCTGCGCGCGGCGCTGGCCCGCGATCTCGGGCTCAGGGTCGCGATGCCCGAGCTGGCGGGGGAGACGGTGGCGGGCCTGCGGTCGCGGGCCTGCGCGGCCCCCGCCGACGACACCGCCGCCGCGCTGGTCGCCGACCCGGGCGCGCGGCACGAGCCGTTCCCGCTCACCGACCTGCAGCACGCCTACTTCGTCGGCCGCTCCGGCGGTTACGCCCTCAGCGGCGTCGGCACGCAGTTCTACGGCGAGTTCGACACCGGGGACCTCGACATCGACCGGCTCGCCGGGGCGTGGCGGGCCGTGGTCGAGCGGCACGGCGCGCTGCGGTCGGTGATCGGCTCCGACGGCACCCAGCGCGTCCTGCCCGACGCCCCGCCCGCCGAGATCACCGTCGTCGACCTGCGCGACGGGCCGTCGGGGGCCGCCGACGACCTCCGCGCGGAGCTGTCCCGGCGCACGTTCAGCGACGACACCTGGCCGCCGTTCGACATCCGCGTGCTGCGCCTGCCCGGCGGGACCGACCGCGTCTGCGTCGCCCTCGACCTGCTGGTGATGGACCTGTGGAGCCTGCACGTCGTCTCCCGGGAGTGGGAGGCGGCCTACCGCGGCGAGCCCTTGGCGCCCGCCCCGGGACTGTCCTTCCGCGACTACGTGCTCGCCGTCGGCGGCGATCCGGGGGAGGAGGAGCGCGCGCGGCGCTACTGGCAGGACCGGCTGGCGGACCTGCCGCCGGGGCCCGCGCTCCCGCTCGCGGCGGCCCCCTCGGCGCTCACCGGGCCGCCCCGGTTCACCCGGCGCCGCGCCCGCCTGGACGGCGCCGACTGGTCCCGCGTGGTCGACCGCGCCAGGGCCGACGGCCTGACCCCCGCCGCGGTGCTCATCGCCTGCTACGCGGCCACTCTGGCGGCGTGGGGCGGCAGGCGGCGGTTCACCCTGAGCCTGCCGACCTTCGACCGCAGGCCGCTGCACCCGGACGTGGGCGGTCTCGTCGGCGACTTCACCTCGGTGACGCTGCTGGAGGTGGACGTGCTGCCCGAGGACAGCGTGGCGGCGCTGGCCGGGCGGGTGCAGCGCCAGCTCCTGGCCGACCTCGACCACAGCGCCCACAGCGGTGTCGCGGTGCTCCGCGAGCTGGCCCGGCTGACCGGGGACCTCGGGGAGGTGTTCGCCCCGGCGGTCTTCGCCAGCGCCTCCGGCCAGGCGGGCGGCAGCCGGGCGCGGATGCCGCTGCGCTGGCTGGGCGAGCAGGTGCACGGGCTCTCGCAGACCCCGCAGGTCCTGCTGGACCACCAGGTGTTCGAGGACGCCGACGGGCTGGAGTTCAACTGGGACTGCGTCGAGGAGCTGTTCCGCCCCGGCGTGCTCGACGCCATGTTCGACGCCCACACCGGGCTGCTGCGGCAGCTCGCCGCCCCGGACGGGGACGCGTGGTCGGCCCCGCTGCCCGACCCGCGCCCGGCCGACCAGCTCCACCTCGCCGACCGGGCCAACGCCACCGCGGGGTTCCGCCCCGAGGAACTGCTCGCCGACCGGCTCATGGAGCGCGCCGGGCTGGCCCCGGACGCGGTCGCCTTGATCGCTGATGACGCCACCCTCGACTACCGGGCGCTGCGCGCCCACGCGCGTGCCCTCGCCGCGCACCTGCGGGCCTGCGGCGCGGGTCCGGGCCGGGTCGTGTCCGTGCGCCTGCCCAAGAGCGCCGCGCAGGTCGTGGCCGCCATCGCGGTGACCCTCACCGGGGCCGCGTACCTCCCGCTGGACCCCACCCTGCCCGAGGCCCGCCGGGACCTGCTGCTGCGCCGGGCCCGCTGCGGCCTCGTCGTGGGCCTGGGCGACGGTCTCCCCGACGACGTCGTGGCCGTCGCCGTCGACCTGTCGGCGGAGCCGGGGGAGATCGATCTGCCGCCCGCGCCCGCCCGGCCCGCCGACCCGGCGTACGTGATCTTCACGTCGGGGTCGACGGGGGAGCCGAAGGGTGTCGTGGTGTCGCATGGGGCCGCGGTGAACACGTGTGTGGATGTGTGTGAGCGGTTCGGGGTTGGTGCGGGCGATGTGGTGTTGGGGTTGTCGGCGTTGAGCTTCGACCTGTCGGTGTGGGATGTCTTCGGCGCGCTGGGCGCGGGGGCCACGCTGGTGCTGCCCGGAGCCGACGACAACCGCGATCCGCGGCGGTGGCTGGAACTGGTGCGCGAGCACCGGGTGACGGTGTGGAACTCGGTTCCCGCCCTGGCGGGCATGTTCACCGACTACGCGGGCGCGGGCGCGGAGGTCCCCCTCCGACTGGTCATGCTCTCCGGCGACTGGATTCCGCTCGACCTCCCCGACAAGATCCGGGCCTGCGCGCCCGGGGCGCGCGTGGTGTCGATGGGCGGGGCGACGGAGGCGGCGATCTGGTCGATCGTCCACGAGATCGATGAGGTCGATCCCGGGTGGGACTCCATCCCGTACGGCACGCCCATGCGCAACCAGACCTTCCACGTGCTCGATGACCGGATGCGGGAATGCCCGGTGCACGTCACCGGCGAGCTGTACATCGGCGGGGTCGGCCTCGCCGAGGGCTACCTGGGCGATCCGGAGAAGTCCGCCGAGCGGTTCGTGCACCATCCCCGTACCGGTGAGCGGCTGTATCGGACCGGCGATCTGGGCCGGTGGCGGCCGGAGGGGTTCATCGAGTTCCTGGGTCGGGAGGACAACCAGGTCAAGGTGGGCGGGTTCCGGATCGAGCTGGGCGAGATCGAGGCGGCGCTCGTCGCCTGTCCGGGGGTGGCCCAAGCGGTCGCCGCGACGACGGGAGACCGCCACAGCAAGCGCTTGATCGCCGCTGTCGTCCGCCAGGAGGGCGAAGCGCCCCAGAACGGCCAGGCCAACCAGAACGGCCAGGCCACCCGGAACGGCCAGGCCACCCGGAACGGCCACCTCGCCCAGAACGGCCAGAATCCCCAGAACGGCGGGAATCCGCAGAACGGCCAGGTGCCCACTGTGCCCGCCGAACCGGACGACGGCCTGCTCCACGGCATCGACCGCGCCGAGTTCCTGCTGGCGCGGCACGGGCGGCGCACCGACGCGGGCCCGGCGGCCGTCCCGCTGCCCACCGCCGCCCCGGCGCCCCGCCGCGCCAGCAGGCGCGCCTACGCCGACCGCCCGATGCCGCTGGCCGACCTGGCCGCCGCGCTGGAACCGCTGCGCTCCCACGAGGGCGAGCCGTTCCGGAAGTTCGCCTACGCCTCGGCGGGCAGCGCCTACGCCGTCCAGACCTACCTGTGGGTCCGCGAGGGGGCCGTCACCGGGCTGGACGGTGGGCACTACTACCACGATCCCGACACCCACGGCCTGGTCTCCCTGACCGCGGGCGCCGACCTGCCCGACGGCATCGGCTTCGGCGTCCCCGAGCACACCACGGCCACCGCGGCGTTCACGGTGTTCCTGGTGGCCGACCTCGCCGCGATCCGCCCGCTGTACGGCCCGCGCGCCCGGGACTTCTGCCTGCTGGAGGCGGGCCTCATGACCCAGGCGCTCGACGACGCCGCGCCCAGCCACGGCATCGGGCTCTGCCAGTCCGGCCTGCGCGACCCGGACCACGCCCTGCACACCGCGCTGCGCCTGGGCGAGGACCACGAAGTCCTGCACACGCTCCTCGGCGGCGCCCTGCTCCCGGACGGCCCCGCACCCGACCCCGCCACGCCCGACTCCGCCGCACCTGACTCCACTGCACCTGGCTCCACTGCGGCCAACCACCGCGCGGCAGGCACCCACGATGATCCCACCGAGACCGACGCGCGATTCGCCGAGCGGGTGCGCGAGGCGCTCGCCAGGACCCTGCCCGCCCACATGGTCCCCGGCGCGCTGGGTGTGCTGCGCGCGCTGCCGCTCACCCCCACCGGCAAGGTCGACCGGGCCGCGATCGGGGCGCTGGTCGCCACCCCCGGGGCACGGCAGGCGCCGCCGTCGGGCCCGCTGGAGGAGACCGTGGCCGCGGCCCTGCGCGCCGAGCTCGGCCGCGACATCCCCGCCACCACGCGCTTCCTCGAACTCGGCGCCGACTCCGCGGTGCTGGTGCGCGTCTACCGCGCGCTCAAGGGCGAGCTGGAGGTCGACTTCCCGCTCGTCGCCATGTTCGAGCACGGCAGTGTGCGCGCGCTCGCCGCGCACCTGTCCCGCCGTCTGTCCACACCGGAGTCCGCGGTGCCCGACGCCGAACTGGCGCGGGCGACCCGGCGGGCCCGGCTGCAGCGGGTCGCCAGGGTGCGGCCCCGCCAGGAACCCGCATCCGCGGGGGAAGGAGCGACCCGGTCATGAGCGAGACCTACCGTCCCGAATCGGCCGTGGCCGTCATCGGACTGGCCACCCGGGTCCCGGGGGCCGCCGACGCGGCGGGCTTCTGGGCCAACCTGCGCGCCGGTGTGGAGTCCGTGGTCGAACTCGACGACACCACGCTGCTGGACCGGGGCGCCGACCCGGCCTGGCTCTCCGACCCGCGCCTGGTGCGGCGGGTCGTGGAGCTGGCCGACATCGACCGCTTCGACGCGGGCTTCTTCGGCATGAGCCCCGGCGACGCGGCCATCCTCGACCCGCAGCACCGGCTGTTCATGGAGTGCTGCTGGCGCGCCCTGGAGGACGCGGGTCGCGTCCCCGGCGTGGGCGAGGAGTCCATCGGGGTGTACGCCGCGGCGTCGCTGTCGGGCTACCTGATCGGGAACCTGTTGCGCGGGCAGGTCTACGACGCCTCGCCGGACAGCTTCCGCTACCTATTGGGCAACGACAAGGACTACCTCGCCACCCGGGTGGCCTACACCCTCGGCTTGGACGGGCCCGCCCTGTCGGTGCAGACGGCGTGCTCGTCGTCGCTGGTGGCCGTGCACCTGGCCGCGCAGGCGCTGCTGACCCACGAGTGCGACGTGGCGCTCGCGGGCGGGGTCACCGTGCGCGTGCCGCACGGCAACGGCTACCTCTACCAGGAGGGGTCGATCTTCTCCTCCGACGGGCACTGCAGGCCCTTCGACGCGCGCGCCACGGGCACGACCATCGGCAGCGGCGCGGGCGTCGTGGTCCTCAAGCGGCTGATCGACGCGGTGGCCGACGGCGACCGGGTCGACGCGGTCCTCATCGGCAGCGCGATGGCCAACGACGGCTCCGCCAAGGCGGGCTACACCGCCCCCGGCGTGCTCGGCCAGGCCAGGACCGTGGCCGCCGCGCTCGCGGTGGCCGGGGTGACCCCGGAGGAGATCGACGTCATCGAGGCGCACGGCACCGGGACCCCGCTGGGCGACCCGATCGAGGTCGCCGCGCTGCGCCGGGTCTTCGGCGACGGCGCGGACCGCTCAGCGCCGTGCCTCCTCGGCTCGGTCAAGTCGAACTTCGGCCACCTGGACTCGGCGGCCGGGATCGCCGCCTTCGCCAAGGCGGTGCTGCAACTGCGGGCGGGGGAGGTCGCGCCGAGCCTGAACTACGCCGAGCCGAACCCGGAGATCGACTTCGGCGAGGTGTTCGCGGTGCCCACCGAGGCCACCCCGTGGCCGGGGCAGGGCCCGCGGCGCATCGGGGTCAGCTCCTTCGGGTTCGGCGGCACCAACGTCCACGCGGTGCTCCAGCAGGCGCCGGAGCCGCCGCCCGCCGGTCCCGCCCGGCCCGTCCACGTGCTGGCGCTGTCCGCCCGCGACAGCGAGTCCCTGGACGGCGCGACCGACGACCTGGCCGCCGCGCTCGCCGGGAGCCCGGCCGAGACGGACCTGGGTGACGTGGCGCGAACACTGCAGACCGGCCGGACCGCCTTCCGCCACCGCCGGATCGCCATTGTGGACAGTGCCGGTGGCGCGGACGGCATCGCCGAGGCGCTCTCCGCGCGTGACCCGCGCCGGGTCTTCACCCGCCGCGCCCCCGCCGACCCGCCGCCGCTGTGCTGGCTGCTGCCCGGACAGGGCAGCCAGTACCCCGGCATGGGCGCCGGGCTCTACCGCGACGAACCGGTCTTCCGCGAGGTCATCGACACCTGCGCCGACGCCGTGGCGGCCGACCTCGACGGCGCCGACCTGAATGGCGCCGACCTGAATGGGGCCGACCTGAATGGGGCCGACCTGCGGGCGCTGATCGCCGAGGGCGCCGACCCCGCGGCGCTGCGGCAGACCCGCCACGCCCAGCCCGCCCTGTTCGCCACCGAGGTCGCCGTGGCCGCGCTGCTGCGGTCGTGGGGCGTGGCGCCCACCGCCCTGCTCGGCCACAGCGTCGGCGAACTCGCCGCCGCGCACCTGGCGGGCGTGCTGTCGCTGCCGGACGCCGCCCGGGTGGTGGCCGCGCGCGGCAGGCTCATGCAGGACTGCCCGCCCGGCGCGATGGTCGCGGTCGGGCTGCCCATCGACGCCTTGCGGGAGCGGCTGCCCGAGGGCCTGGCGCCCGCCGCGGCCAACGCCCCGGAGCTGAGCGTGGTCTCCGGTCCGGCCGACGCCGTCGCCGAGTTCGCCGAGCGGCTGCGCCAGGACGGGGTGAGCACCCGCGACCTGCACACCTCGCACGCCTTCCACTCGCCGATGATGCGCGCGGCCGCCGACGACTTCGCCCGCGTGTTCGACGGTGTCGCCCTCAGCGCGCCGACCGTGCCGGTGCTGTCCAACCCGACCGGCACGTGGCTGACCGACGAGCAGGCGACCGATCCCGCCTACTGGGCGCGCCAGCTGCTGGAGCCGGTGCGCTTCGCCGACGGCGTCGCGGCCGTCGCCGAGCGCCACCCCGGCGCGGCGTGGGTCGAGGTCGGACCGGGCCACACCCTGACCTCCCTCGTGCGCACCCACCCGGCCGCCCGCGGCGCGGCGCTGGTGCCGCTGCTGCGCGCGGCGGGCGAGGAGGGCGACGACGCGCACGCGGCGGCCACGGCGGCGGGCAGGCTGTGGATGTCCGGGGTGGACCTCGACTGGACGGCCGTCGACGGCGGGGTGCGCAGGCGCCGCGTCGCGCTGCCGGGCCACCGGCTGCGCAAGGACCGGCACTGGGTCGACGCCGACCCGGCGAGCGGGCCGGTCCCCGCGCCGCCGGAGCCCACCGCCGCCACCGCCGCGCCCGATGACGCGTCCACCGGTGACCGCCCCGACCTGGAGGTCGCCTACCGCGCCCCCGGCACCGGGCTCGAGCGCGCCATCGCGGCGATCTGGTCGGACCTGCTCGGCGTGCGCAAGGTCGGCGCCGACGACCCATTCCTGGAGCTGGGCGGGCACTCCCTGCTGGCCATCAAGGTCGTCCAGCGGGTGGAGGCCGACCTCGGGGTGGCCATCCCGCTGCGCAAGCTGGTCCACGCGGGCACCGTCGCCGAGGTCGCCGCGCTCGCCGCCGGACTGGGCGCGGTCGACCCGCAACCCGGCGACCCCGCCGCGCCCAGCACCGAGGTCGTGCCCGCGGCGGGAGCGCGGCCCGAGGACGCGGGCGAGCCGTTCCCGCTCACCGGCATCCAGCAGGCGCAGTGGATCGGCAGGCAGGGCAGCTTCGCCATGGGCAACGTGGCCGCGCACGTGTACTTCGAGGTGGCCGCCCAGGACCTCGACCTGCCCCGCCTGCGTGCCGCGTGGCGCGCGGTGGAGCGCAGGCACGCCATGCTGGACGCCGTCATCACCCCGGAGGGCCACCAGCGGATCTGCTCCGACGTGGGGCCCTACGAGATCCGGGTCGTGGACCTGAGCGGCCCCGGCGCCGACCAGAATGGCGGCCTGGCCGGGCTGCGCGAGCGGCTCTCGCACGAGATGCGCGACATCCACAGCTGGCCGCTCTACGAGATCGCCGTGGCGCTGCTGCCCGACGGCGCCGCCCGCGTGTTCCTCTCCTTCGACCTGCTCATCGCCGACATCGGCTCCATCCGGCTGCTGCTGCGCGACTGGGGCCGGGCCTACGCCTCCGGGCCCGACGTGCTCGGCCCGCTGGGCATCACCTACCGCGACTACGTCCTGGCCGCCGAAGGGGTGCGCGACACCCCGGAGCACGCCACGTCCCTGGAGTACTGGCGCGAGCGGGTCGGCGAACTGCCTGCCGCGCCCAACCTGCCGCTGGTCACCCGGCCCGCCGACATCACCGCGCCCCGCTTCGGCACCCACAGCAGGCTGCTGCCGCAGCCGACCTGGCTGCGCCTGGTCGACCAGGGCGCGCGCCGCGGCCTCACCCCGTCGTCGGTCCTGCTCGCCGCCTACGGCGTGGCCCTGGGCCGGTGGACGCGCGAGCGCCGCTTCACCGTCAACGTCACCGTCACCAACCGCCACCCCGTGCACCCCGACGTCGAGGATCTGGTGGGCGAGTTCGCCTCCTTCGACCTGCTGCCGGTGGACCTCGCGGGCGGCACCCTCGCCGAGGTGGCCGTCGCGCTGCGCGACCAGAGCTGGACCGACCTGGAGCACCGCCACGTCGACGGCATGGACGTGCTGCGCGAGCTGGCCCGCCGCGGCGTGCAGGGCGGTATGCCCGTCGTGTTCACCTCCACGCTCGTGCAGCAGGCCGAGGGCCCCGGCGAGGCGCTGCTGGGCTGGCTGGGCGAGATCGTCCACGAGGCCGCGCAGACCCCGCAGGTGTGGCTCGACGGCGCGGCCATCCAGGTCGCGGGCGGGGTGTACCTGAGCTGGCTGGGCGTCGACGCGCTGTTCCCCGACGGGCTGCTCGACACCATGCTGGACCGCTTCGTCGGCCTGCTGGAGCGCATGGCCGACGGCGAGGGCTGGGACGAGCGGCCCGTCCTCGCGCTGCCCGACGGCGACCGCGCCCTCGTCGAGGCCGCCAACGACACCGCGGGCCCGGTGCCCGAGGGGCTGCTGGGCGACCGGGTCTGGCAGCGCGTCCGCGAGCACCCGGACGAGCGGGCGATCGTGGCCGCCGACGCGCCGGGCGGCATGACCTTCGGCGACCTCGGCGCGCACGCCGCCGACCTCGCCCACCGGCTGCGCGCGCTCGGCGCGGGCCCCGGCCAGTACGTCGCGGTGGCCTGCGCCAAGGGCGCGGCCCAGGTGGCGGCGGCGCTCGGCGTGCTCGCCTCCGGGGCGCCGTACCTCCCCATGGACCCCGATTCCCCGCTGTCCCGGCGCGAACGGCTGCTCGACCGCGCGGGCTGCCGGGTGGTGGTCACCTCGGCCGACACCAACGCCGAGTGGCCGGACGGGGTGGGCGTGCTGGTGGTCGACCCGGCCAAGACCCCCGAGCGGCGCACGGCGCCCGAGGTGCTGGTGCGCCCCACCGACCCCGCGTACGTGATCTTCACGTCGGGGTCGACGGGGGAGCCGAAGGGTGTCGTGGTGTCGCACCGGGCCGCCGTGAACACCTGCGTGGACGTGTGCGAGCGGTTCGGGGTTGGCGCGGGCGATGCGGTGTTGGGGTTGTCGGCGTTGAGCTTCGACCTCTCGGTGTGGGACGTGTTCGGCGCCCTGGGCGCGGGAGCGACGCTGGTCCTGCCGGGGGAGGGGGACCGCCGCGACCCGGGCAGGTGGCTGGAGCTGGTGCGCGAGCACGGGGTCACGGTGTGGAACTCGGTTCCCGCCCTGGCCACCATGTTCGCCGAGCACGTGCTCGGGCTGCCCGACGCCGACCCGGTCCCCGTGCGCCTGGCGATGCTCTCCGGCGACTGGATCCCCCTGGACCTGCCCGGGAAGCTGCGCGCGATCGCCCCCGACATGCGCGTGATGTCGCTGGGCGGCGCGACGGAGGCCGCGATCTGGTCGATCACCCACGAGATCGGTGAGGTCGACCCCGAGTGGGACTCCATCCCGTACGGCACGCCCATGCGCAACCAGAGCTTCCACGTGCTGGACGAGGCGCTGGACGAGTGCGCCGTGCACGTGGCGGGCGAGCTGCACATCGGCGGCGTCGGCCTCGCCGAGGGCTACCTCGGCGACCCTGAGAAGTCCGCCGAGCGGTTCATCCGCCACCCCCGCACGGGTGAGCGCCTGTACCGGACCGGCGACCTCGGCCGGTGGCGGCCGGAGGGGTTCATCGAGTTCCTGGGCCGGGAGGACAACCAGGTCAAGGTCGGCGGGTTCCGGATCGAGCTGGGCGAGATCGAGGCCGCGATGACCCGCCACCCCGCGGTGTCCGCCGCGGTGGCCGCCGCCCCCGGCGACCGCCACCACCGCAGGCTCGTCGGCTACCTGGTGCCCGAGCCCGACACCGACCGCGACCGGCTCGTCGACGAGGTCGCCGAGTACCTGCGCGGCGAGCTGCCCGCCTACCTGGTGCCGCCGACGCTGGTCGTGCTCGACCGGCTGCCGCTGACCGCCAACGGCAAGGTCGACCGCTCCGCGCTGCCGGACCCGGCCGCCGACGCCGCCCCCGCCTCGGGCGGCGGTCCCGCCGACTCCGCCGCCGCCGAGCTGCTGGGCCGGATCGTGGCGCAGACGCTGGGCCTGGAGTCCGTCGACATCGACCGCGGCTTCCTCGAAGTCGGCGGGGACTCCATCCGGGCCGTGCAGGTCACCGCGCGGGCCGGGGCCGAGGGCCTCGCCATCGCCCTGCAGGACCTGTTCGAGCAGCCGACGCTGCGGACGGCCGCCGCGCTGGCGGTGCCGCGGCCCGGCGGGGGAGCGGCCACGGGGGTCCCGATCCCGCTGACGCCGCACCAGCGCGGCGCCGACCGGGCGGCCTGGGTGCGCGTCCCGACCGAGCGGCAGGTGAGCGCCGAGGAGGTCACCGCCGCCGCCACCGCGCTGCTCGCCGCGACCCCGGCGCTGCGGCTGCGGCGCGAGGACGACATCCAGGTCGTCACCGATCCCGAGCCCGCGTACGTGCCGGTGGTCGACCTGTCCGCGCTGCCCGGCGACCGCCAGCGCCGGGTGCTGACCGCGATGCTCGCGGAGATGACCGAGGAACTGGACCCCGCGGGCACGGTGGCCCAGGCCGCGGTCTTCGAACTCGGCGACGAGCAGGCCGTCTACTGGCTCGCGCACGGCTTCGCCGCCGACGCGGCCTCGCTGCCGCTGCTGGCCGAGCGGACGGCCGCGCTGCTCGCGGGCGGCCCACCGCCCGAGCCCGCCACCGCCGCCGTCGAGTGGCTGCGCGCCCTGGGCGACCACGCCCCCGCGCCACCGCCACCGCCCGGCGAGCCGGGCGAGCCCGCCGGGGCGGGACTCGACCCGGCCGAGACGGAGCGGCTGGCGCGGGTGTGCGCCGACGCCTACCGGATGACCCTCGCCGAGGCGTGCTTCGCCGCCCTGGCACTGGTCCTGCCCGAGCCGACGCCCTGCCAGGTGCGCCTCGACGGTCGCGGCGCGCTGCCCGAGGTGGACGCGACCGACCACATCGGACCGTTCACCCTGGCGGGCTCGCTCACCGCGCCCGCGGCGGACGCCCCCGCGCCAGAGCTGTTCTCCCACGCCAAGTCCGCCCTGCGCGGACTGGGCCACGACGCGGGCGAGGCGGCGGTCGGCTTCCACTTCGCGGGAGCGGCGCCCCTGCCGGAGGAGACGGCCGGACCGGTCATGACCGCCGCCGTGGTCGACGGGGCCCTGCGCTTCGCCTGGAACGCCGCGCACGGCGGGCGGGACGCGACCGCGCTCGCCGAGGCCACCGCCGAGGCCCTGCGCGCCATCGCCCGCCACTGCACGGAAGTCGGCGCGGGCATGGCCGACGCCGCCGACTTCCCGCTCGCCGGGCTGGACGACGGGGAGCTGGCCACCGTCCTCTCGGGACTGTCAGGGCTCTCGGACGGTGGGCGATGACCCCGCCGCGCACGCGCCTGCTCTGCCTGCCGCCCGCGGGCGGGACGGCCCGCGCCTACCTCGACTGGGACCTGCCCGACTGGATCGAGGTCGTCCCGGTCGAGCTGCCCGGCCGGGGCGCCCGGTTCTCCGAGCGCGCCCGCCCGGACCGCGACGGCCTGCTCGACGCCGTGCGGCCCGAGTTCAGCGCGGCCGCGCAGGGGCCCTACGCGGTGTTCGGGCACAGCCTGGGCGCGCTCGTCGGGTACGAGCTGTCGGTGGACATGCAGCGCGACGGCAGACCGCCGCTGTGCCTGCTGCCCGCCGGGGCGGGCGCCCCGCACCTGCCCGCCCGCAGCCGCACCGGCGGCATGGGCGACCGGGAACTGCTCACGCACCTCGCCCGGCTCGGCGGCACGCCCCGGGAGGTGCTCGACAGCGCGGAGCTGATGGCGCTGCTGATGCCCACCCTCCGCGCGGACCTCACCGTCGCCGAGACCTACCGCCCGCGCACCGGGGAACGGCTGCGCTGCCCGCTCACCGTCTTCGCGGGCGCCGACGACGAGGAGGCCCCGGTCGAGGACGCCACCGCGTGGGCGCGCTACGCCACCGCGGGCTTCGCCGTGCACGTGCTGCCCGGCGGCCACTTCTTCCCGAACACAGACCGCATTGGGCTGCTGCGGCGCATCGCCGCGGCCCTGGCCTCCGCACACGCCACCGCGGCCCCCGAAGGGGCCCGGCCGAAAGGAGGGACGCGCCGATGACCACACTGCGCGCTCCGGACGTCGAGGACGTCCTGGAACTGACCCCGGTCCAGCACGGCCTGCTGGTGCACTGCCTGCGCGCGCCGAACGCGGGCTACTACCTGGAGCAGATGACCTTCGACATGCGCGGGCCGCTGGACACCGGGCTCGTGCGCCGGGCCTGGGAGGCGATCGTCGCCCGCCACCCCGGCCTGCGCACGTCGTTCTCGTGGGAGGACATCAACCGGCCCGTGCAGGTGGTGCACCGGCAGGCCACGCTGCCCCTCGACGAGGTCGACCTGCGCGGGCCGGACACCGAGGAGCAGGAACGCGCGCTGAACGCCCACCTGCTCGACGAGCGCAGGCGCGGCTTCGACCTGGAGTCCGCCCCGCTGCTGCGGCTGACCGTCTTCCGCACCGCCGCCGAGGAGTACCGCCTGGCCTGGCGGTTCTCCCACCTGGTGATGGACGGCTGGTCATTCGGGCTGATCATGGCCGACTTCATCGAGCTATACAAAGCGCTGCACCACGGCCGTGAGCCCGTGCTCGGCCCCGCCCACTCCCCGCGCGGGTACGTGCGCTGGTGGCGCGAGCAGGACACCGGGCGGCTGAAGGACTTCTGGACCGAGCACCTCGCCGGGTACGCCCCGCCGCCGCCCCTGGACACCGGGGAGGACCCCGGCCCGACCGACGAGCTGGTGCGCCACGGCTACGTCGAGCGCGAACTGGGCCCGCTGGCCCAGCGCCTGGAGACCCTGGCACGCGAGCGCAGGCTGACGCTGAACACCCTCGTGCAGGGCGCCTGGACCCTGGTCCTGTCCCGGTCCTACGGCAGGCGCGACGTGGTCGTCGGGGCGACGATGTCGCACCGGCCCGCCGAGGTCGCGGGCTGCGAGTCGGTGGTGGGGCCGCTGATCGTCACCCTGCCGGTGCGCGCCCGGGTCGACCCGGCGGCGTCCGCGGCGGACTGGCTGGCCGACCTGCAGTCGCGCATCCTCGCCGCCCGCGAGCACGCGGGGGCCACGCTGCCCGACATCCGCGCCTGGAGCCCCGTGCGGGCGCCCGCGGCGCTCTTCGAGACCATCGTGTCCTACGAGAACGTGCCCATCCCGGAGATCTCCTTCGCCGAGGAGGGCCTGGAGCTGCTGGGCTACCGCGTCGACGGCAGGCCGCAGTACCCGATGAGCCTGATCGCCCTGCCCGGCGACGGCCTGCCCCTGCGGGTGATCTTCGACCGGACCCGCTTCGGCGAGGCGGGCGCGCGGCGCATGCTCGACCGGCTCGTCACCACGCTGGAGGCGTTCGTCGCCGACCCGGACATCGCGCTGGGCCGCCTCGACGTCGTCGGCGAGGACGAGCGGCGCCGCGTCATCGAGCTGGCCGGTCCGCGCGGGGCGGTCGAGCCGGGCGCCCGCTCGCTGCCCGATGCCGTGCGCGGGCACGCCGGGGCCGCGCCCGACCGCGTCGCGGTGACCGGCCCCGACGGCTCCCTGACCTACGCCGAACTGGTCGCCCTGGGCGACCGCGTCGCCGCCGCCCTGCGCGCGGCGGGCATCGGCCCCGGCGACCGCGTCCTGGTGCGCACCCGGCGCGGCGCCCGGCACGCCGCCGCCGTGCTCGGCGCGCTCAGCGCGGGCGCGGCCTACGTGCCGCTGGACCCCGACCACCCCGCCGCCCGGCACCACGCCGTCGCCGCCGCCTGCGGCGCGGGCGCGGTGGTCGCCGAGGGCGGGCTGGGCGCGGACCTGGACCTGCCGGTGGTCGACATCGACGGCGACCTGCCCGACCCCCAGCCCCCCGTGCCCGTCGACCAGGACACCCCCGCGTACGTGCTGCACACCTCCGGGTCCACCGGCGCGCCCAAGGGCGTCGCGGTCACCCACCACAACGTGCTCCGCCTGGTGGCGGGCGCTCAGCAGCGGCTGGGACTGCGCGGCGACGACGTGTGGTCCCAGTTCTTCTCACCCGCCTTCGACGGCGCCGCCTGGGAGACGTGGGGCGCCCTGGTCACCGGCGGGCGGCTGGTGATCGTGCCCGCCGACACCGCCCGCGACCCGGAGGCGCTGCGGGAGCTGCTGTCCCGGGAGCGGGTGACGGTGTGCACGCTGTCGCCCTCGGCCCTGCGGCAGGTGCCGACCGACGGCCCCGACCTGGCCCTGCGCGTGGTGGTCCTGGGCGGGGAGAAGGTGGAACCGGCCACGCTCACCGACTGGCTCGGCGCCACCGAGAACGTCGACACCGTCAACGCCTACGGGCCCACCGAGGCCACGGTGTGGGTGTGCGGGCACCGGCTGAGCCCGCGGGAGGCGGCCGACCCCGAGGCCCGGTCCCGGATCGGCGTGCCCCTGCCCGACACCGCCATCGTGCTCACCGACGCCGACGGCCTGCCGACGCCGCTGGGCGCCCCGGGGGAGATGTGGCTGTGCGGGCCGGGGGTGGCCGCCGGGTACACCGACGGCGACGCGCGCACCGCGGACCGCTTCGGCCAGGCCCCCCTGCCCGAGCTGGCCCACCTGCGCGCCTACCGCAGCGGCGACCTCGCCCGCTGGACCGAGGACGGCGAGCTGGAGTTCCTCGGCCGCGCCGACGACCAGGTGAAGGTCCGCGGCCACCGGGTCGAGCTGGGCGAGGTCGAGCACCACCTGCACGGGGTGCCGGGGGTCAAGGCCGCCGTCGCCGCCGTCCGCAACCCGGCAGGCGGCGGCACACTCGCCGCCTACGTCGTGCCCGACCCGGGCACCGACCCCGAGCAGCTGCCCGCCGCGGTCCGCGCCCGGTGCGCCGCGGCCCTTCCCGACTACCTGGTCCCCGACACGGTCACCGTGCTGGAGCGCATCCCGCTGCGGGACAACGGCAAGGTCGACCGCGCCGCGCTGCCCACCCCCGGCGGGGCGGCGAGCGGGCACACCGCGCCGCGCAGCGCCACCGAGGCGCACCTGGTCGAGCTGTTCACCGAGCTGCTCGGGGTCACCCCCATCGGCGTCGAGGACAACCTGCAGGACCTCGGGCTGCACTCGCTGATCGCGACCCGCGTGGTCAGCCGCATCCGGTCGCGCTGGCGGATGTCCATTCCGCTGCGCACCCTGTTCGAGTCGCCCACCGTCGCGGCCCTGGCCACCCTGGTGGACGGCGGCGGCGTCCCCGTCACCGGCCCGGACCGGCCCGGCGCGGCTGACCTGACCCGCGAGGCGGTCCTCGCCCCGGACCTGACCTGCGACAGCGGCCACTCGTGGCCACGCGACCCGCGCTCGGTCCTGGTCACCGGCGCCACCGGGTTCCCCGGCGCCCGCCTGGTGGTCGAGACCCTGCGCACCACCAAGGCCGACGTGCACTGCCTCGTGCGCGCCGCCGACGACACCCAGGCGCGGGCCCGGCTGGTGGAGCACCTGCGCGAGCTGGGCTGGTGGGAGGACGGGTTCGCCGAGCGCCTGCACGGCGTCGCGGGCGACCTCGCCCGCCCGGCGCTGGGCGTGGGGGAGGAGCGCTTCGCCGAGCTCGCCCGCGTGGACGAGATCTACCACTTCGGCGCGCACGTGAACTTCCTTTACCCCTACCGGCGCCTGCGGGCGAGCAACGTCGAGGGCACCACCGAGGTCATCCGGCTCGCCATGACCGGCGCCCCGTCGGTGCTGCACCACGTCTCCGGCGTCGGGGTCTTCCCCGCCCGCGCGGCGGCGGAGGGCGAGTACCGCGGCGTGGAGGTCGACCTCGCCCCGACGGCGCCGGTGCTGCCCAACGGCTACACCGAGACCAAGTGGGTCGCCGAGCGGCTGGTCACCCAGGCGCGCGACCGCGGGCTGCCGGTGGTCGTGCACCGGCTGGGCCGGGTCAGCGGCGACAGCAGGACCGGGGCGTGGCGGGCGGGCCACGACGCGCTGGCCGAACTGCTGCGCGCCTCGGTGGCACTCGGCGCGCTGCCCGCCTTCGACGGCGTGCTGGACATGGTGCCCGTCGACCACGTCGGCGCGGCGATGGCGGCGATCGCCCGCAGGCCCGACGCGTCGGGCCGGGTGTTCCACCTGGTCAACCCCCGCCCGCTGGCCCTGGAGGACCTGGTCGCCGGGTTCGCCCTCGCGGGCAGGCCGACCACGACGCTGCCGATGACCCGCTGGTACGCGCGGCTGCTCGAACTGGCCGCCGAGGAGCCCGACACCGACTGGTCGGTGGCCACCGCGCTGCTCAGCGAGTGGACCCAGCACGCGAGCCACCGGATGCGCGACCCCCGGTTCGAGTCCGGGAAGACCCAGGAGTTCCTCGGCGACGACGTGCGCTGCCCGCTCGTGGACGCCGAGGTCCTCGCCCGCTACCTCGACCACCTGCGTGAGATCGGGTTCCTGGTCGAGCCCAAGGACACCCCCACCGAGGAAGGAGCACTGGCGTGGCCGAGCACACCCGTGGCCGGGTCCTGATCGCCGGAGGCGGCGTCGGCGGTCTCGCCGCCGCGCTGGCCGCGCACCGCGCGGGCGCCGCGCCCATCGTCATCGAGCGCTCGGCCGAGCCCACCCGCTCGGCGGGCACGGCGTTCAACCTGTGGGGCAACGCCGTCACCGCGCTGGAGCGCATCGGGCTTCGGGAGGCCGTCCTGGCCGTCGGCGACCCGATCGACCGGATGCGCCTGAGCGACCACCTCGGCAGGCCGATCGGGGAGACCCCGATCGGGGCGATCGGCGCCAAGCTCGGCACCGCGTCGGTGAACATCCGCCGCGCCGACCTCGTCGGCATCCTGGCCGACGCGTGCCGCGCCGCGGACATCCCGCTGCGGCTGGGCGCGGCCTGCACCGGGTACGAACTCGAACCCGGCGGCGGAGTGACCGCGCACGTGGCCGACGGGTCGGCCGAGCACGGGGACGTGCTGATCGGCGCCGACGGCGCCCGGTCGGCGGTGCGGCAGGTGCTCCTCGACGACGGCGACCCCGTCGAGAGCAGCCACCCCATCCGCGGCATCGGCCACATCGCCCCCGGCGTGGAACCCCGCACCGTGAGCATGGCCTGGGGGCCGCGCGGCGGCGGCGTCGGCTGCTGGCCGCTCGGCGGGGACGCGGTGTCCTGGACCGTGGGCACGACCAGCGCCCTGCGGGCCCGCATCGCCGGTGGCGCCCCCGTCAAGGAGGCCGTGCTGGAGTTCCTGGCCGACTTCCCCGACCACTTCGCCGCGCTGGTGCGCTCCACCCCCGACTCGGCCATCATCACCAGCGCCGTGCTGGTCCGCCCGGAGGCCGCGCACCGCGGCACGGGGCCGGTGACCCTGCTCGGCGACGCGGCGCACGCCATGCCGACGGTCTTCGCCCAGGGCGCGTGCCAGGCGCTGGAGGACGCCGCCGTGCTCGGCGAGGAGCTGGCCAGGGCGCAGGACCCGGTCGCGGCGCTGCGCGCCTATGAGTCGCGGCGGGAGGCGCGGGTCGCCTGGCTGCGCAAGCGGGTGTTCACCATGGACCGCCTGCAGAAGGTGGAGAACCGCCTGCTGTGCAAGGTGCGCAACACCTTCACCCGCAAGGCCCCGCCGGAGAAGTCCGAGCAGGGCTGGCGCGCCATGATGACCTTCGACCTGGCCCCGGCGGGGTGAGCGCCGTGTCCCCGGTTCCCACCATCGACCTGGCCGACCCCGAGCTGTACGCCCACGGCGACCCGGACGCGGTGTGGGCGGAGCTGCGCGACAGCGACCCCGTGCACCGCACCGTCCGGGCGGACGGGTCGGCGTTCTGGTCGGTGACCCGCCACGCGGACGCCCTGGCCGTCTACCGCGATCCCGGCCTGTTCACCTCCGAGCGCGGCATGGTGCTCGGCGTCGACGCCGACCCGGCCGCGGGCCGGATGCTCGTGGTGACCGACCCGCCCCGGCACGGCGCGCTGCGCGCGGTCGTCGCGGGCGCGTTCACCCCGAGGGTGCTGCGCAGGCTGGAGGACGGGGTGCGCGGCCTGGTCGGCGACCTGCTCGGCCGCGCCGTGGCCGCGGGCGGCGCGGAGTTCGTCGACGCGGTGGCCGCGCGGCTGCCGGTCGCCGTCGTCTGCGACCTGCTCGGCCTGCCCGCCGCCGACCACGACTGGATGTACCACCTGACCAGCACCGCCTTCGGCGGCGGCGACCCCAGCCTGGACGCCGACCGGGTCAGCCCGTCCGAGCGCGCCGACGCCTACGGCGAGATCTTCGACTACTACGCCGCCCTCGCCGAGGCGCGGCGCTCGGACCCGGGTGACGACCTGGTCAGCGCCCTGGTGCACGGGCAGGTCGACGGCGCGCCGCTTGAGGTCGAGGAAGTGCTGCTGAACTGCACCAACCTGGTGATCGGCGGCAACGAGACCACCCGCCACGCGGCGTCGGGGGGCCTGCTGGCCCTGGTGGAGAACCCCGAGCAGTGGCGGGCGCTGCGGGCCGACCCCGGCCTGCTGCCGCGCGCCGTCGAGGAGGTCCTGCGCTGGACCACCCCCGGCATGCACGTGCTGCGCACCGCCACCGCCGACACCGACATCGCGGGCGTTCCGATCGCGGCGGGGGAGCGGGTCGTCGTGTGGAACGCCGCGGTCAACCGCGACCCGGCCGTCTTCGACTCCCCGGAGCGGTTCCTGGTCGACCGCAGCCCCAACCGCCACCTGAGCTTCGGGCAGGGCGCGCACTTCTGCCTCGGCGCCACCCTGGCCCGGATGGAGCTGCGCGTGCTGTTCGCCGAACTCCTCCGGCGGGTCGAGGCCGTCACGGTGACCGGGCCGGTCGAGCGGGTGCCCTCCGCGGTCCTGCGCGGCCTGCGACGGCTGCCGGTCGGGTTCCGGGCCACGGGGGTGGCGGCGTGAGCGGACCCCTCACCGCGGAGCCCCTGCCTGCCTTCACCGAGGCCGTCGCCGAGTTCGCCCGCACGCGGGTGGCGCCGCTGGCCGCGACCATGGACGCCAAGGCCGCCTACGACCTGGACCTGCTCGCCGAGCTGCGCGACGCCGGTCTGCTGGGCATCGAGGTGCCGGAGCACTACGGCGGCCTCGGCGGCGGGCTGCGGCACACCCTCGCCGCGATCGAGGAGATCGCGGTGGTCGACCCGGCCGTCGCCGTGCTCGTCGACGTGCAGAACGCGCTGGTGGCCGCCGCCGTGCTGCGCCACGGCACCCGCGACCAGCAGCGGCGGTGGCTGCCCCTGCTGGCGGGCGGGACGGTCGCGGCGTTCGCGCTGTCCGAGGACGGCGCGGGCAGCGACGCCTTCGCCATGGCCACCAGCGCCGAAGCCGTCTCGGGCGGCTACCGCATCGATGGCGCCAAGGCGTGGATCTCCAGCGCGGCCGAGGCGGGCCTGTTCCTGGTGTGCGCGCGCACCGGCGGCGCGCTGACGCTGTTCCTGGTGCCCTCCGACGCCCCGGGCCTGCGGGTCGGGCCGCGCGTGGACACCCTCGGCGTGCGGGCCAGCTCCACCTGCCCGGTCGTGTTCGACGGGGTGGCGGTGCCCGAGCACGACGTGCTCGGCGGGGCGGGGCGGGGCGCGGAGCTGGTCATGGCCGTGCTCGACATCGGCAAGCTCGGGATCGCCGCCCAGCAGGTCGGCCTGGCCCGCGGCGCGCTCGAGCACGCGCTGCGCCACGCCACGACCCGCAGGCAGTTCGGCCGCCCCATCGGGGCCTTCCAGGGGGTCCGCTTCCCGCTGGCGCGCGCGTCGGTCGAGATCGAGGCCGCGAGCGCCCTGCTGGACAAGGCGGTGCGCGCGGTGGAGGCGGGCGCCGACCCGGCCGACCGGATGCGCGCCTGCGCGGGCGCCAAGCTCTTCTGCGCCGACGTGGCCGAGCGGACCGCGACCCTGGCCGTCGACGTGCTCGGCGGCCTCGGCTACACCGCCGACTCCCCGGTCGCGCGGCTCTACCGCGACGCCAAGGTCGGCGGGATCTACGAGGGCACGACCAACATCCAGCTGCGCACCATCGCGGCGACCCTGCTGGCCGTTCCGGAGGCGGCGGGGCGAGACGAGGAAGGACGTCCAGGACGATGACCTCACTGGCGACCCGCGCGGTCGTGAACCTTCTCTACAAGTCCCCGTTCAACCCCCAGTCCAGCGACGGCCCCGACGACGCCGTGCGGGCGCTGGTCGAGGGCCCGGACGCGCGGCCCCCGGGCCGCGCGCTGGACCTGGGCTGCGGGCACGGCAGGCACTCGATCTACCTGGCCGGCCACGGCTGGGAGGTCACCGGCGTCGACCTCGTGCGCGACGCGGTGGAGACCGCGCGGCAGAAGGCCGCCGCCGCGGACGTCGCGCCGCGGCTGCTGCAGGGCGACGTCACCGAGCTCGACGCGCTGGCGGTGCCCGGCGGCCACGACCTCATCATCGACGCGGGCTGCTTCCACGGCCTGCCCGCGCGCATGCGCGACCGCTACGTGCCGGGCGTGACGCGCCGCGCCAACCCGGGGGCACTGCTGCTGATGCTCGCCCTGGCCCGCCATCCGGTGCTCAAGGGCGCGCGCGAGGACGAGGTGCGCGCGCGGTTCACCGGCTGGGAGATCGTCAACGCCGAGAGCCTGGCGGGCCAGGAGATGCTGCGCTACGGGACCGGCTCGCCCTTGCTGCGCAAGGCGTTCGAGAAGGGCTGGTTCGACCCGTGGCGCTACCTGTTGCGCCGCAAGCGGGACGCGGCGTGAGCATCGACCCGGAACCGGTCGTGGTGGTCGGCGCGGGCGGGGAGGGGCTCGCGCTGAGCGCCCACCTGTCCGCCACCGGCCACGCGGTGACGATCTGCACGCGCGAGCCGGACCGGGTCGCCGGGATCGCCAGGCACGGCAGCGTCCACGCGAGCGGGGTGATCGACGGCGACTTCCCCGTCGCCGAGGTGGACGACACCCCCGCCACCGCCCTGCGCGGGCGCAGGCTCGTGTTCGTCGCGACGGTCACCACCGCGTACCCGGAGGTCGCGGCCCGGCTGGCGCCCGCGCTGACCGGGGACCACGTCGTGGTGCTGTTCTCCGGGAAGCTGTGCGGCAGCGCGGCGTTCGGCGCCGCCCTGCGGCAGGCGGGCGCCCCGGAAGTCGACGTGGTGGAGACCGACGCGCTGTTCGCGGCCCGCCCGGACGGCGACGACGGCGTCCGGGTGCACGGGCGCAAGCGGTGGAACCTGTTCGCCGGTCTCACCAGCACCGCCGCCCGCAAGCACGCCGACCTGCTGTGCGGGCTGTTCCCGGGCATCGAGCCCGCCGAGCACCTGATCGAGCGCGGGCTGGTGGACTTCGGGGCGGTGGCGCACGCGCCGATCGCGCTGGCGAACCTGGCGCGCATCGATCGGGGCGACCGGATGCTGTTCTACCGCGACGGCATGAGCGAGCGCACGGTCGTGCTCCTCGAGGAGGTCGGCCAGGAGTTCGTCGACGTCGCCGCGGCCTACCAGGCGCGGGTGCCCGCCCTGCACGAGCTGCTCGACCGCTACTACGGCTGCCCCGAGGCGGAGACCGTGCTGGAGGCGATGCGCGAGGTGCCCGCCTACCGGAACATCACCGCCCCCACCTCGCTCGACCACCGCATCCTGCACGAGGACGTCTCGTGCACCCTGGTCCCGATGACCGAGCTGGCCGCGCGGGCCGGGGTGCCGACCCCGGTCACCGACGCCGTCATCACCTTCGCCTCGGTCCTGGCGGGCCAGGACTACCGCACGGAGGGCCGCACGCTGGCGCGACTGGGCTGGCAGGGCCTCTCCGGCGCGGAGATCCTCGACCGGGTGCGGGCGTAGGCGTAGGCCCGCCCCGCCCGGGGGGCGGGCCGGGCGCTCAGCGCCTGCCGAGGCGGTCCAGGACCACCCGGGCGATGTGCCCCGCGTCGCGGTCCATGCCCATGATCAGCGAGGACGCGAAGGAGTGCAGGAACGGCAGGCCGATCACGTAGAGGCCCGGTTCGCCTGCGACCACGCCGCGGTGGTGCGCGGGGTCGCCGTTCTCGCCGAGCACCGGCAGCTTGATCCAGGAGAAGTCCCGGGTGTAGCCCGTCGCCCAGACGATGGCCGCGGGTTCCAGCCGGACGCCGTCCGCGACCGGCATCCCGGCATCGACCTCGTCCACCCTGGGCGTCCTGCGCACCCCGGCGGCGGTGATGTCCTCCTGGGTGAGCCGCACCAGCGGGGTGCCCTTGCCGGAGTTCTTGCGCGCCATCGACCGGCCCCAGGCCGTGTCGGAGGTGAGGAACTTGTTGAGCACCCGGTACGGCACCCCGCCGAGCTTGACCGGCAGGCCGCCGACGTCGCGGCCCGCGAGCCACACCGGTCGGGTGGCGGCGAGTTCCATGGCGATCTCGGCGCCGGAGTTGCCCGCGCCCACCACCAGCGCGGGACCGTCGGGCAGCTGTGCCGGGTTGCGGTACTCGGCGGCGTGGACCTGGAAGACGCCGGGATCGATCAGGTCGGCGATGGCCGGGACGCGGGGGGTGCCGGTGGGGCCGGTCGCGACCACGACGTGGTCGGCCCAGACGTCGCGGTCGCCGGAGACGGCCAGGTAGCGCGCCGGTCCGCCCGCCTCCGCGGTCAGGCGCTCGACCGGCGCGCCGCACTCGACGTCCAGCCCGAAGCGCCGCGCGTAGGCCACGAGGTAGTCGGCCGTCTGGTCCTTGCCCGGCACCGCCTCGCGCGGGCCGGGGAACCGCATCCCGGGGAGGTCGTTGCGCTTGGCCGGGGTGTAGAGCCGCAGCGAGTCCCACCGCTGCCGCCACACCCAGCCCACCTCGGGGTTCGCGTCGAGGATGCGCGGGACCACCCCCGCCCGGCGCAGGAACTGGCCGACGGCCAGCCCGGCCTGCCCGCCGCCGATGATCAGGACATCCGCTCGCTCGGTCATGGGCCGCCCGTTCCGCCCTCGAAGTTATTGGTTGATAACTTTGATGTTATCGCCCTTGCCCTCCGGCTGCTCGGCCGCGTACTTGCCCGTGTAGGAGCCGTCCGGGGCCAGGCCGAACTGCCTGCGCAGAATGGTGTCCATCGACTTGGCGGGGAAAATCCGGCCACTGGCGAGAATCAGCTTGCCGCTGACCGAGACGACGTAGCGGGCGCGCGGTGACCGGTCGGTGAGGGCGCGCTCGATGGTCCGGGCGACGGCCATCGGCGGCGAGCTCATCCTGTCGTTGCCGAAGCAGCGGCGCATCTGGTCGCGGATCGCCTCCATCAGGCCGGTGTAGGGGCCGCCCGGCTCGGTGTTGCCGCTCAGCGACGCGCTGACGTGGTCCTCGAAGCGGGTGTCCCGGATGAGGTTCGGCTCGACGACGCTCACCGACACCCCGAACGGCGCGGTCTCGAACCGCAGCGCGTCGGAGACGGCCTCCACCGCGTACTTGGACGCGTTGTAGAACCCGCCGCCCGGGAAGGTCATCCGCCCGCCCACCGAGGACATGTTGACGATGCGCCCGCCGCCCGCGCGCCGCATCCCGGGCAGCACGAGCTGGCACATCCGGGCCATGCCCAGCACGTTGGTCTCGAACTGCTGCCGCGCGCGGTCCAGCGGCACGGTCTCCACCGGCCCGTACTCGCCGTACCCGGCGTTGTTCACCAGCGCGCCGACGCGGCCGTGGCGCCGTTCCAGCTCGGCGACCACCTCCGCGGCGCTGTCCGGGTCGGTCACGTCGAGGCGGGCGGTCTCGGCCCCGGCCCGCGCCAGGTCGCTGAGCGATCGCGGGTCGCGGGCGGTCGCGCACACGACGTGGCCCCGGCGCAGCAGGTGCTCGGCGGTGACGCGGCCGATACCGGAGGAACAGCCGGTGACGAGGACCGGGCCGGTGGGGGACATGGCACTCACTCCTAGGTCGTGTCTCAGGTGTGGACTGGCGCGGCTATGCCGTGCTCCACATCTGAAACACGGCCTGGGTGTGCGGGCTAAGGCGTGCTCCACACCTGAAACACGCCCTAGCGGGGGGAGGGGACCGTCGAGCTCTCGTGCAGGAGCGAGCGCGCCTCCCACAGCTCGGGGAACGGGGCGCCGAGCCTGCCCGCCAGGTACTCGGCGCCGCTGGTGCGCCCGGTGCCCCTGGCGTTGCCGATGCTGCGGCGCACCACCTCGACGTGGACCACCTGCCAGGTCCAGTACGCCTGGCTCAGCTCGACCATCGCCTCGGCGAGGCGGAACAGCGGGTCGCTGTCGTCGGCACTGGTGTAGAGGTCCGACACGCTGAGACCGCGGCCGTCGGCCGCGGCGACCAGGGTCGTCCAGAGTGGACCGTCGCCGCCCTCCAGGCCCAAAGCCCTGCGCACCGAGCGGAACTGGCCCGAGTGCGCGCCGCTGGCCTGGCCGAGCAGCTGGCGGAAGTTGGCGAAGTCCCTGGGGGACAGTGCCCTGAGCAGGCCGACGTGCTCGGCGAGCAGGCGCAGCGCCGCCGCGGCGCGGGCCGTGGCCGCCGCGCCCACCTCCGGCTGGCCGTCGTCGACGGCGTGCACGGCGAGGTCGAGGTCGACCAGGACCTGGCGCAGCCACAGCTCGGACGCCTGGTGGGCGACGATGAAGAAGTGCTCGGCGCTGTACACCCGCCGGTCCCCTGGCGGGGAGAGCGGGCGGATGGCCCCGAGCAGCTCGGGCAGGCGCAGGTACCCCGCATAGGTCACGCCGCTCATGGCTGCCACCTCCTGGCGAACTCGGCGATCGCGGTCGCGGCGGCGCCGACGACCGCAGGGTCCCCGCAGTAGGCCAGTCGCAGCCTGCTGTGGGCGGTGGGGTCGGCTTCCAGGCCGCCGTCGGGCCCCGGGCGCATCGCGAACCCGCGGGCCGGGGCCAGGGCGACGGCCTCCTCCTCCAGCAGCGTCGCGGCGAACCGCTCGGCGTCGCCGCCGCCCACCCCGGCCAGGTCGAGCATGGCGAACCAGCCGCCCGCCGGGAGGCGGTCGAGCAGTCCGGCGTCGACCAGCGGCGCCAGCGCCGTCCTCGCCGAGGCGACCAGGTCGCGGTTGGCCATCGCCGCGTCCGTGGCCAGCGCGGCCAGCCCCGCGTACTGCACCGGCGTCGGCGAGCTGAGGATCGCCGCCTCCTGCACGACGCGGAACGTCGTGGCCCGCTCCCTGTCGGGCAGGGCGATGTAGCCCAGCCGGTACCCGGTCATGGCGTAGGACTTGGAGAAGCTGTACGCGGTGGACACCCGGCGCGCCGCGGGCGCCAGCCCGGCCTCAAGGGCGGCGACGCTGATGTGCGGCCGGTCCCAGGCGAAGTGCTCGTACGCCTCGTCGCTGACGACCTGCCAGTCCCGCTCCTCGGCCACCTCCAGCAGCGCGGCGATCAGGTCGCGGTCGTACACCGCGCCCGAGGGGTTGGCGGGGGAGTTGAGCAGCAGCACCCGCGACCGGGGGCCGCCCAGCGCGCGCAGCGCCGCCGGGTCGGGCAGACCGTGCTCGTCGAGCGGGTAGCAGAGCGGCCGCAGCCCGGCGAGCATGCTCTGCTGCAGGTGGATCGGCCAGTGCAGGGCGGGCAGCAGGATCTCGTCACCGGGGTCGGCCAGCGACATGAGCAGCGACGTGAGCCCCTGCGCGGCTCCCGCGCAGACCAGCACGCGGTCGGGGTCGGTGTCGTGGCCCTGGGCGATGAGCTTGTCGGCCAAGGCCGCGCGCAGCGGCGCGAGCCCCTCGGCGCTCGTGTACCCCGCCCGTCCCGAGCGGACCGCGTCCACCAGGGCCTCGACGGCCTCCCGGGGCGGGGAGAACGCCGGTTCGCCGACGTCGAGCCGGGCCGCCTCGCGGCCGGTCCGCGCCTGCCAGGCGTTCACCGACCGGTAGATCGCGTGCACGGCGGACGGGGGCAGCGCGGCCGCGCGCGGGCGGGTGCGGGTGGACCCGGTCATGCGCACCGCCCCCCGTCCACGGGCAGCAGCACCCCGGTCAGCCACGACGCCGACTCGTCGAGCAGCGCGCAGATCCACGGGGCCACCTCGCCGGGGCCGCCGAAGCGGCCCATCGGCGTCGCCTCGGTGAGGGCCGAGCGGAACTCCGCCAGCCCCTCGGGCGAGAGCGGGAGCCCGTCGTAGATCGGGGTGTCCACCGGTCCCGGCACGATCGCGTTGACCCGCACGTCCGGCGCCAGTTCCCGGGCCAGCGAGCGGGTGAGGTGGTTGGCCGCGGCCTTGGTCGCTCCGTAGAAGGAGCGGTTCGGCGCGGCCAGGGAGCCCGCCACCGACGTCACGTTGACCACCGCGCCGTGCCGCCGCGCCAGGCTCGGCAGGAACTCGCGGATCAGCCGCGCGGGCGCGGTGACGTGCAGGTCGAACATGTAGCGCAGGTCCGCGAAGTCGGCGTCGCGCAGCGGCGCGAAGCGGCCGATGCCCGCGTTGTTCACCAGTCCGTCCACCTCGTCCAGTTCGGCCAGTACGGTCTCGGCCACCCGGGTGACGTCGTCGTCGTCGGTGAGGTCGGCGGGAATCACCACGACCCGGGGCGCGCCGCGGTCCTTCGCGGCCGCCGCGGTGTCCTCCAGGGCGTCCCGCCGCCGTCCGACCAGCGCCACGGCGGCGCCGCGGGCCGCGACGGCCACCGCGGTCGCGGCCCCGATCCCGGTGCCCGCGCCGGTCACCACCACTGCTTTGCCGTGTAGGCCCATCGCCACTCCCGCAGGCTCGGCTGCTGATCTCGGCCCCGACGCTAGGCCGACGGGCCCGGCGCGCGTCCCCCTCGGCGGGGTACCCGACTGGCCACCTCGCCGGGGCAGCGCTCCCGCGAGCGGTCCGCGCGATGCTCGGCGGGCCGCACGGCGCCTGCCGTGCGCGCGTGAGTGGAGGTGGTGCGCGTGGTGAGCGCGACCCGACCAGAACCGCCGGAGACGGCGAGCCCGGAAGCCTTCCGCAGCCTGATGAGCCTGTTCCCCAGCGGGGTGGCGGTGGTGACCGCGAGGGAGGCGGGCGGCACCCCGCGCGGGGTCACCTGCACCTCGCTCGCGTCGGTGAGCCTGGACCCGCCGCTGCTGCTGGTGTGCCTGCACGCCCTCAGCGGCACCCTCGCCGCGCTGCGCCGCACCGGGGCGTTCGCCGTCAACCTGCTCCACCACCGCGGCCGCGGCGCCGCGGAGATCTTCGCCTCCCCGGTCACCGACCGCTTCGCGCGGGTGGAGTGGGCCCCCGGCCCCGACGGCGGGCTGCCGTGGCTGCCCCAGCACGCGCACGCCGTGGCCGAGTGCGAGGTCTGGGACAGCCGGGCGGCGGGCGACCACGTCGTGGTCTTCGGCTCGGTGCGCCGCGTGCACACCGAGCCCGCCACCCCGCTGCTCTACGGCAGGCGGCAGTACCGGTCGTGGGCCCAGATCCCGATTCCCGACCAGCAGACAGAGAGGACGAGGCGATGAGCCAGACCCGAACAGGCCCCGACCTGATGCCGATGCTCTTCGGCCTGGCGACCGCGCAGGTGGTGCACGTCGCGGCCCGGCTGCGGCTGCCGGACCTGGTGGCCGCGGGCACCACCGGCGCGACCGAGCTCGCCGAGGCGACCGGCGCCCACCCCGGGGCGCTGCGCAGGCTGCTGCGGGCCATGGCCTGCCTGGGCGTGCTCGTGGAGACCGAGCCGGGCGAGTTCGCCCCCGGCCCGCTGTGCGACGGGCTGCGCTCGGACGTGCCGGGCTCGCTGCACGGCATGGCGCTGGTCGTGAGCGGCCCCGAGGCGTGGCGCAGCTGGGGCGAGCTGGAGTACTCGGTGCGCACCGGGCAGCCCGCCTGGGACAAGGTGATCGGCACGACGCACTTCGCCTACCTCGCCGAGCACCCCGAGGAGGCGGAGGTGTTCAACACCGCGATGGAGCAGTTCACCAACGCCGTCGCGGCGGGCGTCGTCGGCGCGGTCGACTTCACCCGCTTCGGCACGGTGGTCGACGTCGGCGGCGGGAACGGGACCCTGCTGGCGCGGGTGCTCGCCGCGTGCCCGCGGACCCGCGGCGTCCTGGTCGACCTGCCCGCGGGCGTGGTGGGGGCCGACCGGGTGTTCGCGGCGGCGGGCGTCGAGGACCGGGCGCGGGTGCGCGCGGGTGACTTCTTCGCGGACCTGCCGGAAGGGGCCGACGCCTACCTGCTCAAGAGCGTGCTGCACGACTGGGACGACGACAACGCCGTGCGCCTGCTCACCGGCTGCCGCGCGGCGATGGCCGAGGGCGGGACCGTGGTCGTCGTCGAGCCCGTGCTGCCCGACCTCGCCGCGCCCGAGGCCGCGGGCATGGTCATGAGCGACCTCAACATGCTGGTCAACACCGGCGGCCGCGAGCGGACCGCCGACGAGTACCTCGCCCTGTTCGCCGCCGCCGGGCTGCGCCAGGACACCCGGAGCTCGATCGGCCCCTTCGATGTGCTGGTGGCGCGCCCGGCGTGAGCGCGCCGCTCCCGGGGCCCCCGCCGGGAGCGGCTCATCAGGCGGCGGGCCCCCTTCACGCGGCGGGTTCCGTTCAGGCGGCGGGTTCTGGCCGCCAGCCCAGCGCCTCGGCCCCGGCCTCCAGGTAGGCCCGGGTGGGCGTCAGCCGCACGGCCAGGTCCCGCAGGGTGGCGGCGACGGGGTTGGCGGCCTGCTGCACCCGGGCCGAGCGGCCGGACAGGGTCGCCAGCCGCTGGGTCCTCGGCCTGCGCGCGGTGTCGTAGGCCCGCAGCGCGTCGGCCACGTCGTAGTGGGCGGAGACGCACTGGGCCAGGACGACGGCGTCCTCGACGGCCAGGCAGGCCCCCTGGCCGATGTCCGGGGTCACCGCGTGCGCGGCGTCCCCGAGCAGCGCGACCCGGCCGTGGGTGAAGCGCGGCAGGGGGTCGCGGACGTAGTAGATGTCGTTGCGCAGCAACGCTTTCGGGTCCGAGGCGGCCAGCAGGTCCGCGATCGGGGAGTGCCACGCGCCGAAGCGCGCCGCGATGTCGGCCAGGGTCACCTCGGCCATGGAGCCCTCCGGGCCGCCCGCGCTGGCGTACCAGAAGACCTGGCCGCCGGTCAGCGGCGCCGCTCCGAAGCGCACCCCGCGGCCCCAGGTGTCCGTCCACATGGGGGCGCCGTCGGGCACGACCGCCCCCGCCGGGGCGATCCCGCGCCAGCAGACGTACCCGGCGTAGGTGGCGCCCGTGTGCGCGGGGAACAGCGCCGCCCGGGTGCGGCTGTGGACACCGTCGGCGGCGACCACGAGATCCGCCCGCACCTCGCGCGGCCCGTCCTTGGTCTCGAAGCGCACCACGGCGCCGCCATCGGCCTGTTCCACCGCGACGGCCCGGTAACCGGTGCGCACCCGGTCGAACCCGACCGCGTCCAGCAGCATCCGGTGTAGGTCCCCCCGGTGCATGGCGTACATGGGCGCCCCGTAGCGGCCGACGAGGTCGGATTCGCGCAGCCGCACCATCCAGCGGCCCGCGCGGGACTTGACGCCGATGCCCTGCGGCTGGGCGGCCGCGCGCAGCGGTGCGGCGAGGCCGAGCCAGTCCAGGGCCCGCACGGCGTTGGGGGCCACCGACAGCCCGGCCCCGACCTCCCGGGGCGCGGGGGCGCGCTCGCAGACGACGGTGTCCCACCCGGCCCTGGACAGCCCGCACGCGGCCGCGAGGCCGCCGATACCTCCGCCGATCACCACGGCTGTGCGTTGCTCCACGCTGAACACCACCTGTTCCGAATGCGGTCCCGTCTGAACAGGAAATTCCAGAAAGGACTCACGATGAGGCAAGTCACGGACGCTGCGATGCTAACCACGCCACACCGCGGACAGGGGTGCCTGGACGGGCAGTCCGGAGGTGCCCGGTGATGCGGGTCGGCCCCCTGCGGCACGTGGTCGCCTACCTTGTCCTGGTCGGCGTCCCGGTCGGCGTCCTGCTGGCGGTCGTCGTGCCGATGGGCGGCGGGGACTCGGCGCCGATGTCGGGCGAGCACGGGGCGCACCGGCACATCCTGGCGCTCGCCGCGATCATCGTGGTCGCCCATCTGGGTGGCCGTGCCGCGGTCCGGCTGCGCCAGCCGGAGGTCGTCGGCCAGCTCGGGGCGTGCGTCGCGCTGGGCCCGATCGCGCTCGGCGCGCTGGCGCCCGAGCCGCACGCCTGGCTGTTCGGGCCGGGCACCGAGACCGCGATCGCCGCGCTCGCCACCGTGGGCATGGTCCTGTTCCTGTTCCTGGTGGGCGCCGAGCTGTCCCGTGGGGGCCTGCGCGGCACCGGCCGCGCCGGGCTGGTGATCGGGCACGCCGCGCTGGCCGTGCCGCTGGCCGCCGGGGCGGCGCTGGCCCCGCTGCTGCCCGCCGCGTTCCGCCCCGCTGGCGTCGACCCGCTGTCCTTCGCGCTGTTCTGCGGCATCACGATGGGGATCACCGCGGTGCCGGTGCTCGCCAGGGTGCTGCAGGAGCGCGGGGTGCTGCGGACGCCGCTGGGCGTGCTCGGCATGTCCTCGGCGGCCGTCTGCGACGCGACCGCCTGGTGCCTGATGGCCGTGGTGCTCGGCGGCGCAGGCCTGCTGGGCATCGTGGGCCCGGCGGTGGTGGGCGTCGTGGTCCTGCGCGCGGTGGTGCGCCCGGCGCTGAGCAGGCTCGCCGGGCATGGCGAGCGGGCGCGGGCGCCGCTCGCGGTGGCGCTGCTGGCCCTGGCCTTCCTGTGCGCCTGGGGCGCGCACCAGTTGGGGCTGCACGCGGCGATCGGCGCGCTGGCAGCGGGTCTGGCCGCCCCGCCCGCGCGGGTGGTCGCCGAGGTCCTGGGCGGTCTGGAGTGGCTGGTGCGGACGCTGCTGCTGCCGGTGTTCTTCGCCTCCGTGGGGCTGGCGATGAGCCCGGCCGCCCTCGGGGCCCCGCTGCTGTGGGCGGTGATGGCCGGGGCGGTGGCGCTCGCGCTGGTCACGAAGGTGGGCGCGACGCTGGCCGCGGGCAGGATGCTCGGCCTGCCGCGGCGGGACTCGTTCGCGCTGGCGGCGATGATGAACTGCCGGGGGCTGACCGAGATCGTCGTGCTGGAGATCGGCCGGTCGGCGGGCCTGCTCACCGACGCGCTGTTCACCGCGCTGATCGCGATGGCGCTGGTGACCACCGCCCTGACGGGCCCACTGCTCTCGGCGGTGTGGCCGAGGGGCGCCACCGGCCTGCCCGACCTGCCCGACCGGGTACCCCCCAAGGCCCGCCCAGCCGAACTGCGCCCGGGGCCAGGGCAGCGGGCAGCCTCACAGTGAGGCGGAGGGAGGCCCGGGATGGGGCTGCGGGAGCTGCTGGACAGCACGGTGCGGGCGCCGGACGAGACCAAGCGGTACGGCCCGGGGGCCGAGAACCTCATCGACCTGTGGTGGCCCCCCGGCGTCCCCACCGCCACGGTCGTGGTGCTGCACGGCGGTTTCTGGCGGGCCGCGTACGACCGGACCCACACCAGGCCGATGTGCGTCGCCCTCGCCGAGGCGGGCTACCTCGTCGCCGCGGTGGAGTACCGCAGGGTCGGCAACCCCGGCGGCGGGTGGCCGGGCACCTTCACCGATGTCGCCGCCGCGCTCGACGCGCTGCCGCGGCTCACCCGCGGTGCGGTGACCGGCAACCAGACCGTCCTCTTGGGACACTCGGCGGGCGGCCACCTCGCGCTCTGGGCCGCGGGGCGCCACCGGGTCGCCGACAACTCCGCGCGCCCGGTCGAGGGCTGGCTCGTCCCCGCCGGGGTGGTCGCGCTGGCCGCCGTCTGCGACCTGCGGATGGCGGGCGCGCTGGGCTTGGGCGACGGCGCGGTCCAAGCGCTGCTCGGCGACCCCCGGCGCAGCCCCGACCGCTACCGGATGGCCGATCCCGCGCGGCTGCTGCCCCTGGGCAGGCGGTGCGTGCTCGTGCACGGCACCGACGACGACCGCGTGCCCCTCGGGGTGAGCAGGCGCTACCGGGACCTCGCCGTCGCGGCAGGCGACGACGTGATGCTCGTGGACCTGCCGGGGGCCGACCACTTCGACCTGATCGACCCGGCCGCGAGAACCTGGCCCGCGGTGACCGCCGCGATCGCCACCGCACTCGGTGATGAGGAGGAAGATCCCTATGCAGTCTGAGCGGGCGCCCGTGCGCGAGGTCGTGGTGTTCGGGGGTGGGACGGCGGGGTGGATGACCGCCACCTACCTCACCGCCGCCTTCGGCGACCGGATCTCGGTCACCGTGGTGGAGTCGCCGAGGGTGCCCACGATCGGCGTGGGCGAGGCGACCTTCAGCACCGTGCGGCACTTCTTCGACTACCTCGGCCTCGCCGAGTCCGAGTGGATGCCCGCGTGCAACGCCAGCTACAAGCTCGCCATCCGCTTCGAGAACTGGCGCGGGCCGGGCGAGGTGTTCTACCACCCCTTCGAGCGGCCCCGCATCGTCGACGGCTTCCCGCTCACCGAGTGGTGGCTGAAGATGGGGACCCAGCCGTTCGACAAGGAGTGCATGGTCCTGCCCGCCCTGGTCGACGCCAAGCGGGCGCCGAAGTTCCTCGACGGCGAGCTGTTCGAGTCGGCGCTGCGCGACGGCGGCGACCGGACCCGGCCGACCATCACCGAGCGGCAGAGCACCCAGTTCCCCTACGCCTACCACTTCGACGCCGCCCAGCTCGCCGAGTTCCTCGCGGGCTACGGCACCGCGCGCGGGGTGCGCCGGGTCCTCGACCACGTCGTCGAGGTCGAGCAGGACCAGCGCGGGTTCATCACCGGCCTGGTCACCGCCGAGCACGGCAGCATCGGCGGCGAGCTGTTCATCGACTGCACCGGCTTCCGCGGCATGCTGATCAACAAGACCCTCGGGGAGACCTTCGAGTCCTATCAGGACCACCTGCCCAACGACCGCGCCGTCGCGCTGCGCGTGCCGTCGGACCCGGAGCGCGACGGCATGCGCCCGTGCACCACGGCGACGGCGTCGGCGGCGGGCTGGATCTGGAACATCCCCCTGTACCACCGCATCGGCACCGGCTACGTCTACTCCGAGGAGCACTGCTCGCCGGAGGAGGCCGAGCGGACGCTGCGCGAGCACGTCGGCCCGGCCGCCGAGGGCGCCGAGGCCAACCACATCCGCATGCGCATCGGGCGCAACCGCCGGTCGTGGGTCAACAACTGCGTCGCGATCGGGCTCTCCAGCGGGTTCGTCGAGCCGCTGGAGTCCACCGGCATCTTCTTCATCCAGCACGGGATCGAGCAGCTGGTCCGCCACTTCCCGGACCACAGCTGGGACTCCTCCTCCGTCGATGCCTACAACCGGGCCGTGGCACTGTGCCTGGACGGCGTGCGCGACTTCCTCGTCCTGCACTACCGCTGCGCCGCGCGGACCGACAACCGCTACTGGCAGGAGACCAAGGAGCGGCCGCTGCCCGACGGGCTCGCCGAGCGCATGGACCTGTGGTCGGGCATGCTGCCCGACGCCTCCACCGTCTACCCGCACTACCACGGGTTCGAGCCCTACTCCTACAACGTCATGCTGCTCGGCCTCGGCGGCCACCTGCCCCGCAAGCACCGCACCGCGCTGGACCTGCTGCCCCAGGAGGGCGTCCACCGCGAGTTCGCGAAGGTCCGGGCGCAGGCGGCCGACCTGGCGGCCACGCTGCCCAGCCAGGCCGAGTACCTCGCCGTCCTGAACGGGGACCGCGTACTCGCCTGACGCCTTCTGGCTCAGCGCGTCGCGATCGGCGCGCTGAGCCGGACCACGACCTCGCCCTGGACCAGCAGGCCGCCCGCGTCCTGGTCCCGCAGCCGCTCCACGAGCGCGGCGGTGATCACCTCGACCGGCTGGCGGACCGAGGTCAGCCCCGGCGGGCAGAGCGGGGCGACCACGGAGTCGTCGAACCCCGTGACCGCCAGGTCCTCGCCGACGCGCAGCCCGGCGGCGTAGGCGGCGTGCACCGCCCCGACGGCGAGGATGTCGCTGGCCGCGACCACCGCGGTCGGCGCGTCCTCGGCGGCGAGGGCGGCGCGGACCGCCCGCTCGGCCGAGGCGGAGTCGTACTCCTCGGCGCGCACGGCCAGCGGCGGCGGCAGGCCCGCGGCCCGGCACGCCTCGGCGCAGCCGCGCCCCCGGTCGAGCATCGCGCCGGTGGCCCCGGCCCAGTCGAGGAACGCGATCCGCGAGTGGCCGAGTTCGCGCAGCCCCGCCACCAGCGCCGCGGCGGCGCCCGCGCCGTCGACGTCGACCCACGGGCCGGGCTGCGGGCCAGGTCGGGGGCCGCTGGACCACGTGCGGCCGAACATGGCGAACGGCACACCGCGCTCGTGCAGCCAGGCCGGGCGGGGGTCGTCGTCGACGACGTGGGCGCAGACGAAGCCGTCCACGGCCCGCTGGGCGATCAGGTCGGCGTAGACGGCCAGCCCCGCTTCCCCCTCCGGGGCGGTGAACAGCAGCAGGTGCGAGCCCGACGCCTCCACCGCGGCGCACAGCGCGCGCAGGAAGTCGTCCATGAACCCGGTGCTGTTCGGGCTCAGGCAGTAGCCCACCTGGCCCGCGCGCCTGCGCACCATCGTCCGGGCGCTGCGGTCGGGCTGGTAGCCGAGCCGCTCGATCGCGAGCCGCACGCGGCGCAGCGTGTCCGGCGCCACCCGCTCGGGGTAGTTGAGCACGTTGGACACCGTCTGGCGCGACACCCGGGACTCCGCGGCGACCCGATCGATGGTGACCCGGTGCGGGCGCTTCACCGGACCGTCTCCGCCAGGGCCAGCGCCACCGTGAACAGCTTGATCCCCAGGACCGAGGTCGGCACCACCCCGGTCAGCTCGCGCACGCGGCGCAGGCGGCTGGCCAGGGTCGCGCGGTGGATGTGCAGCCGGGCGGCGGCGCTCGTGCGGTCGAGGTCGGAGTCGAAGAACACGCGCAGCGTGGTCACCAGGGACGGCTCGGCGAGCACCGGCGCCAGCCGCTCGTGCAGGCGGACGGCCGCGTCGGGGGCGGCGCTCATCGCGTTCTCCAGCAGCAGGTCCACCGCGCCCACCAGGTGCACCGCCGACGACCGGGTGATCAGCGCCAGCGAGGCGGCCGAGCGCACCGCGTCCGGCACGGCCTTGGCGCTGTCGGCGTAGGCGCACCCGCCGACCGGCGCGCAGAAGCCGAGCGCCGCCCCGCGTTCGACCAGCGCCGACAGGGCGCGCTCGGCCTCGGCCCGCGCGGTCGTGCCCGTGCGGTTGAGCGGGCGGATCAGCACCATCGCCTGCTCGTGGTCGAGCACCTGGACGAGGATGTCGCGCCTGCGGGCCTGGTGGTTCATCCGGGTGGCCTCCCGCGCGTACAGCGCGGGGTGGGTGATCCGCAGGTGTGCCACCAGGTAGCCGCAGGGCGCCTCCGCCGTCCCCGGCGGCAGCCTCCCGAGGAGCAGCCCGCGCACCGCGGCCTGCCTGCGGGCGGCGCCCGCGTCCAGCCAGACCCCGCCCAGGTAGCCCTCGGCGAGGAAGTCGGCGATCACCTCGGTGTCCTCGGCGACCCGGGCGGCCAGCGCCAGCGCCTGCGCGCAGCCGCCCTCCCCGGCCCGGCTCCAGATCTCGGCCATCAGGACCCCCGCGGCGCGCTTGCAGGTGCGGAGCAGGTCGTCGGAGGGCAGTCCCGCGCGGACGAAGTGCCGGGCGATCTCGGCGCAGGCGGGGCGCACCAGCGGGTCCAGCGGCGTGTTGAGGGGGCGCAGCGCCGCCCGCACGATCGGCGCCGCGACCCGCAAGACCTCCTCGCCCAGGCTGGGCATGGCTCTCGCGGTCCGCGCCAGGACCCGGGCGACGATCGCCCTCTGGTCCGCGGCGAGCGCGTCCGCCAGGTCCCGGCTCACCCCGCCTCCCGCGCGCTCTGGCGCCCGGTCAGGGCCAGCGCCACCGAGAACAGCAGCACCCCCCGGGTCGACAGCGGGTCGAGGCCGGTCGCCGAGGTGATCCGGTTCATCCGGTGCGCGATGGTCTGGCGGTGCACGCCCAGGGCCCGCGCGGCGCTGCCGCGGTGCAGGTCGGCGGCGTACACCGCCCGCAGCGAGTCGACGAGTTCGGGCAGGTGCCGGATGGGGTCGAGCAGTGAGACCAGGCCGTCGGCGGCCACCGGGTCCGCGGCGGCGGTGGAGTCGACCAGCAGCAGGTCCTCGTCGTGGACCAGGCCCGGCAGGTCGGCCACGAGGGGGCGCAGCTCGCGGGATCGCAGCAGTGCCCGCCGCGGGTGGGCGGCCTGCCCGGCCACGGCGACCGCGGAGCCGCGCAGCAGGGTCCGCACGCGGTGCAGGACGCGGCGCAGGGCGTCCAGCGCCGCGGTCCGCTTGCGGTCGGGCAGGGGCAGCATGACCACCAGGTCGCTCCCGTCGAGGCACCACAGGGTCGTGTCGGCGCCCATCGCCGTCACCACCTGCCCGACATCCCCGCGGACCGGCGCCGCGGTGAGGAGGAACCGCCCCCTGGGCAGGGGCACCCGCGCGGCGGAGGCCAGCAGGTCGGGGGTTTGAGCGTTCAAAAACGCCGAGGCGACCACCGTGTGCGGCGGTGTGGGGGAGTGGGCGAACCACGCCGCCGCGAACGTGCGCGAGGCCCGCACCTGCGCCTTCGCCACGGCGTCCGCCGCCGCCGCCACCGCCGCGAACCCGTCGGGGTCGGCGTCGCGCCACGCCGCCGCGATCGCCGCCGCGCACCAGCGCTCCGCGGCCGTCATCACCTCCAGCAGGGAGACCCCCTCGGTCACCGCCAGGACGGCGGCCTCCTTGAGCCCCACCTCCGACACCTCGCCGCCCGTGGCGCCGCTGCGGACGGCGGCCACCACGTCGTGCAGGCCCGCGGCCACCAGCCGCCCCGGCCCCCGCGGCACCGGGTGCCGCACCAGCTCCGCGGCCACTTGTCGTATCGAGGCGGAGGCAGGCCCGTGCGTCATGAGTCCTCCCACTGTGGTTGTCCCTCGTTAACTCCTAGCGCACTTGACCGAGAACGTGGGTACGGTCGTGTCACCGGCACTTATCGGACAGCTCATCCGGACACTGGCGTACAGCGCCGCGACCTGCGGCTTCGTGCGCGCGTGGTTTAGGGCCGGGTGGGAACGGGTAGATGCGCGCGAGTACTTCTACGGAGGGGTGTCGCGGTGGGTCACGTGGACGGCGAGTTGCTGGCGGGGCGCTACCTGATGGGCGAGGTGCTGGGTTCCGGCGGGGCGGCGCGGGTCAACCGCGCCTGGGACACCCGGCTGGACCGGGCGGTGGCCGTGAAGACGTTCCGCGGGGTGCCCGACACCGTCGAGCTCCGCCGGTTCGACAACGAGATCCGCACGCTCGCGACGCTCTCCCACCCCGGCCTGGTGGAGGTCTACGACTCGGGGATGAACGGGCGGCGGCCGTACGTCGTCCTGGAGCTGATCGAGGGCGGGACCCTGCGCGACCGCATCGCCGAGGGGCCGCTGTCCCCCGCCGAGACCGCGCGGCTGGGCGGCAGGCTGGCCGAGGCGCTGGCCTACGTGCACGAGCAGGGCGTGACGCACCGGGACGTCAAGCCCTCGAACATCCTCCTCGACGCGGGCGGGCGGCCCCACCTCGTGGACTTCGGGGTGGCCCGGCTGCTCGGGTCCGAGCACATCACCGCGTCCAACCAGATGGTCGGCACCGCCGCCTACCTGGCCCCCGAGCAGGTCCGCGGCGACGTGGTGGACACCCGCGCCGACATCTACGCCCTGGGCCTGGTGCTGCTGGAGTGCGTGACCGGCCTGCCCGAGTACCAGGGCGGCGACGTGGAGAGCGCGATCGCCCGGCTGCACCGCCCGCCCGCGATCCCGCCGGACCTGCCGCCCGTCATGGTCCGGCTGCTCGCCCTCATGACCGCCCTGAGCCCGGCGCGCCGCCCCACCGCCCGCGCGTGCGCGGAAGCCCTGGAGCGCGTGCCCGCCCCCGCCGACACCCGGGTGGAGCTGGACTTCTTCCCGTGGGCGGACGACGCGTGGCCGGACGCCACGTGGTCGGACGCCGGGGGACTGGACGACAGGGAACTGGACGACAAGGGGGCGAAGGACTCGGCAGGCGGGCGCGCGGGCGCTCCGGCGCGCAGGCGGCCCCTCGCCGCCGCCTTGGGGTTGGTCGCCGCGGCGGCGATCACGGTGTGGGGGGTCGCCGGGTCGGTGCACTCCGAGATGCCCACCAGCGCGGTGCCCGGCCCCGCGGCCATCACCTCACTCGAGGACACCGACGGGAGCGAGCCGCCCACGGACTCGGTCGCCAAACCCACCACCGAGCGCGTGCTCGAGGTCGCCCCGCGGGCCCCCGAGACCACGGACGCGGCGGTGGTCGCCACGGCCAAGAAGACCAAGAGCGCGCCCGCGGCGGGCAACTCCGGCAATTCGGGTAACTCGGGCAAATCCGCCAAGGCCGGCAAGGGCAAGCCCGCGGAACTCCCGGCCAAGGCCGCCAAGAAGGGCAAGTCCGGCAAGTAGACAGGCCCCAGTAGATCCTGGCCCCCAGTAGGCAGGCCCAGGAAGGCGTCACGGCCTCACGTCCCGCGCAGGAGCGGCGGTTTCACGGCGACGGCCCGCTGTCGGCGGAATCCCTACACTCGGAATCCCCGCGCGCGGCGGTCGGTTAGGGGAGGTGTGGCGATGACGAGCACTGGAGAAGTCAAGGCACGGCCGCGGCGGCGCTCGCCGCGGCTCCGGTTCGGGGCCGTGGTGGCGGTCGTGGTGGCGCTGCTGTTCGGGGTGCCGTGGTGGCAGCTGGTCGTCGGCGGCCAGGCGTGGCCGGGCTGGCTGGTCGCCGCGGGCAGCCTGGTGTTCCTGGCAGGCGCGGTCGCGCTGCCGTGGGGGATGGCCGTCGGGCACGGCCAGGGCCGGGACGTGGGCGCCAAAGTTGGCGACACGGTGCTGGGCGCGGCCTGGATCGTGTTCACCTGGACGGTCGTCGGGGCGCTCGTGGAGGTCGTGCTGGCGCTGGGTGGGATGGCGGACCCGCTGCGGTCGCGGGCGGTGGCGGCGGGCACGGTCGCCGTGGTGCTGGCCGCTCTGGCGTACGGGTACCACGAGGCGATGCGGGTGCCGCGCGTGCGGCGGACCGAGGTGCCGCTGGAGCGGCTGGGCCGGGGCCTGGACGGCCTGCGGGTGGTCGTCCTGGCCGACACCCACTTCGGCCCCATCGACCGCGCGGAGTGGTCGCGGAAGACGATGGCCGCCGTGGCCGCGCTGGAGCCGGACGTCCTGGTGCACGCGGGCGACATCGCCGACGGCCCGGTCGAGCGCAGGCGCCCGCAGTCGGAGCACATGGGGCCCTTGCGGGCCAAGCACGCCAAGGTCTACGTCACCGGCAACCACGAGTACTACAGCGGCGCGCCGTCCTGGGTGGACCACATGGCCGAGCTGGGCTGGACGCACCTGCACAACACCCACACCGTCATCGAGCGCGGCGGCGACCGGCTGGTCGTGGCCGGGGTGGACGACCGCACGGCCCGGCACGCGGGCGTCGACGGGCACGGCGAGGACCTGGCCGCGGCCCTGCTCGGCGCCGGCCAGGAGCTGCCGGTGCTCCTGGTGGCCCACCAGCCCAAGCAGGTCGCCGACGCCGTCGCCCGCGGGGTGGACCTGCAGGTCTCCGGGCACACCCACGGCGGGCAGATCTGGCCGTTCCACTGGCTGGTCCGCACCGACCAGCCGCACCTGCAGGGCCTGGCGAAGGCGGGTGGGCGCACCTGGATCTACACCAGCAGGGGCGCGGGGTTCTGGGGACCGCCGTTCCGGGTGTTCGCGCCCAGCGAGATCACCGTCCTCACCCTGCGCTCGGGCAGCGCCGAGGCCCGGCGGTGACCGCGGGCCCCAGGCAGGCAGGGTCAGTAGACCAGCAGGTCAGGCCGGGTCGCGCGTGAGGTCGCGCGCCAGGTCGGCGACCACGTCGCGGCAGTCGGCGAGCAGGCGCCTGCCGCGCTTGGTGGTGCGGTAGCGGCGGAGCCGCCTGCCCGCCTCGACCACGCTCGTCGACTTGAGCAGGCCCGCCTCCTGCATCCGGTGCAGCAGCGGGTAGAGGGTGCCGGGGGAGACCCGGTGCCCGCGCGCGGCCAGCGCCTCGGCGAGCCAGGCGCCGTGCACCGGGGTCTCGGTGGCGTGCTGGAGCACCCGGAGCCGGAGCGCGCCGGTGTGGAACTCGCGGAGGACGTCCATCCGCCCACGATATCGTCAGCCGATATCGACCGGGTGGTTTCCGGGCCAATAGGTGATCAGCAAAGGGATATCGTGATCCGATATCGGTGGTCGATGTCAGATTCGTTGCGGGAAAAGGGTTTGGTTGGTGTGACCCCTCGCACGAGTGGGTAGTCTGAGGCGACGGGCCTGATCACAGCGGGTAGTATTACCTGCTTGTCAGTGCTTAATGGACCCACGTGAGGACTGCGTACGCCCACATGACCGTTGACGCCCATCCCGCACTCGCCCAGCGCGCCGTGTTCCGTTCCGGGCCCGAGAGCCCCCCGCGCACGCTGGTGGACATCCTCGCCGCCACCGCCGCGCGCCACCCCGCGGCGCCCGCGCTTGACGACGGCGCCACCGTGCTCGGCTACGCGGAGCTGCTGGCCGAGGTGGACCGGCTGGCCGAGGTGCTGGCGCTGGCCGGGGTCGGCCGCGGCGACCGGGTGGGCGTGCGGGTCCCGTCGGGCACCACCGACCTCTACGTCGCGGTCCTGGCCGTCCTCACCGCGGGCGCGGCCTACGTGCCGGTCGACTTCGACGACCCCGACGAGCGCGCCGAGACGGTGTTCGGCGAGGCCGGGGTCTGCGCGGTCATCGGCGAGGACCGCGCGCTGACGGTGCGCGCCCCCGGCGGGGGCGCGGCGGGGCGGCCCACCCCGGACGACGACGCCTGGATCATCTTCACCTCCGGGTCGACCGGCACCCCCAAGGGCGTCGCGGTGAGCCACCGCTCGGCGGCGGCGTTCGTCGACGCCGAGGCCGACCTGTTCCTGCCCGGGGCCCCGATCGCGCCCGGCGACCGGGTCCTGGCCGGGCTGTCGGTGGCCTTCGACGCCTCCTGCGAGGAGATGTGGCTGGCCTGGCGGCGCGGCGCCTGCCTGGTGGCCGCCCCCCGCTCGCTGGTCCGCTCGGGCGTCGACCTGGGGCCGTGGCTGGTCGAGCGCGGCGTCACCGTCGTGTCGACGGTGCCCACGCTGGCGGCCCTGTGGCCGGTGGAGTCCCTGGACGCCGTGCGCCTGCTGATCCTCGGCGGCGAGGCGTGCCCGCCGGAGCTGGCCGCCCGGCTGGCGGCGCCCGGCCGCGAGGTCTGGAACACCTACGGCCCGACGGAGGCCACCGTGGTGGCCTGCGCCGCGCGGCTGACCGGGACCGGACCGGTGCGCATCGGCCTGCCGCTGGAGGGCTGGGAGCTGGCCGTGGTCGACGCCAAGGGCGAGCCGGTGCCGATGGGCGGCTCCGGTGAGCTGGTCATCGGCGGCGCCGGGCTGGCCCGCTACCTGGACCAGGCCAAGGACGCCGAGAAGTTCGCCGCCCTGCCCGCCCTGGGCTGGCACCGCGCCTACCGCAGCGGCGACCTCGTCCGGGGCGACGCCGAGGGCCTGGTCTTCCTCGGCCGCGCCGACGAGCAGGTCAAGCTGCACGGCAGGCGGATCGAGCTGGGCGAGGTCGACGCCGCCCTCACCGCGCTGCCCGCGGTGGCGGGCGCGGCGGCGGCGGTCCGCACGACCGCCGCTGGCACCCAGCTCCTCGTCGGGTACCTCGTCGCCGAGGCCGGTTTCGACGCCGACGCCGCGCGCGTGCGGCTGGCCGAGACCCTCCCCGCGCCGCTGGTGCCCCTGCTCGCCCAGGTCGACACCCTGCCGACCCGCACATCGGGCAAGGTCGACCGGGACCGGCTGCCCTGGCCGCTGACCACGGCCGAGACCGCGGCGACCCTCACCGGCACCCAGGCGTGGCTCGCCGAGATCTGGACCGACCTGCTCGGCGTCGGCCCGAGCGGCCCGGACGCCGACTTCTTCGCCTCCGGCGGCGGCAGCCTGGCCGCGGCCCAGTTCGTCTCCCGCGTCCGGGCGACCCACTCCGGGATCGCCGTCGCCGACCTCTACCAGCGGCCGACGCTGGCCGCGCTCGCCGCGCTGGTCGACTCGGCCGCGGCGAGCGCGCAGACCGACCGCGTCGTCGTTCCCACCCCCCGGTCCGCGCGGCTCACCCAGACGCTGCTCGCCGTGCCGCTGCTGACGGTGGTCGGCGCGCGCTGGGCGGTGGTGCTGGCGGCGCTGGGCAACCTGCTGGGCACCGCGTGGGCGCCGAGCACCCCGTGGTGGCTGGTGCTGGTGGGCTGGCTGGTCTTCCTCTCGCCGCCCGGACGGGTCGCGCTGGCCGCGGGCACCGCGCGGCTGCTGCTGCGCGGGGTCGGCCCCGGCACCTACCCGCGCGGCGGGAGCGCGCACCTGCGGCTGTGGGCCGCCGAGCGGATGGCCGAGCTGACCGGGGTCACCGGGGTCGGCTGCGCCCCCTGGCTCACCCTCTACGCCCGCGCGCTCGGCGCCCGCGTCGGCGACGGCGTCGACCTGCACTCCCCGCCCCCGGTCACCGGGCTGCTGCGGCTGGGCCGGGGCGCGGCGGTCGAGCCCGAGGTGGACCTGTCCGGCCACTGGCTCGACGGGGACCTGCTGCACGTCGGCGACATCCGGATCGGCGCGGGCGCGGTGGTCGGCTCCCGCAGCACCCTGCTGCCCAACGCCCGTGTCGGCAAGCGGGCCGAGGTCGCGCCCGGGTCCGGCGTCACGGGGACCGTCCCGGCGGGACAGCGGTGGGGCGGCTCACCCGCCGTCCGCACCGGCAGGGCGAGCCGCAGGGGGCCGCGCCCGCCGCACCGCCGCCGCTGGGTGGCGGGCTACGGCCTGACCTCGATCGCGCTCAGCCTGCTGCCCGCGGTCGCCGCCGTCCCCGCGCTGCTGGTGCTGCACTCCGCCGTCGCCGCGACGGCCGACCTCGGCTCGGCGCTCGGCGCGGCGCTGACCGCCGTGCCCCTGGCGACCATCGCCTACCTGGTGGCGTACGCGCTGCTCGTGCTGGTCTCCGTCCGGCTGCTCGCCATCGGCCTGCGCCCCGGCGAGCACGCCGTGCACAGCCGCGTCGCCTGGCAGGCGTGGACGACCGAGCGGCTGATGGACCTGGCCCGCGGCGCGCTGTTCCCGCTCTACGCCAGCCTCGCCACCCCGGTGTGGCTGCGGGCGCTGGGCATGCGGGTCGGCAAGCGGGTGGAAGCCTCCACCGTGCTGGCTCTGCCAAGCCTGACGACCGTCGGCGACGGCGCCTTCCTCGCCGACGACACCCTGGTCGGCTCCTATGAGCTGGGCGGCGGCAGGCTGCGGATCGCCACCGCGCGGGTCGGCAAGCGGGCGTTCCTCGGCAACTCCGGGATGGCCGCCGCGGGCCGCAAGGTGCCCAACCGGGGCCTGGTGGGCGTGCTGTCCTCGACCCCGAAGAAGGCCAAGGCGGGCACGTCCTACCTGGGGATGCCGCCGATCCGGCTGCCCCGCACCGCCGAGACCGGCGACGAGAGCACCACCTTCGACCCGCCCGCCCGGCTGGTGGTGGCCAGGGCGCTGGTCGAGCTGTGCAGGCTGGTGCCGGTCATGGTGTCCGTGGCGCTGGCCGTCCTCGTCGCCGCCGGGTACACCGCGCTGGCCGGGCTGTGGAACGGCTGGCTGGCCGCCGCGGCGACCGGTCTGCTGCTGGCTGGGGCGGCCGTGGCCGCGGCCGCGGTGGCGGTGCTGGCGAAGTGGCTGCTCGTCGGGCGCTTCCGGCCGACCCGCAAACCGCTCTGGAGCGCTTTCGTGTGGCGCGCGGAACTGGCCGACACCTTCGTGGAGGTGCTGGCCGCGCGCTGGGCGGCGCCCGTCGCGCACGGCACCCCGCTGCTGTCGCTGTGGCTGCGCGGTCTCGGCGCGCGCATCGGCGCGGGCGCCTGGCTGGAGACGTACTGGCTGCCCGAGGCCGACCTGGTGCGGATCGGCGCGGGCGCCACCGTCAACCGCGGCTGCGTGGTGCAGACCCACCTGTTCCACGACCGGATCATGGCGCTGGCGCCGGTCACCGTCGGCGCGGGCGCCACCCTCGGCCCGCACAGCATCGCGCTGCCCGGCGCCGCGGTCGGCGCGCGGGCGACCGTGGGGCCCGCGTCGCTGGTCATGCGCGGTGAGTCGGTGCCCGAGGCCACCCGGTGGCTGGGCAATCCGATCGCCGCGTGGCCGTCCTGTTGAATGTGGGCATGGGTGGGCTGGTAGACGACTACCTTCCGAACAACGGGAACAGCGGCTACCGGGTCACCGGGTACGACCTCGTCCTCGACTACCGGGTCGGCCCCGGCAGGCTGAGCGGCACCGCCCGGATCACCGCGGTGGCGGCGCGGGTGCTGCGCCGCTTCACCCTCGACCTGGCATCGCCGCTGCGCGTCACGCGCGTGAACGTGGACGGCAGGCAGGCCCGGTACGCCCACCAGGGCGGGAAGCTGACCGTGACCCCCGCGCAGCCGGTGTCCGCCGGGTTCGCCGTCGAGGTGCGGTACGCGGGCAACCCGGTCCCGGTGCGGAGCCGCTGGGGCGACATCGGCTGGGACCACCTGGAGGACGGCGTCCTGGTCGCCGCCCAGCCGGTGGGCGCGCCGTCGTGGTTCCCCTGCAACGACCACCCCTCGGACAAGGCGGCCTACCGCATCGCGGTGACCACCGCGTCGGCCTACCAGGTGGTGGCGACCGGCACGCTGGTCTCGGCCCGGCCCGCGGCCAGCACGACGACCTGGGTGTACCACCTGCCCCAGCCCACGCCGTCGTACCTGGTGAGCGTCCAGATCGGCCGCTACGCCCTGGACCGCGCGTCCGGCCCGGTGAGAGCCGCGCCCGGCCAGGTCCCGATCCTGGTGGCCGCGCCCGCCCGCCTGGCCACCGCCGCCCGCCACGACTTCGGCCGCCAGCAGCGGATGATCGCCGAGTTCAGCACCCTGTTCGGCCCCTACCCCTTCGACGACTACAGCGTCGTCGTCGCCGACGCCGACCTCGACGTCCCGATCGAGGCCCAGGCGCTGTCGGTCTTCGGCGCCAACCACGTCGACGGCCGCCGCGGCTGCGAGCACCTGGTCGCCCACGAACTCGCCCACCAGTGGTTCGGCAACAGCCTCACCGTCGCCGCCTGGCGCCACATCTGGCTCAACGAGGGCTTCGCCACCTACGCCGAGTGGCTCTGGTCGGAACGCTCCGGTGGGCACTCGGCGCACGGGCACGCCGTCCGCGCCCACCACACCCTCGCCACCACCCCCCGTGACCTCGTCCTCGCCGACCCCGGCGTCCACCGCCTGTTCGACGACCGCGTCTACCTCCGCGGCGCCCTCACCCTCCACGCCCTGCGCCGCCACCTCGGCGACCCGGCCTTCACCACCCTCGTCACCGACTGGGTCGCCACCCGCCGCCACGGCTTGGTCGACACCGACGGCTTCCTCGCCCACTGCGCCCGCCACGGCGACGTCGGCGCCCTGCTGCGCGACTGGGTCCTGTCCCCGCGACTGCCGGAGCTGTGAGGCGGCTTTCCCCGGCCTGACCGCGCACTCGGGGGAGCGGTGACACCGTCGTGCCGACACGACATGATCGGCCCCATGCGCAACGGTGTGCTCGCTGTCGTCCTCCTGGCCGTGGTGGCCGCCATCGGCACGCTCGCCGTGCTGGCCTTCCGGCCGCCCGCTCCACTGGCGGACGCCCCGGCGGCGGAGTTCGCGGCGGGGCGCGCCGAAGCGCACCTGGCGGCGATCGCCCAGCGCCCGCACCCGATCGGGACGCCGGACAACGCCCGGGTGCGGCGGTACCTGGTGGACACCGCCCAGCGCTTCGGCGCCGAGGTCGCCCAGGAGACCGACCAGGTCGTCGTGCGGTGGCGGGACGTGAGCCGGGTCGCGACCGTCCACAACGTCCTGGCCCGCCTGCCGGGGAGGCAGCCGGGCGCCAAGTCGCTGTTGCTGGTGGCCCACCACGACTCGGTGCCCACCGGGCCGGGCGCGGCCGACGACGGCGCCGCGGTGGCCGCCATGCTGGAGACGATCCGGGCGCTCGCCGCGTCCGGCCCGCTCGCGGGCGACGTGCTGTTCCTGTTCACCGACGGCGAGGAGGCCGGGCTGCTCGGCGCCGAGGCCTATGTCCGGCGCCACGGGGTCGACGCCATCAGCGCGGTGCTGAACTTCGAGGCGCGCGGCAGCGGCGGTCCGGTGTGGATGTTCCAGACCGGACCCGGCAGCGCCCCGCTGATCTCCGCCTTCGCCGAGGCGAGCAGCAGGCCCATCGCCAACTCGCTGGCCGTCGAGGTCTACAAGCGAATGCCCAACAGCACCGACTTCACCGTGTTCTCCGACGCGGGCGCGCCGGGGCTCAACAGCGCGTTCATCGAGCGCGTCCACCACTACCACGCCCCGACCGACGACCTGGCCCACCTCGACCGGGGCAGCCTGCAGCACCACGGCGAGACCATGCTCGGATTGGCCCGCGCGCTCGCCGACACCGAGGTGGCCGCCGGGTCGGAGGCCGTCTACTTCGACCTGTTCTCCCGCGTGCTCGTGCACTACCCGGTGTGGTTGGCGGTCGTGCTGGCCGGGCTCACGGTGGCCGGGCTGGTGGTGGCGCTGGTGCGGGCCCGGCCGGGCGCGCGGGGGACGGCGGCGGTGCTGGCGGCGTCGGTGGGCACCCTGGTCGCGGCCGCCGCGCTCGCCCTCGGCGTGTGGTGGCTCGTCGCGGCGGCCCGGCCGGAGCTGGCGTTCCTGCCGCTGTCCGAGCCGTACAACCGGGGGTGGTTCGTCGCGGGGTTCGGCGTGCTGGCCCTCGCCGTGCTGGCCGCGGCGGTCCGGCTGGTGCGCGGTCGCCGCCGGGCGGAACTGGTCGCCGCCCCGCTGCTGCTGACCGCGGTGCTGCTGGTGGTCACCGTGATCGCGATGCCCGGGGCGAGCTTCCTGTTCCAGTGGCCGCTGCTGGCGGCGCTTCCCGCCCTGTGGTGGGCCGGGCGGGACCGGCTCGGGCTGGTGCTGGCCGGGGTCGGGCCGGTGGTGGCGGCCGCCATCTACACACCGCTGGTGGGCACGATGCTCGTCGCGCTCGGGATGCCGCTGGTCGCGGTGGGCATCGCGTTCGCGCTGCTGGCGGGGGTGCTGCTGGTGCCGGTGCTGGCCGAGGTACCCCGGCAGACGATCACCGTGCTGGCCGCGGTGGTGTGCGCCGTGGGACTGCTCGTCTCCGGGGTCGCGGGCGTCGGGTTCAGCCGCGAGTCCCCCCGCCCGGACTCCCTGGTCTACCTGGCCGACGGCGAGGGGGCCCACTGGCTCAGCCCCGACCCCGCGAGCAGCCCGTGGACGGCCGCCGCGCTGGGCTCCGCCCCCGAGCGCGTGGACCTGTCCGACCGGTACCCGATGCTGCCGCGCCCGGTGCTGCGCGCGCCCGCGCCGCGGATGGCCCTGCCGCCGCCGACTGTCAACCTGCTCGCGGACACCACCTCGGGCGACGAGCGCGTCGTGCGCTTCCGCGTCACCCCGTCGCCGTCGGCGTGGCGCACCCAGGTGACGCTGCCCGACTCGTGCGAGGCGGGCGGGACACCGCTGCTCCCGGTCACCGAGCTGTACGGCGGCCCGGCGGAGTTCACCTGCGCGGTGCCCGGCGAGCTGGCCGTCGACCTCACCGACCACTGGATCGGCCTGCCCGCGCAGGTCGCCGCCCTGGTCGGCCCCCGCCCGCCGGACTCGGCCACGGTCCCGTCCGGCACCCGCCTCTACGACTCGGCCCTGGTCCGCGCCGTCGCCACGCTCTGAAGGGGCGGGCTCAGCCGCCGATGGCCACCGCGGTCTCGCTCACCACGACCTCGCTGCCGTCCTTGGGCGAGTCGTACCAGGCGATGACCTTGCCGGGGCCGGGGGCGGCGGCGGTGAACCGCAGGGTGGTGTCGAACGTGCCCCGGGTGCCGGTGCCCGAGGTGGCCATCACCTGCTGCTCGACCAGCGTCGTGCCCGCGGCATCGGTGACGCGCACGGAGAACTGGGCCTCGAACACGTTCGCGCTGCCGTACACGCGAAGCGGGCTCGTGACGGCGGCGCCGTGCACCGGGGACTCCACGAGCACCTGCGGGGCCAGGTCCTCGTAGTCGGCGCGGGTCTGCGGGCGGTCCAGGACGATGCCCTCGCCGCCGAACACCCGCACCGGCTTGCCGTCGAGCCGCAGCTCCACCCGCTCCACGGAGTCGAACTGGGTGAGCGTGAACACCAGCTGGGCGAGCCTGCCCGTCATCGACAGGGAGCCGCCGCCGGAGGAGAACCGGCCGGTGAGGTCCACCGTCGCGGTGCCACCCGCCAGGTTGACGCCGCGCAGCCCGCTGCCCTCCGGCACCGTGCTGGACATGCCCGCCGCCCGCTCGGCCGCGCTCGGGCCCGCGAGCAGGGCGCGCACCGCGCCCGCCGCGACGCCGGGCCCGGCGAGCTCGCGCCGCGCGGGCACGAGCTTCTCCCCGCGCAGGAAGTACACCGAGCCCGCGACCACCGCGCCGGTGTCGGTGCTCGGGCCGGGCGCCGGGGTGGTGGGGACCGCGGTCGTCGGGGTCGGGGCGGCTGTCGTCGTGGCTGTCGTCGTGGCAGCGCCACCCGCGCTCGGCTCGGCCTCGGCGCACCCGCTCACCAGGAGCAGGGTGGCGGCGAGGGCGGTGGTCAGTCGGCGCATGCGGACCCTCCTGGGTGAGACGGCACGCGCAGATCATGGCGGGTGGGCCCACCCACCGCCCAACCGGTGCTGCTGATCAAACCCGGTCTGTTGATCAAACCCGGTCTGTTGATGAAGCCGGTGCGTCGACAAGTCTGGCGCTGTTGATCGAGTGGGGCGGTGCGCTCAGCTGCCGCCGAGCATGCGGGAGCCCTTCACCGACTCGTCGTTCGCGGTGAACAGGCCCCGCACGTGGGCGGAGAGCTCGGTCCAGTCGAGGCGGCCGTCGCCGTCGACGTCCATGTCCCCGAACGCGGTCGCCGGGACCTCCGGGTCCGAGACGCCCGCGCCCCGCAGGATGCCCGCGAATCCGTCCACGTCGATGTAGCCGTCACCATCGTGGTCGGCCGCCTCGAAACTCTGGCGGGAGGCGGACTCCCATTTCTCCACCACTGTCGCGGTCTCCAGCCTGCCGGACTCGTGGGCCTGGTGGAATTCGGTCCTGCTCACCTCGCTGTCCGCGTCGATGTCCGCGCCGCGGATGTAGTCCCACACCCCCACGTACCCCGCCACCAGGCGCTGGGCCTGCTCGGAGTCGGCGTCGAGCCCGAACTCGCGCGCGATCCCGCCGCCCATGGCCTGGAAGTCCGCCCCGCTGACAACGCCGTCGCCGTCCATGTCGAGAAGCGCGAAAACCCGGTCGATGTTCTCCGCCTGGAGGTTATCCGACATCGCGAAAAGTCCTTTATCTCGAATGCGCGGTCAACTCTCGGTGGGCGAACACTACTGAGGCGGCGCTCCGGCGGGCAGCCGCGATTCGGGTTCGACGTCCGCCTCGAAAGTGTGGTGATCCACCTCGATTGACCACAGGCTGTATCGCTGAAAAACCCGCAACCAGTTATGGCGGGTGATGTACATAAGTATGTCACTGCTCGTCGAACTTTGTGTTGACCTGGTCGTATGTCCTGGTTACCGTCGACCTCGGGCTGCGAGGAGGAACGGCATGGCCAGGTCCAAGCAGGCGGTTCGGGCGCGGACGGGGAAGCCGGTGCGCCCATCGGCGGGTTCGCGGCGGGTCGGGTGGGTCCAGGCGACAGGTCTGGTCACCGCGTTCGTGATCGGTTTCGCCGCCGCGTTCCTGATCGTCTCGCCACTGGGCGGCGCCGACGCGATCGAGCGGCGCACCGCCGAACTCCAGCAGGAGCAGGAGCGGGCCGACCTGGTCCAGGTCGGGGTGCTGACCGAGTTGGCCACGGGCACCCGGGACCGGCTGGCGCCCGTGCTGGCGGCCATGTCCGAGGTCGCCCCGATCGGCGACGGGGACGTGAAGCAGGCGTCCGCCGGGGTGGTGCGGGGGTGGCGGGAGGTGGTGTCCGCGGAGGCCGAGCGGTACGCGGAGACGCCGTCGGCGGGCAACGGGGTCAACGTCGCCCGCACCGCGATGCGCACCTCTGTCGAGCAACTGGCGGCGGCGGTGGACGCCTTCGATGCGGCGGCCGCTGCGCCGGAGCCGCTCAAGGGCCGCCTCCTCGCCCTGGCGGGGGAGCAGCGCACCCTGGCCCTGCGCACCTGGTCGGCGGCCGCGCTCCAACTCGACGTGATCAACGTCGAGGCGGGCAACGGCCACGTCCACGTCTACCTGCCCGCGGGTCCGGACTCCGGCGCCATCGCCCCCGACAGCGTGCCGGAGGGCAGCGGGGGAGGCTGACTTCCCAGCGCTCCTCGGTGACGTGTTCGCAGGGCTACCCTGGGGGATGCGGGTGCGCACCTCGACCGGGCCTTCAACGGTGACGCCGTCGTGAGGAGCCGCCTGGGACTTCTGCTCAGGCCGTGCAGGCCGGAAAGGGGACGACCGCCCACCGAGGGTGAGTGAGGTCCCCGCGCTCTCCGGAGCTGTCGTGCCGGTTTCTCCTCGCGATCCTGGAAGACACCAAGCAAGGAGAACTGATGTCGGTCAATGCCGCCCCGGTTGTCGTCGGGGTTGACGGTTCGGAATCGAGTCTTGTCGCGGTGGAGTGGGCGGCGCGGTCGGCCGAGGCGCGGGGGAGCGGGCTGAGCATCGTGCACGCGTTCGTCTGGCCGCTGCTGCGTGTCGCGGTCGGCCCGGCCAGCCATGGGGACTCGGACAGCGGCCTGCGCGGCGAGGCCCGGCGACTCCTCGCCGACGCCGTTGACCGCGCCGAAAAAGACAGCGCCCGCGATCGAGGTCACCAGCGAGTTGCCCGAGGGGACGCCTGTTCCGCTGTTGCTGCGCGCGAGCCGCTCCGCCGCGCTGGTGGTGCTCGGCTCCCGTGGTCTCGGCGGGTTCAGCGGGCTGCTGGTCGGCTCCAGCGCCGTCCAGGTCGCCGCGCACGCCTGCGTGCCGGTCGTCGTGGTCCACGGCGGCGGACCCGGGGAGCGGACGGCCCGCGGTGACGTGGTGGTCGGCGTGGACGGCTCCGCGCACTCTGCCGACGCCATCGCCTTCGCCTTCGGCGAGGCCCGGCGCCTGGGCACCGGGCTGCTCGCGGTGAGTGTCGCGCCGGTGGGCCTGCCCGCGGGTGAGCTGCCTGCCGACGACGCGAGGACCGCCCGCGCCCTGGCCGAGGCCATGGCGGGCTGGGCGGAGAAGTACCCGGAGGTGCCCGTCCGCCGCGATGTGGTCGTCGGGCACCCTGCCCGCACGCTCACCGACCTCGCCGCGGGCGCGGCCATGCTGGTGGTCGGGTCGCGCGGGGCCGGTGGCTTCCGCGGCCTGCTCCTGGGCTCGGTGAGCCAGGCCGTGCTGCACCACGCGACCTGCCCGGTGGCGATCGTGCGCACCGAGGCGTAGTCCCGCGCGGACGGGAACAGCCGCCTCCCGATCCAGGAGGCGGCTGTTCCCGTCTCAGAAGCCCTCGTCGTCAGGGGGCCAGTCGATCTCGGCGGCCGCGGCCTCGTCCTCCCCGGCCGGACTGTCCCGGTCCGGCAGGACGGTGGCGAGGTAGGAGTGCAGGGCCGCGGTGGTGCCGACGTCGCGGCCCGCGTGCTCGGAGAGGTACCAGCGGTGGACCAGGACCTCGTGGAAGAGCTCCGCGGGCGCCAGGACGCCGAGCAGGTCGGGTGGGACGGCGGTGACGACCGGGTCGTAGACCTCGTTGCGCCAGAGGTGGCCCGCGGTGGTCTCCGGGACCGGCGCGCCGTCGCGCTGCTCGAGGTAGGCGCGGAAGGAGCGCAGGTCGTTGAGCAGGCGGCGGGCCTGGTTCTCCTGGGCCTCCAGGCCGGTGAGCTTGAACAGCTCGCGGCGGTGCTGGCCGATCTCGGCGACCCTGATGTCGACGCGGAGCCGGGCGCCGCTGTCGGAGGTGACCAGCTCGACCTCGCCGACGTCGAAGCCCAGGTCGTTGAGCCTGCGCAGGCGCTCGGCGACCCGGTAGCGCTGCTCGTCGAGCCGGAAGAACTCCTCGCGGGTCACCTCCTCCCACAGCGCGGCGTAGCGGCGGGGCACGCTGTCGGCCACCTCGACGGGGTCGATGTCCGGTGGCAGCAGGCCCCCGGTCTCCAGGTCGAGCAGCTCCCCGCCGATGCGCTCGCGCGCCAGGTCGACGTCGTAGGTGCGCTGGCCCGGCGACAGCACCGGGTGCCGCTCGACGGTCTCGGCGTCGACCAGGTAGGCGGCCAGCTTGCCCGCGTCCAGGCGGAACAGGGTGTTCGACAGCGAGCAGTCACCCCAGAAGGTGCCGGACAGGTGCAGCCTGACCAGCAGCTCGACCAGGGTGTCCACCAGGCGGTCGGCCGAGTGCTCGCCGCGCGGGTTGGAGAACAGGTAGCGGTAGGACATCGAGTGGTCGAGGTAGCGGGTGACCAGGATGGCCTGCTGGTCCTCGGGCCGGTCGACGCACAGCCCGAGCACCAACACCGCGGGCATCCCCTCCCCCTCCAGGTCGCTGAGCACGGCGTACTCATGCCGCGCCAGCGACTCCGCGATCTCCTTGAGCGCGTACACCTGCCCCTCACTGGCCACGAACCGCACCACGTGCCGGGAGATGCCCCGCTGGGACACGGTCAGCAGCAGCCGCTCGTCCCACTCCTCCAACGGCCGCGCCCACGGCAGCGCCAGCAACCCGCCCGCCTCGGTGGCGGGTGGGCGAAAGAGAAATCGCATGTGCCCCCCATGCCTGACACCCCGACGCCCGAAAACTACCCGCCTCCCCGATCCAGGAACAGCCTCGCCGGGGAGTGAGACGGGCTCGGGTCAAGCGCGATCCGTCACAGCGTCATGGCCGGTGCGGCGGGAGCGGGCCGAGGCGAGCCAGGCGAGGACGAGGGCGGTCAGGCCCAGGAGGATGGCGACGATGGCTCCGGCCCGTCCGTTGCCGGTGCCGAAGCCGCCGGTGGAGCGGGTCAGGTGTAGGGCGCCCAGGGCTATCGCGGTCAGGGCTGCCAGGGCGGCTGTGATGGCCGCGGTTCGGGCGTTGCCGGTGCGGACGCGGCCGGTGGAGCGGGCGACGGCGAAGCCTCCGATGACCACGCCGATCAGGCCCACCACGTCTGCCACGGTGGCGCCGAGGCGGCCGGGTTGCTGGTCGGTGTCTGTCGGCAGCGATCCTGTCTCGACCGACTGGGGGGTCCGGGTTTCGGCGATGTGCGCGGTCGCCGGCGCGGCGAGTCCGAGAAGGCCGATCAGGGTGGCCGCGGCGACCAGGGCCAGTCGGACTGGTAGGGAGCGTGGGGATATATCCATGTTTCTCCTCATCTCGTGTGCCGAGGTGGATCATGTCCTCGGACGTGGCGGCGGTCGTCGTGCCTGCGGAGGCGATTCGCGCTGCCGCGGGAGGGGTGCTCGGTTACCGCGGGCGTGGCAGGGAGCGGGGTCGGTACCGCGGGGGCGGTAGTGGGCGGCTCGTCTGTGGGGAGGAGTCGCCCGTGGCGGTATCCGGCTACGGTGCGCGCATGGGCGCAGGGTGGTCCGGCTTTCCCGCCGGGGTCAGGGATTGGGCGATCGCCGGTGGTGTGGCGGCGACGCTGGTGGTCGTCGGGCTGTCGGGGGACCAGGAGGTCGACCTGCTCGGCTGCGCGCTCTTGGCGGCGGGTGGCCTGGCGCTGGCCGCGCGTCGGCGGGCTCCGGTTGCCGTCCTGGCTGTCACCGGGGTGTGCGCGGTGGGCTATCAGGCGAGTGGTTTCGACGTGCCCGCCGTCGCGTTCCTGTTCGCCGTGTACTTCGCGGTGCGGGCGGGGCACCGCGGCGTCACGGTCGTGGCGGCGGCGCTGATGCTGGCCGCCCTCCCGCTCGCGGCTTTCGTCCTGGCGCAGGACATGCCGGTGGGGGAGGCGTTCACCCGGGCGCGGGGCGCGCTGGAGCTGGCCTGGCTGGTCGCCGCCGGGGCCGCCGGGGAGGCGCTGCGGCAGGCCGAGCGGCGCGCGGACGAGGCCGAGCGCACCCGGGAGGAGACCGCGCGGCGCCGCGCCGACGAGGAGCGCCTGCACATCGCGCGGGAGCTGCACGATTCCCTCACCCACCAAATCTCGATCATCACGGTGCAGGCCGGGGTCGCCGTCCACCTCGCCCGCAAGCGCGGTGAGCGGGTGCCGGAGGCCCTGCTGGCGATCGAGGAGGCGGGCCGGGAGGCGGCCAGGGAGCTGCGGGCCACCCTGGAGGCACTGCGCGATGACGGCACGACCCCGCGGCCCGGCCTCGCCCACGTCCCGGACCTGGTCGAACGGGCCCGCGCCACCGGGCTGGACGCCACGCTGACCATCGACGGGCAGCGCCACGACGTGCCCGCCGCGGTGGACCGCACGGCCTACCGCATCGTCCAGGAGTCGCTCACCAACATCGCCCGCCACGCCTCGGCCGCCACGGCGTCGGTCCGGATCGACTACCGACCCGGCGCCCTCGCCATCCGGGTGGACGACGACGGCCTGGCCACGCCGGACACCGCCGCGGCGCCCGGCGTCGGGCTGCTCGGGATGCGCGAGCGGGTCACCGCCCTCGGTGGCCGCCTGCGCGCGGAGCCGCGCGGCGGGGGCGGCTTCACCGTCCACGCCGAACTCCCCGTGGACCGGACGCCGTGATCCGCGTCGTGCTGGTGGACGACCAGCCACTGCTCCGCGGCGGGTTCCGCGCGCTCATCGACGTCGAGCCCGACATCGAGGTGGTGGCCGAGGCCGCCGACGGCCAGGCGGGCCTCGCGCTCGTCAGGGAACACCTGCCGGACATCGCGCTCATCGACATCCAGATGCCGGTCATGGACGGCATCGAGGCGACCCGGCGCATCGCCGCCGACCCGGCCCTGGCTTGCGTGCACGTCGTCATCCTGACCAACTACGGCTTGGACGAATACGTCTTCACCGCGCTACGCGCGGGCGCCGCCGGGTTCCTCGTCAAGGACATCGAGCCCGAGGACTTCCTCCACGCCATCCGGGTCGCCGCGCGCGGGGACGCGCTGCTCGCACCGTCGATCACCCGCAGGCTGATCGACCGCTACGTCACCGAGCCGCGCCCCCTGGCGGCCGACGCGGGCCTGGCAGGACTGACCACCCGCGAACGCGAGGCCGTCGCGCTGGTGGCCCACGGCCTGTCCAACGACCAGGTCGCCGAGCGCATGGTGATCAGCCCGCTGACCGCCAAGACCCACGTCAACCGGGCCATGGCCAAGCTCCACGCCCGCGACCGCGCCCAGCTCGTGGTCCTCGCCTACGAGTCCGGGCTGGTGACCCCGCGCGGCCGCCGAGGCTGACGGGACGGCATGCGCCGCGGGTCCGCCCCCGGACCGGCGACGGCGACCACGTCGGCCGCGGCGGGCTGGCGGCCACAGTCGTCACACCGGGCGTGCACGTGGACCGGACCGCCGCAGTCCTCGTGCTCGAACAGGATCGGCGGGCCCTGCGGGGCGGCCCACCGGTCGCCCCACTCGGTCAGCGCGACGATCACCGTGCCGAGTTCGCGGCCCTTCTCGGTGAGCACGTACTCGCGGTCGTCGCGCCGCTCCATCAGCCCGTCGGACACGAACCCGTCCAGGCGCTTGGCCAGGATGTTCGGCGCGATCCCCAGCCTGCGCTCGAAGTCGGAGAACCGGGTCATGCCCGCGAACACCGCGTTGCGGATCACCAGCAGGCTCCAGCGCTCGCCGACGAGTTCCAGCGCGCGTGCCGCTGAGCAGTTCTCACGTTCGTACATCCGACCAAGCACGCATCGATGGTCCGCTTTTTACTTGTGTCATGCAAGCCTGCCTCCTAGGCTGCTTGCATCACGCAAGTAGAAACCTCTGGAGGACATCATGGACCGACCGCAGGTCGTCACCCGGGACGAGTGGCTCGCCGCCCGCCGGGAACTGCTGGCCAAGGAGAAGGCACTGACCCGGGCCCTGGACGGGCTCAACGCCGACCGGCGGCGGCTGCCGATGGCGCGGGTGGCGAAGGACTACCGGTTCGCGGGCCCGGACGGCGAGGTCGGGCTCGCCGACCTGTTCGACGGGCGGACCCAGCTGGTGCTGCAGCACTTCATGTTCGACCCGTCCTGGGACCAGGGCTGCTCCAGCTGCACCGCGATGGCCGACGACCTCAGCGCGGGCGCCCGCGCCCACCTGGCCACGCGCGACACCGCGTTCGCCGCCGTCTCCCGCGCGCCGTACCCCAAGCTGGCCGCCTACCGCCAGACCCGCGGCTGGACCTTCCCCTGGTACTCCTCGCACGACAGCGACTTCAACTACGACTTCCACGTCTCGCTGGACCCGGCCGTCACGCCCAACAACCACAACTTCCGCGACGCCGAGGAGCTGGCCGCCGCCGGGCAGGACTGGCTGGTCGACCACGTCGGCGAGCAGCCCGGGGTCAGCGCCTTCCTGCGCGACGGCGACGAGGTCTTCCACACCTACTCCACCTACGGCCGCGGCGTCGAGGTGATGATGCACGCCTACCGCCTGCTCGACATCACCGCGCTGGGGCGCCACGAGGAGTGGGAGGAGCCGAAGGGCCGGGCGCCTTCCGCGCGCTCGGCCGACCCCGGCTTCTCCAACTGACAACCGCCCGGTCGGCGGTTCCCCCGCCGACCGGACGCGAACGCCCGAGCAGCGTCAGGGCTTCGGCGCCAGGGCGGCGGGGTCGTAGCGGCAGGCCGGGTCCCAGAGCAGGAACGACGGCGCGCCCACTGACTTCGACGCCTCGATCTGCGCCCGGATCTCCGCGGGACCGTAGGTGCTGCCCAGGCTGAACGCCTGCAGCCACGGGATCACCACGCTGTTGGAGCCCTTGACCTTCTTGACGAAGTCGCCCACCGAGCGGCCGGTGATCTCGTAGGGCTGGTTCACCGGGTCGGCGACGCCGTACTCCCCGGGGCCCCAGTGCGACGGGTAGACCATCGGGGCGATGTAGTCGGCGTGCTTGGCGATGGCCGGGATGTCCTGGGCGACCGGGCCCGGCCGGGTGGCGGCGATGCCGAACACCGACACCCCCACGAACGCCCCGTGCGGGCGCACCGCCGCGCGGCTCTTCGCCACGAAGTCGACGATCGCCTGCTCGGGCGTGCCCTTGAGGCCGGGGAGCTTCATCCGGCCCAGCGCGCCCTCGGGCCTGCGGATGTAGTCGTACAGGATGTCGTCGAAGCCCAGGCGGGCCGCTTCCTCGGCCAGGTCGATGTTGTAGGCGATGACAGCGGGGTGGGCGAAGTTGGTGAAGGAGAACTGGCCGTACCCGCTGGACCAGGCGCCGCCCCCGGCGTTCTGGATGACCCGGTCGGCCTTGCCCGACTCCCAGGACGCGCGGCCCAGGATCGGGTCGCGGAAGGCCACGAGGCGCCCGACCACCCGCACCCCCATGCCGTGCAGCTCGTCCACGACCGCCTTGGCGTCGTAGTAGCCCTTGGTCGCGCCGATCTCCCTGGCCAGGGGGACCCGCGAGTCGTAGCCGACCTCGCCGCTCTCGTCCTTGATGTCGAGCTGGACGGTGTCGATGCGCCCGTCCTCGATCAGCCGCAGCACCGGCTCGCGCAGCGCCTTGGACGCCCACCCGGCCGCGGACATGTGCACCGCGCGCATGCCGGGGTGGCGCGTCGGCACCGTGAAGTCCTGCTCGACGGCGTTGCCCGCGGTGTCGCGGGCGGCGACCTTGGCGGTGGCCGCCGTGGGCAGGGTGACGGCGAACGCGCCATCGGGGCCGAGCGGCACCGCCTTGCCGTCGACGGTGAGCTCGGCGGCGCCCTCCGCGCTGCCCGTCACCTCGACCGGCTTGCGCAGGTCGGTCACCACCTCGGCGCTCACCGACAGCGCGGGCGGCGTGCGGTCGACGGTGAAGGTCCTGCTCATGTCCTCGTCGGGGAGCAGGGGGACCGAGTCGGGCACCCGCGCGGTCAGCGTGTGCTCGCCCTCGGCGACCTCGTCGGTGAGCAGCACGCGGTCGCCGTCCACCGTGGCCGCCACGGGCCTGCCATCGAGGAGCAGCCGCACCTCGTGCGGGTCGGTGCCCTCCGGCACGGTGACCGCGAGGTCCCGCACGCCGTCGGCGGACACCACCGCGCCGTCCGCCAAGCCCATCACCACGGGCTTCGACGACAGCGCGCGAATGGTCAGCGGGGTGACGACGGCGAGCGCCACCAGCACCACCGCTCCCACGACCACGGCGACGCGGCCGCCCTTCTTGCCTGAACCCATTCCCGGACCTCCCGAGCAGATGCCATTCCGTGGGGACGTATCCAGAATGGGACCTGTGAACCACATCGCACACGTTCGTGTCCCTCCGTTGCGCGTCCCGAGGGTCTCGACCGACGGTGGAGGCGTGACTGGTCCGCGTATCGCCGCACTTGGCGCCCTGGTTGTCCTGGTGAGCGCGTGCGGGGTCGCCCCGGCGGCGCCCCCGGCCGCGAGCGCGCCGCCACCGCCGCCGCAGGCTCCCACGACGAGCCCGCCACCGGACCCCGCCGCGCACGCGGCGAACGAGCTGGGCGACATCCCGGTGCTGATGTACCACCGCCTCGTCCACAAGCCCGCCAGCGTCTACGACCGCACCCCCGCCGACTTCAAGGCCGAACTGGTGCGCCTCGCCCGCGAGAAGTACGTCCCGATCACCACCGCCGAGTACGCCACGGGCGACATCGACATCCCCGCTGGCACCCACCCGGTCGTCCTCACCTTCGACGACGGCGACCCGACGCAGTTCGCGCTCACCCCCGGCGGCGAGCCCGCGCCGGGCACGGCGGTGCGAATCCTGCTCGACGTCGCCCGCGACCACCCCGCCTTCCGCCCGGTCGCCAGCTTCTACGTCAACGGCGACCCCTTCGCCGACCCCGGCGGCAAGCGGGCGCTGAAGTGGCTGGTCGACCACGACATGGAGGTCGGCAACCACACCCTGACCCACTCCAACCTGGGCCAGGCCTCCGCCGCGGGCGCCCAGCGGGACATCGCCCGCGGCGACGCGGCCATCCGCGAGGCCGTCCCCGGGACGAAGCCCCGCACCATCTCGCTGCCCTTCGGCATCTACCCGGACCAGGAGGGCATGGCCGTCAAGGGCAGCGCCGACGGCACGGCCTACACCTACATCGGCGCCCTGGAGGTCGGCGCCAACCCTGCCCCGTCGCCGTACTCGGCCGACTTCGACCCCCTCCACATCCCCCGCATCCGCTCCCAGGGCCGGACGGGGGAGGAGGCCGCCTTCGGCTCGGCGGTCTGGCTGGACAAGCTCGCCGCCCAGCCCGCCGCCCGCTACACCTCCGACGGCGTCCCCGACCGCGTCGTCTTCCCCCGCGGCACATCGAGGACGGTCGCCGCGTCCCACAAGCCCAAGGCCGTCCAGTACTGACCCCACGGGCGCGCCGGGGTTCCCCAGATGCGATCGACTGAATTCCCGCGGCTCCAAAAGGTCAACAACCATTACTGTTCTATCCGCTATCTTTTATCAAGATAACGGGGAATTTGCTCCGGTGCCGAACAGCAACCGCGAGACCGCTGAGACGTCCCTGGCTGTGTAGATCCCGACAGCGATGAGGCGGCCCCGTGTCCGTACCGCGTTTGCTCTGCACCATCCTGCTGACCTCCACCTGCGTCCTCGGGGTCGCCGCGCCCGCTGCCGCCGCCATCCCCGGCCACGAGCTGGTCTGGTCGGCCCCCGCCGCGCCCGGTTCGGAGACGACCCGGATCGCCGCCGCGGGGTGCCCGTCGGGCAAGCGGCTGCTGGGGGCGTTCGCGTTCGTCGTGGGCGGCGTGCGCGACGTGGTGGTCACCGCGCTGATCCCCAACGCGACGTCGGCGATCGCGGTCGCCCGCGAGGACCAGGACGGGACCGCCGAGCAGTGGCAGCTGACCGTGCAGGCGGTCTGCGCGCTGCCGGTCCCCGGGCACGTCGTCGTCAGCGCCTCCTCCGAGTCCACCTCGCTCAACAAGCAGGTCACCGCCGCGTGCCCGGCGGGCAAGCGCCTGCTCACCGCGGGCTGGAGCCTGGCGGGCAGCGACGGCGAGGTGTTCCTCAACCAGGTGGCGCAGGCCGCCGACCTCGGCCAGGTGGCGGTGACCGGCATGGAGGACCAGGACGGGTTCGCCGACACCTGGCGGCTCACCACGTACGCGGTGTGCGCCGACCCTCTGCCGGGCCTGCACCTGCGCACCGCGGTCTCGGCAGCCGACTCCTCGGACAAGTCCCTGGTGCTGGTGTGCGATCCCGACCAGCGGCGGCTCTCCGCGGGCTGGTCGCTCGTCGGCTCCGGCAGCGGCTCCCCGGCCGGGCAGGTGCTGGCCGGGCCGTACTCCGCGGGCACCAACTGGTACGAGCTGGGCGCGCGGGAGGACGACGACGGCTACGCCGGGCACTGGTCCGCCACCGGCCGGGTCGTCTGCGTCACGATGTGAGCGGCGCGGCGCCGCCAAAAGGTGATCCCAGTGTCCACTGTGGATGACCAGTGGGTGGTCATTGGGCGGTCGCCGCCCCGGCGGCGGTGGGGTCCACCTGGGATGGTGCCCCCACCGCGTGCGCCGGGCGGTGGGCTCAGACCGGGTTCGTCGCCTGCTCGGTGCGCATGAGCCTGGTCGTCGCCGCGCGGGTCTCCTCGGACCACGGCGCCGAGCGTCCCGTGCTGGGGTCCACCTTGACGACGGTGCGGTGCCCCTCGGCGTGGGTCACCGAGCCGTCGGTGGACTGCACGCGGAACCCCCAGCGGAGGCTGGAGGTGCCCAGTGCCTCGATCCACAGGTGCACGGCGACCGGACCGGTGGACCGCACCGGGTAGTGGTAGGCGATGTGCAGCTCGCGGATGGCGGCGAACATGTCGGGATGGGTGACCTTGCCGTGGCTGAAGGTGAGGCCGACACCCGCCAGCACGGCCTCGCCCGCCTGCTCGATCAGGTTGATGTAGCGGGCGTTGTGCAGCTGCCCCATCGCGTCGAGGTCACCGAAGTGAACCGGGAGGGTGGCCACCACGCCGTACTCCGGGTGGTCGGTCAGGTCGGTCATCGCGGGCTCCTCGGGTTGTGGGCGCCAGGGCCTGTCCTCAGACCCTGGTCGGTGAGAGTCGGGATCGGGGTTTGAGGACAGGCCCCAGGCCCGTTCTCGCAGGGTGTGCTGATCATCGTTGCGCTCCGCGCAGGGCGCCCACCAGGTCGGTGACCACCGTGAGGGCGTGGTCGGTCAGGTAGAAGTGGTGGCCGGGGAACTCCCGGTGGCCGAGGTGTTCGGCGGTACGGGCTGCCCACGAGCCCATCGCGCCCGGGGCCAGCAGCGGGTCTGACCGGCCGCTGTAGGTGACCACCGGGCAGGTGACCCGCGCCCCGGTGTCGGTGTGGCCCGCGCACAGCTCCAGGTCCGCCCGCAGCGCGGGCAGCACCATGGCCAGGGCGGCCGGGTCGGCGGTGACCTCCTCGGGCAGCGAGCCGGTGGCCCGCAGCCACTCGACCAGGCCGGAGTCGGGCTGGCGGGCGTGCTCCACGGTCGGCGTGGCGAACCCGACGGGCGCCCACGCCGAGGCCGCGAGCAGCACCGGGCCGTCGCCGCCGTCGTCCTCGATGGCCTGGGTCAGGGCGTAGGCGAGCATCGCGCCCATGCTGTGGCCGAAGAACGCGTACGGCCGCTCGTCCAGCTCCGGCTCCAGCTCCGCCCACAGCTCGGCGACCAGGGTGGGGAAGTCGGTGTGCGCGGGCTCCGCCCACCGGTCCAGGCGTCCGGGGAGGGTGACCACCTGGGCGGCGACGTCGCGGGGGAGCAGGCCCGGCCAGTCCCGGAAGATCGTCCCGCCCGCCCCGGCTGGCGGGAACAGCAGCAGGCGCAGACCTGCCTCTGCGGAGACGTCGGCCGGTTGGAGCCAGCGGGTTCCGACGGTCGGCGGCATGGCGCTGTCCTCCCTAGGTCGTGTTTCAGATGTGGTGTGCGGGAGAGCCGTGATCAGTCCGGCCGCTGGCGGTGCGGACGGATCGTCCTCATACCGGTGTTGTTTCGGGCGTATCCGGCGTGCCGCCTGCGGCCGGACTGGCGCGGCTATGCCGTGCTCCACATCTGAAGCACGGCCTAGGCGGCGACGGTGATCTGGCCGTCGATGAACCCGGCCAGGTCGTGGGCGGTCGGGTGGTCGAAGGCGACGGTCGCGGGCAGCGGAATCCCGAAGGCGACCTCCAGGGCGTTCTTCAGCTCGACCGCGACCAGCGAGTCCAGGCCGATCTGCGCGAACCGGGCCCGCGAGTCGATGTCGTCGACGTCGCTGAAGTGCAGCACGTCGGCCACCTTCGCCCTGATGAACCGGTCGATCGCCGCGAGCCGCTCGGCGTCGGGGGCCGAGCGCAGGGCGTCGAGGTCGATGCCCGCCGCGGCGGCGCCGGTGTCGCGGGTCAGCTCCTGGTAGAGCGCGTTGGTGATCGGCTTGATCGAGACGAACCGGCCCCAGTCGCACTCGCCCACGGCGGCCTGCGCGCTGGGCCCGCCGAGCAGCGACTCCAGCGCGCGCATGGCCTTGGCGGGGCTGAAGAAGGCCACCCCGCTGTTCTCGAACGCCTTGGCGTGCTGGTCGCCGAGCCGGGCGGACATGCCGACCTGGGCGACCGGGCCCCAGTTGAGCGAGAGGCCGGGTTTGCCCGCGCGGACCCTGCGGTGGGCCAACTGGTCGAGGAAGGCGTTCGCCGCGGCGTAGTTGGCCTGCCCCGCGTTGCCGATGACCGAGGCCGCCGAGGAGTAGAGCAGGAAGAAGTCCAGCTCCGGGCTGTTCTCGGCGAACTCGTGCAGCAGCCACGAGCCGTACACTTTGGACTGGAAGACCGCCTCGACGCTCTCCCAGGTCTGCGCCGACACCGGCGCGTCGGCCAGCCCGCCCGCGGCGTGCACGATGCCGCCGAGCGGGTGAGGGAGCCCGGCCAGGACGGCGCCGATGCGGCGCAGGTCCGCGCTGTCGCCGACGTCGCCGCGGCAGACGGTGACCTCCGCGGCGCCCAGGCGGTCGAGCAGGTGCGCGGTGTCGGGGCGGGGGACGCCCTGCCTGCCCACGAGCACCAGGTGCCTGGCTCCCAGGTCGACGAGCTTGCGGGCGGTGAGCAGGCCCAGCGCGCCGAGGCCGCCGGTGACCAGGTAGGTGCGGTCGGGGCGCACCGGCACGGGGCGTGGCTCGGCGGCCTCGTCGTCGGTGAACCCGATGACCAGCTTGCCGACGTTGGCGCCCCGACTGAGAACGCCGAAGGCCTCCTCGACCTCGTCGAGGGAGTACCGCGTGGTGGTGATCGGCTCCAGCCCGCCGTCGGCGATCCGCGCGGTGACCTCGGTCAGGATGCGCTTGGTGAGCGCGACCACCTCGTCCTCGGGCAGCTCGCTGAGGTCGAAGTTGTGGTAGCGGACGTCGGGCCGGGCGGCGGCCACCTCCTCGGTGGTCCACACCCCGACCTTGCCCAGCTCGACGAACCGCCCGCCGCGGGCCATCGCCCGCAGCCCGGCGGGGATGAAGTCCTTGTTGAGGCTGTTGAGGATGATGTCGACCCCGGCGCCGCCGGTCGCCTCGATGACCTGGTCGGCGAAGTCCAGGGTCCGGGAGTTCATCAGGTGCTCGACGCCCTGCTCGCGCAGCACGCCCCACTTGTGCGGGCTGGCGGTGGCGAACACCTGGGCGCCCGCCGCCATCGCCAGGCGCACCGCGGCCTGGCCGACCCCGCCCGCCGCGGCGTGGATGAGCACCCGGTCGCCTGCCTTGAGCCCGGCCAGGGTGTGCAGGGCGTAGTGCGCGGTGACGTAGGCCGAGGCCAGGCCCGCGCCCTCGACCGCGCTGATCCGGCCGGGCCTGCGCACCGCGGCCGAGGACGGCACGGTGGCCAGCCGCCGCATCAGCCCGGCGTAGTTGACGATCACCTCGGCGCCGACCTCGAACTCCGCCTCGGGTCCGGCGGCCACCACGGTGCCCGAGCACTCGAAGCCCAGCGGCAGCGGCCGGTACTCGACCCCCAGGCTCTCGGCGTGCTCCTTGAGCATGCCCAGGGCGTTGAGCACGTCCTTGAAGTTGAGCCCCGCGGCGTGCACCCGGACCTGGATCTGGTCGCCCACCGGGGCGATGTCCTCCGCCGGGCCCGGCCGGACGCCGGAGAAGCGGCCGTAGTCCTTGATGGACAACGCGATGTTGTCGTCGTCGTGGCCGGGGCGCAGCGGCAGCAGCCGCCGCACGTGCCGCAGGCCGTCGCGGTAGGCGAGCTGGAACTCGCCGCCGTCGCGGCAGCGCAGCTCCTCGACCAGGTGCGCCTCCCCGCCGACCGGCAGGTCGAGCAGGGTGGCCCGGTAGCCGGGGCGCTCGTTGAGCAGGGAGTGCCCGAAACCCCACAGGGTGGCCGCCGCGGCCCCGGCGTCGCCGGGGGAGTCGCCGGGCAGCACCTGGCCCCGGGTGGTGACCAGCCACAGCCGCTGGTCGCCGCCGAAGTCCGCGCTGTCGAGCAGGGTGAGCAGGTCGAGCAGGTCGCGGTAGTTGTCCTCGCACTCGGCGCGCAGCCCCGGTTCGGTGGTCGGGCCGTCCGCCGCCCGCCAGAACCAGCACACGTCGGAGAACGCGGTGGTCCGCATCAGCGCGGCGGCTTCCGCGGCGTCGGCGGCGAAGACCAGCTCCACCCCGGTGTCCGCGGCCCGGTCGACCAGCGCGGTGCCCGCTGCGCCGCGCACGAGCAGGGCGCGTCGGGGTTGCTCGATCACGGGCCCCAGCTGGGACCGCTTGAGCCAGACCGGGCGGTGCAGGAAGGCCCGGCCCTGGCCGCCGGTCCCGTCGGCGAGCCGCTTGAGCCCCAGGTCCAGCACCTCGGCCACCGGCAGGTCGCCCTGCAGGATCACCAGGTCGGCGGTGAGGTCGACGCCCTCGACGCGCGGTTCCCCGCCGTCGCGCAGCCGCAGCAGGACCCGCAGGTCCTCCGCGCGCGGCTTGCGCAGCAGGCGGACCTCGCCGAACCGGACGGGCAGGTAGTTGTTGCCGTCGTCGACCAGGCAGGCGAGGGTGTGCAGGGCGCCGTCGAGGATGGTGGGCGGCAGGTGCTCCGGTCCCGCCTGCCGCGATCCGCGCAGCTCGGCGGTCGCGAAACCGCCGCCGTGGCGGGTGTTGGCCTGGACGCGCTGGAACCGCGGGCCGTAGGCCATGCCCACGGCGGCGAACCCGGCGTAGATCTCCTCGGCGCTCAGCACCTCCTCGGGCTCGCCCGCGGCCAACGGCAGCAGCTCGGCCAGCGCGCCGCGCTCGCCCGGCGCGGTGATGGCGGCGGTGGCGTGGCAGCGCTCGACGGCGTCGGCGCGGCTGCTGATCGACACCTCGGCGGCGCCGTCGGAGGTCTCGGTGAGCCGGATGGCGACCTCGGTCTCGCGGTCGTCGGCGAGGAAGAGCGGCTCGCTGATCCGCAGGTCGGACACGGCGCGGGCGGTCTCGCCGTACACCGCGTCCTGCAGGGCGAACACCATCTCGACGTAGCCCGCGCCGGGGAAGACGACCTGGCCCGCGACGACGTGGTCGGCGAGGTAGCCCGGCGTCCGCGGGCTGATCCGGGTGCGGAACTCGCGCACACCCGAGGCGGCCTGCTCCGCGGTGGTGGTCTCCGCGCCGAGCAGCGGGTGGTGCCCCGCGGCGCCCGCGGTGGCGGGTCCCGCGCCGACCGGCAGCCAGTAGCGCTTGCGGTCGAACCCGTAGGTGGGCAGCGTGACCTTCCGGCACTCGCGGCCCCGGTGCACCTCGGGCCAGCGGATGGCGGCGCCCGCGGTGTAGAGCCGGGCCAGGGCGTGGCGGATCGTGCCGCCGGTGTCGGACTTGTCCGTGCTCTGCGCCCAGCGGTGGTCCTCGGCGCTCACGCACCGCTTGGCCAGGGCCGACAGCGCCGCCGACGGGCCGATCTCGACGATCACGTGCGGGCCGCGCCGTTGCAGCTCGGCCATGCCCGCGGCGAACTGGACCGGTTCGGCGATGTGGCGCACCCAGTACTCGGGTGTGCCGAGGTCGGCGAACCGGGCGACCTTGCCGGTGAGGTTGGAGATGAGGGTGAACCGGGGCTTGGCGAAGGCGATGTCGGAGATCGCCGCGCGGAACTCGTCGAAGACCTCGGCCATCAGCGGCGAGTGGAAGGCGTGCGAGACCGCCAGCCTGGTCACCCCGATCCCCCTGCTCCCCAGGTCGGCCACCACGGAGTCGAGGGCGGCGACACCGCCGGAGACCACGCACTGCCCGGGGGAGTTCACCGCGGCGATCGCCAGGTCCGGGTGCGCGGCCAGCAGCGGGGCCACCTCGGACACCGGGGCGCGCACTGCGGCCATCCCGCCCGGCGCCGACACCGACTGCATCAGCCGGGCGCGGGCGGCGACCAGGCGCACGGCGTCGGGCAGGGAGAACACCTCGGCCACCGCGGCGGCGACCACCTCGCCGATGCTGTGCCCGATGAGGACGTTGGGGCGCACGCCCCACGACCGCCAGAGCGTGGCCAGCGCGTACTCCAGGCAGAACAGCGCCGTCTGGGTGTGCAGGGTCTGGTGCAGCTCCTCGGGCCGCTCGACCTCGCCGAAGGCGATGTCGCGCACGGAGTGGCCCAGGTGCGCGGCGAACAGGGCGTCGCACTCGTCGAACGCGGCCCGGAACCGCGGGTAGGCCCGGTACAGCGCCGCGCCCATGCCCGGGTACTGGGTGCCCTGCCCGCTGAACAGGAACGCGACCTTGCCGATCTCGACCGGCGCCCCGGCGCCGCTGTCCAGCTGGGCGGCGTGGCGGTCGAGGAGGTCGGCCAGCCCGGCGTGGTCGGCCACCACCCCCGCCACCCGCAGCGGGAGGTGCGAGCGGCCGACGTTGCCGGTGTAGCACAGGTCGCCGAGGTCCGCGTCGGGGTGCTCGTCGAGGTACCGGCGGTACCGGGCGACCTGGTTGCGCATGGCCCGCTTGTTCTTGGCCGAGAGCGTGAACAGGTGCGGGCCGTCGGCCCCGGGCGGCTCGGCGGCGGCCGGGGCGGGCTCCTCGATGACGGCCGCGGCGATGGTGCCCGCGAAGCCGAAGCTGTTGACCAGCGCGCGGCGGCGCTCGGCCGACCACGGCACGCACCCGGTCGGCACCGTGACCGGATAGCGCTCCCAGGGGATGCGCCCGGACGGGTTCGTGAAGTTCAGGTGCGGGTAGATGACGCCGTCGCGCATCTGGAGCACGGCCTTCACCACCCCGACGATGCCCGCCACCGGCTCCAGGTGCCCGACGTTGGTCTTCACCGAGCCGACCGTGATCGGGGCCGCGGGGGTGTGCGACTCGGCGAAGACGTCGCTGATCGCGCCCATCTCGATCGGGTCGCCGAGCGGGGTGCCGGTGCCGTGCGCCTCGACGTAGGAGATGTCGGCGGGGGACAGCCCGGCGTCGGCCAGGGCCGCCCGCATCACCCGCACCTGCGCGGCGCCGTTGGGCACCGACAGGCCGGGGCCGTCGCCGTCCTGGCCGACGGCCGAGCCGCGGATGACCGCGACGACCGTGGCGCCCTCGCGCTCGGCGTCGGAGAGCCGCATGAGCACCAGGGCGCCGCAGCCCTCGGCGCGGACGTAGCCGTCGGCGGCGTCGTCGAAGGTCTTGCACTGCCCGTCGGGGGCGAGCATGTTGGCGTGGGAGAAGATCACCGAGGTGCGCGGGTAGTGCAGGGCGTTGACCCCGGCGCAGACCGCGACCTCGCACTCCCCGCGGCGCAGCCCGACGACCGCCTGGTGCAGGGCGGTGAGCGACGACGCGCACGCGGTGTCGATGGTCATGGACGGGCCGTGCCAGTCCAGGAAGTAGGACAGCCGCCCGGACATCGGGAAGAAGGTGATCCCGGCGGCGAGGTGCCCGTCGAGCTCCTCGTCGCCCAGGGTGTTCAGCTCCATCGCGTAGTCGATGGACCCCGCGCCGACGTAGACGCCGCCGTTGCCGCCCCGCAGCGCCGCGGGGTCGACGTTGGCGTCCTCCAGCGCCTCCCAGGTGGTCTCCATCAGCAGCCGCTGCTGCGGGTCGGTGTACTGCGCCTCCTTGGGCGAGATGCCGAAGAACCCCGCGTCGAACTCGTCGATCCGGTCGAGGAAGCCGCCGCCCGGGCTCTGGATCTTGCCCTTCTCGCCGCCGGAGGCCGCGCGGAAGGCGGCCACGTCCCACCGGTCCTCGGGCACCGGCCTGATCCCGGACCCGCCCGCGCGGAGGAAGTCGGCGAACTCCCCGGGCGTGCGGGCCCCGCCGGGGAAGCGGAGCCCGATTCCCACGATCGCGATGTGCTCGTCGTTCGAACGCTCGGAATGCGGGCCGCCGGAGATCGGGGGGACCACGTTACCTCCACAGGGCGTTATCACATGGGCGCGCAGGGTGCTGATCCAGGCAAGCACGGCGTTCTGACGGTGCGCTGACGCGCTTCGGCACCGTCGCTGCCAGGGAGAACGCGGCGGCGAGGGGGCGATTGGCCAGATCGCTGACATCGCCGGTCCGGCGGCGTGGCCTTTGTGTCCGTTCGTTGTGGCCAGTCGGGACATTTCCCAGCGTGGGGGCGGAAGCGAAGTGGTCATCACATTTGCGCCGATGTGCGCGTCCGGCGGTGGGCGGTGTGCTTGAGTGTCGGACATGCCGTCGATGCCGCCGCCGTATCCGCAGCATCCCGGACCTCCTGAGGGCCCGGGATACGTTCGCGGTCCCGGGCAGCAGCCCTGGCCCGCGTATCCGGGCGGCCCCGGTCCTGGTCCTGGTCCTGGTCCCGGGATGTGGGCGGGGCCCCCGCCGCCGCGGCGCGGGCACGGGGTTGTGTGGCTGGTCGTGGGGCTCGTGGTCGTGCTGGTCGCGGGGGTGGTCACGTTCCTGCTGGTCGGCGACGACGACAGCGGTGCGCCCACTGAGCGTGGACCCGGCGGGCGAGGCGCGGGTGAGCGGTGCTCGGGCGACTACTGCGTCGGCGACTACCCCTATGTGAACGCGTGTGGTGTGCTCGACCCGTCGAGCATGCCCACGCGGATCGGTCCCGTCGGCGACGAAGGCGTGCGGGTGACGGAGATTCACACCGACCCTCTGCCGCGCGTGGACCCCTCGTCGCGCCCGTCGTGGACCTACGGCACCCACTCGACGTGCACCATCGCCGCCGACGACTACGAGGGCACGGCGGCCTTCCGCGATGTGACGCTGGAGATGCGGCAGTACGGGGCCGAGCCGCCCGCCGACAAGCTGCCCACCGACGGGGTGCGGCCGCTGGAGGGCGCCGAGGGCGCCGTCGTGGAGGACCAGGACGGCGCGGCCGCCGTCCACTGGCAGTCCCGCAACATCTCCTTCCGGCTCGCGCTGAGCTGGGGGAGGAAGAAGGCGGACATCCCGCACGCGGCCATGGCCAAGATCGTCAACTCGGTCACGGCGGGCCTGGCCGACGCGCCGGGCGAACCGGCCGGGCTCGGCGACCTCAGCCAAGGCGGCGACCGGGTCGTCACCGACGCCTGCACGGTCTTCACCGGCCCGGATTTCCAGGACGCGGTCGGCTACGTCGTCAACCCGGCGCGGGTCACCCGCAAGTACACCCTCCCGGCGAGGTCGTCGGTCACCAGCTCGTGCGCGCGGACCACCGCCACGAAGAACCAGGGCTTCCCGGCTCCGGACGGCGTTACCTACCTCGACGGCGCGATGTCCCCCAAGGTGACGGTCACCGCCCACCCCGACCCCGCGGCGGCCCGCTCGGCCCTCGCGAAGGACCGCGGCGACATCGACGGCGCGGCCGACATCCCCGGCATCGGCGAGAAAGCCGTCTTCGGCGTCGGCAACCCCTCCTACTTCAGCCTGCTGTTCACCGTCGGCCCCCACCTGGTCCGCGTCGACTGCGGCCTCACCAACGGCACCTCGGACTGGACCCCCAAGGACATGCGCGACCGCCTGGAACCCCTCGCCAAGGCAATCGCCGCCCGCTTCGGCTGACCTCATCGCGGGACCGCGGCCTCACACCTGAGGTTCGCCGCTCGGGCCGTCCTCAGGCTGGGTCGTCCTCATGCTGGGCGTTCTCAGGCTGGGGCGGCGCCTCAGGCTGAGTTGTAGGACCTCCGGCAGCGGGTGGCAACCGCAGGCCGGCGGGCACCGCCGTTCCACCTGGCCACAGCGCGTCGGCCGGGGGAGGCAGGCTTTCGTCCACGGTGGAGAGGTCGACGACGCCACCAGTGAACCTGGCTCCGTGGAAGGAAACACTGCCACCCGCGAACCGGGCGCGGTCGAAGGAGACGGTCCCACCCGCGAAGCTCGCCCCCGCGAAGGACAAGGGACCGGTGATCGTGGCGCCCGCGAAGGTGACGGTGCCCTCGCCGGTGAAGGCCGCCCCGCTGAAGTCGCCGCCGTCGAGGACCGCGCCGGTGAAGGTGAAGTCGTGCCCACGCCAGGTGCGCGGGTCGTCATCGGGGAGGTGCAGGTTGTCCCGGATGAGGCGGATGATCGTGAGCCGGACCTGTCGCTCCTGTCCGTGGTCGCGGCCTGCCTGAGGCGGGTCGGCGCTCACCCGCCGGTGATCCTCGGCGTCGGGATCGCCATGGGGCTGGCGCAGGTAGGCGCAGAGCACATCGATGCAGCCTTGGCGCGCGTCGGGCGCGTCGTTGGCCAACGCCGCGAAGGCGTAGACGCCCGCGATGCGCACCGAGGCGTTGGGGGCTCCCAGGAGTTCAGCGGCTTTGCAGTAGCGGTCGAGCAGGACCTTGGTGTCCTCACGGTGGGCATCCGCCCCACCACCGGGGGACGAGGCTGACCACCGCGGCGGCCAGGAACCCCGCCGCCAGCGCCTGCCGCACGCGTGGCCGCCGCTGGAAACCCCGTATCGCGCGGCTCACCTGCACCGGCTGTTCCCTCATGCCTCCATGGTGGCCCAACCACCGCACCTCGGTCGATGACTACCGGAAGGGTCGGTGGTGGACCTGCTGTGGTTTGCGGAGGGCGGCATTCGGGTCGTGCCAGGAGTACGGCGAGGACTTGGCACGACGATCCTGCCCCGGTACGGCGCCGAGGTCGTCTTCGCGGGCACTGGTTCCGCCGCGCTGGTCGCCGATCCCGGGTACCTGGCCGTCGCCAAGCTCCGCACCGAAGCGCTCTCCGAGGTGGGCTTGCAGGCACGACCCCTTGGTGATGCCCGCTTAGGCGACCGCCTCGGAGGGGTGGACGACCAGGTCCAGCGCCGCGACGACCTCGGACACCCGGGTGGGCAGGCTGGTCTGGTCGTCGGCGCTGACCACGACCCAGCCGAGTTTGCGGCCCGCCTCGGTGAACGGCTGTGCCACGTCGCCGGGGTCGATGAACAGCTCCACCGAGGTCACGTCGGGCATGGCGGCGACGTCGGTGAGGCCGTGGGCGGAGACGAACCGACCGGGCACCGGCAGGGGGGAGGTGAGCACGTGCAGCCGAGTCGGGCGCCACCGCCGGGGTGTCAGCCGGACCGGTTCGCCGATCGCCAGGTCGACCAGGGCGGCCACGCAGTCCACATCGGCCAGTGCCGAGACCAGGCGGGGGAAACCGTTGCCGGACATGCGCGCGCCCACTTCGAGCACGTACCGCGTGCCGTCCGGGCCGAGCACCACGTCGAAGTTCGCCGGGCCGTCGAGCAGGCCGAACGCGCGGCACAGCTCGCGCGCCTCCCGGGTCATCTCCGCCTCGGCGGCCGGGGCCAGCGGCGCCGGGGCGGTGTGCCCGCCGATCAGGAACCCGGGTCCCGGCAGGATGTGCTTCTCGGTGATCACGCTGAGCGCGACCTCGCCCGCGGACATGAACACGTTGACCGTGTAGTTCACGCCCTCGACGAACTCCTCGACGATGACCTGCCCGCGCGGCGACGACGCGGCCGCGAACCGCAGGGCGGCGTCCAGCTCGGCCGGTTCGCGCACGCCGTGCACGCCGCGCCCGCCGGAGGCGTCGGTCGGCTTGACGACCACCGGGAACCGGAACCCGCGCACGGTCGCGGCCAGCTCCGCCAGGTCACCGGACTGCGCCCAGCGGTAGGTGGGCACGCCCGCGGCCGCGGCGGTCCGGTGGAACGCCGACTTGTCCATCGATACCGCCGCCGCCTCGGCTGGGTAGAGCCAAGGCGTTCCGAAGTGGACGCAGAGGTGGTGCCACGACGCCAGGCAGGTGTCCGCCGCGGTGGACACCACCCCGGCGATCCGCCTGCCGCGCAACGCCTCAGCGATGCCCGTGTGGTCCGTTGTGGACATCGCCAGGAACTCGTCGGCCAGCGCGATGCCCGGCCGGTCCGTGCGCATGTCCACCGCGATGGTCCGCAGGCCGCGGCGGCGGGCCTCCTCGTAGAGCACGACCTGTTCTTCCCCGGCGCCGAGCACCAGCAGCTCCCCGGTGCTCACCGCGTCACCGCCCGCGCCTCGGCCTGCCTGCGCGGCGGTGGCGGGGCGGGCATGCCCCGGTCCAGCAGCTCGTCGTCGGGCAGGGGGATGTTCGCCTCTCGCACGTAATAGATCCGGCGGGGCCGCGCGTCCGCCATCCGCCGGTGCAGGTAGCGCCCGACGACGGCGACGCCGAGCATGGTCGTCGCCGACACCAGGAGCGCGGTGACCAGCAGCGCCGTGCCGCCCACGGCGCCGACGATCCCGAGGACCGACACCACCACCGCGGCGACGGCGGCCAGCGCGGCCAGCAGGTACACCGCGTTCAGCGGCCGCCAGGAGAACCCGAACCACAGCTCGAAGGCGTCCCCGGCCAGCCGCCCGAGCCGGAACTTCGACGTGCCCGCCACGCGTTCGCGGTGCGCCACCGCGACGGTGGCGCACCGGGCGCCGATCTGCGGCGCCTTCGCGACGAAGTGCGAGTTGCCGGTGGGCAGGTTCACGATGGTGCGGCCGACCTCGGTGCGCACCACCCGGAACGACGTCGCCCCGTGCGGCACGTCGACGTGGAGCAGCTTGCGCGCCACCCAGTGCGCGCCCGCCGCGCCCAGCCGCCGCAGCGCCGAGTCCTTGCGGTCCGCGCGGACCCCGAAGACGACGTCATAGCCGTCGCTCGCGGTGTCCAGCAGCCGCCACGTCTCGGCCGCCGGGAACTGCATGTCGGCGTCGAGCTGCACCGCCCACGGCCGGGCCGCGTGCCGGAACCCGGCGGTGACCGCGGCGGGCAGGCCGAAGTTGCGGGCGAAGGACACGTAGTGCACCCGCGGGTCGGCCCCGGCGATGCGCTTGATCCGCTCCAGCGTGTCGTCACTGCTGCCGTCGTCGACGAACAGCAGTTCCAGGTCATCGATCGCGCCGAGCGCGTCGCACACCTCGCGGTACGCGACGTCGACCTGGGCGCCCTCGTTGTAGCACGGGACGATCGCCGTCAGCCCGCTCACATCAGCCGCCGGGTCCAGGTGGCGGGCGTCAGGTCGTTGACGATCTCCAGTTCGAGGTTGTAGTCGAACTCCCTCGGCCCCTGCGCGGAGATCCACTCGACCATCTCGGCCAAGCCTTGGCGGAGCCCCACCTCGGTGCGGTAGCCGAGCAGGCGCCGGGCCTTGTCCGAGCTGCAGGTGGCGTGGTGCACCTCGAGCGGCCGGGCGGGCATGAAGATCGGGTCGCAGTCGATGCCGACGATCTCGCAGATCGTCCGCGCGAGTTCGAGCACGCTGACCGTGCCCTCGTCCGGGCCGACGTTCACCACCTCGCCGACGATCTCCGGGTCGATGGCCAGCTTGGTCAGGCAGGACACCACGTCGGTGATGAAGCTGAAGCACCGCAACTGGCTGCCGTCGCCGTAGATCACCGGCTGCAGGCCGCGCAGCGCCCGGTTGATCATGATGGCGGCGACGTTGCGGTACGGGTCGTCGAACCGCTGGCGCGGGCCGATGATGTTGTGCGGCACCGCGATGTTGTGCTCCATGCCGTGCACCTCGGCGATGGCCTTCACCTGCAGGTCCGCGGCGTACTTCGCGATCCCGTACGGGGTGAGCGGTTCCGGGCGCATGTCCTCGGTGAACGGGGGGACCAGCGCGCCGTAGCGCGACATCGACGAGCAGTGGACGAACCGCCGCACGCCGTTGCGCACCGACGCCGACAGCATCGCCACCGTCGCCCCGGTGGTGTGCTCGTTCACCAGGTACGGCGCGAACACGGACAGGCCCTCGTAGGGCGCGGCCGCGCAGTGGAAAACGATCTCCACGCCGTCGAGCATGTCCTCGTACTCGGCGACGCCGCGGCAGTCGGCGACCCGGAAGTCGACCCCGCTGGGAACGTTTTCCTTGAAGCCGTCGATCATGTTATCGATACCGCGGACCTCGTAGCCCTTGGCGAGCATCCAATCCGCCACGTGGCTGCCGAGGAACCCGGCAACCCCCGTGATTAAAACAGTATTTTTCATCGGTGCGTCGCCCTTCCCACGCCGCGAAGTGCCCGGACTGTAACAACAGCATCGAGGTCGGGAAAGAGTGCTCAACCACCGATTGTGCCGCTATTGAGAAACTACTCCTCCATACGGAGCAAGGTGCACTGGTCGTGGATGAGCAGCCAGCGGTTGTCGTGCCGGACGAACACCAGTCCCATGACGAATCGGGACGGCTCGGCGTCCGGAGTGTCGACATAGGTCACCTCGACCACCCGACCGGCCGAGTCGCCAGTGGTCACGCTGCGTACGTGAGTGATGTGATAAGTCCAGTCCCGCTCCGCGAACCAGGCGCTGTGAAAGGCCACGACCTCGTCCGCGCCGGTCATTACCCGCCCACTGGGGATCACGACCGTGACGTCCGGGTGCAGCGTCGCCGAGTACGCCGCCAGGTCGCGTTCGATCACCGCGGCCAGGTGCGCGTCGATGGCCGCCTGGGGGTTGGATTCCGGGCCCACTCGCTTCCTTCCACTGAGACGGGGTCGTGCCGCCCGGTTGGGTCCGCAAACAATAACCGCAGATCTCCGGAAGCCAACGGCCGATTGGAGCAGTTGTTCCCGGAGCTGCCTCTTCAAAACTGTGAAACACCGCCAAACGGACGCGGTCGCTGGTCCGCTCCGCCGAACCCCCTTCCCATCCGGCCGCCGATGGCTACGATGCCCGGACGGGTGGGCACACAGGTTCTCTGGAGCGTTCATGGCTGTTGATCAATCGGCATTCCGGTCACACCGGGTTTTCCTCGTCCTGACGGTCGCGGCGTTCGCCGCCGCCGCGGCGGTGTGGTTCGGGTTCCCGCACGAGAAGGAGCTCCCCAGCCTGTGGGTGCTCCTGGTCAAGCTGATCCCGTTCGTGCTCGCCGTCGAGGCGATCGCCGCGATGGACCTGGCCGAGGTGGTGCGCAGGCGCATCGCCCTGGCCGCGATCCCGGTCTGCTTCCTGGTGTTCTTCACCTACTTCGTGCCCAAGATCTTCTTCGGCGAGGGTGTGTACTACCTGATCCTCACCCTGACGCCGTTCCTGATCCTCTCCTTCGTCCTGGCCTACCGCCTCGGCGGCGGCACCGGGGGGACGGTCCGGCGGCTCGGCTATGCCTGCCTCCTCCTGCAGCTGTCCGGTCTGGAGGACCTGGCCTTCCTGACCATCAACCCGCACACCGATCCGAAGTGGACGCCGATCCCCGAGGTGTGGTCCTGGGCGGATCACATGACCGTCCGCGTGGGACACGAGCTGACCAAGAACGAGGCGTTCGTCTTCATCGGCGTGCACGTCGTCCTCGCGGTCCTGGTGCTGACGCTGCCGGACCGGTTCTGGCGCAGGCTGCTCCCGCGCCGCGCGCCGCGGGCGGAGCGCCGCCCGGAGCCCGAGACCGTCGGGGCGAGCGGCTGAGCCCGGCGTGGCGCTCCGCGAGGGCAGGCACGCGCCGCTGACACCGCGCGGACAGTGGGCGGGTCCGGCGAAGGACGTTGAGACGGCGCTGCGGTCGCGGCCGTGACCGGGCGCCCGCGCCTGAGCGGCGTCCTGCGGGTCGTCGCGGGCCGCGGAGCCGCGCGGGCCTGCATCTCACTGTCCGCCGTCGTGCTGCTCCCGGCGTGGGGCGCTGAGCGGTTCGGCCAGTTCGTGGCCGCCACCGGGACCTTCGTGTTCCTGCTGTTCCTGGTGACGGGCGCGGAGAAGACCATCCTCACCGCGGTCCCGAGGACCCGCGAACTGGCCCACCAGGTGACGCGCGTGGTGTTGGCGCGCGCGGCCACCCCGGTCGCGGTCTGCCTCGTGGTCGCCGCCGCCCTGGCCCCGCTCGGGGGTCTGCCCGCGCTGTACGGGCTGGGGTCGGTCTACCTGGCGGGCCAGGGCCTGCTCTCGGCGCTGGCCTCGACGCACCGCCTCCTCGGGCACCCGACCCGCGACAGCCTGGGGTTCATCGCCCTGGCCTGCCACGTCCTCGGCGCGACCGCCCTGGCGTTCTTCGGGCACCTCGAACCGTATGGGTACCTGCTCGTGCTGGTGGGCGGGGTGCTCGCGGTGTGCGCGGTGCTCGCGGCCATGGTCCCGGCCGTCCGAACGCGACCGTCGCGCCCGCGCGGCGGGCTCGGGCCGCTGCTGACCCGCCGCGCCGTGCTGGCCTCGCTCACCGACGTGGCCGACGCCGCGTCCATCTCGGTGATCTACGTGCTGCTCGCCCTGCTGGCCTCCCCGGCGGACGTGGCCATGGTCTACCTGGCGACGCTGGTGTCCGCCGCGCTCGGGGGGCTGGCCCTGCTCCTGCTGCGGATCGCGCAGCCGGCCACGTCCCTGCGGATGCGCGGCGCGGGCGGCCGGGCCGGGCGGGCCCAGGCCAGGAAGATCAGCGGGGTGGCCATGGCGGTGACCGCCGTGGCCCTCGGGGTGGTCCTGGCCGTCGCGGCCCACGCCTGGGCGGGCGGGGGGACCGCCGCGGTGCGGGAGTTCGGGGCCGAACCGCTGGCCCTGGCCGGGGTGACGCTCGTGGAGATGACCGTGTTCTGCGCGGTGGTCTACGCGGTCTACCTGCTGGAGAACACCACCGGGGCCGCGCTGCGGACGACCGGCTCGTCCGCGGCCGTGGGGCTGGCCGCGACCGCGGCGACGTCGGTGCTCCTGGTGCCGGTGCTCGGCGCGGTCGGCGCGATGACGGCGCTGGTGGTCGGGTTGGCGGCCAAGGCCGCGTGGCTGCGCGTGCGCCTGCGCGGCCCGGCGGCCGAGGTGCCGGTGCCGGTCTGAGGCTCAGCGCAGCAGGGCCGCGTACTGCTCGGTGGCGGTGGCGCCCACGGACGACTTCAGCCTGCCCTTCCCCTTGCCCAGCACCAGGGTCGGTCGGCGGTGGTGGGTGACCCACTCGATCAGGCGGGTGATGTGCAGGAAGTAGAGGTCCCGCACGCCGCCGTCGTCGACCGGGACCATCGCCCAGGTGCGCCAGACCGGGGTGCTCGGGTGGTCCAGCAGGATGCCCACGCCGAGGAGCGTGCCGGTGCCGGGGTCGGTGTACCGGAACGTCACGGTGTCCGGCTGCCCTGTCAGCACCTCGATGTAGCCGGTGAGCTGCGGAACCGGGTTGTGCATCGGGCCCTTGTACTTGGCGTTGTTGCGGCGCAGCAGCTCGGTGATCTCCGCGGGGCTCGCGGGCTCGCCCGAGGAGACCGTCACCGTCAGCCGGTCGGTGAGCTTGCGCCCGATCACGCGCAGGTTGCTGCGGCGCTTCTTGTCCAGCAGGCGCAGCCAGCCATCCACATCGGACACCCCTGAGGTGTCGATGTTCCAGATCGGCTCGGTCGGGCGGGACAGCACGACCCGCCCGCCCAGTTCGGCCAGCTCGGCGGGGACCGCCTGGCGGAGCACCGTGGCCAGGCAGCCGGGACCGAGTTCGGCGCGCATGGCGCGCTGGTACCCGATCAGTGCCTTGGCCCCGCCCGCCATCCACCAGCCGGGCACGGCGCTGCTGCCCGGACCGCGCACGTGCAGGGCGCCGACCCGCGGCCGGGCGCCCACCGGGAGGAAGCCCGTCCAGCGGCCGGGCAGCCCAAGCCAGCCCGCGTTCACCACCCCGGCCGGGCCGTCGCCGTCGTGCAGGACGGTCACCAGGTGCGGGCACCGGTCGCTCCAGGACTGCGCCCGCAGCACCGGCCACGCCCAGTCCGCGCGCAGGCCCGCCCGCCGCCGCAGCTCCGCCCAGTAGGGCGGCTCCGGGTCGGTGCGCGGGTCAAGCACCTCCGCGGCGGTCACGGCAGCACCCCGGCCAGCGGGCCCGGCACCAGCAGGCTGACGATGTCGCGGGGGGTGAAGCCGAGCGTGGCCTTGAGCTCGGTCATGCCGCGGCCCGCGGAGATCTCGGCCCGTCCGGCGTCGATCATGTGTCGCACCCCTCGGCGGTAGCAGTCGAAGTACAGGTCCCGGCGGCCGCCCTCGGCGTCGCGCAGCGCGGCCCAGTGCTGCAGCACCGGGCTCCTCGGGTGGTCGACCACGGTGTTCACCGCGATCAGCCGCCCGTCGTCGCGTCGCCGGTAGGTCAGGCAGCGCACGTCGGGCCTGCGCAGGAACCGGTCGAGGTAGGCGCCGGAGACCGGGGTCCGCAGTTCCAGGAATTGCGGCGGGAAGCCTGCCCGGTGCCGGTTGATCAGCGCGGCCACCTCGTGCCCGTCGACGTCGTCGCGGCCGGGCGACTCCCGGACGTCCAGCCCGGGGTCGGCCCTGGTCGTTTCCTCGACGCGCCGCATCGCCTTCCTGCGGCTGCGGTTGAGGCAGGCGAGCCAGCCGTCCATCGTGGACCACCGGTTGTCCAGGACCATGGTGGGCATGATCGAGCGGGCCACCCGCCCCGGCCCGCTCAGCGTCGGCAGGTCCGCGGGATCGACCGCACGGTAGACCAGCCCGGCGAGCACCCCAGGCCCCCGGGCCAGGGCGCGCTCCAGCCCGCGCACCGCCTCCCGGCGGCCCGCGGCCGTGAGGTCCGGGTGGAAGGCGTAGCCCGGGTAGCCGGACAGCCAGGGGAGCACGACCTGCGCCAGGACCGGGCGCAGGCGAACCGACCGGGCGCCGGGGATGGCCGCGAACCCCCTCGTGGGCGGGCGCCAGAGCTGGACGGAGGCGGCGGCGGCGATCCGCGCGCCGTCCCGGGCCACGGCGAGCACCACCGGCGCCCTGGCAGACCACGCCTCCACGCGCATCAGGTCGAAGTCCCACACCGGGTGCAGGGCGGCGGCCGCGCGGAACTCCGCCCACCCCACGGGTTCCTCGTCCGTCCTCGGGTCGTGCACCCGCCCGGCCATGGTCATCGGAGGCCGACCGCCGGGCGGGGCACGGCGACCGTGTGCAGCTCACGGGTACGGAACCCCAGCGACGCCTTCACGTCCAGCAGCCCGCGGCCGGAGGTCAGCTCGTCGCGCCCGGCCGAGACCAGGTGCCGGACGCAGCGCAGGTAGCAGTCGAAGTACAGGTTGTGCCTGCCGCCCTCGGCCGGGGATCGGGCGGCCCAGTGTTGCAGCACGGTGCTCGACGGGTGGTCCAGCAGCGTGTTCGCGGCGAGCAGGGTGCCGTCGGCGTCGCGGTAGGTGAGCAGGCGCACGTCCGGCCTGCGCAGGAACTCGGCGAGGAACACCCCGGCCACCGCGCTCCTCGGGTCCATGGGCGGGGTGCCCAGGCGGGCGCGGTGCCGGTTGATCAGCGTGGCCAGCTCGTGCGGGTCGGTGTCGGTGCGCCCCCAGCCCTCCCGCACGCGCAGGGTGGGGTCCCGGTCGATCTTGCGGGCGTACCGGCGGATGCTCGTCCGCCGCTCCTTGCTCAGCGTCGCCAGCCAGCCGTCCTCGGTCGGCCACTCGTTCGGCAGGACCGTGGTCGGGTCGTTGCGCCACGTGCGGCGCAGCCGACCGGCCACAGCGGACAGCAGGTCGCCGGAGACCGGCCGGTAGGCGATCCCCAGCAGACCCGGGCCGACGTGGCGCAGCACGGCCCGTTCGAACTCCAGCACCGCCGCCCGGCGGCCCTCGCCGGTGAGGTCCGGGTCGAACACGACGGCGGGGTAGCCCGACAGCCAGGGCAGGTACACCTCCGCCCACCCGGGGCGCGGCCGCGCCGTCCTCGGGGCGGGCGCGTACCGGCGCGTCCACCGCGGGTGGCAGACCAGCACGGTGGCCGCGGCGGCGATGCGCTCGCCGTCGCGGACGACGCCGAGCATCGCCGGGTTGCGCGACATCCACGCCTCCAGGCGCATCAGCCCGTAGTCCCAGACCGCGTGCAGCCCGCACCGGGCCGCGAACTCCGCCCAGCCCTCGGGCTCGTCATCCGTCCGCGGGTCGTGGACCCGGGCGGTGAGCGTCATGGTTCGACCACCGGCGTGCCGTGCCTCGGGCACGAACCCGGGCGCCCGCTCCCGGCGAGGACGTCCACCAGGCGCGGGGACCGCTGCCGCAGCAGGGTGTACGCCGGGCCCGCCGGGGTCGCGCGCAGGTACACCCTGGAGTGGTCCAGGTGCCAGCGCCCGCACCCGCCGAGGGCGCCGAGCACGCCGAGCAGCGGGTGCGCGATCACCGCGTGTGGCCCGACCGGGGCCGCCAGGTCCTCGGGGCCGCGGACCGGCACGCGGGTCAGGCGGTGCGCCAGCGCCTCCGGCACCGCGGCGGTGAGCTGGTCCAGGTCCTTGTCCACGCCGACGGCGACGACCCGTTCCCCGCGCCGCGCGTGGTTCGCCACTTCCTCCAGGACACCGGCGTACGGGCCGGTCAGCCCGGACGGGTCCAGGACGCAGGACCGCACGCCCGCGGGGAGGTCCAGTGGCGGGCGCGGCGTCGCCTGGTCGACCACGGCGACCAGCGTGCCGGGTGTGACCCGCAGGTGTTCGGCGAGCACGGGACCGAGGCCGCGCAGCGGATCGATCTCGAATGGACCGCCCGCGAGCGGGACCAGGTCGCCGAGGCGGCCGGTGAGCGCGGACGGGCGGACCGCGCCACCGTCCACACCGGTCTGGCCGGGGACCAGCACCGGGTCGGTGCGACCGCTGAGCGCCCACAGCTCGCGGTAGAACGGAACCGTGGCGAACGACGACCGCACCACCCGCAGGTAGCCGCGCCGCCACCGCATCGCCCGCACCTGGTTCCACACGCGGCGGAGTGTGCCACCCGTTTCCGCGACGGTCACGGTTCCCGCGGGCGAAAGGGCCGGTCGGCGTAGCGGGACTAGGCCCGCCGGGGGAGTGGACGTCCCGGGCGGACAGGTGGTCCCGACCGGATCGTGGCCGGTGAGCAGGCGTGCGTCCGGTGATGGGGGAGCGCGACGGCGAGCAGGCGCGCGACTGGCGGAAGGCGACGGTGAGGCGTGGCGTCGGGTGATGGGGGAGCGTGACGGCGAGGCGTGGCTAGCGCAGGGCGACGGTGAGCAGGACGGCGGAGTCGGTCAGGGCGGTCAGCGCGTGCCGCTGGGGTGGGACGGCGGCGAGCTGACCGCTGCCCAGCAGCCACTCGTTGTCCTTGGTGTGCAGCCGGACCCGTCCGGTGACGACGTACAGGGTGGCGGCCGAGGGCGCGTCGTGCTCGGCCAGCTCCGCTCCCTCGGCCAGCGCGATGAGGGTGGCCCGCTGGGAGGTGCCGGTCACCAGGGTCCGCGCGGTCCGGCGGGACGGGTGCTCACCGGCCAGGTGCAGCAGTTCGGTGGCCAGGACGTCGACCTGCGTGATCTCGGGGTGGCTGGTCATCGCGCTCCCATCCGTATCGGGTGGGCCGCTGCCCGACCGCGTTGGTTCCGGTGTCGTGGCTATCGTGGTGCCGGCTCGTCGTCACCGCACTTCGGGCCGCGCCACCCCGCCAGGTGAACCTGCTCCGGATGCCGGTGGTTCCGCGCCCTTCTGACCGGGCGCCACCGGTCGTCGGAGTCAGGATTCGCAGGTCACGGTAGGGTTTGGCGATCAGAGGTCGAGGAGCAGCATGGATCGCAGGGAACCGTTCAGTGAGTGCTCGGCCATCGCGGGCAGGTCGTGATGGGGATGCGCTTCCGGGAACTCGACTGGCGCCAGACGCCGCTGGGTGAGCTCGTCCTGCGCCGCCGGTTCGACCCGGTCACCGGCCGGGAGGTCGACGAGATCAAGCTCAACGACGAGTTCCTGATGTCGAGCCAGTTCACCGCCTCCGAGGTGGCGCTGGCCCGCCTCGCGATGGCGCGGCTCCCGGCGGACGACCTCGACGTGGTGGTGGGCGGTCTCGGTCTCGGGTTCACCGCGCTCACGGTGCTGGAGCAGCCCCGCGTGCGCTCGCTGACGGTCGTCGACGCGCTCGGCGAGGTCATCGAGTGGCACCGGCGCGGTCTCATCGCGGCCGGGGAGGTGCTGACGGCCGACCCGCGCTGCGAGTTGGTCCACGGGAACTTCTTCGAGATGGCGTGCTCCGCGGACGGGCTGGACCCGGCCCGGCCCGGCAGGCGCTTCGACGCGGTCGTCGTCGACATCGACCATTCCCCGCGGCACCTGCTGAACCCCGCGAACGCCGAGTTCTACACCCCCGCGGGTCTCGGGAAGGTGCGGGACCGCCTGCGTCCGGGCGGGGTGTTCGCGCTGTGGTCGAACGACCCGCCCGACGAGCCGTTCCTGGCGACGCTCCGCGAGTGCTTCACCGAGGCCGCCGCCGAGGTCGTCCGCTTCGACAACCCCCTGCAGGGGCGGGACGCGACCAGCACGATCTACCTGGCGACCGCGCCGACCGACTGACGGTTTTGCCCTGAGCCGCCTACGCGTCCGGCGGCGCGAGCCGGTGCAGCGCTTCGTAGGAACGCTGGATGAACCGGCTGCGCGGCGTCGGGCCCGCGTTGGTCAGGGCGACCAGCGCGGTGCCGGTCTGCGGGCTGAAGCCCGCGAAGGAGGTGAACCCGCGCGTGCCGCCGCTGTGGAAGAGCAAGTCGTGGTCCGGCCTGCTCCTCAGGTTCCAGATGAGCGGGCCGCCCGGACGATCCACGACATCGGTGAGGGCCGTGGGGAGCGCGGTGCTGTGTGGGGCGAGGAGCGCTTTGAGGTAGGCCAGCATGTCCGGCGCGGTGGAGCGCAGCGCGCCCGCGCCCGGGAGGCCGGGGATGCGCCAAGGCGGCCGTGGTGTGCCGTGGAAGTGGCCGGTCGCCTGCGGTGCGCTTGCGCAACCGGTGTCGGGGAGGGCCAGCGGGCGCAGGACGCGCTCGGCCAGCAGTTCTTCGTACGGGCGGTCGGCGGCCCGGGCCAGCAGCAGGCCGAGCAGGCCGACGCCGAAGTTCGAGTAGCGGACCCGCGCGCCCGGCGTCGAGCGGACCTTGGTGCGCCGCAGCGCTTTCAGCACGTCGTCCGGGCCGAAAGCCTGGTAGGGGTTGGAGAAGAAGGCAGGCAGCGCGGTGCGCACCAGGCCGGGCGGCAGCCGGGGCAGGCCGGAGCGGTGCGTGACCAGGTGCGCCAGCGTGATCGGTCGACGGGGCGCGGTTCCCGCCGGGAGGTAGCGGTCGATCGGGTCGTCGTGGCCGACCTCGCCGCGTGCGACCATCTCGGCCAACAGCAGGGCGGTGAACGTCTTGGTGAGGGAGCCGAGCTCGAACCGGGTGTCCGGCCGGACCGGGTCGCCGCCACCCGCGGTGCCGCTGACCAGCACCGCCTGCTGCCCACCTCGACACGCCGCGACCGCGACGCCGGGACCCTCGGCCGACAGCAGGGGCGCGAGCGCCTCCGTGACGTGCCGATGGGTCGCCGCCGCGGTCACGTGCCCAGCAGCCGGGACAGCGCGAGCGTGCCCGCGACGGCCGCGACGATGGTCGTGTGCTGGTGGATGCTGAACCGCTGGTGGGGGTCATCCGGCACGGGGGCGCCGTCGCGCGGCATCAGCCCGTCGGCGTGCTGCAAGCGGGCCAGCGCTTCCCACTCCGCCACGTCGAGCCTCGGCTCGGGCAGGCACACCCCGACGATCAGCAGTTCGCCCACCAGGTCCCACTGCTCGACCTCGCTCCAGATGTCGATCCACACCGGCAGCCAGGTGCCGAGGTAGTCGGCGATGTCCGGCGCCAGCCCGTCCGGGCGCGAGCCCCAGTCGGTGATGTGGAAGACGGTGTGCGTCAGGCTGTAGCCGGTCATCCAGTCGATGGCCCACGGCGGCGGGGTGCCGCCCAGCCACGTCGTCCTGGTGATGGCTTCCCAGTCCTCCGGACCGCCGATCCCGGTGATCCGGCGGGCGTTGGCGACCGCCAGCCTGCGGTTCGGCACCACCTCCGTCAGCGCGCCCATCGCCGCGGTGTGCCTCAGCAACTCCTCCAAGGCGGCGTGCTCGCAACCATTGCGCTGGAAGGTGACGTAGGTTTCCAGCGGATCGGTCAGCAGGGGGTAGCGCAGCTGGCGTTCGTAGAGGAAGTCGCCTTCGCGGAGCTGCTGCCAGCAGAAGCTGAGCAGCTCCCGCGCGGCCCGCAGCTCCGCGGGCCCCGCCACGCCCTCGCGCAGCACCAGGGTCGCGGCCAGCGCGGCCTCGCCGATGGGCTTGTAGATGCCGTCCGGGTCGCCGAGGTCGGCGGTGGTGTCGGCGGGCAGGGCGCACAGGTCGCGGGTGGCGTGCAGGTAGGACAGCGCCTGGCTGGACAGGTGGTGGGCCGTGTGGGCCAGCGTCGCGCTCACGCGGGCGCCTGCCCGAGCAGGTGGCGCGCGACCGCGAGGTCCAGCAGCAACCGCGGCGCGGTGCCGCCGTGCAGCCGGATGTGCTCGACCAGCAGGACCGGGTCCAGCGGCAGCCGGACGGGGTCCGTCACGCTCGACAGCGCGACCCACCGCGCCAGCCGCGTGGCCGTGACGTGGTCGCGGCGCAGCACCGCCCGCACCACGCCCCGGCACAGCGCCCGCTTCTCGCGGCAGATGGCCTCGACCACCGGTCCGTTGATCCCCGGCAGCGCCAGTGGCGAGAGCTGCGCGGCGCTCAGCGACCACCGCTGCCAGCGCGCCGGGTCGCCGAGGATCGCCGTGAGGGTCTCCGGTGGCGGCGGCGCGACGGCCGGGTCGTGCGGGTCCTGCCCGGTCAGCCGGGCCACCAACAGCACCGTGGCCCAGTCCCGCCACGCCGCGATCCGCTGCTCGTGCGTGTCGAGGTCGGTCGTCGGCGGGAAGCAGGCGAACGACTCGGTCACGATGCCGAGGTCGCGCGGATCGGTCGGGTGGTTGAGCAGCAGGTGCGGGGCGAAGACGTCCGCGCCCAGCAGCCGCACCGCCCCCAGACCGGATGTCACGTCGGGATAGGAGTCGAGGTAGCCGGGCAGATCCAGCTCGTCCGCGTTCGCAACGGCGTCGAGAACGCGGCCGGCCAGGACGGCGCAGGCGTCCCGGAGAGACGCCTGCGCCACCTGGCCGTCCGCAACCACAGCTGTCACCGCCCCTTCGGCTCCTTGGGGAGCTGGGGTGACAGCAGAAGCAGGCCCGCGAGCAGAAGCAGGCCGGCCGCCTGCGGCGAGTACAGCGGCGCGTCGCTGACGGGGACCTCAGGCTCGGCCAGCAGCGAGCCAAGCGCCGCTCGCTCCCTGGGAGTGGCGACCGGACAGATCGTGGTCTTCATGTACATCTGTGCCTCCTGAATCACTATCACCGTGAGGTGAAGGGGATCGGACTGTTCGAGTGGAACACAGAAAAGCGGACCAGAGACCGCCTGGCGGCACATCACCCGGCTAATCCACTCGTGTGAGTGATAAAAGGATGATCGGAAATGCTGCTATGACACACGGTTACCGCTGTCCGGCAATCAGAGCGCCGCTCTTGGCGGTGCAGATGTGGGAGATCTTGGCTCGCGGTGGGATATTCCGGAATGTCTGAAACCGGAGGCGGGGCGATGGCGGGGGCGGCATATAAGCCCAGCGCCATAATTGATCAGCTCGTCGACAGGATCAAGAAGTGGTGCAAAACGGACTGCAACGGATTTAAACCTCTTTCGACGCTCGCGGGACTTGCCCGGAAATGGGAGGCGGAACTCGGGGAGGGGATGGCCGAATTCGTCGCCCCGGAGGGTGGGTTCAAGAACTTCAACGACTTCTTCGCCCCCGCGCTCAGGATGCCGCGGGGCCAGCGCATCGGCCGGCTCGATGAGACGCCGTCGGCCTACTTCTCCACCTCGTGGCGCGCGCCGTCGAGGGGGCGGGAGTTCTGAGGGCAGGCTCGGCGAGAAGCCGGCAGTGCCCAGTCGGCGAGCAAGTCGGCGAGCAGGTCGGCGACCAGTGCGGGATGGCTCCAGTGTGGACAGTGCCCGACGGGGAGCTCGACCAGCTCGGGCCCGTGGGCGAGGAAAGCAGGCGAGACGGCCGCCACCAAGCGGTCCTCGGTGCCGCGGAGGTACGTGGCGGGGAGGTCGCGCCACGCGGCGCCGGTGAGGGGACTGTCGCACCCGGCCGTGTTCGTCGGCCCGAGGCGGGCGAGGGCCTCCTCGGTTCGCGCGGAACCGCAGTCGTTGAAGAGCACCCGCCGGGCGTACTCGCGGTGGAGCCGGGCAAGGCCGTCCCCGCCGACGTCCAGGCCGGTGTCCGGGCGCTCACCGGTCTCGGACGCGACCGCCGCGGTCATGAGGCTGACGAGGCTTTCACCGGCGTCGGGAACGACGGCGTTGAGGTACACGAGGTGGCGCACCGCCCGGTGCGGCCCGGCGGCGGCCTCGGTGATCACGCCACCGCCGTAGGAATGGCCGCACAGGAGCACCGGCGGCTCCAGCCGGTCGAGCGCGCCGCGGACCGCCCGCACGTCGGCGCTGAAGTCGGCGTGCGCGGCGCGTGGTCCCATCGTCGGCAAGTCGAGCGCCACGGCCGCGACGCGCCGGTCCCGGAGGAGGCCGACGACATCGGCCCACATCCAGGCCCCGGTGAAGCCACCGGGAACCAGGACGACCGTCGGTGCGCTCATCCGCTGTGCCAAGGGTTCCCCGTGGCCGCGGACTCCCGCGCCGCTGGACCGGGCCGCACGCGGAGGTGGCGCAGGCCGCGAAGGCCCATGCCCGGCCGCCACGCGGGCTCGTCCCCCGGCGCGGCCAGGCGCAGGCCCGGCCAGCGGTGGACGAGCGCGGTGAGCGCGACCCGGGCCTCGGTCCGGGCCAGGGCGGCGCCGAGGCAGGTGTGGATGCCGCCGCCGAAGCCGAGGTGGCCGCGCGAGCGCCGGTGGATGTCGAAGCGGTGGGGGTCGGTGACGTGCTCGGGGTCGCGGTTGGCCGCGCCGGGGAAGACCAGCACGGTGTCGCCCGCGTCGACGCGACTGCCCGCGAGGTCGACGGGCTCGGTGGCGAAGCGCATCATCGCGGTCTCGATGGGACACCAGTACCGCAGCGTCTCCTCCACCGCCGGACCGGCCAGCTCGGGATCGCGCCGCAATGCCTCCCACTGGTCCCGGTGGCCCGCGAGGGCCAGGGTGGCGCAGCCGATCACGCCCGCGGTGGTCTCGAAACCCGCCGCGGTGAGCAGGCCGATCATGGCCCGCAGCTCGGTGCCGGTGAGCCGGTCCTCGGGCGACTCGGGGTTCAGCAGCCTGCTGACGAGGTCGTCGCCGGGCGTGCGGCGCTTGAGGTCGACAAGACCGCCGGCGAAGCCCTCCAGCTCGGCGCGCACATCCCCCTGGGGGGCGTCGAGCGGGGTGGACCGGGTGGCCGCGCGCTCGGCGAAGTCCCGCAGGCGCGCGTGCCAGGACTCGGGGTAGCCGAGCAGGTCGCCGATCACCGCGAGCGGCAGCGGGTAGGCGTAGGCGTTGACCAGGTCGACGGTCCCGTCACCCGCCTGGGCGGCCAGGGTGGCCTCGGTCAGGAGCCGGTCGGCGTGCCAGGCCACGGTCGGGCGGAGCCGGGCGACGAGCCGGGGGGTGAACGCCGTGGTGACCACCCGCCGCAGCCGCGTGTGCTCGGGCGGGTCGGCGAACAGCATGGTGGCCTGGTCGCCCGTGTGCTGGGTTTCCGGCCTGCGCGCGATCTCCTCGGGCGAGAGCGCCGAGCGGGGGTCGTTGGCGAGTCGGCGCTCGCGCAGGGCCGCCTCGGCCGCGGCGTAGCCGGTGACCATCCAGAAGCCATCGCCCTCCGCCTGGTGCGGCAGGCGGACGAAGCTGACCGGGCTCCGAGACCGCAGCTCGTCGTAGATAACGTGGGCGTTCGCGTGGAAGTCCTCGGCCAGCAGGTCCACCGTCGTGGCCGCGGGCCTGGCCGCCCGCCCAACGGCCGTCCGCTCAACGGCCGTCACCGTGCCGGGACCGCTTCGATGACGGAGTACGGCACCAGTGGCGGAAGCTGGTGCACTGCCACGACTTCGAACCCGCCGCGGGCGCACAGGGCCGTGAACTCGCCGAGGCCGCGCTCCCGGCCGCCGGTGTTGACCAGCATGTTGACGTCGTTGAGGTACGGGGTCGGGTTCGCCGGGTCGATCGTGTCGGGCAGGACAGTCTCGACGATGAGCAGCCTGCCGTCGTCCGGCACCACCTCGCGGCAGCGCCGGAGCAGGGTGGCGCAGCGCTGGTCGTCCCAGTCGTGGAGGACGCTCTTGAGCAGGTAGCCGTCCGCCCCTGCGGGCACCGAGGCGAAGAAGTCGCCCGCCAGGCTCAGGCAGCGCTCGGCGACCCCGGCCCGGCCCAGCGTCGCCGCAGCCTGGGCGAGGCCGTCGGCGGTGTCGAAGAGCACGCCGCGCAGCCGGGGGTGGGCGCGCAGGATCTCGGCGAGCACGGTGCCGTCACCGCCGCCGACGTCGGCGAGGGTGTGGAACCGGGAGAAGTCGTAGCAGTCGGGCAGCGCCTGGGCGATGGGGAGGGTGATCTGCCGCATCATCGCGTTGAACCGCTCGGACAGGTGCGGGTGGGCGGCGAGGTGGTCGAAGAAGGCGGTGCCGTACAGCTGCTCGAACGCGGGGCGGCCGGTGCGGACCGCGGTCTCGGGCTGGGCCCACGCCTTGAGCATGGACGGGTCGGTGAGCAGCAGGACCGCGGTGTTCAGCGAGTCCGGCCGGTCGGTGCGCAGCAGCGCGCCCGCCCCGGTGAGCCGGAAGCGGCCCGGCCGGGTCTCGGCGACCAGCTCCAGGGCGGCCATGGCGCGCAGGAGCCTGGCCATGGCGTCGGGGTGGGCCTCGATCGACTCGGCCAGCTCGGCGCCGGTGAGCTCGGCGTCGCCGAGCCGGTCGGCCAGGCCCAGGCGCGCGGCGATGCCGACGACCTGCGCGCCGATGGTGCCGTACATCAAGTTCATCAGCCGCGGGTGGTCGGCCGCCGCCTGCGTGGGTGTCGTGTCCTCTGCTGTGGACATGGCTGTCTCCTGATCACCGTGGTGGGAAGGGGCTGCCCGCGGTCCGGTCATGGGGCGGCCACGTGCAGGCGGTGGAGCTGGTAGCGCCTGGCCGGGGGAGTGCGGTCGACCAGGGCGATGGTGAGGCGCAGGCGAAGGGGCAGCTCGCGGCGGACCTCGGGCAGCGCGCCGGTGAGGGTGCAGGTCTCGCGCACGGCCAGCCCCATCGCGGCGAACTCGGCCCGCGGGTCGTCGACCGCCCAGTCGGGACGCGCGCGCATGTGCCTGAGCGTCTGGTGGGAGTCCATTGTGGCCAGTGCGGCCGACGTGACGGTGTCCATGATCAGCTCCGCGCCGGGGAAGTGCCGCCGGATGTGGCCGACGGCGTGGGCGGTGCCCGCGCGGGACGCGTACATCAGCACGGCCTCGGACACGAACAGGTACGGCCCCGGACGGCTCCGCACGGCGGGCACCCACTCCTCGGTGGTGGCCGAGGCGGCCAGCACCGTGCGGCGCTCGGTGTCGGCGAAGAACCGCCTCCGGAGGTCGGTGACCTCCGGAAGGTCGTACTCGACCCACTGGGCCCGGCCGTTGTCGAGGCGCTCGTACCGGGTGTTGAGCCCCGCGCCGATCTCCACGACGGTGCCCGCCGGGTGGGCGGCGAGGAACCGGCGCACCCACGCGTCGACGATCATGCCGCGCAGCACCGACCCGGTCATGCTGCGCCCGCGGCCGAGCCGGGCGAAGTCGTAGTCGATGCGCTCGACCATCCTGACCGACTGGGGGTCCGAGAGCAGCGGGCGCTTCTTGCCGGTCTCCAGCGCCCGCGCGTACAGCGGGATGAGCAGCGTCTCCTGGGTGGGCGCCAACGTGACGGTGTGCTTGTCGGACATGCGGTGCTCCCCCGGCTGGGCTGCCTGCGGTTACTGGACGGTCCTCGTCAGGCGCCAGCCTTCGGCGCGCTCGCGCCGGGTCCACAGCCGCGCGTAGGCGCCGTCGGCGGCCAGGAGGTCATCGTGCGCGCCCCGCTCGAGGATGGTTCCGGAGTCGAGCACCAGGATCTGGTCGGCGGCGCTGATGGTCTCCAGCCGGTGGGCGACGACCAGCACCGTGCGGTCGGCGCCCAGGGCGGTGAGCGCGTCCCGAACCGCCTCGTCGTTCTCCGGGTCGAGCGCGGCGGTGGCCTCGTCGAGCAGGACCACCGGCGCGTCCTTGAGCAGCGCGCGGGCGATCGACACGCGCTGGCGCTCGCCGCCCGAGAGTGCGGCGCCGCCCTCGCCGACCGGCGTGTCCCACCCCTGGGGAAGCCGCCGCACGATGTCGTCGACCCGGGCCAGCCGGGCCGCGCGCATGACCTCCCCGTCGTCGGCGCCCTGGCGCCCGACGCGGATGTTCTCCCAGAGCGTGTCGTCGAACAGGTACACCTGCTGGAACACCATCGAGATGTGGCCGAGGGCGCCGCTGGTGCCGAGGTCGCGGACGTCGCGGCCGCCGAGGCGCACCGCGCCCGCGTCCGGGTCGGCGAACCGGGCGACCAGCTGGGTGATCGTGGTCTTGCCCGCGCCCGACGGCCCCACGATCGCCGTCATGGTGCCCGCGGGCACGGTGAAGGAGACGTCCTTGAGCACGGGCGTGCCGTCGTAGCCGAAGGTGACGCGGTCGAACTCGATGGACGCGCCCGCGGCTGAGGCTGGCAGGGCTGGCTTGGTTTGGGCTGGCTCGGGCAGGGGCGGCTCGGGCAGGGGCGGCGTGCCCAGCAGCGCCAGGACCCGGCGCAGCGCCTCGGTGGCCAGCCGCAGGACCGCGCTCAGCTCGGCGGCCTGCACGAGTGGGTCGACCGAGCGGGCCGCGAGGACGAGCAGCACGATCAGCTCGACCACCCGCAGCCCGCCGCCGAGCGCGAGGTAGGTGCCCCACGTCAGCACGGCGGTCAGCACCAGTTGCAGCACCAGCAGGAACACCGCGGCGCCCGCGCTGCCGCCGACGAGGGACCGGCGCCGGGCCGCGTGCTGCTCGCGCAGCGTGCGTTCGGTGGCGGCGTGCCCGTCGGCGGTGCGGCCCGCGGCGCGCAGCACGGCCTGGTGCCGGGCGTACTCCACGACGCGGTCGCAGGCGGCGGCCGTGGCCGCGTGCTCGGCGGCCTCGTGGCGGCCCACCAGGTACGCCAGCGCCCGCGCGCCCCCGGCGACGACGGGGACGCAGACCAGCAGCGCCACCCCCATCCGCCAGTCGAGCACGAGCATCGCCGCGACCAGGGTCAGCGGGGTCACCACCGCGGTCACCAGCGGTCGGACCAGCCGCGCCGGGATCATCGCCACGTCGATCGACCCCCGGCCCGCCATGCGCCCCAGCGCCCCGGTCCGCTCGGGACCGAACCAGGCCAGCGGGAGGGCCGCCACGTGGTCGCCGACGCGGCGGTGCACGGATCGCAGCAGGTCGACCCCCAGGTCGACCCCGACGCCCGCGGTCCACAGGTTGAGCACCGAGTACGCGGCGCAGGCCGCGCCCAGCGCACCCACCCACCCCCAGGCCCGCGCGGTGTCCCCGGCGAACAGCGCGTCCAGCAGCGGCACCAGCACCACGAACGCCAGGCCCCCCGCGACCGCGCTGAGCACCGACCCGGCGATCAGCGCGCGGAACCGGGCCCGGGCCGGTCCCTCGGCGAACTGGTCGAGCAGCCGGATCATCGGCCCGCCTCGGACCCGGCGGCGGCGTGGACGGTGAGCGGCCCGCCGCGGGCCCGCTGGGCGCACCGCCACATCCGCGCGTAGTGGCCCTCGGCAGCCACCAACTCCTCGTGCGTGCCTGTTTCCACGACCCGCCCTTCGTCGAGCACCACGATCCGGTCGACCCGCGTCAGGGTGTGCAGCCGGTGCGCCACGATCAGGACGGTGCGGTCGGCGACGAGCTCGCTCAGCGCGTCCTGGATCGCGGCCTCGGCGTCGGGGTCGGCGAAGGCGGTGGCCTCGTCGAGCACCAGCACCGGGGCGTCGGCGAGCAGGGCGCGCGCGATGCACACCCGCTGCGCCTCACCGCCGGAGAGCACCGCGTCCTCGCCGATCACGGAGTCGTAGCCGCGCGGCAGCGCGCAGATGCGCTCGTGGACCTGCGCCGCCGAGGCCGCGCCCCGGATCGCGGCGAGGTCGGCGTCGGGCCGGGCCAGCGCGATGTTGTCGCGGACGCTGGCGCGCAGCAGCTCGACCTCCTGGAACACGAACCCGACGTGCTCGTACAACTCCGCGGGGCGGATGTCGCGGACGTCGGCGCCGCCGATCCGCACCGCGCCGGAGGTGACGTCGGCGAACCGCGGCACCAGACGGGCCAGCGTGGACTTGCCCGCTCCCGAAAGGCCCACCAGCGCGGTGATCGTGCCGGGGACGAGGTCGAGGCTGACACCCTCCAGCGCCTTCCCGCGCCCGTCGTAGCTGAAGTCGGCCTCCCGCACCCGCACCCCGGCCCCCTCGGGCAGGCGCGCCCGGTGCGCTGGCACCACCGGCAGCGGCTCGGTGTCGAGCACCTCGGCCACCCGCGCCGCCGCCTGCCGGGCCTCGCCGAGCTTGCCCATGCCGAAGGTCAGCGCGAGCACCGGCGGGCCGATCCCCAAACCCAGCAGCAGGAAGGGAAGCACGTCGACCGGCGCCATCGTGCCCGCCCCGACCAGGGCCACGCCGCCGGTGAGCACGACCAGCAGGGTGGTGACCGGCGCGGTGGCGAACTCCACGACCAGGCTCGCCCTGCCGCTCGCCCGCACCCAGTCCCCGAAGAAGGCCGCGAACTCCTGCGCCGCGGTCCGGAACCGGCCCCGGACCTGGCCGGTGACCCCGAAAGCCTTGACGACCGCGATGCCGTGCACGAACTCCACCGCCCGCGCCGACAGCTCCGACAGCGACTGCTCGTAGCGCCCGTACCGCGCCATCGCGCCGCGCATCGCGCGACGGGCCACGACCACCGCCACCACCAGCGGCGCGAGCGTCACCAGCGTCAGCCGCCAGTCGACGGTGAGCAGGTAGCCCACCGCCACGACCGGGACGACGACGGCCGCGGTGATCTCCAGCGCCGCGTGCGCGACCAGCACGTGCAGGCACTCCACGTCATCGACCACCAGCTTCCTGACCCGGCCGGAGTTGCGGCGGCCGAACCAGGCCAGCGGCACCCGCCCCAGGTGGCGCACCAGGTCCAGCCGCAGGCCCAGCGCCATGCGCAGGTCGGCGTCGTGGGTCACCACCGCCGCGGCCAGCAGGAGGACCAGCCGCACCAGCAGGGCGCCGCACGCCACCATCACCACCGCCCACGCCCGTTCGGTGTCGACCGCGGCCCCGTCGGCGGCGGGCAGCAGGACCCGGGCGAGTTCGGCGATCGCGAGCAGGGGGACCAGGCCCGCCACCGAGCTGATGACGTGCAGCGCCACGGCGACGGCGAGGTGGGCGCGGACCCGGGCCAGCACCCGGCCCAGGACGGCGGGGCGGCGCGGCAGGGCGGGGGGATCGGCGGGTTCGGGGATCGGTGCTTCCGATGTGGACAGCGCGGTGGACACCTGATCAATAACGGTCCCTCGGAACCGCGCTGTCAACTCCTCCAACACCAAGGTGTCAACCCGCGACCCGATTCGCTGAGCGGTGCGTGCGGCGCATCGCCGATCGGGCACGCGCCAGACACCTTCGGGTGCAACACCGGTCGCAGCGGGTGCGATGGTGGTGGACATCTTGCGATCCACAACTTCCTCGGGCACTCTCCGGTCTGGAAGCAATCACCGATCGACACCCCTGCCGAACATCTCCGCGCCGAAACCCCTGCGGCGCAACCCCCGCACTGAACCTCTGCTCCGCGAAGGAGACAATGTGGACGAACGCGCCCGAGTCCTGGTCATCGGCGGTGGGCCCGCCGGGTCCACCGCGGCCACCCTGCTGGCCCGCGAAGGCATCGACGTCACCCTCATGGAGAAGGCGGTCTTCCCCCGGTACCACATCGGGGAGTCGCTGCTGCCCGCCTGCCTGCCGATCCTGGACCTGCTCGGGGTGAAGGAGAAGGTGGAGGAGTACGGCTTCCGGCGCAAAGGGGGAGCCCACTTCGACTGGGGCGCCGAGGTCTGGGACATCACCTTCGGCGACCGGCCCGGCTGGGAGGACAGCTACACCTACCACGTCGAGCGCGCCGACTTCGACCAGCTCCTCCTGGACCACGCCAAGAGCCAGGGCGTGACGGTCCTGGAAGGGGCCGAGGTCAGGCAACTGGTCTTCGACGGCCCCCGTCCCCGCTCCGCGCTGTGGGCTCCCACCGGGCAGGGTGGTGACGCGGGGGAGCGGGAGATCGAGTTCGACTACCTGGTCGACGCCTCGGGCCGGGCGGGTCTCATGACCCGGCACCTGCGCACGCGACGCCACCACGAGGTCTTCAAGAACGTCGCCGTCTGGGGGTACTGGGAGGGCGCCAAGGAGATCGCGGGGCCGGAGGGCGCCATCGAGATCTGCTCGGTGCGGGACGGGTGGTTCTGGGGCATTCCCCTGCGGGACAACAGGCTCAGCGTCGGGCTGGTGATCCACAAGGACCACTTCGCCGCGAAACGGGCCCAAGGCCACGGCATCGACCGGATCTACCACGACGCGATCGCGGGCTCACCCGTCGTCGCCGACCTGCTGGCGCCCGCGGAGCTGGTCACCCCCCTGAACGTCGAACAGGACTACTCCTACGCGGCGGAGCGGTTCACCGGCCCGGGCTACTTCCTCTCCGGTGACGCGGCGTGCTTTCTGGACCCCCTGCTCTCGACCGGGGTCCACCTGGCCATGTACAGCGCGATGCTCGCCTCGGCCTGCCTGGTCAGCATCGTCAACGGCGAGGTCACCGAGGAGGAGGCCGGGGCCCACTACGACCGGACCTACCGCAACGCCTACCTCCGGTACATGGTGGTCGTCTCCAGCCTGTACGACCAGTACCGGGGCAAGAAGTCCTACTTCTGGGAGGCGCAGCGCCTCACGCTGCGCGACTGCGGTGTCGAGGGCATCGAGCAGGCGTTCACCAACGTCATCACGGGCATCGAGGACCTGCGCGACTCCCAGGCCGCCCTCGACCTCGCGGTGGAGGTCACCAGCAAGTCGCTGGCGCAGATGATCGCCGTGCGCAAGGAGCCCGAGGAGGTCGGTGACCCCGGCTCGTCCGAGCAGCGCGAACTCGCCCAGGCTCGGGCGCAGCTGTTCAACTCGGGGAAGATGGGCTACTCGCAGGCGGGTTCGGCCGCGGGCGTCGTCGGGCTCCACGTGGTGACGAAACCGCGGCTCGGTCTGGCGTACCAGGGAACGTAGACCCCAGCGCATCGACCACGGCCCGTGACCTGTCGGCGAGTCCGGCCGGTCACGGGCTCCATTGTGGACACTATTCGTTTCGGAGGAACGCGATGCGGGACTTCTGTTCATCGGTGGCCGAGTTCTACGACCTCGTGCCCCGTGCCCATCCCGAGGGGGCGAGTGCCCTGCGCTCGGTCCTCTCCGGAGTGGACCCCGGGCCCGGGACCGCGGTGGACATCGGGGCCGGGACGGGCCGCACCGTCCGGATCATCGCCGAGACCATGCCGCACACGCCGATCCTGGCGTGCGAGCCCGCGCCCGCGATGCGGGCCGTTCTCACCCACGAGGTGATCGGCGACGACGACCTGCGCCGCAGGGTCACCATCATGGCCGAGCCCGCCCACTTGGTCGCGCTGCCCGAGACGATCTCGGCGCTGGTGCTCTTCGGCGTCCTCGGGTACCTGAGCCCTGACGAGCGCCGCGCGCTGTGGGCCCGCGCGCTGCCGCGGCTGGCGCCCGGCGCGCCGGTGGTGGTCGAACTGCTGCCGATCGCCCGACCGGTGGCGCTGGTGGGCATGAGCCTGGCCCGCGAGCGGATCGGCGGCCAGCTCTACGAGGCGTGGCTGTCGGGAGAGCCCGCGGGCGGTGACCTCATGCGCCTGACCTCCACGTGGAAGGTGAGCGGCGATTTCGTGGAGCCCCGGATCGTGTGCAATTCCAGCGAATGGCACACCTTCGGTATCGACACCGTGGCGAAGGAGACCGGACTGGTCGGCGAGCAACTCACCGCGCAGGTCGGGGTGCTGCGCGCTCCGGCTCTGCGCTGAGGGCCTGCCGCGCGCGAATTCCCACCGCGTCGAATCGCGGCGGGTTCAGGATTGGGTTTTCCGGCTTGCTTGCCCGGTGGGCCGATCGGCGGCTTTTACGCCCCGACCGGCCCCCGGAAACGCCGCGGTGGCCTGGTCGCGTTCGCCGGAATTCCATCCGGTGTCGTCGCGGCTCCGTGACGGCGAGGTGAAACGGTCAGATCCCGGCCAGGATGCTGCCCGCCGAATTGGGGTCGGAACTCAGCAGCATCTCCCTGGTCGCCTGGTCCCATTCCTCCCTGGTGATTCCCCCGTCGTTGTCCCGGTCGAGCTTCTGGAACGCCTTGCGCACGTTGTCGGGGGCCAAGCCGTCCTGCTTCATGGCGTTGACCAACTCGTCCTCGGTGACCCGGCCGTCCTGGTCGGCGTCGAGGATGTCGAAGAACACGCCGTTCATCGAGATGTAGGTGCGCTCCACCAGGCCCGCGTCCAGCGACTGGACGTAGTCGTCCTGGGAGATGACCTGCTTGCCGCCCCCGGTCTTGTGGCCCAGTTCCTGCCAGATCTGCTCACCCGACTTGAACAGCTTCTTCGCCTTGGCCGAGTCCGACGGGACGTTGTACTTGGTCAAGAAGCTCGTGATGTGCTCGCGGATGTCGCTCTCGTCGATATTCCCGTCTTTGTTCGTGTCCAGCTTCGAGAACATCTCCTGGCGCTTGCGGGCTTCCACGTCCGTAACCACTGATATCCTCCATGTCGGTGAACCGGTGCGTTGGAGCGAATAGATTCGATCGAGCTGGGGTAGCTCTTAGCCAGGTATAGCCCCTGGCCACTCCGGCCACAACGGCGAGTCCTTCGATCGGGAAAGAAGAGTGCCCGATCAGTTGAACGTCGGGCTCGTTCGGTGCCGCCACTCGCTCGATCGGGTTGTTGTGCGGCGTTCCGGAGCGGAATCGGCGCGCCGACTGACATTCTGTTGGGGCGGACGGGCAATAGACGGCTGAATGCCGCGTGCGGTCACCTCGGGTCCGACGGAAGACGACCGGCCGACCGGAACCGGGGATGAGCCGCGGTGACCAGGTCCGCCCGGTGGTGGCAGCGAACGCGATGGACGCCGCGCGAGCTGTCGTCGGCCGGTGATGCGCACGGCTCCCGCCCCAGTCGACGCGGGATCGACACCGGACAGCTCCCACCAGGTGAGGCGATGACCGACAGTATCCCTCTTCCACGCTTGACCGACATCCACCGAAACGTGACGACGTTGCCCGGCAACGTTTCCGAGGTACGACAGCACATCTGCGACCTGACCGGGCTGCGCTACGACGAGGTCGCCGAGGACACCGACCTCACCGCCCTCGGGGTGGAGTCGATCTTCCTGCTCCGGATGGCGGCCGTGCTCCGCAGGCACGGCGTGCGGGCGGGCTACCGCGACCTGGCGACGCGGCCGACCGCGCGGGCCTGGTGGGACCTCATCCAGGAGCACCGGCAGGGCGACCACGTGCCCCGGCGCACGCCGCAAGCGCTCGTCGACGAGTCCGCGCCGTTCCCGCTCGCGTCGATGCAGCACGCGCTCTGGATCGGACGGGCGCCCAACCAGCCCTTCGGTGGCGTCGCGGCCCACTTCTACGCCGAGTTCCAGACCCGCGCGGGCGAGGGACTCGACCCGGCCCGTCTCGACCGCGCGGTGCGGTCCCTGATCCAGCGCCACGGGATGCTGCGGGTCAGGATCGGCGCGGACGGGACCCAGCGCATCGAGGAGCGCGGCGCCTGGCCCGGCCTCACCGTCCACGACCTGGCCGACCTCCCCGCCGACGAGGCGCGGGCCGAACTGGCGGCGACCCGGACGCGGCTGGCGCACCGGGCCATGGACATCGCCGCGGGCGAGGTGTTCGACGTCGGGCTGTCGGTGCTCGCCTCCGGGGCCACCCGGGCGCACGTCAGCCTGGACATGGTCGCCGCCGACGCCCTGAGCCTGCGCAACCTGCTCGCCGACCTCGCGCACCTGTACCTGGAGCCCGACGCGCACCTCCCGCCGCTGCGCTACAGCTACCCCCGCTACCTCGCCGAGCGCGCCGCGGCGCGCGGGCAGTCCTGGGCGCGGGCGCGCGACTGGTGGGCGGACCGGCTGGTCGGGCTGCCCGGCCCACCGGCCCTGCCGGTGACCGCCGAGGAGGAGACCGGTCCCGCCGGCCTGCGCCGCGAGCACTGGCTGTCCGCTGAGGACAGTCACCGGCTGCGGGCCATGGCGGGCGCGCGCGGGCTCACCCAGGCCGCCGTCCTCGCGACCGCGTTCGCCGAGACCGTCGCGGCGTGGAGCGTGGTGGACCGCTTCCTGCTGAACCTGCCGGTGTTCGACCGGGAGCCCCTGCACGAGGACGTCGACCGGCTCGTGGGCGACTTCTCCAGCTCCACCCTGCTCGACGTCGACCTCTCCCAGGAGATGACCTTCACCGAACGGGCGCGCGAGACGCGGGCGCGGCTGCGGGAGGCGGCGGGGCACGCCGAGTACACCGGCATCGAGGTGCTGCGCGACCTGAACCGGCTCACCGGCGCCGATCGCGTCATCGCCCCGGTCGTCTACACCAGCGCGCTGGACCTCGGCGAGCTGTTCAGCCCGCGGGTGCGGCGCTGCTTCGGCGAGCCGCGCTGGTTCACCTCGCAGGCGCCGCAGGTCTGGCTCGACGCCCAGGTCACCGAGTTCGACGGCGGCATCCTCCTCAACTGGGACGCGCGCGCGTCGGTCTTCCCCGCCGGGGTCCTCGACGCGATGTTCGACGCCTACGTCGGCTTGGTCCGCGGCCTGCTCGACGCCCCCGCGCGGTGGGACGAGCCGGTTCCGCCGATGCTGCCCGCCGAGCAGGAGGCGGTCCGCGAGCGCGTCAACGACACCGCCGGACCCGCCGCGGGCCGCCCGCTCCACGAGCGGTTCTTCGCCCACGCGCTGGCCGACCCCGGGCGCACCGCCTTGGTGTGGGGGCAGGACGGGTCGCTGTCCTACGGCGACCTGGCCGCCTGCGCGCTGCGCGTGGCGCGGCTGCTGCGCGAACGCGGGGTCGGCGTGGGCGACAGCGTGGGCGTGACCCTGCCGAAGGGGCCCGAGCAGGTGACGGCGGTCCTTGGCGTGCTGGCCGCCGGGGCCACGTACGTGCCCTCGGGCGTGGACATCCCGCAGGTCCGCCGGTCCCAGGTCTTCCGCGCGGCGCGGGCGAAGTACGTGCTCACCGACCGCGCGACGGCGGCCGGGTCCGACTGGCCGCCCGACCTGGAGCCGCTCCTGCTCGCCGACGCCCCCGCTGACCCGGTGGCCGGGCCGGTCCCGGTCGACCCCGAGTCGGTCATGTACGTGATCTTCACGTCGGGGTCGACCGGCGAGCCCAAGGGCGTGGAGGTGCCGCACCGGGCGGTGGCCAACACCGTCGACGCGGTCAACGACCGTTTCGGCATCGGCGCGGCGGACCGCACCATCACGCTGTCGGCCCTGGACTTCGACCTCTCCGCCTACGACCTGTTCGCCTTCCTCGGGTTCGGCGGCAGCGTGGTGGTCGTCGACGAGGGGCAGCGGCGCGACGCCGCGGCGTGGGCCGAGCTGATCCGCCGGTGGCGGGTCACCGTCGTCAGCGCCGTCCCGGCGCTGCTCGACATGCTGCTCGTCGCCGCCGCTGAGGAAGGGCTGGGGAACGCCCTGCGGGTGGTGATGCTCGGCGGCGACCGGGTCACCGTGGACCTGCCGCCCCGACTGCGCGAACTCGTGCCCGGCTGCCGGTTCGCGGGCCTCGGCGGCATGACCGAGGCGGCCATCCACGCCACCGTGTGCGAGGTCGACGCCGTCGACCCGACGTGGCGCGCGGTCCCCTACGGCGTGCCCCTGCGCGGCGTCGCCTGCCGGATCGTGGACAGCCGGGGACGGGACTGCCCGGACTGGGTGCCCGGCGAGCTGTGGGTCGGCGGCGCCGGACTGGCCCACGGCTACCGCGGCGACCCGCGGCGCACGGCGGACAAGTTCGTCGAGCGCGACGGTCGCCGCTGGTACCGCACCGGCGACCTCACCCGCTACCGGCCCGACGGCGGCGTGGAGTTCCTCGGCCGGACCGACCACCAGGTCAAGATCCGCGGCCACCGGATCGAACTCGGCGAGGTCGAGTCGGTGCTCACCACCCACCCGCGCGTGGACAGGGCCGTGGCGACCGTCGTGCAGAACGCGTCCCGGCAGCTCGCCGCCGCGGTGGTCACCGCCGCGCCGACGGAACCCGCCGAGCTGCGGGCCTGGCTGGCCGAGCGGGTCCCGAGCCACCTCGTGCCGGAGCACATCAGCGTCGTGGACACCTTCCCGGTCACCCGCAACGGCAAGGTCGACCGCGACGCCATCCACCGGGCGTTGCAGGGCAGCCGGGAGCGCGTCGACCACGCGCACCAGGAGCCGCGCGGCCCTGTGGAGCGCGCACTCGCCGACCTGTGGCGCGACCTGCTCGACGTCGACCGGGTGGGCCGGGGCGACGACTTCTTCGCTCTCGGCGGTGACAGCCTCCTGGCGACCCGGCTGGTGCGCAGGCTCGGCGAGACCGGCCTGCGCGGCGCCGACCTCGCGGACCTGTTCACCCGGCCGGTGCTGCGCGACTTCGCCGCCCGGCTGGTCCCCGGCGACGCGGCGGCGCCGGTCGTGGTGCGGCCCGACCCGGAGCACCGGCACGACCCGTTCCCGCTCACCGACGTGCAGCGGGCGTTCTGGATCGGGCGCGACCCTCACATGCCGCTCGGCGGCGTGGGTTCGCACTACTACCTGGAATTCGACGGGACCGACGTCGACCTGGACCGCGTCGAGGAGGCGTGGAACCGGCTGATCGCCCGGCACGAGATGCTGCGCGCGGTCATCACCGCCGACGGCACCCAGCGCATCCTGCCCGAGGTGCCGCGATACCGCATCCACGCGGTCGACGCGGGTGAGCGCCCCGAGGCGGCCCTGCACCGGCTGCGCACGACCCTGTCCCACAAGCTCGTCGACGTCGGCACCTGGCCGCTGTTCGAGATCCGCGCCGCGCGCTACGGGCAGCGGCGCGTCCGCCTCTACGTCGGCCTGGACAGCATCGTGATGGACGGGCGCAGCATCATGGTCCTCTACACGGAATGGGCCAGGCTGTGCGCGGACCTCGACACCGAGCTGCCCGCCCTCGGGGTGTCCTATCGCGACTACCTGCTGCAGGTCCAACCCGACCCGCGTGAGCTGGCCGAGGCGCGGGACCACTGGCGCGAGCGGGTCGACGCGCTGCCCCCGGCGCCGCGGCTGCCCCTGGCGAAGGCCCCGGCCGCGGTCGGCAGGCCGGTCTTCCACCGGCTGCACCACCACATCGACGCCACGAAGTGGCGGGAGCTGACCGGCCTCGCGGGCAGGCACGGCCTGACCCCCAGCGTGGTCCTGCTCGCCTGCTACGCCGAGGTCCTCGGCGCCTGGAGCGACCAGCGCGACCTGACGCTGACCCTGACCCTGTTCGACCGCGACGACGCGCACCCGGACATCCACCACGTCGTGGGCGACTTCGCCTCGCTGCTGCTCGTCGGCCACCGCCGCGGCGAGGGCGAGGCGTTCGCCGCCACCGCCCGCGGCCTCCAGGAGCGGATGGGGCGCGACCTGTCCCACCGGGCGGCCTCCGGCGTCTGGGCGCTGCGCGAGGTGGCCCGGCGCGGCGGGGCGGCGTCCGCGTCGTTCCCCGTCGTGTTCACCAGCGTGCTCGGCGTCGCCGACGACGTCCCCCCCGACCTGCTCGGCTCCTTCCCGGAACCGGTCTACGGCATCACGCAGACCCCCCAGGTGTGGCTGGACGCCAAGGTGTCCCCGTCGCGCGGGGGGGTCGCCATCGACTGGGACGTGGTGGACGAGCTGTTCGCCGAAGGACTCACCGACGCGATGTTCGACGGCTACGTGCGGCTGGTCGAAGGACTCGCGGCCGCCGACTGGTCGACGCCATTGCCGCCACCGCTGACCGCCCACGACCGCGCGCTGCGGGACGCGGCGCGGGAGCGGACCGAAGACGAGCTGCCCCTGCCCGCCGCGCCACCGGAAGGCGGCGCCCCCAGCGGGGCCGTGGAGGAGTCGGTGGCCCGGCTGTGGGCCGAAGTCCTCGGCGTGCCGGAGGTCCGCCGCACCGACAGCTTCTTCGAGCTGGGCGGCGACAGCATCGTCGCCACCCGGCTGATGATCAGGCTGCGGGCGGAGGGGCTTGTCGGCGCGGAACTGGCCCGCCTGTTCACCCACCCGGTGCTGCGCGAGTTCGCGGCCACCGTCACCCGGGGCGCGGCGCGGACCGACCCCACCCTCGACGCCGACGAGGAGCGCCGCCACGCCCCGTTCCCGCTGACCGACGTGCAGGCCGCGTACTGGCTCGGGCGGCTGCCCGACTTCGCGCTCGGCGGCATCGGCGCGCAGCTCTACGTGGAGTACGAGCACGAGGACCTGGACGTGCCCCGGCTCGAGCAGGCGTGGAACCGGCTGATCGCCCGCCACGAGATGCTGCGCGCGGTGGTGGAGCCGGACGGCACCCAGCGCGTCCTGCCCGAGGCGCCCGCCTACCGGATCGCCGTGGTGGACGGCGGGGACAGCCCGGATGACGCGCTGGAGAGCGTCCGGGAGCGGATGTGCCACGGCGCCCTCGACGCGGGCGCGTGGCCGCTGTTCGACGTGCGGGTGATCACCCGGGACACCGGCGGCGCGCGGCTCTGCGCGGTGTTCGACAACCTCGTCGCCGACGGGCTGAGCATCCTCACGCTGCTGTCCGAGTGGGACCGCCTCTACCGCGACCCGGGGGTGCGACTGCCGCCCATCGGCGTGTCCTTCCGCGACTACGTGCTCGGCGGCGCGTCGGACCCGGACACCGTCGCCGAGGCGCTCGACAGCTGGCGCGCGCGGCTGGCCGACCTGCCGCCGGGACCCCGGCTGCCGCTGCGGGTCCAGCCCGCCGAGGTCGCCCGCCCCCGGTTCACCCGCCGCGAGCGCCGCCTGGACACCGCGACCTGGCGCGCCATCACCGAGCGGGCGCGGGCGCACAACCTGACCCCCAGCGTCGTCCTGCTCTCCTGCTACACGCTCGTCCTGGGCGCCTGGAGCGCCCGCCGGGACCTGACCGTGAACATGACGCTGTTCGACCGGCGCGCGGTGCACCCGGACATCAACCGCGTCGTCGGCGACTTCACGTCCCTGCTGCTCGTCTCGGACCGGCCCGCGGCCGGGGAGAGCTGGCTCGACCGGGCACGGCGCCTCCAGGAGCAGGTGTGGCGCGACCTCGGCGGGCAGGTGTCCGCGGTCCGGGTGCTGCGCGAGCTGGCCAAGGAGAACTCCCGCGTGGCCGACCCGGTCCCGGTCGTGTTCACCAGCATGCTGGGCGTGGACGACGCGCTGGCCCGCTCGGTGCGCTGGCCGGACCACACCCGGTCCCAGACCCCGCAGGTGTGGCTCGACCACCAGGTGATCGACCTGCCGGACGGTCTGCTGCTGAGCTGGGACGCGGTGGACGAGCTGTTCCCCGGGGGACTGGTCGACGCCATGTTCGACGCCTACCACGGGCTGCTGCGCTGGCTGGCCGACGGTGACTGGACCGGCGCGCCGCCCGACCTGCTCCCGGCGGAGCAGCGGTCGGTGCGGGAGCGGGTCAACGACACGGCGGGGCCTGAGCCGGAGAGCACCTTCGGCGGCGGGGTGCTGCACGGCGCGTTCTTCCGGCAGGCCGAGGCCCACCCAGACCGCGCCGCGCTCGTCCACGGCGACGGCAGCCTGACCTATGGCGACCTGGCCGACCGCGCGCGCCGCGTGGCCGGGATGCTGCTGGAGCACGGCGTCAGCCCGGGTGACCCGGTCGCGGTGTGCCTTCCGAAGGGCCCCGCGCTGGTCATGGCGCTGCTCGGCATCCTGGCGGCGGGGGCGGCCTACGTGCCGGTCTCCGTCGACCACCCGCCGCTGCGCGGCAAGCGCATCCTCGACAGGGCGGGGGTCACGTCGCTGCTGGGCGAGGACGCCACGACCCCGCCGGAGGGGGTGCGGCTGCTGCGGATCGGCGACGCCCTCGGGCACGAGCCGGTCGCGGAGGTCCACCACGACCCGGACGCGCTGGCCTACGTCATCTTCACCTCCGGCTCGACCGGGGAGCCGAAGGGCGTCGAGATCCGCCACCGCGGCGCGGTGAACACCGTCGACGACGTGGTCAGCCGCTACGGCGTCGGCCCGGGGGACCGGGTCCTCGCGGTGTCCGCCGTCGACTTCGACCTGTCCGTGTTCGACGTGTTCGGGCTGCTCGGCGCGGGGGGCACGGTGGTGGGCGTCGAGGAGGCCGAGCGCCGTGACCCGCAGCGCTGGCTGCGGCTCGCGCACGAGCACCGGGTGACGGTGTGGAACAGCGTCCCCGCCGTGTTCGACATGCTGCTGACCGTGGCCGAGGCGGGCGAGGGGCTGCCCGACTCCCTGCGCCTGGTGCTGCTGTCCGGGGACTGGGTCGGCCTGGACCTGCCGGGCAGGCTCCGGCGGCTGACCGGCGGCTGCGCCCTGGTCGCCCTCGGCGGGGCCACGGAGGTCTCGATCTGGTCCAACGCCTGCGACGTCCACGCCGTCGCCCCGGACTGGGTGTCGGTCCCGTACGGCTTCCCCCTGCGCAACCAGCGGTTCCGGGTGGTCGACGAGACCGGCCTCGACCGGCCGGACTGGGTGGCGGGGGAGCTGTGGATCGGCGGGACCGGGGTCGCCCGCGGCTACCGCGGCGCCGCCGACCTCACCGCGGCCCGGTTCGTCGAGCACGACGGCACGACCTGGTACCGCACCGGCGACCTGGGCCGCTACTGGCCGGACGGCACGCTGGAGTTCCTGGGCAGGCAGGACGGCCAGGTCAAGATCCGCGGCCACCGGATCGAACTCGGCGAGGTGGAGGCCGCGGTGTCGGCGCACCCCGGCGTCGGCCGGGCCGTGGCCGCCGCCGTCGCGGGCCGGGGCGGCAGGCGGCTCGTCGCGTTCACCCGCCCGGAGGGCGGCGACCGGCTCACCGACCTGCCGCGGTTCCTCGCCGAGCGCCTGCCCGCCCACGCCGTCCCGGAAGTGGTCCTGGTGGATGACTTCCCGCTGACCGCCAACGGGAAGGTCGACCGAGCGGCGCTCGCCCGCCTGCCGGTCGTGGACGAGGCCGTGCCGGTCGAGCGGGAGGTCGCCTCCGAGCGCGGACGCGCCCTCGCCGCCCTCTGGGACGACCTGCTCGGGCGGGCGCCGCGGAGCGCGGACGACAACTTCTTCGCCCTGGGCGGCGACTCGCTGAGCGCCACCCGCTTGATGCAGCGGGTCCACCGCACCTTCGACATCTCCCTGTCACTGCACGAATTCTTCGCCACACCCACCATCGCGCACCTCGTGACCGCCGTCGACCGAGCGATCGGCGACCAGGGCGCGGGCGCCGAGTCGGAAGAGGGCAGCCTGTGAACGTCGCCGATCTGCTCGCGGAACTGGAAGACCTCGGCGTCCGGCTGTGGGCCGACGGCGACGCCCTGCGGTTCCGGGCGCCGCGCGGGGTGCTCACCGACGAGCGGCGCAAGCTCCTCGCCGAGTACAAGGCCGAGGTGCTGCACCTGCTCGACGGCCGGTCGGCGCTGCCCCGCCTGCGCCCCGACCCCGGCGGGCGGCACGAGCCGTTCCCGCTCACCCCCGTCCAGTCGGCCTACCTGCTCGGGCGCACCCGCGCCTACGACTACGGCGGCGTCGCCTGCCGGAGCTACCTGGAGGTCGAGTTCCCCGGTGTCGCGCCGGAACGCGTCGAGCGGGCGTGGAACACCCTCGTCGCCCGGCACGACATGCTCCGCGCCGTCGTCCACCCGGACGGCTACCAGCGCGTGCTCCCGGCCGTCGAGCACCACCGGGTCCCGGTCGCGGACCTGCGCGGCGCGGACCCGCGGCGGGTGCGCGCCCACCTCGACACCTGCCGCGACGAGCTGACCAGCCGCGTCGACGACACCACGCGGTGGCCGCTGTTCACCCTGCGCGTCACCCTGACCGACGACGTGACGATCGTCCACCTCGCGGTCGAACTGCTCGTCGTGGACGCGGCGAGCCTGCGCACCCTGCTGTCCGAACTGGACAGCCTGGTCCACGACCGCCCGGTGGCGCGGGCGCCGGAGATCACCTTCCGGGACTACGTGCTCGCCGAGCACGGATTGCGCGACACACCGCGCTACCAACGCGACCGGAAGTACTGGCTCGACCGGATCGACGACCTCCCGCCCGCTCCGCGGCTGCCGCTGGCGGAGCAGCGCGAACCGGCGGGCCCGGTGCGGTTCGACCGGCTGCACCGGTGGCTCACCGGCGCCGAGCTGACCGGGCTGCGGGACAAGGCCGCGGAGCGCGGCGTCACCGTCTCCGCGGTCGTCCTCGCCGCCTACGCCGAGGTCATCGGCCGGTGGAGCCGCCACCGCCGGTTCACCCTCAACCTGCCCGTGTTCACCAGGTGGCCGCTGCACGAGCAGGTCGACGCCCTGATCGGCGACTTCACCTCGCTCACCCTGCTCGCCGTCGACCTGGACGAGGCCGGGAGCTTCGCCGAGCGGGTCCGGGTGCTCTCGGCCCGGCTGTTCGACGACCTCGACCACCGCCTGTTCACCGGGGTGGACGTGCTGGGCGAACTGACCCGCGCGGCCGGGCAGCCCGCGCTGATGCCGGTGGTGTTCACCAGCACGGTCGGGCAGGACACCCACGCGGCGGACCAGCGCTCCCGGGTCCGCCGGGGCCTGACCGAGACGCCCCAGGTGTGGCTGGACTGCCAGGCCGCCGAGCACGCGGGCGGCCTCATGCTCGCCTGGGACGTGCGGCGCGGCGTCCTGCCGGAGACCGTGGCCGCCGCCGCGTTCGCCGCGTTCACCGGCCTGGTCAGCGCCCTGGCGACCGAGGACGGCGCCTGGGACGCCCGGCACCCGGTGGAGCTGCCCGCCGACCAACTGCTCCGGCGCCGCCAGGTCAACGACACCGCGGTGCAGCGCCCCGCGCGGCTGCTGCACGAACCGGTGTTCGCCCGCGCGGCCGAGCACCCCGACGAGACCGCGGTCGTCTCGGGCTCAGCGGTGCTGACCTTCGGTGAACTCGCCGGTCGGGCCGCCGCGCTGGCCGGGCGCCTGCGCTCGGAAGGCTGCGCGCGCGGCGAGCGGGTCGCGGTCGTCATGGACAAGGGCCCCGAGCAGGTCGTGGCCGTCCTCGGCATCCTGGCCGCGGGCGCGGTGTACCTGCCCATCGACGCGGGCCAGCCGGTCGCCCGGCGCGACCGCGTCCTGCGCGACGCCGGTGTCCGCCTCGCGGTGGTGCGCCCCGGCGACGAGACGGCACGTGATCTGCCCGCGCACGCGGTGGTCGTGGACCTCGCCGACGAACCCGGCACCGCCGCCCCGCCCCTGTCCGAGCTTGCCGAGCCCGCCGAGCCCGCGGACCCGGCCTACGTCATCTACACCTCCGGGTCGACCGGGGACCCGAAGGGCGTGGTGATCAGCCACCGGGCCGCGGCCAACACCATCGACGACCTCAACCGGCGGTTCGGCGTGGGCCCCGGCGACCGGGTCTGCGGGGTCGCCCACCTCGGGTTCGACCTGTCCGTGTGGGACGTGTTCGGGGTGCTCGGCGCCGGGGGCGGGCTCGTGCTGCCCGACGCCGAGCGGGCCGCGGACCCCTCGCACTGGGCCGAGCTGATCGGCCGCCACGGCGTCACGCTGTGGAACACCGTGCCCGCCCAGGTGCAGATGCTGTGGGACTACGTGGAAACCGAGCCCTCGGCGGACGTCAGCGCCCTGCGGCTGGCCATGCTGTCCGGGGACTGGATTCCCGTCGACCTGCCCGGCAGGCTGCGCGCGCGCCACCCCGGCCTGCGGGTGGTGAGCCTCGGCGGCGCGACCGAGGCCGCGATCTGGTCCATCTGGCACCCCATCGGCGAGGTCCCGCCGACCTGGCGGAGCATCCCGTACGGCACGCCGCTGGAGAACCAGACCTTCCACGTCCTGGACGACGCGATGCGGGACTGCCCCGACCTGGTGGCGGGCAACCTGCACATCGGCGGCATGGGCCTGGCCGAGGGCTACCTCGGCGACGAGCACCGCACCGCCGAGCGGTTCCTCACGCACCCCCACACCGGGGAACGCCTCTACCGGACCGGCGACCTGGGCCGGTACCTGCCCGACGGGACCATCGAGTTCCTGGGCCGCGAGGACACCCAGGTCAAGGTGCGCGGCCACCGGGTCGAACTCGGCGAGATCGAGGCGGCGCTGCGGTCGCACCCGGCGGTCGCCGACGCGGCGGTGCTCGCGATCGGGGAGCGCGACGCCCGCACGCTGGCCGGTTTCGCCGAACTCGCCACCGGCCTCGCGCGTGCCTCGAACGCCGCCCAGGTGACCGGCGCCCAGGTGATCGACGCCGCGACCGCGACGGCGGCCGCGGTCGAAGCCGAGATCGGCGGCGGGGAGTTCGCGGCCCTGATGCGCGCCGTGGACGAGGTCGCCATCCTCTCGATCGCGGCGCGGCTGCGCGGCGACGGGCTGTTCGCCCGACCAGCGGACCGGCACGACCTCGCCGACATCGCCGAGGCCACCGGCGTCTCCGCCACCCAGAGCGCCCTTCTGCGCCGGTGGATGGCCGCCCTGGTCGAGGCGGGCGCGGTCCACCTCGACACCGGAGTCCACCTCGACACGGGGGTCTACCGCGACCTGGTCGCCGCGTCGGGGGCGGACCTCGACGCGGCCTGGCAGCGCATCGGCGAGATGAACGAGCGGGTCGGCTACGGCGCGGCGACGCTGGAGTACATCCGCACGTGCAGCGGCAGGCTGGACGAACTGCTCGACGGGCGGCTCGACGTGCGCGAGCTGCTGTTCCCCGGCGGCGAGTTCGGCGCCGCGCACGCGGTGTACCGGGAGAACCTGGTGGGGCACAGCGTGCACCGCGTGGTGATCGCCGCCGTGCGCGCGATCGCGGCGGGCCACCCGCGCGGCGGGCTGCGCGTGCTGGAGGTCGGCGGCGGGATCGCGGGCACCAGCACCGACCTGATCCCCGCGCTGGCCGAGTTCGAGCCGGACTACCTGTTCACCGACATCTCCGAGTTCTTCCTCAGCGCGGCGAGGGAGAAGTTCGCCGAGCACCGCTGGGTGCGCCACGGCAGGTTCGACATCAACGCCGACGCCCGGGAGCAGGGCCTGCCGCCCAACTCCGCGGACGTCATCGTCTGCGCCAACGTGCTGCACAACTCCCGCGACGCGGGCGAGGTGCTCGCCCGGCTGCGCGAGCTGCTGGCCCCGGGCGGCTGGCTGGTGTTCCTCGAACCGACCAAGCGGCACAACTACCCGCTGCTGGTGTCGATGGAATTCGAGTTCTTCAGCGAGCTGGCCCGGTTCACCGACCTGCGCAAGGACACCGACCAGGCGTTCTTCACCAGGAGCCAGTGGATCTCGCTGCTGGAGGAAGCGGGCGCCCGGCAGCCGCTGTGCCTGCCCCCCGCCGAGCACGCGCTGGCCGCCTCGGGACAGGGGCTGTTCCTGGCGCAGTTCAAGACCGACCGCGCCCGGCTGACCGGCGACGAACTCCGCGAGCACCTGGCCGAGCGGGTGCCCGCCCACATGGTGCCCCCGCGCCTGGAGCTGCTGGACGCCATCCCGAGGACCGCCAACGGCAAGACCGACCGCGCCAGGCTGGCGTCGTGGTCGCAGGCCCCCGACCGCGGCGACCACGCCGTCGTGGCCGACGAGCCCGTGGACGACCTGGAACGGCGGATCGCCGCGCTGTGGGCCGAGATGCTGGGCATCGACCGGGTCGACCGCGGCCAGGACTTCTACGCCCTCGGCGGGGACTCGCTGCTGCTCTCGCGCATGGTCAGCCTGCTCCGCGAGCGCGAACCGGAGGCCGCCGGGCTGGAATGGCCGGAACTGCTGCGGCAGCTGCTGCGCGACGCCACCGTCCGCGGCCTGGCCGCGTACCTGCGGTCGGTCCGCGACTCGGCGCCGGAAGCGCGGGTCGAGCGGTCCGGGCTGACCTGGCTGGACGACTCCGCCCGCGAGGACGACTCGGCTCGCGAGGACGACTCGGCTCGCGAGGACGACTGCGAGGACGCCGCCACCCGGGTGCTCGTGCACGCCGGTTCCGGCAGCCTCCAGCCCTACCGGCCGCTGCTGTCGCACCTGCGGGCCGCCGAGACCGGCCGCCTGGTGGGCGTGCAGGTCACCGACTACGACCGGTACCTGGCGCTGCCGCCCGCCGCGGTCATCGACCGGCTCGCCGCCGACTACGCGGGGGAGCTGCTGGGCGTGGGGCGGCGGTTCCGGATCATCGGCTACTGCGTCGGCGGCCTGCTCGCCACCGAGATCGCCCGCACGCTGACCGAGGCCGGGGCCAGGGTGGACGAGCTGACCGTCATCAGCTCCTACCGCCCGCCCGCGATCCACGACGAGCTGATGGTGGAGTACGTGTTCGCCCTCGCCATGGGCGCCGACCGGGCCGCGGCCGGACTGCCCGCCGACGACGACGCCTTCGGCGCCGCGGTCCGCTCGATCCTGGACGGGACACCCGAGCGCGTCCCCGACGGCGCGCTCGCCGGGCTCACGGGCCGCTTCGACGGCATCGGGGCGTGCTTCCGCGCGCTCGCCCAGCGCTCCTCAGAGGACCGGATCGCCGCGCTGCACGCCGCGTCCGGCGGGGACGGGGCCTACAACTCCGGCGACTTCTCCCTGGCCGAGTTCACCCGGCTCCTCGCGGTGTTCCGGCACAGCATGCTCGCGGTGTCCCACCACGACCCGGAGCCCTACCTCGGCCCGGTCACGCTGCTGCGCAACAGCGACTCGTCCACGCTGCTGCCCGGCACCCGCGCCGACGTGGGCGAGTTCTGGCAGCGGATCTGCGTGGGCGAGCTGACCGTGCGCGACATCCCTGGCGACCACTTCGGCTGCGTGTCGCCCGCGCACGCCGCCGGGCTGGGCGCGCTGCTGACCGGGGGTGGTGGGTGAACGCGACCGTCGCGGTGCTCGGGGCCACCGGGCTGGTGGGGCGGGCGGCCGTGGGCATGCTGCGGGAGCTGGGGATCGGCGGGCTGCGGGTCGGGTTCCACGATACGCGCCCGTCCGCCGGGCCCCCCGACGGCGACGAGCCGGTCCACGTCGACGCCGACGACGCCGCGTCGCTGGCGCGGTTCTGCGCGGGCGCCGAGCTGGTGCTCAACTGCGCCGGTCCCTCCTACCTGCTGCTGGACCGGGTCGCCAGGGCGGCGCTCGCCGCGGGCGCCCACTACGTCGACGTCTCCGGGGACCAACCGGCCCACCACCTGCTGGCGGGCGCCTGCTCGGGGTCCAGCGTGGTCCTCTCGGCGGGGATGCTGCCGGGGCTGGCCAACCTGGTGCCGCGCGTCCTGGCCGAGGACGGCAGGCTCGCGGGCGCCGACCTGGTCGTGCACGCGGGCGGCATCGAACGGTTCAGCCGCGCCTCGGCGGGCGACCTCGTGCTCTCGGTCGATAGCTCCGAGCACGACGCGCACTGGTACGGCGAGGCGCTCGCCGCGTGGCGCGACGGCCGCGCGGTGTCCGGCGCGCTGGCCCCGGTCGAGGACGTCGAGCTGCCCTACTTCCCCGGCCGGGTCTCCCTGATGCCGTTCCTCACCGCGGACAGCGCCCGCATGGCCAAGGCGACGGGCCTGGCCTCGCTGGACTGGTTCAACGTGTTCACCGGCACCCGGCTGCGGCCGGTCCTGACCCGGCTGCGGGGGCGCGTGCCCCGCGAGGCCGCCGCGCTCACCGCGGCCGTGGACGAACTGGTGGCGGCCGGTGAGGTGGACCGCGCGGGGCAGGCGCCCTACTACCTCATGGCCTTCACGCTGTTCACCGGATCGGCGGGGCGCACGGCGGTGCTGAGGACGTCGAGCAGCTTCGAGCTGACCGCCGCCACCGCCGCGCTGACGGTCCGCGCGGTGCTGGCGGGCTCGGTGCCCCGGGGCCTGCACCACGCCGACGACGTGCTGCCCCCCGAGGCGACGCTGCGCGGCGTGCGGGAACTCGGCGCGCTGCCGGTGTTCGACGTCCAGGAGCACGACCGGCAGTCACCACCGATCGAAGAGGGCATCCTGTGACCACCACCCCACAGTCCACTCCGCACCGGCCGCGCGTCCTCGTCTGCGGCACCTCGTTCGGGCGCGTCTACCTGCGAGCCGTGCGCGACGACCCGACCGTCGAACTCGCGGGAGTGCTGTCCAGGGGCAGCGCGGCGTCACACCGCTACGCCGACGCCTACGGGGTGCCGTGCCACCAGGACCCCGACGACCTGCCCGACGACATCGACATCGCCTGCGTCGTCGTGCGGGCGGGCGTGGCGGGCGGAGCAGGCGCCGAACTGGCCCAGCGGCTCATGGCCAGGGGCATCCACGTGCTGCAGGAACACCTGCTGCACCCCGGGGAACTGGGGGAGTGCCTGCGCGCCGCCCGCCGCCACGGCGTCCGGTACCGGGTGAACGCCTTCTACCCGCACGTGGACGCCATCCAGCGGTTCCTGCGCGCCGCCGAGATCCTGCGGGGCAGGCACCGGCCACTGTGCGTGGACGCGGTGGCGGGCGCGCAGGTGCTGTACCCGCTGGTGGACGTGATCGCCCGCGCGGTCGGCGGGGCCCGGCCCTGGCGCTTCGCCGACCCGGCTCCGCCGCCCCCCGACCTGCACGGGCTGGCGCACGTCCCCCCGCCGTACACTCACCTGCACGGCGTCATCGGCGCGACCCCGGTGTCCCTGCGCGTGCAGAACCAGATCCACCCGGCCGACCCCGACAACCACGCCCTGCTCCTGCACCGGCTCTCGCTGGCCTTCGAGTCCGGGGTGCTCACCCTCGCCGACACGCACGGGCCGGTCCTGTGGAGCCCGCGGATGCACAGCGAGCGCGACGAGACCGGCCGCCTCATCATGGACGGCCCCGGCACCGCGCGGCTCGAAGTCCCGGGCACCGAACCCCTGGGGCGGGCCAGCGGCCCCACCTTCCGGGAGGTCTTCGACCGGGTGTGGCCGGACGCCGTGCGGGTCGCGCTCGGCGAGCTGCGCGCCGACATCGCCGACGAGCACCGCTCGACGGTGGCGGGCCAGTGGGCCCTCACGGTCACCGGCATCTGGCACGACCTCACCGAACGGCTCGGCCCACCGCGGCTCATCCACCCCCCGACTCCCGAACGGGTGGACCTGCCGGAACTGGTCGCCGCCGAATCCGGCGGGCCGGGGCCCCACGCGTGACGCCGCTGCTGAACAGCCACGGCGCCACCATCCGACGGCTCGCGAGCACGTCGATCATGGCGCCTGCGCACCGGACCGTCGACGCGCTGCGGGCGCTGAAGGACTTCTCCACCGATCCGTACCGCACGATGGAGCGGCTGTACGAACGGCACGGCGCGGTCTCCTGGGTGGGGATCGGGCCCGTCCGGTTCGCCCTGCTGCTCGGGCCCGAGGCCACCGAGTTCGTCCTCGCCAACTCCGAGATGTTCAGCTGGCAGCGCGCCTTCGCCGAACTGGAACCGCTGGCAGGCCCTGGGGCCATGGTGGTCAACGACGGGCAGCGCCACCGGCGCCTGCGCAGGCTCGTGCAGCCCGCGCTCGCCGCCCACCAGGTCGCCGACCACGCGGGCACCGTGCAGCGCCACGTCGACCGCGTGATCGACACGTGGCGGGCAGGCGAGGTGGTGGAGGTGTACGGCCAGTTCCGGTCGGCTCTGCGGGTCGCCACGGTGGAGAGCCTTTTCGGAGCCGCCGCCGTGGACCGCGCGGTCGGGCTGCACGCCCACTTGCAGACCATCCACGAGGCGATCGACGCCGGGCCGCTGGTCCGCAAGGCCCAGCGCCTCGGGCTGCCCTCGTGGCGGCGCGCCCTGCTCGCCCGCGAGGCCGTCGGGCAGTGGGTGACCGAGGAGAGCGCGCGCCGCCGGTCCGGCACCGTCCACGATGGACACGACGTGCTGACGGCGATGCTGGCGTGCCGGGTCGCGGATGTCGCCCCGCTGACCGAGGACGAGATCCGCGACCAGTTGGTCAGCCTGTGGGCGGCCGCCGCGGAGACGACATCGGCGACCTTCGCCTGGGCCCTGCACTGCGCCCTGTCCGACCGCGCGGTGTGGGACGCGATCGTGGCGGAGGTGGCCGCGGCGGGCCTCGGCGACGGTCCGCTCACCGCCGGGGCGCTGGGCGCCATGCCCTACCTGGACCGGGTGGTGCGGGAGACGTTGCGGTTGTACCCGGCGACCGTGGTGGCGCCGCGCGTCGCCGCGACCGCGTTCACCTTCGCCGGTCACCGGTTCCCGGTCGGGTCCATGGTCCTGTTCAGCCCGTACCACACCCACCGCCTGGAAGCGTTGTGGGAGAACGCTTTGCGGTTCGACCCCGGGCGCTGGGAACCCGGGCGCCGCAAGCCGTCGCGCCACGAGTTCCTGCCCTTCGGCGGCGGTCCGCACCGCTGCGTCGGCGCCGCGTTCGCGACCGCGATGGTGAAGGCGGCACTCGCCCAGGTGACCAGGCGGGCCGATCCCTGGCTGGTGTCGAGGAGCGCCGAGCCCGCGGGCCTCGTCGGCATGCGCCCCAAGCACGGGCTGACCCTGCTCGTGCGGGACCTGACCAGGACGGGGGAAATCGCGCGATGAACGCCGACACCACCGCGTGGCCCGCGGCGGACGCCGCCCGGTACCGCGCCGCGGGGTACTGGACAGGGGAGACCTACCCGCGGTTCCTGGCGCGGGTCACCACGGCGTTCGGCGACCGCACCGCGCTGGTCGACGCCCACCGCAGGCTGACCTACGCCGACCTCGGCGAGCAGGTGCGGCGGCTGGCCGGTGGCCTGCGCGGCCTCGGTGTCGCGGCGGGCGACAGGGTGCTGGTGCAGCTGCCCAACCGGGTGGAGTTCGTGGTGCTGTGGTTCGCGCTGCAGGAGATCGGCGCCGTGCCGGTGCACGCCCAACCCGGCCACCGGCAGGCCGAGATCGTCCACCTCGCCCGCCTGTGCCAGGCCGTCGCGTACGTCATCCCCGACGTCCACGCGAGGTTCGACCACCGGGAACTGGCCGCGCTCGCGCGAGCCGCCAGCCCGTCACTGCGGCACGTCATCGTCGTCGGCGACCCCGGTGACGTCACCGCCTACTCCGACCTGATGCCCGCGGACCCGGAACCGGTGACCGCGTCCACGCGGCCGGAGGAGATGGCGCTGCTGCTGCTCTCCGGCGGCACGACCGGGCAGCCGAAGCTGATCCCCCGCACGCACGACGACTTCCTCTACAACGGCAGGGCCGCCGCGGAGGTGTGCGGCCTGGACGAGCGCACGGTGTACCTGGCGACCCTGCCGGTGGCCTTCAACTTCACCTGGAACTGCCCGGGTGTGCTGGGCGCGCTGGGCGTCGGCGGCACCGTCGTGCTCACCGACAGCCGGGACCCGGACACCTGCTTCGACCTGGTCGAGCGGGAGCGCGTGACGATCACCGCGATCAGCCCGCTGCTCGCCCCGGTGTGGGCGGACGAGGCGCGGTTCACGGGCGCGGACCTGTCGAGCCTGCGCGTCCTGCAGATCGGCGGCGCGCGGCTGACCGAGGAGCTGGCCAGGGAGGTGGTCGACGCGTTCGACTGCGCTGTCCAGCAGGTGTTCGGCATGGCGGAGGGCCTGCTGTGCCTGACCCGGCTCGACGATCCGCCCGAGGTCGTCGCCACCACGCAGGGCACCCCGGTCTCGGCGGCCGACGAGGTGCGCGTCGTCGACGAGCACGACGTCGACGTGCCCGACGGCGAGGTCGGCGAACTGCTCACCAGGGGGCCGTACACGGTGCGCGGCTACTACCGGGCCGCCGAGCACAACAAGACCGCCTTCACCGACGGGTTCTACCGCACCGGCGACCTCGTGCGGCGGCTGCCGTCCGGGCACCTCGCCGTGGTCGGCCGCCGCAAGGACCAGATCCAGCGGGCGGGGGAGAAGATCGCCGCACCCGAGGTGGAGGGCCACCTGCAGGCCCACCCCGCGATCCGGGCCGCCGCGCTGGTGCCCGCGCCGGACCCGGTCCTCGGCGAGCGCTCGATCGCCTTCATCGTGCCGACCGGGTCGGCGGCCCCCTCCCGCAGGGACCTCGTGGCCTACCTGTCCGACCGCGGGCTGGCCGCCTACAAGACGGTCGACGAGGTGCGGCTGATCGGCGAGATGCCCCGCACGCCGGTCGGGAAGCTGGACAAGAAGGCGTTGGCCCGCTTGCTCGATGCCGCGGACTGATGATCAGAAAGGCTGGACATGACCACCACTTCTCCCTGCTACCACGAAACCACGGTCGAGGTGACCGGCGATCCGCTCGACGTGGTGGCGCGCCTCGCCGAGGCCGGACCGCACGCCGAGCACGTCGTCTACGAGAAGGGCGGGCAGTTCGCCTACGCGGGCGGGGTGCTGGACGAGGTGGTCCTCGACCGCGACGGCGCCAGGTCCACGGACTTGGCGCTGCCCTGGGACGGCAGGCCGCTGGACCTGGTCAGGACGCTGCTCGCCCGGATGCCCCTGCGCGGCTGGCGGGCCTACGGCTGGGCGGCCTTCGAACTGGCCTACGCCAAGGACGGCGACCGGGACCGCATCGGCGGCCAGCGCCTGGCGCACCTGATCCTGCCCCGCAGCGAGGTCCGCATCGCGGGCGGCACGGCCCGCATCCGAGCCGTCGACCCGGCCGAGGCCGACGTGCTGGCCGAGCTGATCGCCGCGTCCCGCCCGCTCGGCCCGTCCCGCCCGCGCCCAGTTGACGTCCGGGCTGGGGATGTCCGGCCTGGGGAGGCTCAGCCTAGGGACGTCCGTGCTGGGGGCGTTTGGGCTGGGGGCGGCCGCGGCTACCGCGCGGCCGTGGCGCGGGTGCTCGGGGACATCCACGCCAACCGGGTGCGCAAGGCCATCCTGTCGCGAGTGGTCGAGCTGGCCGACGACATCGACCTCGCGGCCACCTACGTGCTCGGCCGCCGGGGCAACACGCCCGCGCGGTCCTTCCTGCTGCGCATGGGCGGCGTCGAGGTGGCCGGGTTCAGCCCCGAGGTCGTGGTGTCGGTCAGCGCGGGCGGCGAGGTGATCAGCCAGCCGCTCGCGGGCACCCGGGCGCTGTCCGACGACGAGGCCCTCAACGAGCACTACCGCGCCGAACTGCTCTCCGACGCCAAGGAGGTGTACGAGCACGCCATCTCCGTGAAGGTGTGCAACGACGAGCTGCTGGCCGTCTGCGAACCCGGGTCCGTGCACGTGCGGGAGCTGATGACCGTGAAGCGGCGGGGGAGCGTGCAGCACCTCGCCTCGCAGGTCGGCGGCCTGCTCGCCCGCGGCCTCGACAGCTGGGACGCCTTCGCCGCGGTCTTCCCCGCGGTGACGGCGTCCGGCGTGCCGAAGGAGGCCGCCTACTGCACGATCCGCCGCCACGAGTCCGAGCCGCGGGGCCTCTACGGCGGGGCGGTGATGACGGTGGACGACTCCGGTGAGCTCGACGCCGCGCTGGTCCTGCGGTCCGTGCACCGCGACGGCTCCCGCACCTGGCTGCGGGCGGGCGCGGGGATCGTGGAACAGTCCACACCGGACCAGGAGTTCGAGGAGACCTGCGCCAAACTCGACAGCGTCGCCCGCTTCCTCGTGCCCGCGAGGAAAGCGGGGGATGACCGGCTCTGATCACTCGGTCAGGCTTTCACCGCGCCGCCGAGACCTTCGGCCAGGCGGCGCTGGACGAGGATGAAGAACACCAGGACCGGGACCGTCATGAGGGTGGACCCCGCCATGATGGCGCCCCAGTCGTTCTGGTCCGGTTTGAGGAACACCTGCAGCGCCAGCGGCAGGGTCTGGTTGTCGGCGTCGGAGATGATGAACGTCTTGGCGAACAGGAAGTCGTTCCACGCGTGGATGAACGACAGCACGCTGGTCGCGACCAACCCCGGCGCCACCAAGGGGAACAGCACCTGCCAGAGGAACCGGAAGCGGCTGGCGCCGTCCAGGGTCGCCGCCTCCTCCAGCTCGTCGGGGACGGCGGCGACGAAGCCGCGCAGCATCCAGATCGCGAACGGCAGGCTGAACGCCAGGTGCACCAGCACCAGCGAGCCCAGGTGGTTCAGCCCCAGCGCGGGCACCGAGTCGCCGACCGAGCGCATCAGGAAGAACAGCGGCACCGTGAGCGCCTCCACCGGGACCATCTGCACCACCAGGAGCATGATCAGCAGCGTCGTGCGGCTGCGGAAGCGCAGGCGGGTCAGCGCCGTCGCCGCGAGGAACGCCATGACCATGCTCAATGCCACCACCGCCAGGGCGACGACCACGCTGTTGGCCAGGTAGCGCCCGAAGTCCTGCACGGTGAGGGCGCGCAGGAAGCTGTCGAGGGTCGGGCGCAGCGTCCACGGCCGGGGGTCGGCGGAGATCACCTCGTCGGCGGGTTTCAGGGCGCTGAGCACCATCCAGTACAGCGGGAACGCCACGACGGCCGCGATGGCCACCGCCACCGCGTCGGCGGCGCCGCGCCTCACAGCGCCTCCTCTCACAGCGCCTCCCCCGACCGGCGCAGCGCCCGCAGGTAGCCGACGGTGAAGAGCAGCAGCAGCGCGGTCATCACCACTCCGATCGCGGCGCCGAGGCCGTACTCGCTGGCGGCGAACGCCTGCTGGTAGGCGTAGACGTTGAGCACGAGGTTGCGGCCCGCGATCCCGCCCCCGCCGGTCATGATGTAGATCTGGGTGAACACCTTGAAGTCCCAGATGATCGACTGGATGGTCACCACCAGCAGGATCGGCCGCAGCAGCGGCAGCATCACGCTGAGCGCGACCCGCCGGGTCGAGGCGCCGTCGAGGGCGGCGGCCTCCAGCACCTCCACCGGGATCGCCCTGATGCCCGCGTACAGGGTGATCATGACGAACGGGAACGAGCACCAGATGACCTGCGCGGCGACCAGGCCGAACGCCGTCCACCGGCCGTAGGTCCAGGAGAACCCGGTCGTGCCGAGCAATTCGTTGACGAAGCCGAAGTTGGCGTCGAACAGGAACAGCCAGATCGTCGACCCGGCCACGGCGGGCGTCGCCCACGCGCCGAGCGCGGCCAGGAACAGCACCGTCCGCGCCCACGGCCGGACCCTGGTGGCCAGCACCGCGAGCGCGGCGCCGACCAGCAGCGTGCCGACGACGCACACGGCGGCGAAACCGACGGTCTGGGTCAGCACGGTCCAGAACTGCTCGCTGTTCAGGAGCCTGCGGTAGTTCTCCAGGCCGAGGAAGCCGACCGGCGCGCCGCCGCTGACCTGTTCCTGGCCGTAGTCGTGGAACGAGATCAGCACCAGCTGGTAGATCGGATAGCCGAGCAGGCCGATCAACACCAGCAGGGCTGGGGCGAGGTAGGCATAAGCGGTGCGGCCCTGACCGGTCTTCACTGCCCCGGTCCTCACTGCCCAGTCCTCACTGCCCGGCCCTCACGGCCTGATCCTCACTGACCCGGTCCTCACTGGCCGGTCCTCACGGCGCGAAGGCGGCGTTCATCGCCTCGGCCGCGGTCGCCGCCGCGGTGTCGAGGTCCTGCGCGCCGGTCGCCACCTGCTGCAGCAGCGTCGGCAGGACGGCCTGGGCGTCGATCTTCGCCCACGCGGGGGTGACCGGCACGAACCGGGTGCCGTTCTCCAGGGTGGCGATGAAGGGAGCGAGGAACTCGTCGGACTCGGCGACTTCGCGCTGCACGTCGGCGAAGGTCGGCAGGGTGCCCATGGCCCCGTACATCTCGCGCTGGTACTTCTTGCCCGCCAACAGCTGCGTGAACTCCGCGGCCAGCGTGCGCCGCTCGGTGCCGCGCAGCACGCCGAGCAGGTTGCCGCCCGCGAACGCCGGGGCGATGGAGCCCGCCGTGGTGCCGGGCAGCGGGACCACCGCGTACTTGCCCGCCGCGGCGCTCGCGTCGACGGACTTGCGGTTGAAGTCGCCGCCGATCGTCATGGCGGCCTTGCCCGCGCGGAACGCCTCGACGCTGGCGTCGCCGCCGTTGCCCGCGCACACCTCCGGCGGGCAGATGTCGTCGCTGAGCAACTCGGTGTACTGCGCCCACCCCGCCTTCGCCGCCGGACTGTCCACAGTGGAGGTGAAAGCGTCCCCGGTCCGCTCGGCGATGTCGCCGCCGTGGGCCCAGACGAACGGCAGCGCGCCGTAGACGTACTTGCCGCCCGCGGAGATGCCGAGCATGTCCGGTTTGGCCGCGCGGACCTTTCGGGCCAGCGGGGCGATCCCGGCCAGTGTCGTGGGCGGCTTGAGGTTGAGCTCGTCGAAGACGTCGGTGCGGTAGTACAGCGCCCGCACGCCGACGAACCACGGCACCCCGTACACCTTCCCGTCGACCTTGGCGGTGTCCAGCACCGAGGGCAGCAGGTCGGCCCCGTCGGGCCAGGCGTCGACCTCGGCGCTCACGTCGGCGAACCCGCCCGCCGCGACGAACCCGGCCAGGTCGGTGTTGCCGAACTCGGCCACGTCGGGGGCGCTCTTGGGGTCGCTGAACGCGGCCTTGAACCGCTCGGCCCTGGTCTGCACCTGGATGTACTGCACGTCCACGGTGACATCGGGGTGCGCGGCCTGGAACTCGCCCACCGCCGCGCGCACCACGGCGTCCTTCGCCTCCCGGTTGACCTCGTCGAACAGCCACACCCTGAGCTGCCCCGTCCGCTCGTCGCCACCGGCGTCCCGCGGGTTCGACTGCACTGGAGCGCACGCGGCCACGGCGACCGCCGCCACCATCGCGATCACGGGCATGAGGCGCATCACGGACCCCCATCGTGTTGCGTTATGCGCAACAAGCGTTGTCACCAAAGCAACCTACGAGGTTTGATGTTAGGAGTACCGCCGTCACACGACAAGGGTCTAAACCATTCTGGCGACAGCGCCCAGGCTCAGCAGACCGAGCGGTCCAGCGCGTCGAGCAGCCAGGTGTGCGTGACGCCCACTGGTGCGGGCTCGCCGGTGATCTCGCCCGCCAGGCGCCAGTAGCGGCGCAGCCGCGGGTGCCGGTCGGCGGCGGTGCGCCGGTTCAGCGCGCGCCGGAACTGCACGGTGTCGCCCGCGCCGAGCGCGGCGGCGTGGGCCGCGACGAACCGGTCGAGCGCGGGCCCCCGTGCAGGCGGAGCCCCGGCCGCCACCTCGGGGAACGCCAGCTCGCAGGCCGCCCCGACGGCGGCGTGGAGCGCGCCGAGGTCGGCGACCCGCTCGTGGTCGACCAGGGTGCTGGCCCGCAGGTGGGCGGGCAGTGCCCGGTCGGAGGCGAGCAGCACCAGCTCGGCGTACGCGACGACCTGCGCCGGGGTCGGCAGCTCCGGCGGCGGTGGCGCGCTGACGTCGAGGAACATCGCGGCCGTGTCCGGCGGGATCGGTCCGGCGGTCATCGGGCGCCAGAGGCGGACGAGGGTTTCGTGCGCGGAGAACCCGTCCTGCACCGCGGACAGCAGGTCGAGGCGGACCGCGCGGTCGGCGGGCGCCGCCTCCTCGACCGCGCCGAGCAGCGCGCGTCGCCAGGCCAGCGTCGCCACCTCGCGGTCGAGCGCGGCCCGCTCGGCGGCCACGGCGTCGGCGAGGGAACGCCTGCCCGCGAGGACGTCGGTGATCGACCGCAGGCCCAGCCCGAGCCCGCGCAGCCGTCGGACCATGGTCAGCCGGTCGACCGTGGCCGCGTCGAACCGGCGGTGCCCGCCCGCGCTGCGCACGGGCTCCAGAAGCCCCTCGTCGCAGTAGAAGCGGATCGTGCGGACCGGCACACCGGTCCGCCGCGCCAGGTCGCCGATCCCGAGTGTGTCCGCGGTCACTTTCGGTTGAACCTCCAGCCGGGTGGAGTTCCTACGGTACGTCCATGGACATGGCACGACTTGCCGAGGGACTGCACGAGCGCACGGCCGGGTTCGCCAAGGCGGTGGAAGGCGCGGAACCCACCATCCCGGTGCCCACGTGTCCGCGGTGGCCGCTGCGGGTGCTGGTCGGGCACGTCGGCCAGGCGCACCGCTGGGCGGCGGGCATCGTCCGGTCCGGGCCGTCCCCGGTGCCGGACCCGTTCGACGCCGACCCCGGCCCGCCGGGGGAGTGGTCCGACTGGCTGCGCGAGGGCGCCGCCGACCTCGCCGACGCGGTGCGGGCGGCGGGCGAGAGTCCGGTGTGGACGTTCTTCGGCCCGCGGCGGGCGACGTTCTGGCTGCGCCGGATGCTTCACGACACCACCGTGCACCACGCCGACGCCGCCCTCGCCACGGGCACCGCGTTCGAGGTCGCCCCCGACCTCGCGGCCGACGCGGTCAGCGAATGGCTCGAAGTGCTGTCCGACCCGGTCACGCCGAGCGTCAAACCGGCCTTCGCCGACCTGCGCGGGACCGGCCAGACCCTCCAGCTGCGCCCTGACGCGGGCGTCGGCTGGCTGATCACCCGCACCCCCGACGGCGTGCGGTGGGCACGGGCCACGGGCTCCGCGGACGTGACCCTGGCCGGTCCCGTGGCGGACCTGCTGCTGGTGCTCACCCGACGGCTGCCGCCCGGCCAGGTCACGATCACCGGTGACCGCGCCCTGGCCGACCACTGGCTGGCGCACACGGCGGCCTGAGCTGATCCCGCGCGGCTTTCCGGCTGACCGCGGCTGGCGCAGCTCAAGTGTGGTGTGGCAGCGCCGGTCGGATCTCCGCGCGGGAGAGGGCGTCGACCCTGCGCAAGGCGTCGGGCAGCCGGAACGGGCCCGCCATCCCCCGCACGAGGTCGGCGGCCTGCTCGGCGGGCAGACCGGCGGCGGTGACGTACAGCGGCCGGGCGGCCGTTCCCCGCAGCACCTCGACGGCGTGGGTGGCCGCCCGGAAGGCGCTCTTGGCGACACCGACCACCGGCACCCCGAACTCCTGGTGCGCGTGCGCCCCCAGACCCGGCCTGCCGTCCGGGTCGAGGTGGACGTACCCGTCGACCACCAGCAGGTCCACCCGCTCGCCTGCCAGGACGGCGCGCAGGGCGGGCAGTTCGCGGGTGGCGAAGGCGCCCGGCCGGTACTCGGCCACCGACTCCAGCCGGGCCGTGCGCTCGCCGGTGACCACCGCGAAACCCGGATCGGCGGCGATCACCAGCGCCGCCGTGGCACCCCCACTCGCCGGGTAGTGGACGTCCACCGCCGCGTACCTGCCCGGGTGGCGGGTCATGAAGGGCTCCACTTCTTCGCACTGTGGTTTCGCACTATGGGGGTTTGCACTGTGGAGGTTGCGCCGCGGGTTCCGCACGGTGGGGTTTCCATTGCGGGGGCCAGGGTCAGAGGGCGGGCCGCGGCCAGGACCGGGTGTCCCACAGCGGTTGCCGGTCGCGGGTGGCGATCACGACGGCGGGGACCCTAGCGCGGCGGTCAGCTCGTCGACGAGCGTGGCCGACAGGTGGTTGGTCGGCTCGTCCAGCAGCACCTCGCCGCGGTCGACGGGCAGCTCGCCCGCGAGCACCCGCAGCAGGGGTGGTCTTTGCCGCGGCCGTTCTCCCGAATTTCACCCCATTGTCGGCTTCAGGTCGCTTCGAGTGGTGGTGGGCGCGATTTCCGGTACTGTCGCCGCCTGCAATAATGGCCCACGCGATGTCGGTGACTGACAAGACGACCTGGGGTCGGGTTTCGCGGATGAAGTGCTGAGGCGTATTCGGCAAAGGCCGGACATCGCGCCCGCGGTGTTGGCCGGGGTGCTGGGCGCGGTCCTGATGGCTGTGCGGCTGCTCGCGGGCACCCCCGTCGGGATGGCCGACAACGGCGACGGCATCCGCCTGCTCTGCCAGCTGGGCGCCACCGCCGACGGCCCGCCCCCGGGTTCGGAGCGCTTCGACTTCGTCCACTTCATCTTCCCCGCGCTGTCGCCGGAGGCGGCGTGTGCCGGCTACCCCAGCAGCCAACTCCTCCAGTTGCGGTTGACCGCCTGGGTGCACGACCTGCTCGGCCGCCCTGGGGTCATCGACATGCGCCTGGTGATCCTGCAGGACTGCCTGCTCGTCGGGCTGGCCATCGGCACGGCGGTGTGGCTGCTGCGCGGTGCGCGGTGGTGGGCGCGGGCCGTGGTGCCCGCCGCGCTGTTCCTCGTGCTCGCCGACGCGACCTTCGCGGGCTACGCCGCCTCGCCGTTCGGTGAGCCCGCGGCGTTCATCGGCCTGGTCACCGTCGCGCTCGCCGGGGTGGCGGTGGTCTCGGGCAGGCACCGCCGCACGGCGTTCCTGATCGCGACCGCGGGTGCGGCGCTCGCGGTCGGCGCCAAGGTCGGCATGATCACCCTCGCCGTCCCGTTCGCGCTCTTCCTCGGCTCCCGGCGGCTCCCGCTGGGGCGCTGGCGCTCCGGTGTGGCGTCCTTCGTGCTGGCCGCGGTGGGAGTGGCGGCCGTGGGCGGGGCGGTGGCGTGGGTTTCCGGCGCGGAGCCGGGTGGCTTCGAGCGGATCAACGTGGCCAACGAGATCACCCAGGCGATCATGCCCGCGAGCGAGGACCCGGTCGAGGTCGCCGTCGACCTCGGCCTGCCCGCCTCGTTCGCCCGGTTCAGCGGGCAGGGGTGGTGGAGCAAGCAGCCCATCCACTCCGCCCCGGAGTGGCCCTCGGTCAGCAAGCTGATGACCCGCGACCACCTGGCCCGCTACCTGCTCGACCACCCGGGCGTCACGGCGCGGGTCCTCGCGGGCGGCGCCGACTCCTACCTCCACTTCCGGCCGCACAACCTGGGCAGCTACGGGGTGGGCGCCGGTGAGCCACCCCGCGCGCAGGAGTGCAGGCTGTGCCTGCTGCCCACGGTCTCCCGCGCCTTCGCGTGGAGCGGTTTCCCCGGCGTGGTGGCGTACTGGCTGGCCTGCCTGGCCGCCGCCGCCCTGCTGGCCCGCCGCTCCGACCCCGGCACGGCCCGCCGCGGGTTCGCCCTGGTCACCGTCATGCTGATCGGCTGCACCGTGGTCCAGTACGTCACCGCCGTGCTCGGCGACGGCGCCGAGGTCACCAAACACCTCGTGGTCGGCCTCCTCGCCGCGAGCCTGGCCCCGGTCTGGCTGCTGGCGGCCCGCCTCACCCCCGGCAGGCAGCCCGCGGACCACACCCCACAGGAATCCGACCGCGAACCACTCCCCGCGCACTCCGACGCGAACGGCTGAATCACCCCCACCGCTCGGCACAGACCGCGAGTCGACACCGGTCCCGATCATGACCGCTTCGGGGCTTAGGACCCGCCGGGTAGGGCCTCTTGCGCATACCGGTCACCGCCTGCGCGGTTCACAATCGATCTATCGACGAACTCAAGGCGTCGGCCCGACCCTGCCCCGTCGGCCGCGCCTGATGGAGCAGTGAGTCCTCGGCGCGCGCGACCCCGCTCTGCGCGACTCACCCCCCTGCTCGGCGAGTCCAGGGAATTCGCAATTCCTGATGTGGGAGGTTGACGTGATAGCCGCGAAGTCCCGGCCAAAGCGGGGATACCGGAGAACACCGCTCGTCCTCACCGTGGCCGTGTCGGTTCTGGTCACCGCCATGTCGGTTCCCGCGGCGGGGGAACCGGCGAGGACGCCCATTCCCGCCGGTCAGGTGCTCTTGGACGATCGGGTGATGGGTCCGGCCGACGGCGTCGCGCGGCCACCCGCGGCGGGCAGCGAGGACGTGGCGCGGCGGACGTCGGACATGGAGGCCAAGTCGGGCCTCGTCGCCCGGCCGCCGCTCGGCGCCTACCTCAAAGCGAACCACACGCCGCGCCCGCTCACCGGGACCGGCCTGCCGTACAACTCGCCGACGCTGTACGGCTGGGATCGAGGCGTCCCCCGGGACTCGACCGGTGTGCGGATGTTCGCCGTCGGCAACGTCCTCCACAACCACCCGGTGGCGCAGGCGCAGGACGGGCTGATGGCCCTCAGCGACCACCGGCTCACCGGTGAGGCCCGCTACCTGCAACGGGCCCGGCTGAACGCGCAGCGCCTCATCGACAAGCGGGTGCTTTCCGACGGCGCGTGGTACTACCCGTACCCCTTCGACTTCGCGGTCCACGGCTTGGGCGGCTTCGTCCTGCGTGCCCCGTGGTTCAGCGCGATGGCGCAGGGGCAGGCCCTGAGCCTGCACACCAGGCTGTACCAGCTCACCGGCGAGCAGCGGTGGCGGGACGCGGCGGACGCCGGGTTCGCCAGTTTCCGCAACGCGCCGGTGCAGGGCCTGCCGTCCACCGTCAACGTCGACTCGGCCGGGTACCTGTGGCTGGAGGAGTACCCGCGATGGCCGACGACCAGCTCGGACCGCACGCTCAACGGCCACGTCTTCGCCACGTTCGGCCTGTACGACTACCACCGGCTCACCGGTGACCCGGTCGCCCGCGACCTGTGGAACGGCAGCCTGGCCCACACCCGGCACTACCTGGTCAACGGCTTCCGCGCGCCCAACTACGCCAGCCGGTACTGCCTGGTCCACCCCACGGTGCAGCCTGCCAGTTACCACGAGATCCACTGGAGCCAGATGCTGACGCTGCACGCCAGCACCGGTGATGCCCTGTGGAGCCGCTACGCCGACCTTCTGCGCGCGGACTACCCGCCCCCCGCGGTCACCGGCACGGTCGTGTTCCGGGCGGGCACGCACACCGGCCACAGGTTCAGCGCGAGCGGCGCCATCACGGCGAGCAGGACGATCACCCTGAGCAGGCAGTCAAGCGCCCCGACCACCACGCGCCAGCGGATTCGGGGCCGCGGCGTCATGGTGACCATCACCGCGGGCGCCCTCGCGGGCTACGCCGTCCCGGAGAACTGGCAACGGGCATGGATCGCGGGCGCCAAGGTGGGTCTGACCTACCCGCTGCCCCGCACGGTGCAGATCCCGGCGGGCAGCCGGTCGGCCTACAAGTACAGCCCCAGCGGGGCGCTCACGGCGTGGACGACCATCACGCCCCCCAGGACGACGAGCGCGCCGTTCAGCACCAGCGCCACCATCAACGGCCGCTGGCACATCCTGGTGACCGCCGGGTCACTGGCGGGCTACTGGCTCCCCGCCCAGGGCGTCACACTGCTGTGACCACCAACGGACGAGCTGGGCGAACGCCGCGGTCCTGCTCGCAGAGGTTGACATCTGAGCTGTCCGGGGTGCGCAGTGATTGAAATGTCCACATAGGACTGTGCTGTCGCGCCTAGATCCAGCCCTCTTCCCAGGCGACGCGGGCCGCGTCGTGGCGGGTGGAGACGTCGAGCTTGGTCATCGCGGAGGACAGGTAGTTGCGGACGGTCCCGTGGGCCAGGCAGACGGCGGCGGCGACGTCTTGGACCGAGCCGCCGCGGCGGGTGTGGCGCAGCACCTCCAGTTCGCGGGCGGTCAGGGGGCAGGCGTCCTCGCTCAGCGCGCTCGCGGCGATGTCGGAGTCGACGTAGCGGCCACCCGCGTGCACGTCGCGCAGGATGGCGGCCAGCCGGGACGCGGGGGTGGTCTTGGGCACGAACCCGCGCACGCCCGCCGCCAGGGCGCGCTTGAGCACACCCGGCCGCGCGTGCCGGGTGACGAGCACGACCGGCACCGCCCGGTCCAGCGCCGCGGTGACGTCCACTCCGTCCAGGCCGGGCATCTCCAGGTCGAGCACGGCGATGTCGGGGCGGTGCTCGGCGATGGCCGCCACGGCCGCGTTCCCGTCCCTGGCCTGGGCGACCACGGTGATGTCCCGCTCCAACTCCAGCAGCGCGGCCAGCGCGCCGCGGATGAGGTCCTCGTCGTCGGCGAGCACGACCCGGATCACGGCGCCACCGCCTCCCCGGTCAGGCGGAACCCGCCGCCGTCGAGGCTGGTGTGGACAGCGCCGCCGATGGTGGCGAAGCGCTCCCGCAGCCCGTCGAGCCCGCTGCCGTCCGCCCGGGGCTCGCGGTCGGCGTCGACGCCGTCGTTGGCCAGTGTCACCCGCACCCGCGCGCCCTCGACCCGGACCGTCACCGTGCAGGTGGCGGCCTTGCTGTGCCGCAGGACGTTGGTGGTCCCCTCCCGCACGAGCGCGCCGAACAGCGTCCGCAGCGGCGGCGGCACGGCGGCCGAGTCACCGTCCACCCGGGCATCGATGCCCGCCGCGCGCAGCACCTCGACGGCGTTGCCGATCTCGGTGGACAGGTCCGCCCTGCGGTACCCGCGCACCACCTCCCGCGTCTCGCGCAGCGCGGTGCGCGCCAGCCCGCCCGCCTCGGCGGCGTTGACCCGGGCGGCGTCGTCGTCCTGGCCGATCAGGCGCTCGGCCAGCTCCGCCTTGAGCGCGATGGCCTGCAGGTGGTGGCCCTGGATGTCGTGCAGGTCGGCGGCGAAGCGCAGCCGCTCCCTGGCCACCGCCAGCTCGCCGGCCAGCTGCCTGGCCCGGTCGATCTCGACCACCATCGACCACAGCCAGACCTGCAGGACGTTGCTGCAGGCGAACACCGAGGTGATCACCACCATGCCGAACAGCCAGCCGTCCGGGGCCACCTCCTGCCCGGACCAGTCCTGGGCGGCCATCCCCAGCCCGACCAGCGCGACCGTGCCGCCCCAGACGAGGCTCCACCGCGCCGCGCCCACCCAGACCGCGGCGACACCGGCAATGGCCATCGCGGGGAGCGACACCCACAGCATCGTCCCCGCCGAGTACCACCACACCCCCGCGCCGACGACGAGGACGAGCACCTCGGCCCACCGGCCCGACCGCGGCACCCCGAGGCCCGGCATCGCCGAGAGCGTGAGCCGGATGTACAGCACGAGCACGACGGCGGTCGCGGGGGCGAGCACCGCCCACTCAGCGGCCGTCCCCGCTCCGACCAAGGCGAGCGCGGCCAGGAACGCGACGACGATCGCCGCCGCGACCGTCGTCCACCACACGTATTTGCGCACGTGCTCCAGCGGGGTGCGCGACTTCCTGGCCACCGCGCCAACCCTAGTCCGCGCCGGGAGTTCAGGGCATTCGCCGAACGTCCACCTGACAAATGTCATGTGAAGTCGTGCCGATCGCCCGGGTATTCCTGACTCGGCCTCCTATCGCGACGGTCAGCGCCGCCGCCACCCTTGGCGCATGACGAATCCAGCGGTCCACGCCGCCGCGCTGCGCTGTCGCTACGGCGATTTCGAAGCGGTGCGGGGGATTGATCTCACCGTCGGGGCGGGCGAGCTGTTCGCCCTGCTCGGCACCAACGGCGCGGGCAAGACGACCACCATGGAGGTGCTCGCGGGCCAGCGGGCCGCCGACGAGGGCCAGGTCAGGGTGCTCGGCCTCGACCCGGTCGCCGACCGGGCCCGCCTGCGCCCGCGCATGGGCACGATGCCGCAGGAGTCGGGCTTCCCCGCCGACCTCACCGTGCGGGAGACGCTGGGCCTGTGGCGCGCGCTGAGCAGCCGCGCGGGCGACATCGCGGAGGTCCTGGACCGCGTCGACCTCGCCCACCGCGCGGACGTCCGCCTCCGCGGGCTCTCCGGCGGCGAGCGCAGGCGGCTCGACCTGGCGCTGGCCGTGCTCAACCGCCCGGAGGTCCTGTTCCTCGACGAGCCGACCACCGGTCTGGACCCGGAGTCGCGGCTGCGCACGTGGGAGATCGTCCGCTCCCTGCTCGACGAGGGCGCGACCGTCCTGCTGACCACCCACTACCTCGAGGAAGCCGAGCACCTGGCCGACCGGCTGGCGATCATGCACCAGGGCCGGATCGTCGTCTCCGGCGCGCTGACCGAGGTCCTGGAGCGCGAGTCGGCCCGGATCAGCTTCACCTGCCCGTCCGGGACCACCGCCGCCGACCTGCCCGCGCTGCGCGGCACGGTCGACCCGGCCGCCCTCGCCACGGGTGAGGTCGCGGTGCGCACGCCCGCCCTGCAGGACGACCTGACGGCGGTGCTGACGTGGGCGTCCACCCGGGGCGTCCGCCTGGCCAAGCTGCGCGCGCACCACGCGTCCCTGGCCGACGTGTTCCACGGAATCCGCGACCGACAGGAGGTCCCCGCGTGAACCGCGTGCTGGCCGTGTCCCGCGCCGAGGCCGTCCTGCTGCTGCGCAACCGCACCGCGGCGGGAACGGCCCTGGCCCTGCCCCTGCTGTTCGGCGCGTTCTTCGCGGTGTTCCGCGCGGACGCCGAGGACTGGGCGGTGCCGCTGACCCTGCAGCTGATCGCCGCCCTCGGGCTGTCGGTCTACCTGAGCACGACGACCACGCTGACCGCCCGCCGCCAGGACCTGACCCTCAAACGCCTGCGCGGCGGCGAGGCCGCCGACGCCGAGATCCTCATCGGCGTGCTGGGCCCGCTCGCGGTCCTCGGCGTCATCCAGGGCGTGCTGATGACGGTGATCGCCGTGATCGCGGGCGCCCCCATCCCGGCCGATCCCGCCGCCCTGGCCCTGGCCATCGTCGGCGGCACCGCGACCGGCCTGGCCGTCGGCCTGCTCACCGCCGCCGTCACCAGGAGCCCCGAGACCGCGCAGTTCACCACCGCCCCGTACTTCTTCGCCACCTTCGGCGGGGCGATCTGGGTCCTCGCCACCCCGCCGCCCGAGGTCGGCCCGCTGCACTTGGCGGCCCCCGGCGGCCTCCTCGGCGACCTGGTCCGCACCGGCCTGTCCGCCCCACCGGGGAACCACCCGCTGTGGTGGTCCGTCCTGGCCATCCTCGCCTGGACCGCCGTCGCCTGGGCGCTGGGGCTGCGCCACTTCCGCTGGGACAAGCGGTAGCGGGCCACCGGACGCGGGCAGGTCATCCGGTGGACATCGGCGACGCTCCACGGTAAAGATCAACAGGATCGGCGCATGGGGCGGGCGGCCAGGGGTAACCGGTGGGGGAGGAGGGTGCGGTGTTCGTCGACGAGGAGGTCCGGGTCCCGGTGGACACCGCCTGCCTCGACGGCAGGCTCGTGATCCCCGCGCTGAACAGCGGGATCGTGGTGTTCGCGCACGGCAGTGGCAGCGGTCGGCGCAGTCCGCGGAACAACCAGGTGGCCGCCGCGCTCCACCAGAGCGGTCTCGGCACCCTCCTGGTCGACCTGCTCACCGCCGACGAGGGGCGCACGGCGGAGTCGCGCTTCGACATCGCGCTGCTCGCGGGTCGCCTCGCGGGCATCATCGACTGGCTCGGCGGCCAACCGCGCACCGCCCAGAGCCCGCTGGGCCTGTTCGGCGCCAGCACGGGCGCGGCGGCGGCGCTGGTCGCCGCCGCCGAGCGGCCCGCCGCCGTGCGCGCCGTCGTCTCCCGGGGAGGCAGGCCGGACCTGGTGGGTGTCAGGCTGGGGCACGTGCAGGCGCCCACGCTGCTCATCGTCGGCGGGCACGACCAGCCGGTCATCGACCTCAACCGCCAGTCGCTGCGGAAACTGCGGGCCACCAAGCGCCTGGAGGTCGTCCCCGGGGCCACCCACCTGTTCGAGGAGCCCGGCGCCCTCGACCAGGTGGCCGGGCTCGCGGGCGAGTGGTTCGCCAGCCACCTCGGCGCCCAGCCGCTCGGCGGCTTCACGAACTGGCCACCGCCGAACTGATGCCGCCGAGGGCGGACAGCGGGAACTTCATGGGCGTACCGCGTGCCTGCGGTGGTTCAGACCGGGATGACGCTGAGCACTTGGGCTTGGATCGGTGGCGCGCCCTCGCGGTTGTCGATCTCCAGGTGCGGCACGGGCGGCGGCTCGTCCGGCCGCATCCGGGCGAGGAAGGCGGCGAACTCGGCGAGCTTGCCGGTGTCTCGCGGAGAGCCGCGCCCCCGCAGGCGCTCGCGAAGGGTCTCGGCGTCCGAGCGGACCCAGACCAGCCGGACCTCGCCGCCCAGTTCCCGCACCCACGCGCCCCAGCGGCCGGGGTCGCGGACCTGCCCGGTGAACGGCCCGGACAGCAGGACCGGGCACCCGTGCGCGCTGATCTCCCGGGCGAGCGCGGTGAGACCCGCGTACTCGTGCGCCTTGACGTGGACGTCGTACCAGCGACCCTCGCGCTCACCGTCCGGCCGCCCGGCGGCGGCGAGCGTGGCGGCCACGAAGTCGCCGTAGACGGTGTCCTTGTCCAGCAGCGCGGGCACGGGGTCGAGCACGCCGAGCATCGCCTCGGCCACCGTGCTCTTCCCCGCCCCCGGCGCCCCCGCCACCACCCACACCGTCGCACTCATACGCATCAGTCTGGCCTCCGCACCCGCGCGATCGTGCTGGGCGACTGTCGGAACCCGGCGGGACCGGCACGGTGGCGATTGTGTCGGTCCCGCCGGCTAATCTGGCGGCCGGTCAACCGATGTGAGGGGCTATGCCAGCGACCAGCACCGACTTCCAGCTGATGGTGGACTCGCTCGCCGACGTCAAGATCAGCCGGAGCGCGGATTACACCTCCTACAGCGTCCTCGGGAAGCGGTTCGGCTACTACTGGCCGCGCACCCAGACCGTGGGGCTGAAGCAGACCCTGTCCGAGCAGCGGGCGCTGGTCTCCGAGCGGCCCGACGCCTTTGAGGAGCAGTTCACCTCCGGCGGCTTCGGCTGGGTCGTCGTCCACCTGGACCGCGTGGAATCCGACGAGCTGCACGAGCTGGTCTACGAGGCGTGGCGGCTCTCCGCCCCGGAAAGCCTGGCGGCCGCCTCGCCGCCGCCGTGGGAGTAGCGGTCTTGACACCGTGGGGGACGCTGAGCAGTCTGTAGGAAAAGTGTGTGATTGTGTTTATCCCTGTGCCAGTTCGGGCGTTCCCGGCGCCTGACGGCGACCAATCACAGGAGCAGCCGATGCTGACCGCTCTGTCTTCCTCCCACCCGACCCGGCGCAGGATCGTCGCCGCGGTCCTCTCGCTCGCCGCCGCCTTGACCGTCCCCGTCGTCACCGCCGTGCCCGCCGCGGCGGGCAACACCGGTATGCGGGCCGCGGACCCGACTGTGATCCGGGTTGGCGGCACCTACATCTCCGCGCAGGTCTGGGGCAACGGGATCGGTGTCCGCCAGGCGTCATCGCCCGACGCCCTGGCCTCGGCGCCGGTCCGCCAGGTCTGGTCCGACACCGCGAACCTGGGCGAGGTGTGGGCGCCGGAGCTGACCACCGACTCCGGCCGCTACTACATCTACTTCACCGCGGGCCGCGGCGCCGCCCACCGGATGTACGCGATCAGCTCGGCGAGCCCGGACAGCGGCTACACCGCCGCCCACCGGCTCGCCCTGCCCGACGACAGGTGGGCCATCGACGGCACCCTGTTCACCTTCAACGGCCAGCGCTGGTTCGTCTGGTCCGGCTGGGCGGGCACCACCAACGTCGAGCAGAACCTCTACATCGCCCGGATGCGCGACCCGCTCACCCCCACCGGCGCGCGCTACGTCATCTCCCAGCCCCGCGAGTCCTGGGAGCGGGTCGTGGGCAACCCGTACATCAACGAGAGCCCGGAAGCCATCCGCGACCCCAACGGCCAGCTCCACATCGTCTACTCGGCCAACGGCAGTTGGAGCAACCAGTACTGCCTGGCCGACCTGCGCCTGCGGCCCGGCGGCGATCCCACCTACGTCTGGGACTGGTACAAGTCCAACGGCTGCCTCTTCGGCTCCAACCGCGCCACGATGATGGCGGGCTGGGACCCGACCCTGCACGTGGACGGCCCGGGCCACCACACCTTCGTCCTGCTCAACGGCGACATCGCCACCAGCCCGCCCGCCGGTCCCCGCTTCCCGCTGATGTTCCACGCCGTCGCCAAGGGCACCCCGTACACCTGGGAGAACCGCCATTGGTACACCGGCAGCTTCGCCTGGTGGGGCAACACCACCTACCGCCGTGCCAACGTCCCCGGCCCCACCACGGACACCGGGTGGGGCCTGAAGTTCTTCGAGTGACCATCGGCCACCGGGTCCTCGTCACCGACGAGGACCCGGTGGCCGCCCCGACCGGCCGTGGTGGTCGCTCACCCCGCTCGCGGGCGGTGGCGCGATGGCCGCCGCCCGGGCGCGCGACACAGCCTCGGCCACGTCACCGTGGATGCCCTGTGCCGCCTCAGATGGAGGTGCAGGGAACACCGTTCATGGTGAAGGAAGTCGGGTTGCCCGCGTTGCCGGTGTGGGTGCCCTGGAAGCCGATGGACGTGGCGCTGCCCGGTCCGATGGCGGCGTTGTGGCTCTCGTTGCGGGCGATCACCCGGCCCGACGACGGCGTGTAGGTGGCGTTCCAGCCGCCGGTGATGTTCTGGCCCGCGGGCAGGGTGAACCCCAGGTCCCAGCTGTTGACGGTGGTGGGGCCCGTGTTGGTGATCGTGATGCTGGTGGTCAGGCCGCCGTTCCAGGAGGTCACGGTGCTGGCGACCTGGCAGGAGGCCAGGCCGAAGAACTTGAGCGCGTGGGCGGCCATGCCCGCGCTGGGCAGGGTGTGCCCGGCGCCTTGGATGGAGTACGCCTCGACGCGGGTGGTGGAGCCGTACCGGCGGCGGTTCCAGTTGGTCTGGGGGGTGTCGGACGAGGTCGGGGTCTGGCTCAGGCCGAACACGTTCGTCCACTGCTCGATGCTTTCCTCAAGCAGCGGGGGCGGGAGAAGGGTGTCGGCGGTTCCGTGCCACAGCTGCATAGGCGGACGGGTACCGCCGTAGCCGGGGTAGGCCTGCCGGACCGCGTCACCCCACTGCAGGGGGGTGCGGTTCGCACCGGTGCCGCTGGTGCAGGTGCTGGTGCCGGGGAGGAAGTCGGCCGCGTTGAGGAAGCAGCCGACCGGGACGCCCATGAAGGCCGAGCCCGCGGCGAACACGTCCGGGTAGAGGGCGGTCAGGTGGTTGGTCATCACCCCGCCCGACGAGGAGCCGGTGGCGTAGATCTTCGCCGGGTTGGCCGCGTGGTTCAGCTTGACGTGGTTCACCATCGACAGGATCGACACCGGGTCACTGCCCGATCCCCGCAGTTTCGAGGCGGCCGACCAGGTGTCGAAACACTTGCCGAAGCCCACGTCCTGCTGGGCGCTGGGGTAGATGACGATGAAGCCGTGCCGGTCGGCGAGGGAGGCGAACTCGCTGCTCGCGTGGAAGTCGGGGCCGGAACTGCCGCACATGTGCATCGCGACGACGACACCGGGGTTGGTCGGGCGTAGATCCGGCACGTACAGGTGCATACGCATACCGCTCGGGTTGCTGCCGAAGGCGAGGACCTCGGTGAGGGCCGCGGCCGAGGCCCGGGGGGCGGGCGTCACCGTCAACCCACTGACAACGAGCGCCGCCACAATGGCCAGCCAGATGCTCTTTCTTGCTCTCATGCGCACTTCGCCTCCTGTGAGGACTCCAGCGAGAAGTGGCCGAGCTGACTGTCCTTTGGCGACGGCTCGGCAATAGAATTTCCCAAAGGAATGACTACTTGACTGAAACTTGGGCGAATCTACCGAGATCGACAGGGGGCGTCAACGCATGCGACGGGTTGTCGGGCAGTTGTGCCGGGCGGATTCCCGGTCCGTGAAAAGGTGCCTCATTTCGCAAGTGGACGGTAAGAATCGTTCCGGGTAAAGGGTTTCGATCCCTGCGCCGTCCGGTCGCGGCGGCCGGGGCTTTTCGCGGCAGTGACGCTGGTCCTTTGGCGGGATCACCGCGCGCGTCAATGGCGGCGTCGATGGGCGGGCGGGCGGTCCGCGCCACCCGGGCGCGGTGGTGGCCGTGGGACAATCCCATCCGGGCAACGGCCCGTCTTGGCGAGGGGACTGGGCCAGTCTTGCGAGGCGCTTGCCGGGCGGGGTGCGTGGCCGGGCGATCGGTTCGGTTCGCAATGGTCGGGCGCGGCGGGGGTGGTTTCGGTCAGGGTTGACGTCGAAAGGGGGGCCTGGTGATCTCAGCACTCAACCGGCTCGTGGATCTCGTCGAGGAGCACCTCGGCGGGGAGCTCGACATCGCCGGACTGGCAGGCGCGCTCGGCACGACCGAGTACCACCTGCGCCGGATGTTCTCGTCGCTGGCGGGCATGCCGCTGTCGGAGTACGTGCGCAGGCGCCGCATGACCGTCGCCGCCGCCGACGTCGTCCGGGGCCAGGACGATCTGCTGGGCATCGCCGTCCGGCACGGGTACGGCTCGACCGAGGCGTTCGGACGCGCGTTCCGGGCCGTCCACGGCACCGGCCCCGGCGACGTCCGTCGCGACGGAGGCCCCCTGCGCACACAACCGCGGCTCAGGTTCCGCCTGACCGTCGAAGGGAGCACCCCCATGGACACCCGCCTAGTCGAGCGCCCCGCGTTCCGCCTCATCGGCCACGCGGCCCGGGTCCCGCTCATCCACCACGGCGTCAACCCGCACATCCAGCGCCACATCAGCGCCCTGCCCGCCGAGGAACACCTCCGGTTGAAGGCCCTCAGCGACACCGACCCCGCGGGCCTCCTCCAGGTCTGCGACGACCTCGACCCCGACAGCACCGAAGGCACCGACCTGACCTACCTCCACGGCGTCGCCGTCCACCACGACACCCCCATCCCCGACGACCTCGACGCCATCGAGGTCCCCGCGGGCAGGTGGGCGGTGTTCCACACCACCGGCCCCCACCCCCAAACCCTGCAGAACACCTGGTCCGCCACCGCCACCGACTGGTTCCCCGCCAACCCCTGGCGCCTGCGCCCCGGCCCCTCCATCGTCGCCATCCTCGACCGCACGGCCGACTTCACCACCGCCACCACCGAACTATGGCTCCCAGTCGAACCAGCCTGACAAACCTTTAGGCACCAAACCAGCATTGAGGACACTGGCCGCCTCCGCTACCGGCGGGGCGGCCAGTGCCGAGATGTGTGATCCGCACATCGGCGCGCGTTCGTCCGGTGACGACTCCGGGCGGGAACGGGTCATACTGGCGCGTATGGACGTTGTGATTGCTCGGTGGCGCTTGCGGAATCAGCATCTTGTCGCGCCGTACGGTGGGGCGGTTGGGGTGGTGTTGGGGACGTTGTTGGCTGTGCAGGCGGAGAATCCGAGTCAGTCCGCTTGGGCGGTGGCCAGTCGGACCGTGGTGCCGGAGGCGGGGGAGCTTGCCGGTCTGCTGGAGTCGGGGGATGTGGTGCGGACGCACGTGTTGCGTCCTACGTGGCATTACGTCGCGCGTGCCGATGTTGACTGGCTGCTCGCCTTGACCGGGCCGCGTGTGCTCAAGGTTGTCGACGTTCAGCTGTTGGGGGAGTTTGGGCTGACCGTGCCTGACGTCGGGCTGCTCGCCGATGGCGTCCTGGAGATCCTTGGTCGGACGCCGGATCGCACTCGTGATGAGGTGGCGGTCGCCTTGCGCGAGGGGGTGCCCGCCTTGGCGGGGCGGGTCACCGGCCGGATGGTGATGGTGCTGATGGCGCACCTGGAGCTGCGGCGCCTGGTCAGCAGCGGCAGGCCGCGCGCGGGCGAGCACACCTACGCGACCTACGCCGACCGTGTCGGTCCGCGGGTCGGGCCGGAGGAGTTCGACCGTGACGAGGCGTTGGCCCGGCTGGCCCTGCGCTACTTCACCGGTCACGGCCCGGCGACGGGGAAGGACCTGGCCTACTGGGCCACGCTCACGATCACCGACGTGCGCCGCGGGCTGGACGCCGTGCGCGATCGGCTGGACTCCTTCGAGCACGACGGGCGCACGTACTGGCACGCGCCCGGTGAGCCTCCCGACGGGCCGGGCGAGCCCGGCGCGCACCTGCTGCAGCTGCTCGACGAGACCTACCGCGGCTACCAGGATTCCCGCTGGGTCCTCGATGCCGCTGGCGTGGTCCCGCGCAAGCGGGAGAGCGCGATCGGGATGGCGCTGGTCGACGCCCAGCTGGTCGCCGGGATGAAACGCACGGTGACCGCGTCTCGGGTGGTGTTCGAGCTGACCCCCCACCGCCCGCTGACAGCCGGGGAATGGCAGGCGCTGGACGACGCGGCCGCACGGTACGGCGAATTCCTGGACCGGCCCGCGACCGTCCGCAAACCCACCTGAACCGCATCCCCTTCGACGCCGAAGCGTTCAGACGAGCGGCACCGGGCCGGGTGGGTCTCCGTCAGCCGGGCGTGCCGCGTTGTGCGCGGAGCCAGTCGGGGTACGGAAGGAGCAGGGCGGCGACGGCGCCCGCCATCCCGCAGATGACCGCCAGCGGGACGTCGGCGAGCAGGCCGAAGAGCGTCAGGAGCGCGGCCGTCGTGACGAGCCCAGCCCTGCCGCTCGAATCGCCGGGCGCGACAGCGGCGGATCGGAACGCGGAGACGACCTCGGGCGCCTCGTGGCCGAGGTGCTGCTCGATCTCGTCCAGCCTGCGTTGCTCGTCGCGGCTCAGGCCTCGGAAGTCCATGTCTCATTCCCTTCGGGGGTGGGGGTCGACGGTCTCGCCCCGCCCGCCGACGACCGCCACGGGACAGGGGGCCTGCTGGACCACGGCGTGGCTGACCGAGCCGAACGCCAGCTTGCCGAGGGCCCCGCGGCCGTGGCTGCCGACCACCAGCAGGCACGCGCCCTCGGCGGCTTCGACGAGGGCGCGGGCGGGCCGGTCCTGCCTGTGCACGCGGTGCGCGGAGACTCCCGGGTGCTTGCGGGTCGCCTCGCGCAGCTGGTCCTCGACCAGCCGTTCCGCCGCCTCGGCGGGGCGGTAGTCGCCCATGGCCGAGAACAGCGTCGACACCGCGCCCTCGACCGGGCGGTCGGACCAGGCGTGCACGACCACCACCTCGGCGCGGTGCCGCGCGGCGTGCTGGAACGCGAACCTCACCGCCTGCCCGCTCGCCGGGGAGCCGTCGACGCCGACGACGACCCGGCCGCCCTCGGTGGCCACGCCGCGCACGAGGACCGTCGGCACGACGGGGGAGCGCAGCAGTGCCACGGCGGTCGACCCGAGCAGCGTGACGGCCGCGCCGCCGAGCCCGGACGAGCCGATCACCAGCAACCCGGCGTGCTCCCCGGCGAACTGCGCCAGCCGCTGCGCCACCGGGCCGACGTCCAGCCGGGTCGTCACGGCCAGGTCGGGGTGCCGCGCGCGTACCGCGTCCGCCTGTGCGGTCAGGTCGCGCTGCGCCTCGGCGCGGAGCCGGGCAATGTCGAACCCGAACTCCCGCGCCTCGGTCATCGGGTAGCCCGACACCGGCCACCAGGGCTCGAGCATCCGCACGACGACGAGCGGAACACCGCGTGCAGCGGCTTCCACCGCCGCCCACTCCACCGCCGCCCCGGACCGCTGCGAGCCGTCGAAGCCCGCCACAACGTCAAGGTCCGTTCGAGTCATCCCGATCGCTCCTCCGCGCAGGCAAGTCCGACACAGTCGCGGTACCCAATATCAACGGGCTTGAAGCGCCGTCCTTGATCGGAGAGCCAGGCGGGCCGTGCGCCGAGGCGGACCGGGCAGGGACGCCGGATGGTGGCTTATGCTGGCCGTGGTGAAACAAACGGATGTAACAAATGGCTAGGCCGGGGCGGCCCCGCGCGACGGTGCGGGACGTCGCGGCGACCACCGGGCTGTCCATCGCGACGGTGTCGCGGGTGCTCAACGGGCAGGCGAACGTCGCCCCGCACACGCGGGAGGCGGTGCTGCGCGCGGTCGACGAGCTGGGGGCGAAGGCGCCGCGGGCGAGGACGGGCGGGGCGGTGCGGTCACGGCCCGGCGCGGTGGTCGTGCGCTGCCCGTACGTGCTCACCGACTACTTCGGGCTGATCGTCTCGTCGCTGGCCGAGACGCTGGAGCTGCACGGGCGCCAAGTGCTGCTCAACGCGGGGGAGGCGGCGCAGCGGGTGGCGGTGCTGCCGGGCCTGGCGGGCCGGGCCGAGGTGGCGGGGGCGGTCCTGATCCTGCCGCCGGAACCGGAGGCGGAGCTGATCCGGCTGCGCGACCGGCAGTTCCCGTTCGTGGTGGTCGACCCGCGGACGCCGCTGCCCCGGGACATCGTGGCCGTCTCGGCCGGTCACTTCGCGGGCGCCCGGAGCCTGATGGCGCACCTGGTGGAGCTGGGGCACCGCAGGGTCGGGGTGATCGGCGGGCCGCTGGAGTGGCTGGCCAACGACGCGCGCGCCGCGGGCTACGCCGCGTGCCTGGCCGACGTGGGCGTGCTGCCCTCGCCCGCGCTGGCGCGCAACGTCCACGAGCCGACCACCGACAACGGCCACCGGGTGGCCGCGGACCTGCTCGACCAGCCGGACCGGCCGAGCGCCCTGGTGGCGTTCAACGACAAGATGGCCGTGGGCGCCCTGCGCGCGGCGGCCGAGCGCGGCCTGCGGGTGCCGGAGGACCTGTCGGTGGCGGGGTTCGACGACATCGACATCGCCCGGGCGACCCACCCGATGCTCACCACCGTCCGCCAGCCGCTGGCCGAGATGGGCCGGATGGCGGTGAACCTCCTGGTTCGGCTCCTGGACCGGCACGAGCTGGAGGCCCTGCACGTGGAACTGGCCACCGAACTGGTCGTCCGCGGCTCGACGGGACCAGCGCCTGCCTGAGCGCTCTTGACATCGCGTGCGCTCCGGTGTTTCTCTCAAATCACGGCAAATTTGCAGAATTGTTACAGCTTGTTTCACAACGTCGTGTCCCACCCTGCGGGCTCGGACGCTCTCCCGGCGCGTCGTCGGGAGCACGCGGTGTCCCGATCGCGCGCGTCCCGGGCCCTGGACAGTCGTGAAAGGAGTCCCACGTGCCCATGTCCCCCAACCGGCCCATGCCTTCCCACCGGCTCATGCCTTCCCGCCGGGCGTTCGGCTTCGGGGCGGCGCTGGTCCTGGCCGCCACCGCGGTGACCACCGGGGCGGTCCTCGCCCCGACGGCCGCCGCGGCCAACGAGACCGTGAACGTCTGGCTCACCACCACCTCCGACTCCGGCGGCCGGGTCGTCACCCGCGGCCTGGCCCAGCAGCCCTCCCTCACCTTCGGCGCGGGCGGCAGCGCGAACCACACCATCACCGTCAACGAGGGCACGACGTACCAGACCTTCGAGGGCGGCGGGGCGTCGATCACCGACACCACCGCCCACCTCTTCCGCGGCGGCCCGATCAGCGCCGCGACCCGCGACCAGGTAATGCGCAGGCTGTTCCACCCCACCGACGGCATCGGCCTGTCGTTCGTGCGCAACCCGATCGGCGCGTCCGACCTGTCCCGGCCCGGCCACGTGTCCCTCGACGACACCTGCTGCGACCTCAACGACTTCGGCGCCAACGGCTACGACACCAACGTGCGCCTGCTGACCCAGCAGGCCAAGTCCCTCAACCCGGCCCTGCGGGTCAAGGGCGTGCCGTGGAGCGCGCCGGGCTGGATGAAGGACAACGGCCGCATGGACCAGATGGGCTGGCTCAAGTGGGAGTACTACCCCATGTACGCCCAGTACCTGGTGAAGTACGTCCAGAGCTACCAGAACGCGGGCGTGCGCGTGGACTACATCTCGGTGCAGAACGAGCCCAACTGCTGCCAGGCGGCCAACCCGCCCGCGATGAACTACCCCGGCATGGCGTGGAACCCGGGCGGCCTGGTGGAGTTCACGAAGAACCACGTGTACCCGGCGTTCCGCGCGGCGGGCCTGAGCACCAAAGTCCTCATCCACGACTGGAACTACGGCGACTACGCCAACTTCGGCGCGCCGATCCTGGCCGACGCGGGCGTCCGCAACGACCCGCTGTTCGGCGGCATCGCCTGGCACGGCTACTTCGGCGACCCGGCCGTCGGGACCCAGGTGCGCAACCAGTACCCGGGCGTCCGCCAGTTCAGCACCGAGCACTCCGGCGGCACCTGGGTCTCCAACCAGCACAACGAGGACCTCGCCGACATCGTCAACTACGCCCGCAACTGGAGCGGCAGCCTGGTGAAGTGGAGCCTGGCGCTCAACCAGAACATGGGCCCGCACAACGGCGGCTGCGGCACCTGCACCGGCCTGGTCACCGTGCAGGAGGGCGGCGCCCGCGCGGGGCAGGTGGACTACACCATCGAGTACTACACCACCGGCCACCTGACCAAGTTCGTCCGGCCCGGCGCGGTGCGCATCGACTCCACCGCCAACGGCACGGTCCAGAACGTGGCCTGGCGCAACACGGACGGCTCCAAGGCGCTCATCGCCCACAACGGCGGCGCCTCGGCCCAGTCGGTGCGCGTCAACTGGGGCAACCAGTCCTTTGTGTACAATCTGCCCGCCCGCACCACCGCCACGTTCACCTGGTCCGGCACCCCCGGCAGCGGCAACCCCGGCGGCGGCGGGACGCCGATCACCGGCCTGGCGGGCAAGTGCCTCGACGTCGCGGGCGGCAGCGGCGCCGATGGCGCCGCCGTGCAGCTCCACACCTGCAACGGGACCGCCGCCCAGCAGTGGACCCGCCCCGGCGACGGCACCGTCCGTGCCCTGGGCAAGTGCCTGGACGTCGTCAACCACGGCACCACCGACGGCTCCCAGCTGCAGCTCTGGGCCTGTGGCGGCACGCCGAACCAGCAGTGGACCCACACCGCGAGCCGGGACCTGGTGAACCCGGCAGCGAACAAGTGCGCCGACGTCACCGGCAACTCCAGCGCGGATGGCACCCGAATCCAGATCTGGGCCTGCACGGGCGCGGCCAACCAGAAGTGGACCGTGTCCTGAGTGGTTCGTGAGCCCCGCTGCCCCAGGGCGGCGGGGCTCACGTTTGCCGGACGTTAATTTGACTCATTCCAGACTGGCCCTCTAAGGTCGTGGGGTGACGTCCGACTTCGAGGCTCAGCTGCGGGCGGTCTCGTTGCGCGTGACCCGACCCCGGCTGGCCGTGCTGACCGCCCTGAGCGAGCACCCGCACGTCGACACCGAGACAGTGATCGAACTGGTACGCGTCGATCACCCCACGGTGTCCCACCAGGCGGTTTACGACGTGCTGCGCGCCCTCACCGACGCGGGCCTGGTGCGGCGCATCCAGCCCGCGGGCGCGGTCGCCCGGTACGAGTCCCGGGTGGGGGACAACCACCACCACGTCGTCTGCCGCTCCTGCGGCGCGATCGCCGACGTCGACTGCGCCGTCGGCCAGACCCCCTGTCTCACCGCCTCGGACGACCACGGTTACATGATCGACGAGGCGGAGGTCGTCTTTTGGGGCACCTGCCCCGACTGCGCGGCCGAACGCTCCCAGATGATCGCCAGTTCGGAAGGAAGTAGATGAGCGACCCCACGACAACGCCCACCTCCAGCGCACAGGGCGTGGACGAGAAGGCGGCGGCCGGCTGCCCGGTCGCGCACGACTCGGTGACCGCGAGCGGCAGCGAGAGCGAGAACCCGGCGATCGACTCGCCGACCCCGAAGACGGGCGGCCGTCCGCGCACCAACCGGGACTGGTGGCCCAACCAGCTCGACCTCTCGGTGCTGCACGCCCACTCGTCCAAGGCCAACCCGCTCGGTGAGAACTTCAGCTACGCCAGGGAGTTCGCCACCCTCGACGTCGAGGCCCTCAAGCGCGACATCACCGAGGTCCTCACCACCTCGCAGGACTGGTGGCCCGCCGACTTCGGCCACTACGGCGGCCTGATGATCCGGATGAGCTGGCACGCCGCGGGCACCTACCGCACCCACGACGGCCGCGGCGGCGCGGGCGACGGCGGCCAGCGCTTCGCCCCGCTCAACAGCTGGCCCGACAACGCCAACCTCGACAAGGCGCGCAGGCTGCTGTGGCCGGTCAAGCAGAAGTACGGCCAGAAGATCTCGTGGGCCGACCTGCTCGTGCTCGCGGGCAACGTGGCCCTGGAGTCGATGGGCTTCAAGACCTTCGGCTTCGGTTTCGGCCGCGAGGACGTCTGGGAGCCGGAGGAGATCTTCTGGGGTCCCGAGGACGCCTGGCTGGGTGACGCCCGTTACGTCAGCGACGCGGAGATGGCGCCCGAGGTCGGCGCGACCGAGATGGGCCTCATCTACGTCAACCCCGAGGGCCCCCGCGGCAACGCGGACCCGGTGGCGGCGGCGCACTTCATCCGGGAGACCTTCGGCCGGATGGCGATGAACGACGAGGAGACCGTGGCCCTCATCGCGGGCGGCCACACCTTCGGCAAGACCCACGGCGCGGCCGTGGCCGACGACCACGTGGGCCCGGAGCCCGAGGGCGCCTCGCTGGAGACGCAGGGCCTGGGCTGGCTGAGCACCCACGGCAGCGGCAAGGGCGCCGACACGATCACCAGCGGTCTCGAGGTGACGTGGACCGACGTCCCGACGCAGTGGAGCAACCGCTTCTTCGAGATCCTGTTCGCCCACGAGTGGGAGCTCACCAGGAGCCCCGGCGGCGCCAAGCAGTGGGTCGCCAAGGACGCCGAGGCGATCATCCCGGACGCCCACGACCCGTCGAAGAAGCACAAGCCGACCATGCTCACGACGGACCTGTCGCTGCGCATGGACCCGGCGTACGAGAAGATCTCCCGCCGCTTCCTGGAGAACCCCGACGAGTTCGCGCTGGCGTTCGCCAAGGCCTGGTACAAGCTGCTGCACCGCGACATGGGCCCGGTCAGCCGCTTCCTGGGACCGTGGGTCGCCGAGCCCCAGCTGTGGCAGGACCCGGTCCCGGCCGTCGACCACGAGCTCGTGGGCGAGGCCGACATCGCCGCCCTCAAGGCGAAGGTCCTCGACTCCGGCCTCACGACCGCCCAGCTGGTCGGCACCGCCTGGGCCTCGGCCGCGACCTTCCGCTCCACCGACATGCGCGGCGGCGCCAACGGCGCGCGGATTCGCCTGGAGCCGCAGCGCGGCTGGGAGGTCAACCAGCCCGAGCAGCTCGCGACGGTCCTGGAGACCCTCGAGGGCATCCAGCGGGAGTTCAACGACGCGGGCGGCGCCAAGGTCTCCTTCGCCGACCTGATCGTGCTGGCGGGCTCGGCGGCCGTGGAGAAGGCGGCCCGCGAGGCGGGCGTCGAGGTGACCGTGCCGTTCCACCCCGGCCGCACCGACGCCACCCAGGAGCAGACCGACGTCGAGTCGTTCGGCTTCCTCGAGCCGCGCGCCGACGGGTTCCGCAACTACCTGCGCTCCGATGTGAAGCTCGAGCCGGAGGTGCTGCTCGTCGAGCGCGCCTACATGCTCGACCTGACCGCGCCGGAGATGACCGTCCTCGTCGGCGGCCTGCGCTCCCTCGGGGCCAACGTCGGCGGCAGCGAGCACGGCGTGCTCACCGACCGGCCCGGCGTGCTCACCAACGACTTCTTCGCCAACCTGCTCTCCCCGGGCACCCGGTGGAAGGCGTCGGAGTCCGAGGAGAACGTCTACGAGATCCGCGACGCGTCCACCGACGAGGTGAAGTGGACCGCCACCGCGGTCGACCTCGTCTTCGGCTCCAACTCCCAGCTGCGCGCCCTCGCCGAGGTCTACGCCAGCCAGGACGCCCGCGAGAAGTTCGTCACCGACTTCACCGCGGCCTGGACCAAGGTCATGGAACTCGACCGCTTCGACCTGTCCTGACCTCCCGCCCCACCGACGAGCCCGGCCGATCCCTCGGCCGGGCTCGTCCCGTTTGGACGGCCCCGCTCGCCGGTGCTGTGCGCCCAGGCTCCCGGATGACGGTGCGGACCTCGCCTGCCCCTCACTTCCCCGGATTCGGGTGGAGGGCGACGAGGACGAGGGCGTCCATGAGGCGGTGCCAGTCCGGATCGGACAGTTCGCGGCCGCTGACCGCGCCCAGCCGCGCCAGCGCGTCCAAGGTCCGGGCCGAGGTCGCGGTGGGGTCCTCGCCGAGGTGCTCGGCCATCAGCCGGAGGTCGCGGCGGAACCGCGTGCCCCGGCTGAGCCGGACCAGGGCAGGGGGCAGGGGGGCGGCCGCGGTCGTCGCGGGCGCCGCGGTGTCCTCGGGAACGAGGTCGACCCGGAATCGGGTGCCCAGGGCGGCGGCCAGTCTGGCCAGTGCCTCGACGGTGGGGTTCCCCCGCCCGTTCTCCAGGTTCGCGATGTAGGGCACTGAGAGGTCGGCGTCGGCGGCGACCGTGGCGACGGTCCAGCCCCGTGCCGCGCGCAGTGCCCGCAGGCGACCGCCGAGTTCACGCATGTCCACAGCCGCGCCTCCCTGTGTCTTGACAAGATAACGATACGCATGAATATCTTGGTGAGACACATGGGGGGGGTGCTTGTGTTCGAAGCACTGCGGATCAGGGACTTCCGGCTGTTGTGGTTCGCCAGGACGGTCAGCCTGCTCGGCTCGTGGCTGCTCGTCATCGCGGTGCCCGCGCACGTCTTCGCCCTGACCGGGTCGCTGGCGGCGACCGGTCTGACGCTGGCGGCGGAGTTCCTGCCCCCGGTCCTGCTCGGGCCGGTCGCCGGGGTGCTGGTGGACCGCTGGGACCGGCGCCGGGTCATGATCGTCGCCGATCTCGCCAGGGCGGTCGCGGTCGGGCTGCTGCTCCTGGTCGGCGAGCCGGGCGACCTCTGGCTCGTCTACGCCGCCCTGGTGGCTGAGAGCGTGAGCACCGTGCTGTTCCGCCCGGCCGCGCAGGCGCACACGCCGGTCGTCGTCGGCACCGGGACCGCGCTGGCAGGCGCCAACGCGCTCAACGCGGTGACCGACGGCGCCGTCCGGCTGATCGGCGCCCCGCTCGGCGGTGCCCTGCTCGGGTGGGCCGGGTTCACCGTGCTGGTCTGGGTGGACCTGGGGAGCTACCTGCTGTCGGCGGTCGCCCTCGCGCTGACCGCGAGGGTGGCCGCCGGGCGCGAACGGGACGGCCAAGGCGTTCGACGCGTCCTCGCCGACCTGCGCGAGGGGCTGGATTTCCTGCGAGGTGCGCGGACAGTTCGCGGCCTGCTGATGGTCAACGCGCTTTTCCTGGGCGCCAACGCCGCTCTGACCGCGTTGCTGGTGCCCTTCGGGATGACCGTGCTCGGCGGGAGCGGGCAGATCGGGCTGGTGATGTCCGCGCTCGGGCTCGGGTTCCTGGTGGGCGCGCCCGCCGTCGCCCACGTGATCGACCGGATCGCGCCGGGTTGGCTGCTCTGTGCCGCGCTGAGCGGGGCGGGCGCCGGGTTCGGCCTGCTGTTCTCCGCGACCGGTCTGCCTCGGGCGCTGGCCGCGGCCGTGCTGATCGGGGCCGCGGGGTCGATGGCGCTGGTGGCCGGGCAGACCACCGTGCAGCGGATCACCCCGAACCAGGTCCTGGGACGCATGAGCGCCGCGATGTTCACCGCCGAGGCGGCGGCCACCCTCGTCGGGGCCGTCCTCGGTCCGGCGGCAGCCGTGCGACTCGGCCTGACCACAACGGCGTACATCGCCGGGGCGGCGACCGTGGCCTGTGGTGTGCTCGCCGTGGTCGTGCTGCCCCGCCGATTACCGGATGACGGTGTCGGCAGGTCCGCCCAAGAGGTACGCTGAGCGGGTTACCCGGGACCCCGGTAGCGGCGACCTCCGTCAGCGAGACGGATGGGACCGCGCCGGGGTTTCCCGCGTGTGTCCCATGCGGTGCCCCCCGTGCAAAATCCGCGCTTCGGCACGCCACGATGTCCTATTTCCCGTGAGGGGTGTGCCGAAATTCGCCGGGCGTATTTCCAGGCGGACGCCTGACCCGCAAAGGGGTCGATCATCGCGCGGTAATTGTTCTTTCTCCTCGGCAGTCAAGGTCTCAGAGCCTTTCAGGGGTCGGAGTCGTCACCGGCGACGGGGGTCAGTCCCAGGATGTCGCCGTGGTCCTTGAACGGCCATAACGGCACGCCAGGCATTCCAAGATCGTGGACTGAATTCAGCGGCAGTGCGGGAGTCTCCGCACTGCCGCTTTGTACACGAACGAGCGGGTTCGGTATCCAGTGGGCTCGGGAGGTGCATACTTTTCCTATGAGCCGGTTGTTCGATCGACTTTGTCCCCCCGGACCAGTCACTTTCCCGGATCTGTCGGGGCCCACCTTCTCCATGACAGGGATCACCCCATGAACGTCCGACACATCGCGATCTCGATTCTCACCACCGGTGCCCTCGCCGCGCTGGTCGCGGTACCGGCCAGCGCCGCCGCGCCCGTTCCGAACCGGGCATCGGTGGCCGTGGCGACGGTGGTGCCGCCCCCGGCGTGCGCCACCGCCATCGCCGCCGCGGTCGACAGCGCCAACGCGGCCACCGCGGCTGCCGCCAACGTCGCCGACTCCGCCGCCGCGGCAGCGGCTGCCAAGGCATTCGCGGACGGTGTCGCCAGCGGGACACCGGCAGCGATCAACGCCGCAGCCGCCACCTTGGCCGAGTTCACCGCCGCCGCCACGACCGCCGCGGCGGCCAGCGTCGCCGCGTACGCCACCTCCGCGGCCGCGACCGCGGGCGTCATCGCCGCCTGCGCTCAGGCGTAGCCGGACACGCTCAACCCCTCAGCGCCGTCCGACAGCGGTGAGCCGCTTGCCCGGCGCACAATTGTGAGCGGGCATCAGGAACTCGGGTGCGGGCCACGTGGACCACGGCAACCAGCCGCCGTCCCCGTGGCCCGCGGCGCGTCGATGGGGGCTGATCCCGAAAGGCGACCATGTCTTGCGCGGCGCTGCCCAGGGTCACTGGCGCGGGGGACCGGCTTGGCCCCCGACCAGGTCGCGCAGTCCAGAGGTGGGTGTCAGGCCCATGTCCACGCGGAGGCGGCGGCTGAACCGGTCGAACGCGTGCACCGCCTCGGACCGGTTGCCCTCGGCCAGGTGGACGCGGATGAGGGCGGTCTGCGCGCTCTCCCGCAGCGGGTCGGCCCGGACGACGACGCCCGCCGCCGCTGTGGCGTCACCGAACCGCTTCGCCTCGACCAGGCCGTCCACCAGCGCCTCCAGCGCGTGGAGTCGCAGTTGGCGCCAGTCCTCGGCCTCGAGGAGGACCCAGTCGTCGTACCAGAACGGCAGCAGCTCCGAGGACAGGGTCGCGACCGCGTCCAGGCTCATGTCCACCGCGGCGGGCGGGCCGGCGTCCAGCAGGCGGTGGGCGAGTTTCCGGGCGTCGCGCAGGTCGACCGAGACCTCGGGCGCGAGTTCCAGGCTGGACGCGGTGACCAGCAGCGCGTCCCGGCAGGGCAGGCGCATGCGGGTCAGCGTCGACCGCAGGGCCGCGTACGCGTGGCCCTCGGTCGCGTCCGACCACAGGGAGCCCGCCACGAGCAGCCTGCCCACCGCCCGGGGGCGCATCGCCATGAACGCCAGCAGGCGCTCGGTTCCGCCGGAGACGGGGATGGCGCCGGTTCCCCCGGTGAGCCGGAACCCGTCGAGGAGCGCGACGCGCAAACCCGCTTGAGGCGCCAAGCACGCCGTCGGCGTCGCGAGCCGGGTCACGGGTTCGATGTCGTGTCGGGGAGATGTGGAAGGGTGGTCATGGAATGCCTCTCGGCGCCATTGCGCACGTCCCGCGCGGTCTCGCGCATCCGAGGCCGAAGCCCGGTGTACCGCGGGCTGACCTCTTCTGAACACGCTACAGCGCGGGCAGGCGATCGGTCCAAACGTTCCACCAGACGAGTGTGGTTCGCCGCGGACGGAACGACCCGGTCCCCTTCCAGGGCCGGGTCGTCGTTCGTCCTCGGATGTTCTTGGTCACCGCACGGGAATCCGGTGCGGCAGGGCGCGGGTGCTACGACTCGCAGCTGCTGCGGAGGTCCGGGGGCACGCCGACGGGGCCGCACGAGTCGGTGTTGTCGCCGCCGTTGAGGGTGTCCTGGGCCATGTCGGTGCCGGGGCCGCGCAGCGTGTCGTTGCCCGCGGAGCCGTTGAGCGTGTCCGTGCCGAGGTCACCGTTGAGGAAGTCGTTGCCCACCCCACCGGTGAGCGTGTCATCACCCGCGCCGCCGTTGATCGTGTCGATGTAGGCCGTGCCGGTGACCGTGTCGTTGCCGCCGTTGCCGTAGATGGTCTTGCCGGGGTTGGCGCTGGTGCAGTCGATCGTGTCGTTCCCGCCGGACCCGATCACGGTCGTGTCCGTCTGCGTCACGTTGGGGCCGATGGTGCACGGGACCGCCGCCGAGGCGGTGCCCGCCCCCACGAGACCTCCCACGACGATGATCCCTGCTGCCAAGATCGAGTAGAGCGGTCGACTTCGCACTGTGTCCTCCGTTTCGTCTTCCGGAAATTCGGATGACCCCAGCCTGTTCCACCCGGCGTCACCGACGCGTGACACCTCGTGAACGCGCGACCCCGCCACTGGCCCAGCACCCGCCGCTGAACACCACCAGTTCCGGGTGATCGCTCCGGTAGGCGCGGCTGGGAGGCCCGCTCGGGCCTCCCAGCTCACACTCGTCTTCGCCTAGCTCGATCGAGGGGTGAGGGTGATCCTGCCGCCCTTCGACGGCGCGGCGGTCACGTTGCGGGCCTTCGGGCGCTCCTCGGGGCCGCCCGGGTGGACCTCGAAGGCGCGGATGACCGCGCGGAGCATGACCTCGGACTCCTGCATGGAGAAGCCCGCCCCGATGCACCGGCGCAGGCCGCCGCCGAAGGGCAGCCAGCGGCCGCCGTCCACGGAGCCGTCGAGGAACCGCTCGGGCCGGAAGCGGTCGGGGTCGGGGTAGTCGGCGGGGTTCAGGTGCACCAGGGTCGTGTAGGGGGCGACCATCATGCCCGCGGGGAGGAGGTAGCCGCCGATGGTGGTGGGCCTGCTGAGCTCCCGCGCGACCGGCGCGACGAGCGTGCGCCGCCGCAGCCCCTCCTTGATCACGGCCTGCAGGTACCGGGAGTCACCGGCATCGCCCGCGGCCCAGGTGCGGTCCCGGACCTCGGGATTGTGCGCCAGGTCGTGCAGGAGCCAGGCCAGGGCGGTGGCGGTGGTCTCGTGGCCCGCGAGCAGCAGGGTGAGCAGGTTGTCGCGCAGGTCGACGTCGGTGGCGCCGGAGTCGGCGGCCAGCAGCCGGGAGAGCACGTCGGTGCGGTCCTCGACCGCCTGGCGCCTGCGCTCGGCGATCTCGGCGTAGAGCAGGTCGTCGATGCGGCGGAGCACCGCGCGCATGCCCGTCCAGGGGGGCAGGCGCTTGAGCAGCCAGTGGTCCCAGCCTGCCAGGGTCATCGGCCCGGCCGTCATCAGCCGGTCGATCAGGCCGCGCATCCGGTCCAGTCGGGGCCCCTCGGCGATGCCGAAGACGACGCGCAGGATCACTTCCAGGGTGAACCGGCTCATCGGGCCCTGCACGGCCAGCGGCGTCCCCACCGGCCAGCGCCGCACCTCCGACCGCGCGATGTCCGCCATCATCTCCGCGTAGCCGCGCAGCGCCGCCCCGTTGAACGCGGGCATCAGCATCTTGCGGGCCCGCAGGTGCTCGTCCTCGTTGAGCAGGAACACCGACCTGCTGCCCAGGATCGGCGCGACCGGGTTGTCCCGCGGGGCGTGGAAGACCTCCGCCGAGCCGGTGAACACCTCGCGGATGGCCTGCGAGTCGACCAGGACGACCAGGGAACTCCCACCCACGAGCCGCACGGTGAAGGTGTCGCCGAACCGCTCGTGCCACTTGACGACCGCGCCGTTCTGGGCACGCCGCAGGAACAGCACGGTCTGCACCGCCTTCGGCAGCCGTGGTCCCGGCGGCAGCACCTCATCGACCCGTGACGCTGTATGACGCACTAGTCCTCCTCGCTGCTCCCGCCGCAGCAAAGGTGATCACACCGGGGGGTCGAGAACAAGACCGCGATCGGCCCCACCCGCCCCGGTGGGCGCCGTCAGCCGAGGTCGGTGAGGGCGGGCGCGTCCTCCAGTCGCTCCCAGCGCGTGACCAGGTCCGACATCATCAGCATCAGGACGTTGGGGAAGGCGTAGAGGAAGTTCTGGTACCGGTAGTGGTCCAGGTAGAACACCACGACCTCGTCGCTGAGCGCGGTCACCGATGTGGTGCGGGCGTTGAAGAACAGGTCGTGGTGGCCGAGCACGGCGCCGCGGCCCATGGTCACGCGGTCGTAGATGCCGCCGAAGTCGACCTCGACCTCGCCGCGGGCGACGAGGAACACCCCGTGCGCGGCGTCGTCCTCCCGGCAGAGGGAATCGCCCGCGGTGAACGGGATCTCGTCGAACATCGAGGCGAGTGCCTCCAGCTCGGAGTCGGCCAGCGAGGCGAACAGCCGCACCCCGTGGGGGTCGGCGCTCTCCCGCAGGCACGCCACCCGCTCGGTCAGCTCGGGCGCGGTGACGTGTGCCATCCGCAGGCGCAGGAAGCGCAGCATGCGGTCGGTGTTGCGGGCCTGGCGGCGGGAGGTCCCGGCGCTCGGCGGGGTGTGGATGGCGGGGTTCCCGCTGATCCGCGCGGCTTCGCGCAGGCCGGACTCGTAGGCGCTGTGCACGCAGCCCCAGTGGTAGGGGTTGGTGCCCTCACCGGCGAAGAACAGCCGGTCGCCAACCGGCTCGGCGAGCGTGCCGATGTCCTTCGGCGAGGCGTTGACGCCGATGCAGGTGTACGCGCCGAAGGCGTAGGGGTCGGTCGACCACGCGGTGCGCGAGACGCGTTCGGGCGCGGGCGCGTCCGCGCCGAAGATGTCCGCGACGACGGTGGTGGCGTAGGCGGCGACGTCCTCGTCGGACCAGGTCTCCAGCTCGCGGCCGAGCGAGGCGCCGAGCAGCATCACCAGGACCGGCTTGCCGTGGGACTTCCACATGCTGATGACGACCGTGGGGTGGCGGTCGGTGTCGCGGCACAGGTAGCCGAAGACGTACTGGTCCCTCGGCCAGAAGGGCTCGCGGTAGTGCAGCGCGATCTTGTTGAGGGTGCCGAAGCCCAGGCGGGCGATCGCCGAGCGCTTGTCCTCGGGCAGCGGGGGCTCGAAGCGCACCACCCCGGCCTTGAGCACGCCGAGCGGCACGGTCACCAGCACCGCGTCCGCCTCGAAGCGGCCGTGGTCGGTCGTGACCAGCACCGATCCCGCGCTGGTGTCGACGCACGTGACCACGTGGCGCAGCCTGACGTCCAGCCCTTCGGCGACGGCGTCGACGACCGACTGGTAGCCCTGGTGCAGGACGCTGTCGCCGTAGCCGTAGACCAGGTAGCCGTCCTCCCAGAACTTCAGGGACAGGTTGTCGGCGTCCTCGGCGACGTCGTCGCGCAGGATCACGTTGAGGTGGTAGCGGACCGCGTGCTCGTCGTCGGGGGACAGCTCGCGCTCGGCGAGGATCTGGCGGATGGCCTCGCCGAGCGGGATGTCCGGGTGCTGCCCCTTGCGCGCGGTCTCGGCCCGCTGCTCGAGCTCGTGCAGCACGTCGTCGGCCAGTCGCAGGGTGCGGCTCTTGTGGCGGTGGTTCGCCGGGCGGTTGTCCGCGCCGAACAGGTCGAGGCTGTCGAAGCCCCCGGTGTAGGAGCTGTCGCCGCCCACGTAGCTGTAGGGGATGCCCAGGTCCTCGACCAGCTCGGTGATCGGGTTGCCGTCCGTGCCGTGGATCCAGTGCGCGCCGAGGTCGACCCCGTGCTCGTCGGTCCAGATCCGCCCGCCGACGCGGTCGCGCGCCTCCAGGACGGTGACGGGGTGGCCGAGTTCGCGCAGTGCCCGTGCCGCGGCCAGCCCGGCCATGCCTGCCCCCACGACCACGACACTGGCTTTTTCGGACATGGCTTGATTATCGGGCGATCACCGGGGCCTAAGTACTCCCGGATCGTGTACTTGCGTTGGGACGCCGAAGGCGAGTAGTGCGGTGTCGTCGTTGACGCCGTCGCCGAAGCCCTCCAGCAGTCCGGTCAGGGCTGTGACCACCGCCTGGGGTGGGGCGCCCGCGTGCTCCGCGACGAACGCCCGCAGGGCCCGCTCCCCGTAGAAGGCGCGGCCGACGCGGGCCTCGGTGAGGCCGTCGGTGTAGAGCAGGAGGGTGTCGCCGGGGGCCAGGGTGGTGGCGACGGGGGTGAAGCGGGGCTCGGGCAGGACCCCGACGAGGACCCCGTCGGGGGTGGGGAGGAAGCGGCAGTCGCCGTCCGCGCGCAGGAGCAGGGCCGGGGGGTGCCCGCCGGAGGCCAGGTGCACGGTGAAGCTGTCAGGACCGGGTCGCAGGGTGCCGACGATGGCGCTGCAGAAGCGGGGGTCGTCGGCGCCGTAGTGGTCGAGCAGGACGGTGTTCAGCGTGGTCAGCACGGCGATCGGGTCGTGGTCGTGCATGGCGGCGGCGTGCAGGGTGTGGCGGACCAGCGAGGTGACCGCGGCGGCCTGCGGGCCTTTGCCGCACACGTCGCCGAGGAAGAACGCCCAGCGCTGCTCGCCGATGGGGAACAGGTCGTAGAAGTCGCCGCCCAGCTGCTCGGGCGATGCGGTGTGGTAGTAGGCGGCGGCCTCCAGCCCGGGGACGGTCGGCAGCGCGGCGGGCAGCAGGCTCTGCTGCAGCACGGCGAGGGCCTCCTGCAGCCGGACCCGGTCGGCGTCGGCCCGCTTGCGCCCCTGCTCGGACTCCTTCTGGCGGCGCAGCAGTTCCTGCTCGTAGGCGCGGCGGTCGCGGGCGTCGAAGATGGTGGTCCTGATCAGCATGGGCTCGCCGGTGGCGCCGTGCTTGACCGAGGAGGAGATCAGCACCGGCATCCGGCCGCCGTCGCCGGTCTTCATCTCCAGGGCGATGCCGCCGATCTTGCCCTGCATGCGCAGCAGCGGCGCGAAGTGCGTCTCGTGGTACAGCCTGCCGCCGACGCTGAGCAGGTCGGCGAACCGCTTCCGGCCCACCACCGCCTCCCGCGTGAGGCCGAGCCAGTCCAGCAGGGTGGCGTTGACCTTGGCGATGGTGCCGTCCATCAGCGTGGACAGGTACCCGCACGGCGCGGTCTCGTACAGCTCCTCGGCGCTGTCCTCCAGCAGCGCGGCGAAGGTCGCGTCCGGTGGACCGCTGTCCCGGTCCCGCGGGTCGCGCTCCTGCCCGGCCTCGCACATCACGGCAGCCCCGCCAGGAACTCCAGGATCGCCGCGTTGGTGGCCTCCGGGGCGGACAGCTGCGGGCAGTGCCCGGTGGCCTCCAGGGTGACCAGGGCCGACCCCGGGATCGCGGCGTGCACGAACGCGCCGACCTCCCGCGGGGCGATCGCGTCGTGGGCGCACTCCAGCACCAATGTCGGCACGGCCACCGAGGCCAGGTCCCGCCGGGAGTCGGACAGGAAGGTGGTGCGGGCGAACACGCGGGCGATGTCCGGGTCGGTGGCACAGAAGCTGTTGGTCAGCTCCTGGCCCAGCTCGGGCCGCTCCGGGTTGCCCATGATCACCGGCGCCATCGCCGCCGACCAGCCCAGGTAGTTCGAATCCAGCGAGGACAGCAGTTCGTCGATGTCCTCGGTGCTGAACCCGCCGCGGTAGCCGTCATCGTCGATGTAGCACGGGGACGGGGCGACCATCACCATCGACCCGATGCGCTCGGGCGCCCGCCGGGCCGCCAGCACGCCGACCATCGCGCTGACCGAGTGCCCCACGAACACCGCCCGGCGCAGATCCAGGGCCTGGCACACCTCCACCACGTCCTGCGCGTAGCCGTCCAAGTCCGAGTAGCGCTCCTCCCGGAACGCCGACAGGTCCGAACGCCCTGACCCCACGTAGTCGAACAGCACCACCCGGTAGGAATCGGCCAACGCCCGCGCCGTCAAACGCCACAGGTTCTGGTCGCAGCCGAACCCGTGGGCCAACACCACCGTCGGCCCGGCTGGGGCGCCGGTGACCGTGACGTTGTTCCTGCGCAGGATGTCCACACCAGCCATCCTGACAGCCACGGGTCGGCGCCGCAGGACCCGGTCGACCCGTGGCTGTCAGAACAGCTTGCCCACCTGCGTGATGATCGTGAGGGTGGCCAGCGTGCCGAACAGGGCGATCGACCAGCACAGCACCGCGACACGGCCGCGGGAGATGCGGATCTGCTCGGGCAGGAGCTTGCGGTTGATCAGGATGAGCAGGCCGGAGTAGATGAACATCATCAGCCCGCCCACGCAGGCCGAGATGACGATGAGGACCAGCGGCTGGCTGAACCCGGCGAGCAGGACGAGGCAGCCGATGACGACCAGGCCCCACACCAGTCCGAAGTAGAGCGTGCTTTCCTTCTTGTCGCGCAGGTAGCTGGTCTTGAGCACGTCGGCGGCGAGCCTGCTGGTGTAGTCGACGATGCCCAGCGCCGCGGCGAAGAGGGCGAAGGCGCCGATGGCCCAGAACAGCGTGCCGAACCAGCCGCCGACACTCGCGTTGAGCTGCTCGCCCTCGAGCCGCAGGAACGAGATGTCGTTGGGCAGGTCGTCGCGGCCGAAGACGGTGGAGTAGGCCAGCAGTGAGGTGAACACGATGGAGATGAACGAGATGAGCACGAACGTGTAGGCCTGTTCCCGGTTGGCGAAGCGCCACCAGCGCTGCCAGCGGCGCAGGTTCTCCGGGTTCGGGTCGAAGATGAAGCCGGTGCCGGGCGCGGCCGCGGGCTTGCCGGTCAGCGGGCTCTCGATGCGCGGCACATAGCTGCCCATGCCGTAGCGCTTGTCGCGAATCCAGTTGCTCTGCACCAGGTTCTGCCCGCCGCCGCCCCCGGCGAAGGCCAGCGCGCCGAGCAGCAGCGCGAAGCCGAGCTGCTGCACCGGGATGCTCGCGTCGGTGACGATGGTGGGCACGTCGGCCCACGCCTCGGCGGAGATGGCGACGAACACCCCGACGCCGACCAGGACCAGCACCGCGGCGACCTTGAGCATCTCGGCCCGCTCCAGCGCGGTGTAGACCACCGGCGCCAGCGTCAGGACGAGCCCGATCACGACCAGCATGCCGATCGCGATCCACCGCGCCTCACCGCCCCACAGGTAGGTGATCAGCGTCGCCGAACTCGTCGCCCACCCCGGCCAGAGGTTGGCGAAATAGGTCATCAGCGCGAACACCAGGCCCCAGTGGCGCCAGAAGCGGCTGAAGCCGGTCAGCGCGGTCTCCCCGGTGGCCAGGGTGTAGCGCTCGATCTCCATGTTCAGGAAGAACTGGGTGGCCAGCCCCACCAGCGCCGCCCAGACGAAGACCAGGCCGACCTGGGAGGCGATGTAGGGGTAGAGGATGAACTCCCCCGAGGCCAGGCCGACCCCGGCGGCGATGACGCCCGGCCCGATGGCCCGCCAGGTGGAGGCGGGCGGCTCGGGCATCGGCCGCAGCTGCGGAGGGGGGAGGTACTTGGTCGGGAACCGCTCGACCGCCGAGCGGCCACCATCGCCTGCCGTCATCTCTGGCCTCCGGGGTGTCCTCATGATCGCTGACTACCCTGCCTGTCGAGTAGTAACAGTTGGTCGCGTCCGGGGCAACGCCGACACCCCGCGCCGCGCGGGCCGAAAAATCCGGTGGACAGCCCACACTGTGGATGCCCACTCTGTGCGGCATGCTTGCCCCCGGGTGTTCCAGCCGTCCCGCGACCCTGGCCGACGCCGAGGCCATCCTCGGGCTGGTCTCGGCGTACAACGAGAAGGTCATCGGGTACGCCGATGTCACCCTCGACGACATCCGCACCGAGCTGGTGGAGCCGGGGTTCGCGCCGGAGACCGACTCCTGGCTCGTGCACGGCCCGGACGGCGGCCTGCTCGGCTACGGCTGGGCGTTCCGCAGGGGCGCGGGCGAGCAGGTCGACGTCGACGTCATCGCCACCGAGGCGTCCGTGGTCGAGTTCCTGTTCGACCGGGTGCTGGCGCGCGCCGAGGAGATGGCGCAGGGCGGGCCGCAGACCGTCGACATGGGCGTCTACCGGGCGAACGAGGCCATGCGCGCGGCCGCGCGGCGCCGCTCGTTCGCCCCGGCGACGGCCTTCCACCGGATGCGCGTCGACCACGACGGCCGGGGAGTCCCCCCGCCCGCCCTGCCCGCGGGCCTCACCCTCCACGCCGGACCCGGCGACGAGGACTTCCGGCGCGGCGCGCACGCGGTCCTGAACGAGTCGTTCAAGGACCACTTCGGCTGGCTGGCCAAGCCGTTCGAGGAGTGGCAGGCCACCCTGGACCTGGACCCGGCGTTCGACTGGTCCGGGCTCACCGTCGCCGAACTCGACGGCGAGCGGGTGGGCGTGCTGATCACCAACGGGCGGTTCGTCGAGGACGAGGACTGCGGGTACGTGGCCGCCCTCGGGGTCCTGGCCGGGGCGCGGGGCCGGGGCATCGGCGTGTCCCTGCTGCGGACCGCGTTCGCCGCCGACCGCGCGGCGGGCAGGCGCGGCACGATCCTGCACGTCGACACCAACAACACCACCCCGGCGCTGGGCCTCTACGAGCGCGCGGGCATGCGCCCGGTCCTCGTCATCGACGCCTGGCGCCGGACGGCGGGCCCCGCCCGCGGGAACTGACCGCCCCCCGGTAGCCGCTCTGCCTGAGCACTGGCCACCGCGTCCGAGGATGTCGTCCGACCGTTCGGGAGGGGCGGGTCCGCGACGCGGTCGCATCGGTGCGGGCAAGACGGCGTTGGAAACCGTCACCGAGCCGGGGCGTGGCGGGCTACTTGACTCGGCAAGTGCGGCCGATCGTGCACGAATCCTCAGCAAACAGCCCCCAGCACGCAAAAGAGCTTTCTTTCCTTGACCGTCGAGGTGTCCGTTTGAGCGTTGACCCTCGACAAGACCGCCTGCTAGAACGTGTGAGAGCGCTTACATGGGCCTCGGAGGAGTTTCCTTCGCCGAGGCTCTCGGCGCGCTGTCCCGAAGCCCTGCTCGAAGGAGAGCTCCCATGCGAATCCGCTCTGGAACGCACCCACCAAACGGAGTACGGCGGTCACGCACCATCGCCGCCCTGTCCGCTGCCGCAGTGGTGGGGGCGGTGGTGGTGCCGCTGTTGATGAACGCCGCGCCCGCGGGCGCGGCGAACGTGGGGGCGGGCAGCTACACCGAGACCCTGCCCGCCGGGGCGGCGCTGCCGCAGGCGTGCGGTGACCTGGCGACCAACCCGCGGCGGCACATGACCGCGAACGCGCCCGCCGGTCCGGTGCCGACGAACGACTGGTGGTCGTCACTGGTCTACAAGCGGCTCGACTGCTCCTTCTCCGACAACCTCATGGCGCACCCCTTCTCCTTCGACACCGTCGCAGGGGGACTCGGGGTCGACTACTCGACCACGCCGACCATCTCCGGGAACCCGAACTCGGTCGGCGAGTACCACTTCCAGTACGGCGCCGACTTCACCCTCGGCGTCGCCGGGCTCAACGCGACCACGTCCCGGGTCGACGGTTGGACCGACTGGACCGTCAGCCCGCACTGGTCCGACGGCTCGCGCACCCTGCGCACGACCATCGGCCACGGCTCGCCCTTCGTCTACGCGCGGGTGACCGGCGGCGACGCGCAGCTGAGCTTCGCGGCCGCGCCGTCGGTGTGGCTCAACAGCGGCAACCGGGTCGGCTTCCGCGTCGACGGGCACGACTACGTCGCCTACGCGCCCTCCGGTGCGGGGTGGTCGGTCGCGGGCTCCGCGATCCGGTCGAACCTGGCGGGCCGGGGCTACTTCAGCGTCGCCGTGCTGCCCGCCACCTCCTCCGACGCCGCCCGAGCCGCCCTCGCCGACTCCTACGGCGCCTACGCGCACAACCACATCACCGGCACCAAGGTGACCTGGAACTACGACGAGTCCGCCAGCGTCGTGCGCTCCACCTACGCCTTCACCACCCAGGCGCTGGAGGGCTCGACGTCCGGCACGGTCGTCGCGCTCTACCCGCACCAGTGGCAGAACCTCGGCGGCGGCAGCCCCATCGCCCAGACCTACACCTCGCCGCGCGGCCCGATGAAGGTCCTCGTCGGCGCGTCGTCGTTCACCACGAACATGCGCTACAACGGCGTGCTGCCCGAGATCCCCGCCGTCGGCATCACCGGCGCGGACCAGACGACCCTCAACGGCCTCCTCGACCAGGCCGCGCAGGGCGACCCGATGGCGGGCTTCAACAACGACACCTACTGGACCGGCAAGGCCCTCGGCCGCGCCGCCCGGCTGGCCGAGATCGCCGACCAGCTCAACCGCACCGACGTCCGCGACAAGATGCTGACCTCGATCCGCGCCCGGCTCACCGACTGGTTCACCGCGACCCAGGGCAAGTCGCAGCGGGTGTTCTACTACGACCGCAACTGGGGCACGCTGATCGGCTACCCCGCCTCCTACGGGTCCGACACCGACCTCAACGACCACCACTTCCACTACGGCTACTACATCGCCGCCGCGGCCACCCTGGCCAAGTTCGACCCGACCTGGGCGACCGACGCCCAGTACGGCGGCATGGTCGACCTGCTGATCCGCGACGCCAACAACTACGACCGCGGCGACACCCGCTTCCCGTTCCTGCGCGACTTCGACATCTTCGCCGGGCACGACTGGGCCGCCGGGCACGGGGCGTTCTTCGCGGGCAACAACCAGGAGTCCTCATCGGAGGGCATGAACTTCGCCAACGCCCTCATCCAGTGGGGCCAGGCGACCGGCGACACCGCGGTCCGCGACGCGGGCCTCTACATCTACACCACGCAGGCCAGCGCCATCCAGAACTACTGGTTCGACCCGCAGGACCAGGTCTTCCCGGCCAACTTCGACCACTCCACGGTCGGCATGGTCTGGGGTGACGGCGGCGCCTACGCCACCTGGTTCACCGCCGACCCGGAGAAGATCCACGGCATCAACATGCTGCCCATCACCGGCGGCTCGCTCTACCTCGGCCACAACCCGGCCTACGTCGAGCGCAACGTCCAGGAGATCCGGCGCAACTCCGGGAGCACGACACCACGCTCGTGGGCGGACATCATCTGGTCCTTCCAGGCGCTGTCCAACGCCGACGCCGCGCTGGCGGCGTTCCGGTCGACCAACTACGTCCCGGAGGAAGGCGAGAGCAAGGCGCACACGTTCCACTGGCTGCGCAACCTCGCCAGCCTCGGGCACGTCGACACCAGCGTCACGGCGAACACCCCACTGCACGCGGTGTTCACCAAGAACGGCGCGCGCACCTACGTCGCGACCAACCTCGGCCGCAGCGACCTGACCGTCCGCTTCTCCGACGGCCGGACGCTCGTCGTCGCCCCAGGCAAGACCGCGACCACCGGCGCGCACACCTGGTCCGGCGGCAACGCCGTCCCGGGCACCAACCCGCCGACCACCACCACGACGACCACACCCCCCACCACGACCACCACGCGGCCGCCGGTGACCACGTCCGTCCTCAAGCTGGTGAGCCCCAGCTCGCTGAGCGCGAACGACGGCACGAACGCGGTCTCGGACGTGATCGCCTCGGCGGGCGGCGCCAACCGCGACGGCACGCCCACCAACGCCCGCGTCTACACCGCCTGCAACATCACCGGCACCTACGACGCGGCCAAGTCCACCCGGTTCACGCTGCGGGTGGACGCCGAGACGCGCGTGGGCAACGGCGTGCAGGTCCGGGTTTCCTACGACCCCAACGGTTCCGGCAACTACTCGCGGACCGAGACCTACCGCTACTTCGCCACCGACCCGGTGACCGGCTGGGAGACCTACACCCAGGGCGTCGGCCTGCACTCGCAGACCGGCAGCCCGGCCAACCTGAGCCGGGGCTGCGTCAAGGTGGAGGTGTGGAGCGCCATCGGCAACGCCACCTCCATGCTGCGCACCAGCGCGACCGCGGCCCAGGGCAACCAGTCCACTGTGGAGATCCCGTACACCGTGTACGCGGGATAGCGGCCCGCTGATCGCTCGAGCTGACGCCCGGTCCCACCACCTCCGCGGTGGTGGGACCGGGCGTCACTGGTCCACAGTGGTGTCAGCGGTTGACTCCCGGCGCGCCCTCGCGATCTGAACCCTCCTCGACCGCCAAGGGCCTGCCTGAGTCTTGAACCTGCCCTGGCCACGCTTGGCAGCTATGCCTCCATCGACGCATTGACCTCAACCGCGGTTGAGCTGGTGGGCTGGTCGCCGTCCGCCCGAGACCAGAGAAAGCGAACCGCGATGGCGAACCGCACGACCACAGCTCCCTCTCCGGTGGACCGGCCGCCCCCGTTGACACTTCCGGTGGCCGCGTACAGCGCCGCCATCGTCGCTCTCACGACCAGGCTCGGCGACCCGGCCCCCGGCGCCATGGTCGGCGCCGGGCGCCTCACCGGCGCGGGCGCGGCCGTGGGAGTGGATGCCTTCACCGGACCTGCGGCTGCCCCCACTCGGCGTCGGCCTGCTCTGCCTCGTCCTGTCGATCGCTGTCGCCGTCTTGGTCCTCAGGCGCGCCGCGACGTCCCGGCGCGCCTGAGTCCCGAACGGAGGAGCGCCATCGTGCCCGCCAGCCCCGACGGCCACCTCACGATCGGTGAGGTCATCTGCCGGACTGGCGTGTCCGCCTCCGCCTTGCACTTCTACGAGCGCAAGGGCCTGATCTTCAGCGACTGCACCAGCGGCAACCAGCGGATCCCTCGTCAAGGCGCGAAGGTTCGGCCGGTTGAGCCGCCACTGTCACCTCGCCAACGTCGCCGGACACGGGATCATCCGCACCCGGCGCCCACCGCCCGCGCCCGACGCGGCGTCCCAGCGAGGGAGCCCACCCCATGGACCTGACCAAGTCGACCACCGCATTCCTGGCCTGCCACTGGGAGAACGACATCGCGGGGGCCGACGGCGCCTTCGCCCCCTTCTTCCGGGCCGAGGTCGAACGCCGCGGCGTCATCGAGGTGGCCAAGCGGCTGCTCGCCGGGGCCCGCGCGGCGGGCGTGCGCGTCGTCTACACCAGGGTCGCCTTCCAGGAGGGGCACAGCGACCTGGTCGCCAACGTCCCGCTCCTCGGGGTGGTGGCCCAGCAGGGCAGCCTGCTCGACGGCACCCCCGCCACCGCCATCCTCGACGAGCTCAAGCCCGAAGCGGACGACCTGGTCGTCACCAACCCCAAGGTCGGCGCCTTCGCCTCCAGCGACCTGGACGAGCGACTGCGCGCCGCCGGAATCGACACCCTGGTCCTCTTCGGCGTCGCCACCAACCTCACCATCGAGAGCACCGGCCGCGCGGCGGGCGACCTCGGCTACCGCGTGGTGATCGTCGAAGACGCCTGCGCGGCAGCGTCCCCCGAGGCCCACGCCGCCTCGATCGCCACCTTCGGCCTCCTCGGCGAAGTCGCCAACTCCGACGACATCCTCGCGGCGCTCTGACCCTCGCCATACACGCGTGTCCCGATGCAGGAGAAGCACGCGACTTGCTCCAGTTGTAGCTGTAGCAGGTCGGCACCGTGTCGAGCCGGTGCTCGCACTTTGCCTACTGGATGCCGCGATAATCACCCGTAAGCACTCTCGGCTGGTACGTGTGAGGGAATTTCACTCTTCGCGCGCGCGGAGGGTGATGCGTGAACAAGTGCGCACAATTGTCGGCGGCGTGTCGACAAACGCAGGTCGGCGACGTCTCGTGGTCCGCGGGACGGGGTTCGGCACTCCCGATCGGCCGAACGGGGGTGGACGCGCACGGTTGCGTACCCGTCGAATCGCGAGTTGCGTCGTTGATCGCTTTCTGTGCCTGGGGTAGCGTGCCGGAAGGGGACTGGCGGGCGACTCCACGTCTGGGGTGATGAACGCAACCACTCGCCGAAATGGATTCCGGCGTCTGTTCGGGTCCACGTTCTCGTTGGTTCCGCGGAACACGATTCGGCGGTCATATGCGGCCGCCCGTACGGGTGCGGAGGAACAATGGGCGGAGAAACGGGTGGCCTGCTGCCCGTCGAAAGGGTCGCGGACGCCGTGCCGTCATTGCGGCGGGTGGTACGCATTCCCGTGCGCGCCGGAAACCAGGGCAGCTGGGTCGGCGCGGATGTGGTGACCTTCTCCGGTCTGGCGGACGGATTGGAGCACCTGGCGCTGGTCTTCCGGGGATGGCAGGGAACACCACTGGTCAGGATGCACTCCGAGTGCCTCACCGGGGACGTCTTCGGGTCCGCGCGGTGCGACTGCGGACCCCAGCTGCACGAGGCGGTCCAAGTGGTGCGCGATGGCGGGGTGATCCTTTACCTGCGCCAGGAGGGCCGCGGGATCGGCCTTTACAACAAGCTCGACGCTTACCTGTTGCAGGACACCGGAATGGACACCTTCACCGCGAACCGCGAGCTGAACTTCGCCGACGACGCGCGTGACTACACCTCCGCCGCCCAGATGCTGTCCGCGCTCGACATTTCGGCGGTCAGGCTGCTGAGCAACAACCCGGACAAAGCGGAACAGCTGCGCAGGAATGGCGTCGAAGTGGTGGAGCTGGTGCCCACCGGGGTTTACCTGAACGAGAACAACCACCGATATCTGCGAGCGAAGGTCGAAATGGCTGGTCACCAGATCATGAACGTGGAGGAACTGCCGTGATTCAGCACCGGGGGCCGATCAGCGGGGTGGCCGCGTACAACGACTCCTACGTCCTGACGGCCGGGTATGACAACCAGGTGATCCTCTGGCGCCAATCGGACAAACAGCCGCTGGCGCGCTGCTGGCACGACCACCTGGCCAACCAGGCGACCTTCTCCCCGGACGGCCGTTACGCGCTGACCTCGTCGTCGGATTACGGCGCCCGCCTGTGGACCGTGCCCGACCTGCGCCTGGTGGCGGTGTTCGCCGATCAGGACGACGACGTCGAGATGTCGGTGTTCCACCCCCGCAGGCAGTGGGTGGCGACCGCGTCCCGTGACCACCGCGTCCGGGTCTACGACTTCACCGGGGCACTGGTGTGCACGATGGTCGGCCACACGGCGGACGTGATCTCGGTGGAGTGGGCACGCGACTCCGACGAGCTGGTCTCCTCCAGCGATGACGGCACGATCAAGCGGTGGTCGGCGCCTTCCGGCAGGCTCCTGGACGACCTCGACATGGCCGGGGTCGAGACCGACACCATCGCGATCTCCTCCGACGGCACCATCTTCGCGGGCAACGACGACGGCGAGGTCATCGTCGTGCGCGGCGGCGACCGCGAGGTCATCCCCGCGCACGAGGCTGGGATCAAGCGGCTCGTGCTCGATGACGCGCGCGGGCTGATGGTCAGCCTGAGCTACGACCGCACCATGCGGCTGTGGGACGTCACCGGCGGCACCCCCGTTCCCAGCGCGACCACGGGCCTGCCCGCTGACGTGTGGCCGAGGTCCTGCGCGTTCGCAGGCACGTCGTCGCTGGTGTTCGCCACCTTCGGGGCCACGTACCGCGCCTACGACTACCGGTCTGGGGTCTGGGAGGACACGCCCATCGAGCCGACGTACGGGTACAACGCGGTGCTGCCGGAGTCATGCGGGTCGGTGCTCGCCGTCGGCGACGCGGGCATCGTCTGGCGCGACGGGGTGGAGATCGCGCGCACCGGCAGCCTGTGCAACTTCCTGACCGCGGCGCCAGGCACGGTGTTCGCGGGCGGGCAGCTCGGCACGGTGTTCGATGCGCTGACCGGCGCCGAGCTGCACCAGCACCGCTCGCCGCTCAACTGCGGGGTGGGCTTCGAGCGCGAGGGGGTCACCCACGTCGTTGTCGGCGCCTACACGGGCGAGGGCCTGCTGTTCCGGGTGCCGAGCCCGGGAACCGTCGAGTACGTGCGCGACCTTCGGCTCAACGGCAACGCCGTCAAGGGTGTCGCGGTGTCTGGCGACTACTTGTTCGCCGTCGCCGCCGACGCCAGCGCCACTTGGTATCGGATATCGACGCTGGAGCACGTGGAGACCGTTGACGACGCCCACGACCGCATCGCCAACGGCTGCGCGGGTCTGGGCGGGGGCTGGTTCGCCAGCGTCAGCCGGGACCTCACGCTGCGGATCTGGTCCCCGGACCGGACCGCCGAGGTGCTCAGCACCCCGCACCCGAACTCGATCAAGTGCGTCGCCGCCTCCGACGACGGCCGCTACGTCGCCACCGCGGGGTACGCAGGCCTGGTTGCGGTGTACGACCGCGCGGCGCGCTCCTGGCTGCCCACCTCCCGGCCCACGACCTCGGGCATCTCCTCGATCGCCTATGACGCCGACGGCGCGCGGTTCGTGGCGGCCTCCTACGACGGCCGCGCGTACCCGGTGGCCATCTGATGGTGGCCATCGGGTACGCCCGAACAGGCGCCGTCGCGGGCACCGGGTACCACGTGGCGGCGGGCGGCGGTGGGGTGTGGCTGACCCGGGCCCGCGCGGACGGGCCGCTCGTCACCAGGAAGTGTGCGTCCACAGTAGACAGAAGTGCCGCGGCTCTGCCCGAGGGGGCACGGGGAGACGGTTCCGAGGAGGGCACAGGTGGGTGAGCACGAGGTCGGCGTCACCGCGCGCGATCGGATCGGCGCGGTCGCACTGGTCGACGCCGACATCAACGCGTTGACCGACAGGGCGGCGATGGGCCTGCCCAACCACTACCTCCCCCCACGGGCCGAGCGAACCGTGCCCGCGGCCGAGGACCTGACCGCCGAGCCGACCGGGCTTTCCTCCAGGGTGGGTGACCCGGCGCTGCCGCTGGAGCGCAGGCTGGCCGCCGGCGTGCTGCTGGCGCTGCTCGGCGACCCGAGGACCCCGGACCTGGACCCGCCGATGGTCGAGGTGCCCGCCGGGGTGCTCGCGATGGGCACGCCCGAGTCCGATGTGGACTCCCTGCACCGGGAGAGTGAGCGCTTCGGCGTGCGGCGCGACTGGATCGCCAAGGAGTGCCCGCGCCACGACCGCGCCGTGTCCGCCTTCCGGATCGCCGAGTACCCGGTGACCAACGCCCAGTACGCCCGGTTCCTCACCGAGACCGACGAGTCCGAGCTGCCCAGCTCGTGGCTCTACGGGCGGTACCACCCCGCCGTGTCCAACCATCCCGTCTACACCGTGACCCCGGAGGCGGCCGACCGGTACGCGGCCTGGCTGGCCGCCCGCACCGGCAGAGCGTTCCGGCTGCCCACCGAGGCGGAATGGGAGTACGCGGCGGGCGGCGCTGACGGCATGCGCTACCCGTGGGGCCAGGACTGGGCGCAGGACAGGGCGAACACCCTGGAGACCGGCCTGCTGGGCACCACCCCGGTCGGCGCGTTCCCCGAGGGCCGGTCCTGGGCTGGGGCCGCCGACATGGCGGGCAACGTCGAGGAGTACGTGTCCGACCGCTACCAGCCGTACCCGGGTGGCGTGCTGGTGCGCGACGACCTGTACCGGCGCATGGGCCACTACCGCATCGCGCGCGGCGGGGCGTTCAACCGGTTCCGGGACTTGGCGCGCAACCAGCGCAGGCACGGCCCGTACCCGAGGTCTCTCTACGCGATGGGCTTCCGGCTCGCGGAGGGCGGTGCCTGATGCGGGTGCTGCACGTGCACTGGACGGCGCTGCCGACCACGGGCGGGGTCGAGGCGCACTGCGCCGCGCTGATCCGCCAGCTCGGCGAGGTGGGCGTGGACGCGGGCCTGCTCTCCGGAACCCGCGACCCGCTGGTCGGCGAGTATCTCCCGGCGCTGACCCTGGGGGAAGCGCCGACCGGCGCGGAGGTCGCCAACCTTGTCGACCGCTGCGCCGAGGCAGACGTGGTGCACCTGCACAACCCGCAGTGGCACAAGCCGGACGTGGCCGAACACCTGGCGCGGGGCTTGGCCGGTCGCGGTGTCCAGGTCGTCTTCGACCTGCACAACATCGACGCCAACGACACCCAGTGGGAGTTCCTCCGCGGGCTCTCCGCCGAGTACGTCGTGCACTCCCGGTTCGTCGCCGACCAAGTGGTCGCGCACGTGCCGGGGGTTCGCGCGACGGTGCTGCCGCTGGCGATGAACCGGGTGAAGACCGACTACGAGCTTCCCCGCCCGGGAGCGGTCACCGTGCTGCAGCCGACCAGGCTGACCACGTGGAAGGGCTCGGACCTCGTGCTGCGCGCCGTGGTCACCCTGCTCGGCGACGGCGACGGCGACGGCGACCTCGGGCTGGTGCACGCGGGCACCCGCCACCTGGTGTGGCCCACCGGTATCGACGAGTCCCTGATGGCCGCCGTGGCGCCGTGGCGTGAGCGCGGCCGGATCGCCTTCACCCACTACTCCCCGGCCGAGAGCTGGGCGGCGATCGCCGCGGCCGATGTGATCACCCACCCGACCGCTGACCGCGGCGCGCACGGGGAGCCGTTCTCCCTCGCGGTCGCCCAAGCGGTGATCTGCGGGAAACCCGTGGTGGCTTCCGATTCCGGCAACCTCCCGGCGCTGCTGGCCGACTACTCCGCCGCGACGCTCGTGCCCGCGGGGGATCAGGCGGCGCTGACCGCGGCGCTGGCCGAGGTCGTCGCCGCGCCCAAGGCCGCGGGCACCGCCGCCGACGCCGCGCTCGCCGACCGCCTCGCCGCCGCGTTCGCCTCATCGGGCGCCCGGCACCTGGAGTTCTACCGCGGACACCCCCGATGACCACCGGCACACCAGCGGCTTCCCGGAAGGACAGCACAACCATGCCCACGCCGATCATCCTCGACTGCGACCCAGGGCACGACGACGCCTTCGCCATCCTGCTCGCCGCGGGCAGCGACCGGATCGACCTGCTGGCCGTCACCACCGCCGCGGGCAACCAGAGCGTGGCGAAGTCGACCCTCAACGCCCGGCACGTGCTCGGCCTGGCCAAGGTTTCCGGCGTCCCGGTCGCCCAAGGCGCGGGCACCCCGCTGTTCGGCGGGGACGGGCGCGCCGAGGGCGACCGGTACGGCGGGGGCGACGTGCACGGCGAGACCGGGCTCGACGGGTGGGAGTTCGACCAGCCGACGGTGCCGCAGGATCCCAGGGACGCCGTCGCCCTCATGGCCGACGTGCTCTCCTCGACCGACGAGCCGGTCACGGTGGTGGCGACCGGGCCGCAGACGAACGTCGCGTCGCTGCTGCTGGCCGCCCCGCACCTCAAGCCCGCGGTCAAGGAGATCGTGTGCATGGCCGGATCGACGCACCGGGGCAACTTCCTGCCCTACTCCGAGGCGAACGTGCTGTTCGACCCCGAGGCGGCTACCGTCGTGCTGGCCAGCGGAATCCCGGTCACCTACGTTGGGCTCAACGTCACCCACCAGGCGCTGGTCACCCCTGAGGTGCTGGCCCGCATCGGCGCGGTGCCCCGGCTCGGCGAGGTCGCCGACGCGCTGCTGCGGTTCCGCTCCGGCACCTACGACGGGATCTGGTCCATGCCGGACTCTCCACTGCACGACCCGGTGGCCGTCGCCCTGCTCATCGACCGCGACCTGGTCACCACGCAGCGGGCCAACGTGGTCGTCGAGGTGCACGGGCGTTACACCCGTGGCGCCACCGTGATCGACCTGCTCGGGGTGACCGACCGCGAGCCCAACGCCGACGTGGCCGTCGGGCTGGACGTCCCCCGGTTCTGGGACCTGCTCGTGGGCACCCTCACCGGGCTGGCGTGATCACGTGGAACAGGAAATGATCATGGACATGGACCCTGTCGGAGGCGTCGCGCACCACGCGGCGGAGAACGCGCCCGCAGCCTGGCTGTCCGCCGCCGAGCCCTACCGGCTGCGCTTCGGCCACGAGTTCGCCTCGTTCACCCTGTTCACCGCCGCCCAGCTGGCCGACCTCGGGGCGCCCCGCGACCTGCTCGGGCTGACCGTCGCCACCGAGTCCGACCCCAGCGTCGTCGACGACCTGGCCGAGGCGACCAAGGTGGCCAACCTGGCCGAGCAGACCGTCGCCGACCGCACCGTCTACCGGGACGCGCTGCTGCGCATCTACGCCAAGCTGCCGGTCCGCGCCGACGAGCTGACCCGAGGCGACGTCCTCTGCGTCGGGCCTGAGCGCGAGGGCAGGCAGCTGGCCCAGGACCTCGGCGCGCTGCCCGCCGGTCGCTCGCTCACCCCGTCGGCCAAACGCATCGGGTACGAGGGCGGCATCCTGGTCGGGATGAGCGCGCTGCCCGCCGCGACGGGACACCGCCACTGCGTCGTCATCGACGGGGTCGTGGCCAGCGGCGCCACCGTGATGGCCCTGATGCGGTCACTGCCGCGCGGGGTCGAGCGGGTCACCCTGCTCACCGCCCAGTCCACCGCAGCGGGAGCGCGCGCCGTGCTGGGCTTCGGCACCCGCCTGGGACTGCGCACCGAAGTCGTCGTCGGTGTGGTCAGCGGCGTGCTCGACGAGAGCTTCTACGCCCACGACGAGCGCGACCGCGACCTGGTCGTGCTTGGCGATGTCGGCGACACGATCAGCGGGCTCGGTGCGGGAGGGACGGCATGACGGCGGCGTACTCCGACGCGCTGGACGAGGCGCTGGCCTACCTCGGCGACTGCGGGCCGGAGTGGGGACCGGGGGTGAGTAACCACGGCCCGATGGCGGCCGAGGCGCTGGTCGCGCTGGGCAGGCCGGAGGCGGTGACCGCGTTCGTCGACGGGTACCGGCCACTGCTGTACCGGGAGGGCCCGGCCGCGTCCGAGCCGATCGACGAGCGCACCTGGCGGCCCGCCCTGGGCAACATGCGGCTACTCGGCGACTGGACCGCCTTCTTCCGCGCCCGGCTCGCCGAGGCCCCCTGGCAGGACGTGCTGGCGCTCTGGTGGCCCAGGCTGCTCCCCGGCCTGCCTGCGGGCGGCGGCCACGGCGTCATCCGCACGGGGCATGCGGTGCGGGCGTTGGCCGCGGGCGGCACCGCGCAGCGGCTCGACGAACTGGCCAGGGGCATGGGCTACTGGGCGGCCCGATACCAGACGGTGCCCGGGACTCAGCGGTTCGCCGGTGGGCGCGGGCTGCGCGAGGCGTGGGACGCGGTCCCGAGGGTGCCGACCGACCAGGGCATCAACGAGATCTTCCGCATCCGGCTGGAAGCGCTGGAGCTGGTGCCGGAGTTCGGCGCGGTGGTCGACGGCGCCGAGCGCCCCGCCGACCCGCACTCGGCGCTCAGCGCCATCACCGCGCTGGCCGGGCACGGCTACATGACCGACCAGCACCGCAAGTACATGGGATTCGTGCACGCGCTGACGGCCCCCGCCGCGGTGCGGCTCGTGCTGCCGCACCTGCCCGTCGAGCAGCAGTGGGCCAGTGTCGCCGCGGCCTGGCAGTTCACCGCGGCGATCCGCGCGGTCTACGGGACCGGGCACCGCGATCCCGAGGCCGACGTGCGGGTGCTCGACTACGACACGCTCATCGACCGAGCCATCGCGACGGGCGACCCGCACGCGATCAAGTACGTAGAGGCATGCAGGAGAGAGGACGCCCTCGCCAGTGACCCGATCTACGCCACCGCCGCCACAGACTGGATCCGGCGGATGGAGGACGGCACCTGGGTCGAGTGAGCCGTGGTGGCAGGACGCGCTGGTCTACCACGTGTACCCGCGCAGCTTCGCCGACTCCGACGGCGACGGCGTCGGCGACCTCGACGGGATCACCGGCAGGCTCTACCACATCGCCTCGCTGGGCGCGGACGCGGTGTGGCTGTCCCCGGTGTTCCGCTCCCCGATGCGCGACTTCGGCTACGACGTGGCCGACCACACCGCCGTCGACCCGGTCTTCGGCGACTTGGCTGCGCTGGACCGGCTGGTGCGGTCCGCGCACGCCGCGGGCCTGCGCGTGCTGCTGGACTTCGTGCCCAACCACACCTCCGACCTGCACCCCTGGTTCGCGGCGAGCCGCTCCGCGCGGACCGACCCGCACCGGAGCTGGTACGTCTGGCGCGACCCCGCCCCGGGAGGGGGTCCGCCGAACAACTGGCTGAGCACCTTCGGCGGCCCGGCGTGGACCTTCGACCAGACGACCGGGCAGTACTACCTGCACTCGTTCCTCCCGCAGATGCCGGACCTGGACTGGCGCGAGCCCGCGGTGCGCGCGGCGATGGCCGACGTACTGCGGTTCTGGCTGGACCGCGGTGTCGACGGCTTCCGCATCGATTGCGCCGCCAGCATCGGCAAGGACCCGCTCCTGCGCGACAACCCGGCGGCCCCGCCCGGCAGTCTCACCATGCACCGGCCGCTGGCCGAGTACGACTCCCAGTCGCATGCCCACGACACCGGCCACTCCGACGCCCACGACTGGTACCGCGAGCTGCGCGCCCTGGTCGACGGCTACCCCGGCGACCGGCTGCTGGTCGGCGAGGTGCACCAGCGGGACCCGGCGGCGTGGGCGGCCTACTACGGCCGCGACCTGGACGGGATCACCCTGCCGCTCGCGTTCGGCCTGCTCGCCTGCCCGCCCGCCGCGGCCGACGTCCGCGCCGCGGTGGCGGCCACCATCGGGGCCGTGCCCGACGGCGCGGTCGCGTGCTGGGTCCTGGGCAGCCACGACGAGCGGCGACTGGTCTCCCGGGTTGGTCCGGAGCTCGCCAGGGTGTTCGCGGTCCTGCTGCTCACGTTGCCCGGGGCCGCGGTGCTGTACTACGGCGACGAGCTGGGCCTGCCCGACGTGCTGCTGCACGGGGGCGAGGTCCGGGACCCGTGGGCGCGGGTGCACCCCGACCTGGGCCGCGACCCGGCCCGCGGCCCGGTGCCGTGGACGCGCGATGACCCGGGCCGTGGCTTCACCACCGGTGAGCCGTGGCTGCCGCTGCCCAGCGCGGCCTGCGTGGCCGAGCAGGAGGTGGACCCGCGCTCCGCCCTCGCCCTGACTAGGGCGCTGGGCGCGGCCAGGGCGAGCTGGGCGACGCTGCGCGCGGGCGGGCTGGAGTTCCTCGACCTCGGCGACCCGGACGTGCTGGCCTACCGCAGGATCCACCCCGGCGAGCCCACCGCGGTCGTGCTCCTCAACTTCGGCGGCGGACGGGCCACTGTGGAACTGCCTGCGGGGACGTGGGCGCCTGTGATAGACAGCGAGCTGGTCGGCACGGACCGTGTTCGCGCGGTCACTGGGCACGTCGACATCAATCCGAGGGCGGGGTTCGTGTTCCGGGAACGGGGGCAGGCATGACCGGCGACGTGGGCGCGGACACCGCGGGGGTGCGCGCTCCGAGCGGGCTTGTGGGGACGCCCCGCCTCCTCGCCGGGTTGGCGCTGTCGCAACTGCTGGTGGCGCTGGACTTCTCCATCATCTATGTGGCGCTGCCGACCATCGGTGACGTGCTGAACTTCAGCGCGGTGTCGCTGCAATGGGTCGTCAGCGCCTACGGCGTGTTCTTCGCCGGGTTCCTGCTGCTGGGTGGGCGCCTGGTCGACGTGCTGGGGGCGGGGCGGGTCTTCGTCGCCGCGCACGCGCTGTTCACGCTGGCCGCGGTCGTCGCGGGCGCGGCGCCGAACGACACGGTGCTGATGGTCTGCCGCGCGGCGCAGGGCGTCGGCGCGGCGCTGCTCGCCCCGGCCACGCTCGGCCTGCTGCACGCGCACTACCCGTCCGGCCCCGCGCGGGACCGGGCGTTGGCGGTCTGGGGCACCACCGGGGCTATGGGTCTGGCGCTGGGCGTGGTCGTCGGTGGTGTGCTGCTGGCGGTGGCGTCTTGGCGCTGGGTCTTCTGGATCACCTTCCCGGTGGCCGCGGTGTGCGTGCTGCTCGCCTGGCGCGCCGCGACGCGCGGTGCGCCCCGGCGGTCCGGGCGCCGAGTGAACCTGCCCAGCGCCGCGGCGGCCACCGCGGCGGTCAGCGCGATCAGCCTGGCGTTCACCGAGCTGGCGACCCCGGAACCGACCCTGTGGGTGGTCGCCCTCTGCGCGGTGGTCGCCGTGGTGCTCGGGACGCTGTTCGCGGCGGCGCAGCGGCGCGGCGCGGACCCGCTGATCCCGCTCGCGCTGCTGCGCACCCGGTCGCTGCGCGGCGCGTGCGCCATCGCGGCGCTGTTCATGGCCAGCCTGGGCGCGGAGTTCTACCTGGTGACCCTGTACCTGCAGCGCGAGCTGGACCTGGGCGAGCTGGCATCGGGCATCGGGTTCCTGCCGCTCGCGCTGGCCGTGGCGATCGGCAACGCCGTCGCCGGGCGGCTGGCGGGCCGGTGGTCGCCCGCCACGCTGCTCGGGGTGGCCTTCGGGATCGGCGCGGTGGGCTTGGCCGGGCTCGCGGTGGGGGCTGGGGCGGGGGACTACTGGCTCGGTGTGCTGCCCGGACTGCTGGTCAGCGGGCTCGGCCAAGGCATCGCGTTCACCGGCATGTTCATCGCGGGCACCCGGGACCTGCCCGCTGCCGCCGAGGGCACCGGCAGCGCGATGATCACGGCCGCCCAGTACACCGGCGGCGCGGTCGGGCTGGCCCTGCTGGTGTGGGTGCACGGCAGCGCGCCCGACGCCACGACCCTGGCCTGGGCGTACGGGGTCACCGCGGTGATCGCGCTGCTGGCCCTGCCGGTGGCCGCCACGCTGCGGCGCGGACGGGGGCGGGCGTGACGCGATCCGGGGCGGCGGGCAGGCTGGACACGGCGTTCGGCCTGGCCGAGCGTGGCACGACCGCGCGGACCGAGGTCCTCGGCGGGGTCTCGACGTTCCTGGCGATGTCCTACATCGTGCTGGTCAACCCGGCCGTCCTCGCCCAGGGCGGCATCCCGTGGGGTGCGGCGTTCACCGCGACCGCGCTCATCGCCGGGCTGGCCACCATCGCGATGGGGCTCTGGGCACGGCTGCCGTTCGCGGTCGCGCCGGGCATGGAGATCAACGCCCTGGTGGTGTTCTCGGTCATCGGCGTGCACGGGTTCACCTGGCAGCAGGCCCTCGGACTGGTGCTGTGCTCTGGTGGGCTGATGGCCGCGGTAACCGCCATGGGGTGGCGCGCGGCGGCGATCGCGGCGATCCCCGGCCCGGTGCGCACCGGGCTGGTGGCCTGCGTCGGGATCTTCATCGGGCTGGTCGGGCTCCAGGTGTCCGGTCTCATCGGCGGCGACTGGCCCGGGGTGCTGGCGAGCCCCGGGGCGATCGCGCTGTACCTGGGCTTCGGCGTCAGCTGGCTGCTGCGCGCGATCCGGTTCCGGGCCGCCGTGCTCGTCGGCATCGCGGTGGCCGCGGGCTATTGCGCCATCGTCGGGCTCCGCGCCGACCCGCCGCGGGCCGGGGACGCCACGGCGGGGCTGTTCGCCCTGGACCTGACGGCCTTCGCCCAACCGGCGGCCTGGGGCGTGGTGCTGATGCTCTTCGCCATCGACTTCTTCGGCAGCGTCGCCAAGCTGGTCGGACTGTCCTGCGGCACCCCGATCCAGCGCAACGGCGAGGTCCCTGGCATGGGACGCGCGCTGCAGGTGGACAGCGTGGCCACGATGGGCGGGGCGGTGGTCGGCTCCACCAGCTTCGTGACGTTCGTGGAGAGCGGGGTGGGCATCCGCGCAGGCGCGCGCACCGGGCTCGCCTCGGTGGTGACCGGGGTGCTGCTGCTCGCCTGCCTGGTGCTGGCGCCCGCGCTCACCTGGGTTCCCGCGGTGGCGGCGTCCGGCGCGCTGCTCCACGTCGCGCTGACCACGCTGCCGCGCCCGGCCGAGTTACAGGCCGCGGGGGCGGAGGCGGTGCTGGTCGTGGTCGTGATGGCAGTGGTCACCATGATCACTTTTGCGCTGGACCAGGCCCTGCTGGCCGGGCTGGTGGTTCACCTGGTCGCGGGAGCGGTGCGCGGGCAGCGGCCCGCCGTGCCCGCGCTGGTGGTCTCCGGGCTGCTGGCCGCGAGCACAGCGATGCAGTACTGGGCGTGACCGAAGTCGGGGACGCCATGAGGAACGAAGTGCAGAGAGGACGCGACGTGACCGACGACGAGATCGGTGTGCTGCTGGACCGGGTCGAGCAGCCGGGGGGCGTGCCCGAGCGGCTGGCCGCTCAGATCCGGTTCATCGTGGAGATCGACAAGCTCAAGACCGTGCTGCGCCGCAGCACGCTGCTGGCCGATGACCGCAGGGAGAACGACGCCGAGCACTCCTGGCACCTCGCGATGATGGTGCCCCTGCTGGCTGAGTACTCCGACGAGCCCATCGACGTTGGCCACACCGTCGAGCTGGTGCTGCTGCACGACCTGATCGAGATCTACGCGGGCGACACGTTCCTCTACGACACCGCCGCCCAGCACGACCAGGAGGAGCGCGAGCAGGCGGCCGCCGACCGCCTCTTCGCCCTGCTGCCGGAGGACCAGGCCACCCGGCTGCGCGCGCTGTGGGACGAGTTCGAGGACCGCAAGACCGCCGAGGCGCGCTTCGCCAAGGCGATGGACCGGCTCCAGCCGTTGCTGCTCAACTACAACAACAAGGGCGGCACCTGGAAGACTCCCGGGGTCACCGACGCCGACGTGCTGCGCCGCAAGTCGGTCATCGGCGACGCCTCGACCGAGCTGTGGGGCTACGCCCGCTCCCTGATCGAGCACGGCGCTGACCGCGGTTGGGTGCCCAAGGCCGAGTCCGGCTGATCCACGCGAGGCGGGCCGCCGCCTGCCCGACGCGACGGCTGAGGGGGAGCCAGGTGTGACCAGGACCCGGCAGGTGCGCGACGAGACCGGGCGCGTCGTGGTGACCAGGGATGACACCGCGCACGTCGTCCGGTGCGCCGAGGCGGCGTGGGGCCGCCGGGCGCACGCCCCGTCCCGGTTCCCCGCCGCGGTGACCGCGCTGTACCGCGACTTCGGTCTCCGGGTCAGGGCGGAGCTGCGCACGGCGCTGGCGCACCCGGCCGGGACACGGGTCGAGGACTGGGACGCCGTGGCGTTGCGCCGGTTCGTCATGGCCGCCGCGGGGACCGGCCGGGTGGTGAGCCTGGACCCCTTGGTGGAGGAGGGTTCCGCGCTGCGGCTCTCCCGCGGTTTCCTGCCCGGCGGGGTGCGCCAGGTCGGGTTGGTCGCCCGCCCCGGGGCGCCGGACCTGGACGCGCAGCTCGCCGCGCTGGCCGAGGGTCCCGCCCGGGCGGGGTGCGTGCTGCTCGACGACGACACCTACACCGGCGCCACCCTCGGCGCGGTCCACCGGATGCTGGCCGACGCGGGGATCCCGGTGCTGCGGGCGGTGTGCGGCATCAGGGTGCGGGAGGCCCGCGGCCCGGAACCGGCGTTCCCGCTGACCTCCGCCGTGGAGTACCGCATCCCGCCGGGCGCCCGGGACCTGGTGCAGGTGGCCGACCCGCGCAGCTTCCTGTTCGGTGTGGACGGACTGGTCGTGCGCGCCGCGGACGGTGGCTGGCTGCGCGTGCCGTACTGCGGCCCGTTCGTGAGCGCGCGGGCCAGGCTTGGCGTCCCCGTCGAGCGGGAGGCGGCGTTCGCCGAGGGCGTCGTCGCGGCGAACCTGGCCTTCCACACTGGTCTGGACCGCCTGGTCGATGGCGTGCTGCGCGTGGCGGATCTGCCGTTCCCCGTGGTGGGCGACCCGGACGAGCGGGTCGTCGACGTCCTGGGCGAACTCGCGACCGTCCGCGACGGCGTGCCCGCCCGATGAGGCGCCGATGGCCAGGCCACCGGGCCTCTGCCCGCTGCGCGGGCGCCCCTGTCCGCTCACCTGCGCGCGGCGTGCAGCATCCTCAGCATCAGCTCGATGTCCGCCAGTGCCTCCTTGCCACTGGTCAGCGGTTGCCGCCCGGTCGTGACGCAGTCGTGGAAGTGGATCAGTTGGTTGCGGAACGCCTCGCTGTGGGAGCCGACCACCGCCCGCTGGACGAGACCGCGGCCGTCCTCGTCGACGGTCGAGGTGCGCAGGACGGCGGGGAAGTCGCGCTGGAACGGGTTGGTCACCGACAACTCGACCACCTTCTCGGCGGACCACACCGCGAGCCCCTCGTCGAACAGGGGCAGGTCGATCTTGCTGCCCTGGAACACGCATTGCGTGCCGCCGGGGTAGAGCAGCATCGCGGTGAACGTGGCGCCGTCGGCCGACGCGATCGCGTGCACCTCCGATGGCGGTGCGGGGAAGGCGGCGCGCAGCAGGTTGATGTCGTGGCTCCACACGCCGAACATGTCCATGTACGCCTCCAGCAGGTGCGCGGGCGCCGGGCCGAACTCGGCGGCGATGCGCGGCCTCCTGGGGTCATCGGTGGACCGCGCGGCCGGGCGGACGATGTCGGGCCGCAACTCGGGGATGATCCAGTTCCCGTAGTCGGGGCCGACGACGACATGGGCGCGGGCCAGCACGGGGGCGCGCAGGCCCGCGATCTCGCGCAGGGCCATCCGCACCCCGCTGTCGTAGCGCTTCATCAAGCCGACCATGAGCACCACGCCCGCCGACTCCGCCATGGCGACCAGGCTCCTGCCCTCCGCCAGGGTGTGGCACAGCGGCTTCTCCGTGAACGTGTGCAGCCCCCGCGCCAAGGCCGCCACGGCGGGCTCGTAGTGGTCCTGGGTGAGCACAAGGACGGCGTCGAGCCGTTCGGCGTCGAGCATGGCCCCCACCGACCCGTGCGCGGCAGGCACGGCGAACCGCTCGGCAACCGCGCGCGCCAGGTCGATGTCGAGATCGCACACCGCGGCCACCGAGAACAGCTCCGGCAGCTCCTTGAGGTACGGCAGGTGCGTGAGCTGGGCGATCATCCCGCACCCCACCACGCCCACCCGCACCATCACCCGCTCCTCTCGATCGACGTCCTGGCCAGCCCCAGCAGCAGTTCCGCGGCTCCCGCCGCGCCGGGCGATCGGGCGACCGCCCACGCCGACGCCCGGATCCCGGGTGGGATGTGGGCATCGGCGACGAACCCGCAGCGGACCCCGGATTCCGGCGGGACCCAGTCGGATTCGGAGTTCCCGACCATGACCACGCCACGGCCCGACGCGGCCAGCTCGGTCAACGCGGCCGCCTTGCCCGCCCGCAGCCGCGAATACGGGTGCACCCCCAGGAAACCGTGCCGCGGAGCCGGGTCTGTCGACACCACGTGATTCCTTGACCGCGCCCACGCCCGCACGGCCTCGGCGGACCGCGTCACCGCGTCGGCGTCGGCGAACAGGCTGATCGACGCCTGCCGACCGGACCCGAACGCCCACGCGCCCGCGGGCACCGGGGCGCCGCCGAACTCGGGCGAGAGGCGGGAAGGCAACCGGCGCCGCCACCCGTTGGCCTCCCCGAGCACCGCGCGCGCCTCGGCGAGGCCGGGGAAGGCGACGCGCACCTGAGGCGGTCCACCGACCCGCACCAAGTTCCCGTTCTCGGCGACGACGGGGAAGGCCGCCGGGAGGCCCAGCGCGCCGCGGCCGAAGGCGTCCAAGGCGGCGAGCGGGGAGTCCGAGCACAGACCCACCTCGAAGCGCCCGCGCAGCGCCGCCGCCGCCTCCCGCACCACGGACAGCGAACCGTCAGCCACCGCCATGCTCCCTGACGGCACGAGGGTGCCGTTGACGTCGAGCAGAACCACGTCCCGGTTCACCGCGCACCCCGTGCCAAGAGTCCACAAGAGATCGTGCTGACGCGCGCTCCGCGGTCCCACAGACCGACAGCGGGTCCGCTCGGCCTCCCGGGGACGCCGTGCCGCGCGGCCCGCCCGTTCACAGCCGCTCCCTGACCACGGTCAGCCTGGTTCGCTCGACCTCGCGCCCGCCGTCCAGCACGACCTCCACCGGCATCGGGTGGTGGTGGAACAGGACCAGGCCGAGCCCGAGCCCGTAGGCGCCGACGTTCGGCACCGTGATCCGGTCGCCCACGGCGGGCTCGGGCAGCCGTGCGTGACGGGCCCAGACGTCGAGCGGGTGCAGCAGCGGACCGGCCAGGGTCCAGTCCTCTGTGTCCGCGCCCTTGCCCGCGAGCACCCGAGGCTCGACGGCGTCCTCCCGACCGAGGCCCGCGATGCCGCCGAGGTGGTGCGTGCCGGAGTCCAGGATGGCGAAGGCCGTCCCGCCGGAGCGCTTGACGTCGAGCACAGTGGTGACCAGCGCGCCGCAGGACGCGGTCAGGTGGCGGCCGGACTCGAAGGCGATCCGAGGCGTGCCCGCCCGCCAGTCCGCGACCTCGCGGTCGAGCAGCTCACCGAGCCGCTCGGCGAGGTCCGGGAACTCCGGCAGCGGTCCCGGCCGGGCGTACGGGGCGCCGAAACCGCCACCGAGGTCGAGCACGGCCGGGTCCAGCCGGAGGGCCCCACACGCCTGCGCCGCCGCCCCGAGCGCGTGCTCGAAGACCCCGAACAGGGCATCGGTCGTGCCGAGGTTGCTGCCCAGGTACAGGTGCATGCCCGTCACGGCGGCGCGTGGCCGGTCGGCGAACGCCTCCGGCTCGGCGGCGACCCAGGCCAGGTCGACCCCGAACTTGGACGCCCCGCCGGTCATCGCCAGCCCGACGCCGCGCGGTGGCTCCGGGTGGTTGACGCGCAGGAGAGCGCGCAGCCCCGTGCCCGTCTCGGAGCCCAGCCGGTCGAGCTGGTCGAGCGCGACGGGGGAGTCGACCGAGAACAGCCGCACCCCGCGGACGACCGCGAACCGGATGTCCTGGTCACGCTTTCCGGGGCCGGTGTAGAGCACGTCCGCGGCACTGAACCCCGCGGCGAGCGCGGCGGTCAGCTCGCCGGTGGAGCTGACCTCCGCCCGGCACCCCAGGGCGGACAGGCAGGCGAGCACCGCGGGATGCGCGTTCGCCTTGAGCGAGTAGTACAGAGTGCTCGGCTCGGGCAGCGCGGCGCTCAGCTGCCGGTGGGCGGTGCGCACCGCGTCGAGCTCGTAGATGTAGCAGGGCGTGTCGACCGCGGTCACCTGGTCTCCTCCAGCCTCCGGTGGGAAGTCCGTTCGACCAGCGCCGCGAGTTCACGGGGCAACAGGTCGGCGAGCACGGCCAGGTCGGGCATGAGGCGGGCGTCGGCGGTCAGGCAGACCTCGAAGCGGTCCTGCTCGGACAGCGCGGCGGCGAACAGCCCGGTGCCGTGGCAGATGCTGCCCGCCGCGTACAGCGACGTGACTCGCGCTTCCAGCAACTCCCGGGGCCTGCTGGAGCCGCGCACCGAGGACGCGACGACGCTGTACGGCGGCCGGGGCAGGGGAGCCACGCCGATGGCGTGGGCGATGGCCAATGGCCCGGTGAACAGACCAGCCGCGCGCGCCGCCTCCAGTCGGGGACGGGCCGCCATCGCGGCCTTGGCCGCCCTGCTGCCCGCGCGCACCTGCCGCAGCCGGGCGGCCGGGTCCGCGATCGAGGTCCCCAGCTCCACGACGATCAGGGTGAACGTGTTCGCCGCGCGAGCGTCTCCCTCGGCGCGCAACGACATCGGCACGCCCGCAGTGAGGTCGAACCGGGGCAGTTCCCCCCGACTGTCCAAGTAGGAGCGAAGCGCGCCGCCGAGCACGGTGAGGTAGACCTCGTTGACTGTGCAGCCCGCGTGCGCGGCCACGCGCCGCACCGCAGGGAGCGGCAGCACCCTGTTCTCGACCGCTCGGCGGGGTCCGATCGCGCCGTTGAGCGCCGGGACGGCGGGGACCCCGTAGGGCGCCGCGCCACCGCGCACCGCGGCGAGCGCTGCGCGGCACGCGTGGGCGGCCATCCGCCGCAGCGGCGCGGGCGGGGGACCTGTGGTGGTGGGCGGCTCCCGGAACACCCAGGGAGGGGTGTCTATGCCCGAGTCGAACATGCGGTCGAGGCGCACAAGGAACCCCTGGGCGTCGGCCAGGGCGTGGTGGACCTTGAACACGAGCCCGACCTCCTGCCCGGCGCGCAGCACGTGTGCCTCCCACAGCGGACAGCGGGGGTCGAGCGCGGTGGAATGGAGCCGGGTCACGGCCGCGGCGAGGTTGGTCACCTCGGCGGTCCTGACGTGGTGTGCGCGGTCGATGGCGGCTTCCGGCACGGCCGCCCAGCTCCCGAGCCACGCCCGCAGCGGGCCGTTGGTGGCGCGGAAGTGGAACGGCGGCGCGACGGGGCCCGCGGCGCGGAGACCGCGCACCACCTCATCGGTGAACGCCGAAGGGCGTCGGGGCTCCAGCAGGCACACCACGCTGAAGTGCTGCGCGGTGTCCGGGGTGTCGAAGGCGAAGAACGACCGCTCCGCGGCGGACATCCTCCGCCCGCCTCGGCTCCGGGCACGGCGCATCGTGTTCCGCCCCCCAGTCGGTCTCGCGGCGCGTTGTCGGTCGGATCCGGAATGGGCGGCCGCGGTGGATTTCACCCGTTCGATGGCCTACGTCACGGCATCGGACTTCCGAAACGGCACGCCTCTGATCCCCCGATCCCACCAACCTCACGACCCGTGATTCGAGGTTACCGCCCGGTGATCTTCCCGGCAACGCCGCTGGCGCGGGCGGCGTCACCCACCGTTGAACGCCTGGGCCACTGCTCCGCCATCATGAGAACCGGATCACTGAAGAGCGCGACGGTCACAGCGGAGAGGTTCGGATGAAGGCAACGCTGATTTACGGGGCCGGTGACGTCCGGGTGGAGACAGTGCCGGACCCGGAACTCCGCGAGCCCACCGACGCGGTGGTCCGCGTGCTCTGTGCGTGCATCTGCGGCAGCGACCTGTGGCCGTACGGGAGCATGCCCGCGCGGGGTCGCGGCGACCGGATCGGCCACGAGTTCCTCGGCGTGGTGGAAGAGACCGGCGCCGAGGTCGCCGGGCTCTCGACGGGGGACGTGGTGGTCGCGCCCTTCGTGTGGGCGGACAACACCTGCGACTTCTGCCGGGAGGGGTTGCAGACCTCGTGCCGCCGCGGCGGGTTCTGGGGCGAGGCGGGCAGCGACGGCGGCCAAGGCGAGGCCGTGCGGGTGCCGCAGGCCGAGGGCACGCTGGTCAAGCTGCCTGTCGGCGAGGACTCCGCGCTGCTGCCGTCCCTGCTGACGCTGTCCGACGTGCTGCCCACCGGTCACCACTGCGCGGTGACCGCCGGGGTGAGCCCGCGCACCACGGTCGCGGTGATCGGGGACGGGGCGGTCGGGCTCTCGGCGGTGCTGGCGGCACGGCGGCTCGGGGCGGAGCAGGTCATCCTGCTGGGCAGGCACACCGAGCGCACCGACCTCGGCCGCGAGTTCGGGGCCACCGACGTGGTGGCCGAGCGCGGTCAGGAGGGGGTCGAGCGCGTCCGGGAGTTGACCGGCGGGGACGGCGTGCACGCGGTCCTGGAGTGCGTCGGTCTCAAACCCGCGATCGAGACCGCGTTCGGCATCGTCCGCGACGGCGGAACCATCAGCCGGGTCGGGGTGCCGCAATACCCGGATGTGCCCGCGGACGCGGGCTCGTTCATGCGCAACATCACCCTCACCGGCGGTGTCGCCCCCGCCCGCGCCTACATCGACGAGCTGCTGCCGGATATCATCGAGGGCCGGATCGACCCCGGCCAGGTGTTCGACCGGACGATCGGCTTGGACGAGGTCCCCGCGGGCTATCGCGCGATGGCCGAGCGCGCGGCAATCAAGGTCCTCGTCCGGCCATGACCGGAGACCTCCTTACCCGCGCTTGGGCATCATCGCCCAGAGCACCAGGTAGAGAACGAACTGTGGTCCCGGCAGCACGCAGGACACCAAGAAGAACAGGCGCATTCGGCTGACGGGCCAGTTGTAGCGGTTGGCGAGGCCCGCGCACACCCCCGCGATCATCTTCTGGCTCTGCGGCCTGGTCAAGGCTGTCATTGGGCGCACCATTCACGAGTCGGGGATGGGGCTTCGCACTGTGGGGATACCCTGGGGGCCGGTGGATGAACCATGGGGGCATTCGCCGAGACCGCCTTGCCGCGCCCTGATCAGCGCGGCGGCCTGCCTGCCCGCGCGGACGGTAACGCGGCTGGCCGTTCCGCTGACTCTGTCGGTGACTCGAAGTGAAGGGCAGGCAGAGTGAAGATCGACGTGTTCAACGAGATCCAGAACCGCGGGTGGGCGTCGGAGGGGGAGCGGTTCAGCCAGGCGATCGAGCAGGCCAGGCTGGCCGACGAGCTGGGTTACGGCTGCTGGTGGCAGGTCGAGCACCACGGCGCGGGGGAGTTCAGCCTCTCGTCGGCGCCGGAGCTGTTCCTGGCCGCGCTCTCGCAGGTGACGTCGCGGATCAGGCTGGGGCACGCGGCGGTGCTTGCTCCCTCGCGGTTCAACCACGCCGTGCGCGTGGCCGAGCGGGCGGCGACCCTGGACCACCTCAGCGGTGGGCGCGTGGAGCTGGGCATGACCCGCTCGACGGTCCCGGAGTGGCGGCTGTTCAACATCGACCCCGACGACGTGCGCGGGCAGACCCGGGAGGCGTTCGAGCTGGTCCCCCGGCTGTGGACCGAGGACAAGGTGAGCCACACGAGCGACACCTACCAGCTGTCCGAGGTGACGATCACCCCCAAGCCGGTGCAGCGCCCGCACCCGCCGCTGTGGCAGGCGGCGGCGAGCCCGGCGTCCTTCGAGGAAGCCGGACGGCGTGGCGTCGGCGTGCTCGGCACGACGTTCTGGGAGTCGCTCGAGCGGGTCGAGCGGATGGTGCGCCTCTACCGCGACGCCGCGGCGGCCTGCACCGACCCGGTCGGCGCGGTCGTGAACAACCAGGTCGGCTTCTTCACCTTCGTGCACTGCGCCGAGACCGACGAGGAGGCCATGCGCAACGGCGCCGCGGCCGCGGCGGCCTGGTACACGGTGACGGCGCTGAACTTCTTCGAGGCGAGCAAGGACTTCGTCCGCCTGCTGGCCCGGCAGCAGGAGCTGATGGCCGACCCGGCGGGCGGCGGCCTGGCCGGTGAGTTCCTCCGCGCCGAGGCCACGGCCGGACCGACGCCGGGGCAGCTGCTCATCGGCCGCATCATCAACGGCGAGGACGTGCCGGACGAGGAGATCTTCGACATCCTCAGCGCCCAGCAGTCGCTGATCGTCGGCTCTCCGGAGACCTGCCGCGAGAAGCTGCGCGCCTACGCCGACCTGGGCATCGACCGGCTCATGTGCCTGCACCAGATCGGCGGGCTGACCCACGAGCAGGTGATGACCAGCATCCGGCTGACCGGCGACCTGATCCCGGAGTTCGACCGCTCGTAGCCGCAGGGGTGGTCGTGGAGCCGCCGCCGGTCGGACCGGCGGCGGCGACAGGTCCGTCGCGCCTGGGAATGCCGTCGAAAAAGTTAAGCGGGAGTCGTGCCGGGTTGGCTGTTGAGAGCGCTCCCAGTTCTGCGCTACGGTCCGAGTGCTGCTCAGGACCAACTTGTCGGCGACCGACGGGGGATGCGCATGCGCACGCGACGCAAGGCTGCCTTGGGCGGGGCGCTGCTCGCCGCGCTCCTGGTCGTTACCGGGTGCGTGTCGGGCGGCTCCGACCACGGGGCGCACTCCGGCGACGGGGCCCAGACCGACCACGGGGCCCACTCGGGTCACGGGGACTACGCGGCGGGCTCGGGCACCGGAGGCGGTTCACCGATGGCGGACATGCCCGCCCCGTCCGGCGCGGGCCGCGACATCAACCCGCAGCCGGGGTCGGCGCTGCGCGAGGGCGGCGAACTGCGCCTGGCCGTCGACGCGCTGCCGTCGAACTTCAACCCCAAGCACGTCGACGGCGCCCAGCCGGTCACCCAGCAGATCGCCGAGGCCATCCTGCCCAGCGCGTTCGTCGACGGCCCCGACGGCGTTCCCGTGCCCAACAAGGACTTCTTCGACCGGATCGAGCTGGAGTCCACCTCCCCGCAGGTCGTGCGCTACACGATCGCCCCGGCCGCGGTGTGGACCAACGGCAGGGTGATGACCTGGGAGGACCTGCGCGCGCACTGGGCGGCGCTCAACGGGTCCGACGCGGGCTTCGAGACCACCGGCCGCGTCGGCTACGAGGACGTGGCCAGTGTCGAGCGCGGCGCGACCGACAAGGAGGCCGTGGTCACCTTCCGCGAGCCGTTCGCGGACTGGCCCGCGTTGTTCGGGCCGCTGGTGCCGCTGGAGCTGACCCAGAGCCCGGACGCGTTCAACAGCGCCTGGGCGCACGGGCCGACGACCTCCGCAGGCCCCTTCGAAATCGATCTGATCAACGCCACGGAGCAGACGATTGTCGTGCGCCGCAACGACAACTGGTGGAAGATCCGTCCACCGCTCGACAGCATCACCTTCCGCGTCGTCCCCCCGGCGGCGCGCGCGGACGAGTTGGCGGGCGGCGGCATCGACCTGTTCCCCATCGGCGGGGACGCGGAGCTGCTGACCCGGGCCAAGGCCATCCCCGACGCGCAGGTGCGCCAGGCGTCCGAGCGACGGGTGGGCCAGCTGACGTTCAACGGCGCCAAGGGCGCCCCGCTGTCCGACCAGCGCCTGCGCGCCGCGATCGCCCAGGCGGTCGACCCGCAGGCGATCACCGACGCCGTGGTGGGCCCGATCGTGCCGGGCGCGAAGGCGGTCGGCAACCACGTCCTGCCACCCGGGCACGCGGGCTACAAGGACAACGCCCCGACCCTGCCGCACGACCCGAACGCCGCCCGCGCGGCGCTGGACGCGCTGGGCTGGAAGCCGGACGGCGCCGTGCGGGTGAAGGGCGGCAAGCGGCTGAGCCTGCGGCTGGTCGTGGCGGCGACACCGGCCGGGCAGACCGTGGGGGACCTCGTGGCCAGGCAACTCCTGGCCGTCGGCGTGGAGGCGAAGACCGAGGCGGTGCCCACGGAACGCGTCCACGACACCCACCTGGCCTCGGGCGCCTTCGACCTCATCGCCTTCGAGCGGACCACTTCGCCATACCCCCTCTCCCACGACCGGCAGGCGTTCGAGAAGCCGACGGGCGCCAACTTCGGCCGCGTGGTCATCCCCGGGGCGACCGCCATCTACGACCGCGCGACAGCCGAGCTGGACCCCGCCCAGCGAACCGGGCTGGCCGACCAGATCGACGTGCTGGCCTGGAAACACGCCCACCACCTACCCCTGTACCCGGGCGTCGGGGTCTACGCGGTACGCGCCAACCTGGCCAACTTCGGCGCCCCCGGCCTCGCCTCCCTCGGGTTCGCGACGGCAGGCTTCCTGAAGTGACCCGCAGCGATCCCGACCACCGGCGCCGGTCGCCGAGAGCGCACCGCCGGTGAGTTGGTCGAGGTCGTCGCGCGCGACTTGGCGAAGCGGGGCCTGAAGGTCGTGCCTTGAACCCCGTTCGGCCGCTATCGGTGGTCCGGGAGGGTGGCTTACTGTTCGGCTCAGGGCGAGGAAAGCCACGGGTGGCGCCATCGGCGCGCCGACGGCGGTGATCCAGTCATACCGCGGGCAATTCGCCTGCTGACGCGGACTTCCAGGAGGAGCGATGCGCGGTCGGGTTCGGGCGTGGGCCGCGGTGGCCGTGGCGGGGTTGAGCTTCTTCGGGGCGGGCGCGCTTCCCGCGTCCGCGTTCGGGGCGGAGACGTTCGGGTGCAGGATCGCGCCGGGGACGGTGTTCGAGTGGAACGAATTCTGCACCAACAGCCGTGGCGCCAGCGAGTACAACGTCGGGTTCGCCGTGCTCAACACCAGCGGCACGGGTTACACGTACTCGTGGTCGATCAGCGGCGCGTACCGGTACGTCATCACCGGCTGCACCAGCACCTCCCATGACTGCGCGGTGGCGGTGGGCCGCAGCGGGCAGTCCATCACCACGACGGTCACCTACTCGCAGAACGGCCACTCGGCGACGAAGACCGCCTACGCGACCATCGAGCCCTGGTGCGGGAGCCAGCCGTGCTGACCTCCCGGTGCCGGTTCCCGGACCTGTGCTCACCGCCTCGGGTGTTGGCCACGATCCCTCGGTGAGGGCCTGCGACTGAGGCGCGGGCCGAAGACCGGGGACCGCCACCGGGATCTGGTGGCGGCCTCCGGTGTGCGGCTCACTCAGCTGTGGTCCACGAGGCACGTCGCCGGGAGGTAGCCGGACCAGCCGCGCGGGTACCTCGGGTCGAGGTCCATGACCTGGACCATGACCCAGCTGGTGGCGCCGGTGACGCCGCACGCCTTGTACACCGAGCCCGTCACCTGCTTCCGGCACGCCCTGAGCTCGCCTTCGATCACATCGGCCATGTCGACGGAGGCCGCGTCGGGCCGGGAGCGCAGCTTGAGCGGGGCGAGCGCCTTGACCCACGAGCCGGTGCAGGTGGCGGCGGCCTGCGTGGAGGGCGGCGCGGCCCCCGGCGCGGCACCCGGCGCGGCGGAGGCGCCGCTGCCGAACACGGTCGCGGCGGCCAGGAAACCCATACCCACGGCGATCGAAACAGCTTTCTTCATTCGTGACCTCTCATGGCGCGAACCAGCTTCTGTCAACCCGGCCGGTCTTCTCGCCTCGTCCGGGTTTCGGTCGTTGGACCGGAGCCAGGATGTGCGCCCGAGCGTGTGAACCGCTTGCGAGGTTTCTGCAAAGCGCAGGTGGCGACTGGTGTCACCCGGACGACGTAGTAACACCGCCGACAAGCTGAGCGATTATTTATATCCGGCGTCCGACAAGGGATTACCGCGTTGCTGCATCTGCCTCAAATAGCTGCCGGAGGGGGCGCGGGACCTTGTGGGCCCGTCGAACCCTGCGGTACGAACGGTGGGTCCCAGGCTGTACTGGGCCCTGCCATCCAGGAGACGACGTTGCGCAGACAACGCCTGTCCGCCATCTTTGCCGCCTTCGCCGTGATGGCGTCCGTCGTCGCCGGGGTCCCGGCGGACGCGGCCCCGCCGACGCCCAGTGCCGCCGCGAGCACGCCTCTCGGTCCGCGGGCGACGCAGCCGAGGACCGATCCGCCCGCGGTGGCGGCGGAATCCGCGGGGCCCGCGAAGTACGCCTACGACGCCAACGGGCGCCTCGTCGCCGTCACCGCGGCCGACGGGTCCATCGCCCGGTACGCCTACGACCCGGTGGGCAACGTGACCGCCGTCGAGCGGTTGGGCGATCCCGCCGTCGCCGTGCTGTCCGCGGTGCCTGCCCGGGTCCGCCCGGGGGACAGGCTCACCCTGACCGGCAAGGGTTTCGCCGCCACCCCGGCGGGGAACACGGTCAAGATCAACGGGACGGACGCCGCCGTCACCACCGCCACCGCCGAGCGGCTCACCATCACCGTCGGGGCCGCCAGCACCAGCGGCCCGGTGACGGTGGCGACCGCGGCGGGCACCGCCGCCCTCCCCGGGGTCACCGTCATCCGCGACGACCAGCCGGTCATCACCGGCTTCGCGCCCGCGGTGGTCGCGCCGGGAGCGTCCCTGACGCTCACCGTCGGCAACACCGACCCCGAACTGGCCAACAACCTCGTCCGGGTCAACGGCCTCCTGGCGGGCGTGACCGCCCGGACCGCCACCACGCTCACGGTCACCGTGCCGCCCATGGCGAGTACCGGGCCGGTCACCCTCAGCACCCCGGCGGGCACCGCCACCAGCGCGACCCCCGTCGCCGTCCCCCCGGCGGGCGTGAACCCGTCCGATGTGGACACGGTCGGGCCGATCCCGGTGGGCGCGGCCACCGCCGTCCCCGTGGCCGCGGGCAAGTACGCCATCCGCTACTTCGCCGCGGCCGACAACGACCGCTTCGCCGCGTCCCTGACCGGCGGCACCTTCGGCTCCTGCGGCCTGGCGGCCCGCCTGTACGACGAGCGCAACCGCCAGTCGAGCGCGAACACCTGCGCGGGCGCGGCCGCGTGGGTCGAGACCGGCCCGGTGAGCGGCCCCGGCACGCGGGCGATCGTCCTGCGCAACACCACCGCGGCGGCGGGCACGACATCGGTGACCGTGCACCTGGTCCCGGTCGACCTCGACGCGGGCCCGATCGACCTGGACGGCACCGCGAAGCCGGTCACCATCACCAACCCGGGGCAGAGCGCCTACGTCTCCTTCTCCGGAACCGCCGACCAGCGGGTCATCATCAAGACGAGCGGCGCGTCGTCGTCCTTCGGCTGTTGTTACCTGAATTGGTGGTTGGCGGCCCCGGACGGGACGCGGGTCGGCAGCGCCCAGAACCCGAACGCGACCCTCGACACCACCACGCTTCCCCAGACCGGCACGTACCGGATCTGGATGAACCCCGACGGCGGCGGCATCGGGTCGATGACCTTCGCCGCGTGGAGCGTCCCCGCCGACGTCAACGCGGGCGTCCAGGCGCTGGACGGCACCCCGACGGTCGTGACCATCGCCAACCCGGGCAGCAACGCCTTCACCACCTTCGAAGGCACTCAGAACCAGCGGGTGATCGTCCAGTCGAGTGCGGCGTCGTCGTCGTTCGGCTGTTGCTATCTGAGTTGGTGGTTGGCGGCCCCGGATGGGACGCGGGTCGGCAGCGCCCAGAACCCCAACGCCACGTTGGACACCATCACGCTCCCGCAGACCGGCACGTACCGGCTGATCGTCAACCCGGACGCGATCCTGACCGGCAGCATGACCTTCCGCGCGTGGAGCGTCCCTGCCGACGCCAACGCGGGTGTCCAGGCGTTGGACGGCACTCCGAGGGTCGTGACCATCGCGAACCCGGGCAGCGCCGCCTTCACCACGTTCGAGGGCACTCAGAGCCAGCGGGTGATCGTCCAGTCGAGTGCGGCGTCGTCGTCGTTCGGCTGTTGCTATCTGAATTGGTGGCTCGCGGCCCCGGACGGATCGCGGGTCGGCAGTGCTCAGAACCCGAACACGACCCTCGACACCATCACGCTTCCGCAAACCGGGACGTACCGGCTGATCGTCAACCCGGACGCGGTCCTCACCGGCAGCATGACCTTCCGCGCGTGGACCGTTCCCGCCGACGTGGACGCGGGCGCGCAGGCGTTGGACGGCACCCCGACGGTCGTCACCGTGGCCAACCCGGGCAGCAACGCCTTCACGACCTTCCAGGGGACGACCGGCCAGCGGGTCATCATCCAGTCGAGCGCGGCCTCGTCGTCCTTCGGTTGCTGTTACTTGGATTGGTGGCTGGCGGCTCCCAATGGTGCGCGGGTCGGCAGTGTCCAGAACCCGAACGCGACCATGGACACGATCGCCCTTCCCCAGGACGGGGTCTACCGGCTGATCGTCAACCCGGACGCGGTCCTCACCGGCAGCATGACGTTGCGGGCCTGGACCGTTCCCGCGGACCTGGACGCGGGCGCGCAAGCGCTCGACGGAACGCCGCTGGTCGTCGCCATCGCCGATCCCGGCCGCAGCGCTTCCACGACGTTCGAGGGCGTCACGGGCCAGCGGGTCATCATCCAGTCGAGCGCGGCCTCGTCGTCCTTCGGTTGCTGTTACCTGGATTGGTGGCTGGCCGCCCCCAATGGGACTCGGGTCGGCGCCGTGCAGAACCCGAACGCGACTCTCGACACGATCACCCTCCCCCAGGACGGCACCTACCGGATCAACGTCAACCCGGACGCGGTCCTCACCGGCAGCATGACGCTGCGGGCCTGGGACGTCCCGGCGGACCTCGACGCCGGGCCGCTCCCGCTGACCGCCACGGCCAAGACGATCACCGTCGGCCAGCCGGGTCGGAACGCGTTCGCGGGCTTCAGCGGCACGGCGGGCCAGCGCGTCCGCGTCCAGTCGTCGGCCACGTCGCCCGCGTTCGGCTGCTGCGCCCTCTCCTGGCAGGTCAACGGCCCGGACGGCAACCGCGTCGGCAGCGCCGCCCGGCCCAACGCCACCGTGGAGGTCACGCTCCCGACCACTGGCGCGTACCGGCTGCTGTTCAACCCGGATCTCGCCCTGGTCGGCTCCAGCACCTACACCGCGAGCATCGTCGGCACGGCCGCCGTCACCGCCGCAGCCCCGAAACCCGCCGCCGCAAAACCCGCAGGCGCCAAGCCGCAGGCCGCGCCCCCGTCCCTCGACGCCGAGGCGCGCGTCCTGGAAGGCCACAAGCCCGCCAGGGTGACCGCCCCGGCACAGCGCGACGAACGGGTCACCACCGATCTCTCCGCCCCCCACGCGGCGACCCCCACCGCGGGGACGGACCCCGCGGACTGGACCCCCGACGGCGGCAACCTCGACGGCCGGGACTGGCTGACCCGCCGCGCCGCGCCGAACCGCGTCGCCGACCGCACCGCCCCGGCGGGGACCACCGCCGTCAGCGGCCACGTCCGCGACCTGCACGGCCGCCCGCTCGCGGGCATCCCGGTCCGGATGGACTCGGTGCGCGCCACCACTGACGCCAAGGGCCGCTTCCTCCTGTCCGACGTCCGCCCCAACGCCACCACGGTCATCGTCGACGGCTACGCGCACAAGGGCCGCTACGGCACCTTCCGCATCCACGCCAAGGTCGTCGCGGGCGCCACCACGCCCCTGGAGGCCACGGTCTGGCTGCCCAAGCTGGACCGCTCAAGCGTGCGGCGCATCGACGCCCCCACCGCCCGCGAGGTCGTGCTGAGCACCCCGGCCGTCCCCGGCCTCGAAGTGCGGCTGCCCGCGGGCACGGTCGTGCGCGACCTCGACGGCAACGTCGTGCGGGAGCTGGGCATCACCGCCATCCCGCTCGACCGCGCCCCCTACCCGCTGCCGCGCAACGGGATCGTCCCGGTGTACTTCACCGTGCAGCCCGGCGGCGCGGTGGTCTTCCCCGAGGGCGCCAGCGTCGTCTACCCGAACTACACCGGCCTGCCCGCCGGTTCCGAAGTGGACTTCTGGAACTACGACCCGGCCAAGGGCTGGCACATCTACGGCAAGGGCCGGGTCGACGCCGACGGGACCCGGGTCGTGCCCGACGCGGGCACCCGGCTGTGGTCGCTCGACGGGTCGATGTTCAACACGCCCGGCAACCCGAAGCCGGACAAGCCGTGGTGGCAGGACCTGCTGGACAAGCTCTCCGGCGACCCCGTCGACCTGTCCACCGGCCTGCTCACCGACACCCACACCGACCTCGGCCTCGCCGACGTCATGCCGATCGCGCTCAACCGGCAGTACTGGCAGGGCGACAACCACGACCGCGAGTTCGGCCTCAACTCCGGCGCCGACTTCAACATGTTCCTGGCCTCGGAGAGCCAGTACCAGGAAGTCGACGTCTACACCCCGGGCGGCGGCCGCGCCCACTACGTGCGCACCTCGCCGGGCAACGGCTACAGCGACGCGGTGTTCGCCGCGGCGGGCTCGCCGGGGCGGTTCACCGGCTCCACCATCGCCCAGGTCGACGGCGACTGGGTGCTGTCCATGCGCGACGGCACCAAGTACTTCTTCCCCTGGTACGCCCGGGTCCGCGCCATGGAGGACCGCAACGGCAACCGGGTCACCTTCCTGCGCACGGGCGGCGCCAACGGCGAGGTCGCCCAGATCGTCTCGCCCAACGGCCGCTGGATCGCCTTCGACCACGACGGTTCCGCCCGCGTGACCCGCGCCTACGACAACATCGGCCGCGAAGTCCGCTACACCTACGACGACGCGGGCCGCCTGGCCACCGTCACCGACGTCGCGGGCGGGGTCACCACCTACACCTACGACAGCGCCGACCGCATCACCCGCATCACCGACGCCCGCGGCGTGGCCTACCTGGACGTCAGCTACGACGGCAACGGCCGCGTCGCCCGGCAGGACCTCGCCGACGGCGGCAGCTACCACTTCGCCTACACCCTGGACGAGGCCGGGCAGATCACCGAGACCCGGGTGACCCAGCCCAACGGCGCGGTCCGGCGGGTGGCGTTCGACGCCAACCGGATGGTGGTCAGCGACACCCAGGCGCACGGCACCGCCCTGGCCAGGGCCACCACCTTCGTGCGCGGGCAGGACAACCGCATCGACGCCGTCGTGGACCCGTACGGGCGGCGCACCGAGTACACCTACGACGCGGCGGGCAGGCCCACCACGCTTACCGAGCTGGCGGGCGCGGCGGGCTCCCACGTCGCGGCGCAGATCAGCTACGGGCCGTTCGACCAGCCGCTGACCATGACCGACGCCGCGGGCAAGACGACCACGAACACCTTCGACGCCAAGGGCAACCTGCTCACCTCGACCGACCCGGCGGGCCGCCGGACCACGTTCACCCGGACCAGCGCCGGGCAGGTGGCCACGGAGACGACACCGACCGGCGGGGTGACCTCCCACACCTATGAGGCCGGATTGCCGGTCTCGGTGACGGACCCGCTGAACCGGACCTCCACGACCTTCTTCGACGCCGCGGGCAGGCCGGTGAGCGTGACCGACCCGGCGGGGGCGGTCACGCTCACCAAGTACAACGCGCTGAATCTGCCGGTCAGCACGACCGACGCGCTCGGCGGCACCCAGTTGCTGGCCTACGACGGCAACGGCAACCCGACCTCCTTCACCGATGCCCGCGGCAAGGTCACCAGCTACGCCCACGACCAGGCCGACCGCCGCACCGGCACCACCGATCCGCGCGGCAAGACCGCCACCGCCACCTACGATCCCGCCGGGCGCACCACCGCGACGGTGTCCAAGGCGGGGAAGCGCATCGAGTACACCTACAACTCCCTCGACCTCGTCACCAAGGTCCGGTTCGGCGTCACCGGCCCGACCGCGCAGGAGTCGGAGGTCACCTACGCCTATGACAGCACCGACCGGCTGTCCGCCCTGACCGACTCCGCGGGCGGATCGCTGTCCTTCACCTACGACGACCGCGACCGGGTACTCACCGAGACTCGGCCCACCGGAACCGTCGGCTACAGCTACGACGCCGCCGACCGCCAGATCGGGACCACGGTGCCGGGACTGGCCGCCACCGGCTACGCCTACGACGACTCCGGCACCCTGACCGGGGTGAGCAGGGGCGCTGACGCGGTGGCGATCACCCGGGACGCCGCGGGGCGGCCGACCACGCTGGCCCTGCCGGGCGGCTGGACCCAGACCCGGACCTACGACGCCGCCGGGCAGCTGACCAGGATCGCCTACGCCCAGGCGGGAACCGCCAAGGGCGAGATCACCTACACCTATGACGCCGCCGGGCGCGTGTCGTCGGTGGGCGGCAGCCTGGCCGCGGTGCGGTTGCCCGCGGCCCGTGCCGGGCTGGTCTACGACGACGCCAACCGCCTGGTCACCGCGGGATCGACCGCGGTGACCCACGACGACGACGGCAACCTGCTCAGCGACGGCGGCACGACCTACACCTGGAACGCCAGGGGCAGGTTGACCGCGTCGGCAGGCACCGGTCCGTCGGCCACCTACACCTACGACGCGCTCGGCGAGCGCACGAGCCGCACCGTCGGGTCGACCACGACCGCGTTCCTCTACGACAAGGGCAACGTCGTCGCCGAGCAAGACGGCGCGGGCACGCTCACCGCGTCGCTGCTCAGCACCGACGTGGACCAGTGGGCGGCCCGCACCGCGGCCGGGGTCACCGACACCGTGCTCACCGACGCGCAGGGCAGCGTCATCGGCCTCGGCCGGGCCGACGGCACCATCGCCGCGACCCAGTCCTACGACCCGTTCGGCCTGCCCGCGGCGACCGGCGATCCGCGCGGCTCGGACCTGTCCTACACCGGCAGGCAGGACGACGGCACCGGCCTGCTCCAGTACCGGCAGCGGTACTACAGCCCGGCGTTGCAGCGGTTCATCTCCGAGGACCCGATCGGCATGGCGGGTGGCACCAACCTCTACGCCTACGTCGAGAACTCGCCCGCCAACTTCGTCGACCCGACCGGTGAGAACCCGCTCCTGATCGGCTGCCTGGCGGGCGCCGCGTCCGGTGCGGGCGGGTCGGCGATAAGCGACCTGCTCAGCGGTCGCAAGATCGACTGGGGCTCGGCGGCGGGCGCCGCCGCGCTCGGGTGCCTCGGCGGGGCCGGGTTGGGCGCGCTGGGCAAGCTGCTGGCCGCCAGCAAGTTCCTCAAGAACGGCAACAACTTCATCCGGATCGGCAAGCCGCATCCCCTCGCCAATTTCCGCGTGTCCATCGGCCCGGCGCCCAAGCACTACGCCAAGATGGGCCCGATCGGCAAGGCCGTGTCCCCGGTCCACATCCACATCGAGGCACGCAAGATCGGCATAGACTTCAACTGGTTCGGCAAAGGCTACTGGAAGACGTGGTGAGCGCATGGCAGTCGAACCGGGCCAGCGGCTCCTCGGCTTCCTGCGCGAACATCGATCGACCACCTCGTGGTCGGCGCGGGTCGTCGAGGAGCCCGGCGCGGGGTCGCTCTGGCGGCTCGTCGGCTCGACCTGGCGGGCCGAGGTGTCCGTCCGGCCGCCGCGCTGGCTCGGGCTCACGTTCGAGACGGCGGACCCGGTGACCGATCGACGGATCGCCTACGAGATCGACACTGATCTCTACGACATCTCGCGGGAAGGGCAGCGCGGGTTCGCCGAGGAAGTCGAGAGCGACATCATCGAGTTCCTCGACAATCTGGTCAAAGGACACGCGCTGCGTGGTCAGGACGGGGCGAACACCGTGCTCGTGTTCCCGCTGGGCGGGTCGTTCGTCCGGGTCGTTCGCGGCCGCTTCCTGACCCGCTCCTCCGTGCACGCCGAGCGTTCCGCCGCACAGGCGGGCGGCGCCTACACGCCGGTCGTCTGACCCGGCCCACCACCAACTCCCACGACCGACGGGACGCCTCACATGCACCCGACCACCTGCCCCCGGAGGAACGTCCTCGCCTGGTCCGGTGGCTCGGCCCTGCCGCGGGCCCGCCGCGGCGCGGATTCCGAGCAGGACGAGCCGGGGACGCGCCCGGCCCTGCGGGGCACGCCGGGCGGGGAGCCGGGGGCGCGGGTGGGTCTGGGCGGCGCGGGCCCACCCAGGTCGCCTCGCCCCGGCGGGGTCCTCCGCCCAGAGCGCTCCAACACCGCCGCGTTCGTCCAGGTCGAGGGCGAGGAGGCCGCCGACCACCTGACCACCCCGCTGTTCGAGCTCTGCCGCGTCCCGTTCTTCGCCCACGGCCCCGCCCTGGGGGACGTGGTCGAGACCGACACCGGGTACCCGCGGGAGCACGCCGATCTCGGGCACCTGACGCTCGAGGTCGGCGTCCGCCGGGCCGCTTCGTGACCGGCGGGCCGTCGCGCCGCTCGGTGCTGTTGGGCGGGCTCGCGGGCCTGGTCGGCGGGTCGGCGTGCGGTTCGCCCGCCGACCCGGCGGCGCACCCAGCCCTGCGCGTGCCCCGGCCCGCGGGCGAGGTGGCCTTCCTGGCCCACACCGGCGACCCGGCCGCGGCGGCGCGGGCGTTGCGCGGGCTGTCCGGCGGCGAGGTCATGGTCGGCCTGGGACCGGCGCTGAGCCCCGGCCTGCAGGCCATGCCCGCCTTCCCCGGCGACGTCCTCATCCCGGCCCGCGCCAACCCGTCGGCCTTCCTCCAGGTCGAGTCCGACGACGCGCGGGACAGCGCCGAGCGGATGGACGCCCTGCTGGCGGGCCTGCCCTTCACCACGGCCTGGCGGACCCCCGTCCACCGCGACGTGGTGGACGGGGTCGGCAAACCCCTGCAGCGCAACCCCTTCGGCCACGTGGAGGGGCAGACCAACCCGGTGGACCCGGGCGCGGTGCTGCTCCCGGACGGCTCCTCCCTGGCCGCCGTCCGCGTGATCCAGCTGGCGCACCCCCTCTGGGACGCCGACTCCGCGGAGACCCGCGACCGCATTTTCGGCCGCCGCCCGGACGGCGGCTGGCTCGACGGCTCTCCCGCCACCGCCGCTCCCCGCTACTCCGAGGACCCCGACGGCACGGTCACCGCCCTGGACTCCCACGTCCGCGCCATGAACCCGCGCACAGCGGGCGCCCCGTCGCCGCGGATGCTGCGCCGTTCCTGGGCGTACCACCGGAGCGAGGGCCCCGACGACGGCGTGGTCTTCATGTCCTTCCAGAACGACTTCGCCGCGGGCTTCGCCCTGGCCCAGTCCCGCCTCCCCCAGGACGCCCTGAACCCGTACCTCCTCGCGGTGGGCGGCGGCTACTTCCTGGTCCCGCCCACGGGCCCGTAGCGGGCCGGGGCGATCAGGTGCGAGTCGCCCGCCAGTGGCCGAGAGTGCCAGGGCGTCCGGGAACCCCGTTCCATAGGGGATCTTCCACCAGGACTGTCCTTCAGGAACTGTTGGTCACTGTCAGCTCGACGCTCCTATACGGTCGGTCAGGAGTCGCGGCAGGACCCGCGCCGCCGCACAGGCGGGCGGCAAAACCCCCCGGGAATGGCGCATCCAAGCCGTTCGCTCGGTCGTTGATGGTTCAACGCACCCACGGCAGGGATGGGCGACCCGCCAGGTCGCCGGTCCGAACTCGGCGATGTCCTCGATCAACCGTCCGCATCGATCGCGAAACGGTTCGACATGAGCGAGCATGACTGACAACTCAGGTCGCGCCGGATCCTCCGGTGCGGCAGTGAAGTTTCACCTGATGTTCACGTTCCAGTAGGACGGCTCAGTGGCATAGGGGTTGGGATCGCTATGACATCCAGGGCAGATGGCCCCTTGTTCGTCGGGCGCCGGTCGTACCTCGCCGCGTTGAGCCGCGCGTTCCGGCTGGCCGTGTCGGGATCGCCGCAGCGGGTGGTCGTGAGCGGCGTGTCGGGCATCGGCAAGTCCGCCCTCGTGCGCCACTGGCTCACCAGCCCCGCCACGCGGGCGGCCGTGCCGACGGTCATGCAGGCCCGGTGCGACGCGTCGGAGCGGGACCTCGCCTTCGGCGCCATGGGCCAGCTGCTGTCCGGTGTGCCCCAGGCCGCCATGGACCAGTTCCCCGCCCTGCGCCACATCGACTCGGCGGGGATGCCCTTCCAGGTCGGCGCCCAGCTGCTCCACCTGCTCGACCTCGCGCAGCGCGGCGGACCGGTGGTGCTGGTGGTGGACGACGCGCAGTGGGCCGACCCCCCATCGCTGCAGGCCCTGGGATTCGCGCTGCGCAGGCTGGAAGCCGACGCCGTGCTCGTCATCCTGATCACGCGAACGGAATGGGAGCACGGGCACGCGACGGACGAGGACCTCGAACGACTGATCCGCGACACCGACGGGCAGCTGAGCCTCATGCTGACGGGGCTCGCCGCGGACGAGGTCGCCGAACTGGTGCGCCACGTCTCGGGCCGCAAGTGGAACGCGGGCTCGGTGGAGAAGCTGCGCGCGCACACCGAGGGCAACCCGCTGCACGTCCAGACCCTGCTGACCGAACTCCCCGGCAGGCAGTTCGCGGTCGGCAGGCGCGGCGCCCTGCCGGTGCCCTCCACCCTCGCCGCGGCCGTGAGCAGGCAGCTCAGCGCGCTCCCGGAGGATTCCCGGCGCCTCGCCGAGGCGGCGGCCGTGCTGGACGGCCGCGCACCGCTGGCCATCGTCGGCGACGTCGCGGGTGTCGAGGACGTCGCGGACGCGCTGGAACCCCTGCTGGAACTGCACCTGCTCCAGTGGTGGCCCGGCGAGCCCGAGGCGCCGGTCGCGGTCAGCCACGCGCTGCGCCGCGAGGCCATCCTGGCCACGATGCGACCGGCGCGCCTGCGGGAGGTGCACTCGACCGCGGCCCGGCACGTCTCCCGGGAAGCATCATGGCGGCACCGCGTGGCCGCGGCGGGCCACTCCTGCGAGCCGCTGGCGGAGGAGCTCGAACGGGCCGCTGACGAGCACTTCGCCGCGGGCGGCTTCCGGCGGGCCGGAACCCTGCTGCTGTGGGCGGCGGGTGTGTCGGACAACCGCGACGCCCGGGAGCGGCGGCTGCTCACCGCCGCCGCGCAGTTCCTCTGGGGTGATGACCACGCCAAAGCCGAGAGCCTGGTCCCCGAGGCGCGGGAGTGCGCGCCCAGCCCGCTGCGGAGCCTGGTGCTGGGCGCCCACGCCACCTCCCGCGGCGGACCGGAGGCCGAGGAACTCCTGCGGGAGGCCATCGCGGGCGCCGAGGGCGACGCCGGGTCGCGGTGGGTGTTCGCCATGGCCGCCACCTGGCTGGGCATGCTCCACCTGATGGACGACTGCGAGCGGGCGGTGCCGATCCTGCGCCGCGTGGTGGCCCTGCCCGACCTCGACGCCCGACTGGCGATGAAGGCCATCGGCAACGCCGCGATCGGCACGGGCTTCATCGAGGGCGCGAGCGCGGGGGTGCGGGAGCTGGGCAGGCTCGTCCGGATGCCGCACGTCTCACGGGTCCAGCCCGCCGACGCCTACCACCTGGCGCTGCGCGGGATGCTGAGGTCGTGGAGCGGGGAGTTGACCTCCGCGCGCCTCGACATCGCGACCTCGCTGCGGCTGGCGCGGGACACCGGCGTCTCCGCGGTCACCGAGTTCGCCTACCCCGTGCTCGCGGCCACCTGCTACCTCCTCGGGGACTGGGAGATGGCGGGTGTCAACGCCGAGCAGGGGGTGGCGACGGTCGCCGTCGAGGAGAAGCCGTGGGCAGCGGCCTTCGCCCACGTCGTGGCGACCTGGGTGTCCGCGAGCCGGGGGGACTGGGTCAAGGCGCGGTTGCAGATCGAGATGGCCGAGGAGCTGGCGCAGGCGGTCCCGGCCCGGTTCTCCACACCCGCCGTCGCCGTGGGCCACGCCGTGCTGGCCCAGGCGAGGGCCGACCACGCGGGCATGCTCACCGCGCTCGCCCCGCTGCTGGCGCTGCCCGAGACCGGTTTCAAGAAGATCCTGCGCCCGTGGTGGCTCCCCCTGCGCGTCGAGGCCCTGATCGGCACCGGCGATCTGGCGGGGGCGGCCACCGCGCTGTCCGACCTGGAGAAGGCGGCGGAGGAGGTCCACTACCTGCGCCTCGCCGCCGCGTGGCTGTCCGGCAGGCTGGCCGAGGAGCGGGGGGACATGGACGCCGCCCTCACGGTGTACCAGCGCGGCACGGTCATCGACCTGGGGCGCGATGACGTGCCCCTGCACCGGGGGATGCTGGAGTGCGCGTACAGCCGCGCGCTGCGCAGGAGCGGCGCTCGCGACAGCGCGGCCGTGTGGGGGCGCCGGTCGCTCGGCTGGTTCGACCGGCTGGGCGCCACGCCCTTCCGGGACCGCTGCCTGCGTGAGGAGGCCGTCCCCGCGCAGCGCACGCGCGGGACGCTCCGCTTCAGCGATCGGGAGCGCTCCATCGCCCACCTCGTCGGGCTCGGCTACACGAACCGGGAGATAGCGTCCGAGCTGTACATCAGCACCAAGACCGTCGAGTACCACTTGGGCAACATCTACGCCCGGGGCAGCTTGCGCAACCGCCGGCAGCTCCGGGACTACCTGCGGGAGGAGGGGAACGCGGTCTGAGGGGTCCGAGCCGCGTCGGGGAAGTGTGCGCGATCGGGCTGTCCGCGTGTCTACCGATGTTGTCCTGCCCGGGTTAGTGTCTGCGGACCCGATCCGCGGTCGGGTGGTCGGTCACCGGAGGGAGGGGTTCGGCGATGGGTGACTTCGTGATCAAGACCGGTGACATGATCAAGATTCTGGTTCCGCCGCCCGCGATCGTGCCGCAGCTGCAGGCGCCCGTCCCGCTGCGCGGCTCCAGCACGAGTTTCATGGTCAACAACGTCTACGTGTGCCTGCTCGGCGATGAGCTCCCCGAAGCGCTGATGACGCCCCTGCCCTACACGGCGCCGCCGTTCGTCACGCCGGGGACGGGCAAGCTGACGGTGACCCTGTTGCCCGCCAACCTGACCAGGCAGACCGTCAACGGGAAGACCCTCCTGCTGAAGGGCCAGCGGTTCCCCGTGGTGTTCACCGTGCAGACCCCGGCCACGCAGCCGACCCCGGCGGGCCCCGTCCCGGACACGCTGCTGGTCAAGCAGGGGACCGGCGAGTTCATCACCACCAACACCACCGTGATGGCGGGCTGACGCCCGGCGACCCGCGCGGCGCGCGTGCGTTTGTCCGTCCACATCGGAAACGGCCGTCCCCGGTGGAAACCACCGGAGACGGCCATCTTCCTCCCCGCACCCGGGGGCGGGATCAGGGCGCCAGGGTCATCGGCGTCACGCGGATGGACTTGTTGTCCTTGAACGCGTCGGCGACGCTCATCCCCCTGTCCGCGGTCTTGTCCTCGGGTCGCGCCCACTCGCGCGGACCCGACGCGGGCTCGAACAGGAAGTACTGCCTGCCGCCATCGTGCGCCGCGCTCCGGTGCCAGGTTCCCTCGACCTTGTCCGCGCCCTTGGGCACGTAGCCGTCCGCCTTGACCACGCGACCGGTCCAGTCGGAGAACTCCACCGGCGCCATGGGGGTGAACTTGCCGCGGTCGCCGGGGACGTGGCCCTCAAGGTCGCCGACGATGACGATCCAGGAGTCCGGCCCCACGCCCGGCAGGTCGCTGCCCGCGGGACCCAGGACCTTGTCGATCTCCGTGCCGTCCTCGATCGTCGACGGGAACCGGAGTTCCATGCCGCTGACCGGGGTGAACGTGCGGTCCCGGTGGATCTTCCCGATCTCGTCGCCGATCCGGACCCACCAGTACACGCCCGCGCTGTCGGTCTCGGCGCTGTCCTGCATGACCTCCCTGACCCGGCGGTTCCGCTTGTCCCTCTTGGGCGGGCCGGGGGTCTCGGGCTCGACCGCGTCGGGCTCGCCGTCGCGGACCACCTTGTGCGCGTTCCGCAGTGCGGTGAAGTCGGCGAGCAGCTGGTCCGCGGTGACGATCTGCGCGTTGCCCCCCAGGTCGAACTGGTCGATGATCTTCTCGGCGATCCACTCCAGGAAGGGCTGGGCGAGGGCGAAGCCGAAGTCGACGGGGTTGAACTTCGCGCCGTTGAGCGCACCGGCCACCACCCCGGGAAGGCCGCTCATGGCCTCGAGCCCCGTTTGGAAGAGCATGGTGGCGTAGCTGTCGTCGTCGGCCGTGCGGAGCTTTTCCTTCGTCTTGCTCTGCGCCAGGTGCTGCGCCACCGCGTTCTTGACGTCGGTGTCGAAATAGGTGTGCACCGCCGTCTTGAGCGTGACCCTGATGACGGTCCACCCTTCGACGTTCCCCGCCACCGAGCCGATGAGGTCGAGGGCCGTGTCGAAGTCGTCCTTGTACTTCTGGGCCACGCGCACGGCGAGCAGACCGGGGTCGGCCCCCAGGGCGTCGAAGGCGTCCGAGGCGGAGCCCTTCTTCCTGAGCTCCTTGACGTCCGCGGCGCTCTTGGCGGCGAGGAGCTGCCGCCACAGCAGCGATTTCACCCCGCCCGCGAGGGTGACGAGGGGTTTGAAGGGCCCGGCGAACTCCCCGCCGACGGCGCTGGCGCCGTCGATGACGGCGGACATCACCTGGATGCCCTTGTCGACCATCGTCGGGTTGTTGCGGACGTTGGCCTTCTGGATCTCGAAGGCCACCGCCTCCTCCAGGTTCTCGATGGCCTCGCGAGCGGCGACGCCGAGTCCGTGGACCCGCCCCGCCATGACCGCCCGGTTGGCCCGCAGGGCCTCGGCCTTGTCGTTGAGCGAGGAGGTGTCCTGGTGCTCGGCGGCCAGTTCCTTCCTGATGTCGCTGCGCGGCTTCCTGATCTTCTCCTGGAGGGCCTTCTCGAAGGACTCCGTCTCCTTCTGCAGGTGCTTCGCGTTCTTGATGGCCTTCTGGGTGTGCCCGGTCGCCGTGATGAAGACGTACTCGGTGAACTCCTGGACCCGCTCCGCCACGCGGTGGCACATCTCGGTCACCGGTTCCGCGTCCGCCAGGAAGTTGTTCGCGAACTCCACCTGCTTCTGGGCCTCGGCCGCTGTCGTGCCGTTCTTGGCCTTGCCGTCGGAGGCCGACGCCAGCGACTGCGGGAGCAGGATGCTGGGGTTCTTCGCGTGCTCGGCCTTGACGGTCTTGACCTTCTTGTGGCCCACCGTCTTCAATCTGGCAGCGATGGCCTGCTTGGCTGCCGCGTGCTTCTCGGAATCCGGCTTGGATCGCGTCATCTCACTACCCTCGTCATCCGGTCGGGCTCAGCTGGTGGGACTCCAACGCCTGGGGCAGCACATCACTGATCAGCTCCAGCAGTTCCTGGTCGCTGTCCTCGGGGAACATGGCCCTGAGCTCCGCCATGACAGGCTTCACGATGTCGTCGGCGAGGATGTCCTGCGCCGCTTCGGCCTCACCTTCCGCGGCCGCCTGCGCGGTGTCCGCCGCCGGTGCGACGGCGGCCGCCACCGGTGCGTCCGGGGCCGGGGCCGGGGCCGCGGTCCCGGCGGGAGGCACGAACCTCGTGTCCCGCACCCAGTCGCCGTTGCGGTACACGAGGTAGTACAGCGATCCCGCCTGGTCCTGGCGGACGGTGGCGAAGTCCGCCGAGGCGGGCACCCAGTTGCCGTCCCGGTTGACCCAGTAGAAGCCGCCCCCTTCGTCGAGCACCCCCCAGCCCTCTTCCGGGACCTCCTGGCCGTCGCGGAGCACCCAGTCGAAGCCGCCGCCCTCATCCCGCCTGCGCTGTTCCACCACCGCCGCGGGCTGCTCCGCCGCGGCGCGGCGTCTCCCCGTTTCCTCCTTGTACTCGGAGAGGAGCTCGTCGGCGTTGTGCTTGCCCTCCTTCAGTTTCGTCACCGCGCCATAGGCGTAGTCCGAGTAGTCCTTGGTCGCGTCCTCGAACCGGGTCACGTCCTGGCTGTCGAGGTCCGTGTCCTTCTTCAGCTCCTCGGTGAAGCTGCGCAGGTCGCTGACTTCGGTGCTCGCGGCGGACTTGAGCACGGCCTTGAACCACGTCTCCGCCTTGGTTTCGTTGTCGTGGGCCACCGCTGTGGTGAACCACTTGACGTCCTCGTCCATCGGACACCCTCTTCTCCGGGGTGGGTGGTGGTGCTCCGGTCGGCGCCCGGCCCGATTCGCGGTGGGAGCGTCGGCCGTACCAGTCGGACCACCATATGACCGGCCACCACGAGGATGAAGAGACCATCAGGCCAATGCGGTGCCCGTGAGGGCACACGAGCCGAGTCCACTTCCGACGGTGGGCGCGCTGATCACCGGGCGCGTCCTTTTGGCAGGACACCGCCTCTTATCCGACGACCCGGCGGATGACGGTGACCGGGCCCGCGCCGTCGAGCGAACCGATCTTGACCGGTTCGCCGAAGGTGGCCGCGTGCACGACGCGGTCGCGGTCCAGGGCGATGGCGACGTGGTGGACGGGCTGGTAGTAGAAGACGAGGTCGCCGGGGCGCACGTCGGCCCGGTCAACGCGACCGCCGACCCGGGACTGGTCGATGGACACCCGGGGCACCGCGATGCCCACGGTCGCGAACGCCGCCTGCACCAGACCGGAGCAGTCGAAGGAGTGCGGGCCCTCGGCGCCCCACTCGTAGGGCTTGCCGAGCTGGGCGAGGGCGAAGTCGACCACTGCCGAGGTCCCCGCTGCGGGCGCGGGAGCCGGTGCGGGCACGAGGTCAGGTGCGGGCGCGGGTCCGACGGGCGGCGGGGGAGCGGGGGGCACGGCAGGCGCGTTGGCGTTGAGCAGGGCCCGCTGCTCCGGGGGCAGCGCCGCGAGCACGGACTTGACCTCGACGATCCGGGTGTCCAACTCGGCGGTGACCGCCCCCTGCTCGGTCAGCATGTGCCCGGTCACGGTGCCGATGCCCGCGGCGCGGAGGTGCAGCCCTTCCCTCCGCGCGAGCAGCGGCGCCGCCTCGGGTGTGGGCGCGACCGTCCCCAGCCGTTCGGTCAGCTCGGCGATGCCGCGGTCCAGCGCGCGGAGGACTTCCCGGTTGGCCGCGATCCGCTCGGTCAGCGCCATCGACCGCTCGTTCGCCTGTTCGGCCCGTTCGCTCAGCTCCTGGTAGTGCAGGAGCAGACCCGCCACGGTGGTGGGCGGGTCGTCCGCGCGGGCCTGCGCCGGGCCCGCGAGCACCACCGGCGCGGCCATGAGCACCGCCAGGACGGCTGTCCGGACCGGTCGTTTCGCGGGCACGTGCGTTCCTTCCCCCCGGGGCGAGGTGGCCCGGCCAGCATCGGCGCGCACCCCCGTCGGTGGTACAGGCCAAGGCGCAGCGTTGCGGGCAAGGCGGAGGCCGCTGATGTGGCCCGATAGTGCACCGGGCTGCTCCATTGATGGTCCGATTTCCTCTGCGACCGCGCCCGCGCGCTGACAACAGTGTGGACATCGAACTCTCCACGGGAGGACGCGATGGCGACCTATCTGTCCCCCGGCGTCTACACAGAAGAAGTAGCGTCGGGATCGAAGCCGATCGAAGGTGTCGGCACGGCGATTGCGGCCTTCGTCGGGTTCGCCGAGCAGGGGCCGGTGAACGAGCCGGTCCTCGTGACCAACTGGTCGCAGTTCACCCAGGCCTTCGGGGGCTTCCTGGACGGCAGCTTCCTCGCCCACTCGGTCTACGGGTACTTCCTCAACGGCGGCGGCTCGGCCTACATCGTGCGCGTGGGTGGCGGCGGGAACGGCGACGGGCGCCCCCGGGAGCTGGAGAGCGGGCAGGTGGCCACGGCGGAGCTCGCGGGCGCGGCGGGCGGCAGGCCGTTCGTGGTGCGCTCGCTGCTGCCCGGCGCCGAGGGCAACCGGGTGACGGTGGACATCCAGGAGGCGTCCGAGCCTGGCGAGGACACCTTCAAGCTGGTGATCCGCAAGGACGACGCTGAGGAGGTCTACGACAACCTCACTGTCCGCCGCGGCCCGTCCAATGTGGTCACCGCGCTGCGCCAGTCCAAGCTGGTCGCCGTCGAGGACGCCAAGGGCGCCCACGTCCTCGCGGTGCCCGCCAAGGGCACCCAGGTCGCGCTCAGCGGCGGCGGTGACGCCGCCCCCGCCGAGGACGACGCGTCGCCCGCCTCGGTGTCGCCGAACGACTACGTCGGCGACGCGGGCGACCGCACCGGGTTCGCCGGTCTGGAGACGATCGACGACATCACCATGCTGTGCGTGCCGGACCTGATGAGCGCCTACCTGCACGGCGCCATCGACACCGACGGGGTCAAGGCCGTGCAGCTGGCGATGACCGCCCACTGCGAGCTGATGGCGGACCGGGTCGCGATCCTCGACCCGCTGCCGGACCTCAGGCCGCAGCGCCTCAAGGACTGGCGGATGAACGACGCGGGCTACGACTCCAAGTACGCCACGCTGTACTGGCCGTGGCTGAAGGTGATGGCCCCGGACGGCAAGCCGGTGGTGGTGCCGCCGAGCGGGCACGTCGCGGGTGTCTGGGCCCGCAGCGACGAAAGCCGCGGCGTGCACAAGGCGCCCGCCAACGAGGTGGTGCGCGGGGTCATCGAGCTGGCATCCGGGCTGACCCGCCGTGAGCACGACCAGCTCAACCCGGTGGGTGTCAACTGCATCCGCTCCTTCCCCGGGCAGGGCATCCGGATCTGGGGCGCGCGCACGCTCTCCAGCGACCCCGAGTGGCGCTACCTCAACGTGCGCAGGCTGTTCAACTACGTGGAGAAGTCCATCCTCAACGGGACGAACTGGGTCGTGTTCGAGCCCAACGACAACTTCCTGTGGGCCTCGGTCGACCGCACGATCAGCATGTTCCTGCGGCGGGTGTGGCGCAGCGGGGCGCTGTTCGGCACCACGGCCGAGGAGGCGTTCTACGTCAAGTGCGACGCCGAGAACAACCCGGAGGAGAACCGGGACGCGGGCATCCTCACGGTGGACATCGGGATCGCCCCGGTCAAGCCCGCCGAGTTCGTCGTGTTCCGGCTGGCCCAGTACTCCGAAGGCGCGGCGCTGAACGAGTGAGGGGGCACCCCGGTGTCGGAGTACGTCAGTGCCGCGCGGTTCACCGTCTGCTGCGCGGGGTGGACCGAGAGCATCGGGTTCTCGGAGTTGACCGGCTTCACCTCGCAGGTCGAGGCACAGGAGTACTCCTACAACGGGCTGCTCGGCAATGTCCACACCAAGCAGTTCGGCCGGGCGAAGCCACCGTCGATCACCCTGAAGCGGGCGCTGGACCTGGAGGGTTTCGGGCGGCTGTTCGCCTGGCACGCCCTGGCCCGGTCGAACGCCCCCGTGGCCAAGGTCCCCACCTGGTTCACGATCATGGACGCGGGCGGCCAGGTCGCCGCCGCCTGCCTGCTGGAGAACGCGTGGTGCGCCAAGCTCGACATCGACACCACGGCCGCGGGTTCGGCGAACGTGGTGATGATGAAAGCGACCATCGAGTGCGATTCCGTGCTCCTGGTCTGACGATGCACGAAAGGGATGGCACATGACCGCGCCAGCACCGGCCCAGGTGGTCTCGGCCCCGCAGTTCTTCCTCCAGGCCATGCACCTGCCGCCGATCGGCTTCTCCGAACTGGGCAGCGTCACGTCCAAGGTCGGTTCGGTGGAGTACATCTACAACGACGCCCGCGGGAACACCCACCACACCAAGCAGTTCGGCAAGACCGAGCCGCCGACCGTCACGCTCAAGGCCGCGCTGGACAAGACGAGCGCGAACCAACTCCTGCTGTGGCACAACATGGCCAGGGCAGGGGACAAGTCGGTGCGCGGCGACGCGCTCCTCACGCTGAACGACGCGAGCGGCGGCCAGGACAACAAGATCGTCTACGTGCTGGAGAACGCGTGGTGCGCCGAGGTGATGATCACCGGCATGAAGGCCGGTGACAACTCGGTCGTCAGCATCGAGGTCAAGATCACCTGCGAGAAGATCACCACCGCCGCGCCGAAGTAGTCCCCGCGGACCCCAGCGGCCCGTACTCCCGATCCGAAAGCGACGGCCGATGTTCCCCACCGACTCCCAGCTCGCGCCGCCCCTGGCGGTGAGCGCCGGTCCGCTCCGCACCGAGTACCCGTTCGTGCTGCCCCGTGGGTTCGTCGACGAGCACGGCGCGGTGCACCGCGAGGGCACGATGCGGCTGGCGACCGCCCGCGACGAGATCACCACGCAGACCGACCCCCGGGTCCGGCAGAACCCGGCCTACCTCACCGTCCTGCTCCTCGAGCGCACCGTCGTCCGGCTGGGGAGCCTGTCCCAAGTGGACGCGCTGGTGGTCGAGAGCCTGTTCGCCTCGGACCTGGCGTTTCTCCAGGACCTGTACCGGCGGGTCAACCAGGAGGGCCACACCGAGGCCGACGTCCGCTGCCCATCGTGCGGCCACGACTTCGCGGTGGACATCGCCGGTGATGCCCCGGGGGAACGGTGACGTACGCGCTCTCCCGGCTCTGGGAGGAGATCGCGTACGTCGCCTACTACCTGCACTGGCCCCTGGCCGAACTGGTGGACCTGGACCACCGGTCCCGCGCGACCGTCATCGCCGAGGTCGGGCGGATCAACGACCGGCTGAACGCGGACGAGGCGGCCGTACCGCCCGCGCTGTTCTGAGAGTGGAGGACCAATGTGGTGGCCGTTCCGGAAGCGCCACGGCGCGAGCAGCCCCGCTGCCGCGCCGCCGCGGCCACCCGGCCCGCTGTCGGGTCCGCTGCCGTCCACCCCGGCCGGGCACTGGCGCTCAGTGCCGCCGCTGCGGATGTCGGTGCGCAGGCGCGCGCCGGTCCTCGTCCCCGTGTCGCGGCTGCCCGAGGTGGCGGGCACTCGCCCGCTGCTCGGCGCGCTCCTCCCGCTCAGGCACCGCGACCCCGGGGTGAAGGCACCCCTCGGCCGGGTCGACGGGCTGGTCGCGGTGCTCGACCGGGAACGGCCCGCGCCCGCCATGCCGGAGCGGATGATCAGCCTGCCCGGCCAAAACGGCCTGCTCGGACAAGCCGACCTGCTCGGCGAAGACCGCCTGCCCGACCAAGACCGCCGCACGCGGGTTCCCGCCGACGAGCCGTCGGCCGCTACCCGCCGGTTCGCGGCGCTTCGCGGCAGGAAGTCCGTGCCGGTCCCGGTCGCCGCTGACCAGCCGATGGCTGACACCGAACGCCCCGCGTCGACGGTCCCCGAGGATCACCGACCAGAAGTGTTCGAGCCGCCGCGCAGGCACGCGCCCGTGGTGCCCACGACAGCCAGGACGACGGTGACGGAGGCGACCGAGGACTTCGTGGGCCCACCGGTCGAGCCCGCCGTGCCGTTCCGCAGCCTCACCGCGTTCGACCGGATGGCGGCGCAGTACGAGCAGATGGGGTTCGAGAACGTCTTGGCGATGATGGGGATGAACGCCCTCGGCGGCTCGTCGGTGGCGGAACCGCCACCACCGCGGGATGCCCCGCCACCTGCCGAGGTCCCGCGACCCGCCGCGCCGAGGAAGCGGCTCACCCTGGGCGAGAGCAGGCGCCTGGGCATCGGCGTCCCGAACCCGCCCACCCCGGGCGAGCCGATGCCGAGCGACGAGCTGGAGCCCGAGAACCCGGTGCCCGACGCGCGGCCGGACCGCGGGCCACACCTGCGGGAGCCGCGGGCCGATGCGGCCCCCGCCGACATTCCGGACCCCGGCGACGACAGCGCCGTCCTTCCGGAGGCCGGCTATCCGGCACCGGTTCCGCCGACCGTCCCGCAGGTGCGCTCGCGGCCCCCACTCGGCCCACCGCCTGCCGTGGAGGTCGTGTGGCCGCCCGTGCACCCGGCCGCGCTCCCGTCCAGCGAGGCTCGGGGGCAGGTCGACGGCGAGTCACGCCCGCTGACCCACCAGGCCCCGCTGTTCCCCCGGCCCGAGCGGCGGGGCAAGACCCCGCGCCCCGGCCCGGATCGCCCCGGCCCGGCCCACACCGTGCCCGCCCCTGACGGGTCCGCCGACGACGTCTCCGGGACGGGTGATCAGGACTCCGACCCCCCGCCGCCCGCGCCACCCCCCGCCCCGCCTTCAACCGGCCAGCCTCCAACCAGCCCGCCTCTATCCAGCCCGCCTCTGGCAACGGCCCAGGAGGAGCGGGAACCGTGGGCGGACACGCCCCACGCGGAGCCGCGCACCGGGCCTCCACCCGACGCCGCGCCCCCACGTGGCGACTTCGGCCCCGCTGGGCGTTCCACGGCCGTGGGGGAGTCCCCGACTTCCCTCGTCCACCGCGGACCGGCCCCCTCGGGGGACGCGGGTCCTCCGGCGATCTCCACCGGCATCTCCACCGGCATCTCCACCGGTCCCGTCTACCGCGCGGTGCCCGCCGGCCTGACTTCGCCCCCACCGCGGCGGGACGAATCCCGGGCGAGCGCGCGGGATTGGGAGGACACCTCGGTGCCCATCGATCTGATCACGCTGTTCCGCGAACAGCTGGGGGCGGACGTGCGGGACGTCAAGGTGTTGCGGGGCCGCGCGGTGTCGCGGCGGGCCGCGAGCATCGGCGCCCGCGCCTTCACCCAGGCGGGACTGGTGTACCTGCCTGACGAGGCGGGCGAGCCAGCCGAGCGGGAGACCCGGGCGCTGCTGGCGCACGAGCTGACCCACGCCGTCCAGCAGCGCGTCCTCGGGCAGGCCATGCCCGGCGAGGATTCCGTCGAGGGCCGGGAGCTGGAAGCCGAGGCGCACGCGGTCGAGCAGTGGGTCCACGGCAGCGGACCGACCCCACCGCCCCTGCTGCACAGGACACGCCCCCGGGACAGTTCCCAGCGCGGGGAGCCCGGCGCCGCCGCGCCCGCGGCCATGATGGGGGACTTCCTGCAACGGTTCCAATCCGGCGCCCCGGCCGGGGAGGACGCCCCACCCGTGTCGGGTGAGGCCCCCGAGGTGGAGCCGCTCGACCGGTCCTGGACGCTGGCCTCGGGCTTCACCCCGAGTCCCGCTGCCCAGCCGAGCGCTCCTCTGTGGTCTCCCGAGCCGTCGCCCCCGTCCGCGCCGACGTCCCCGGCGACCGATTTGACCGGCGTGTACCAGCACATCGCCGACCTCCGCTCCGCGGTCGAGGAACTGCGCACGCGAAAGTCCACACTGGAGACCGAGCCCGCGGTCTTCGAAAGGGTGGCCACCAAGCTGTACCAGCGCATCAGGTCGAGCCTTCGGGCGGAGCTGATCGTCGACCGCGAGCGGGCGGGCCTGCTCGCCGACATGGGATGAGGAGCGGGCGATGAGTCTGGAGAAGTTCAGGGTGAAGGCGCCCAGGGTCTCCGCCAAGGTCTCGGAGTACCTGTTCGACCAGGTGGCGATGGCGCACCGGTTCATCGTGCGGATCGACAAGGACGAGTACAACCTGGGCACCTGGAGCCGGGTGTCGGGCCTGCGGGTCAGCTGGGGCAAGCACACCTACCGGCCCGGCAACAGCAACGACGAGCTGGTGCTCCTCGGCAACATCAGCTACGACACCATCAAGCTCGAACGCGCCGCCTGCTCGGACTCCGCGACCGTGCAGCGGTGGCTCGTGGAGACCTCGCGCACGCCCACCGCGCTCTGCGGCGGCATCGACATGGTCGACTTCGCCAACATGCCGGTCGTCAGCTGGGAGATCAAGCAGTTCTTCCCGATCTCGTGGTCCATCGGGGAGTTCAACTCGACCGGGGCGCGGCCCGCCATCGAAACCCTGGAACTGGCCCACACCGGATTCCTGGACAACGAGGCGAAGACGTCATGACCGGATTCACCCCACCCAGGGGTCTGCACGCGACGCAGCTGGCCGCCAACCCCTTCGCCGCGGTCGGCGCCCTGACGTCCCCGGGCGGGAGGCAGCCCGCGGAGACGCCCCGGTACGGCATGACCATGTGGTTCGAGGTGGCCGTGGAGAACGTCGCACTCGGGCAGGGCGCGACCCGCAACCTGGGGGCCTGGTCGGCCTGCAAGGGGCTGGGGGTCGAACTGCAGATCGAGGAACTGCTGTGGTCCGGCGGTGACTACGGGTCGCCGTACTACATGCCGAAGCGGATCAACTACGGCAACATCACCCTGGAGCGGGCGATGACGGCCGGCGACTCGCGGGACGTGCAGGAATGGCTGAAGACCGTGGCGGCCAGTTGGATCGGCGGCGACCAGGCGGGCGCGGGCCTGGTGGGCGCCAAGGTCAACAACCAGTCGGCGGGCGCGCGGGGGTACCGCGGGTCCACGGTGGTCATCCGCCTGTTCTGCTCGATGAGGGCGCCTGCCGATTCCGGGCCGCCCAAGGCGGGACGCGGCGGGAAGGCGAACGCGCCCGCGGTGAAGGGCGCGGGGTCCGAGGCGCACGAGATCGCCTCCTGGACGTTGCGGGACGCGATTCCCATCAGCTGGAAGGGACCGGACCTCAACACCAAGGGTGGCGACGTCGCGATCGAGTCGCTGACCCTGGTCCACCGGGGATTCCTGCCCGACACGCGCAGCGGGCCGCTGCGCACGCCCCAGGCCAGCCAGGACCAGGGGAAGTTCACCCTCCGCTACAAGCAGGAGGAGGTGACCTTCCAGTACAACCCCACCGACATCACCCTCGAAAGGGTTTCCCCCATCAAGGACGCCGCGGCCACGCTCCGCAGCCCGGAGAACTACCACGAGGAAGGCAAGCTGAACATCAGCGTCAGCCGGGTCCACATCGAGGGCGCCGAGGAAGTGAAGGAGAAGTGCGCCAAGCTCTACGACTGGATCGAGGCGGAGGACGTCGGGGGCAAGGCGATGCCCAAGATCGTCACGGTCACCATGGGCGCGGGGGAGGGCCTGACCCTCAAGGAGGACGTGCACCTCAAACAGGTGAAGTGCGAGTACGTCAGGTTCACCAACACCGGTGTCCCGAACCGGGCGAAGGTGACCTTGACCCTGGTCGTCGTGCCCAAGGACAAGCCGGTGGCGGGTCAGCCCTCCGGTGACGCGCCACGGGGTTCCGCGCACGTCGTCAAGGGCGGGGACACCATGCCGTCGGTGGCCGCCGGGTCGGGAAAGCAGCCCGCTGACTACCGGAGCGTCGCTGAGAGCAACAACATCGACGACACGCTCCGATTGCGCCGCGGCGAGTCCCTGAACCTGGGAGGGAAGCCGTAATGGCCACAGTGGACGCTCCGAACACCCGGCCCGGCCCGGCGGACTACCTGGCCGTCGTGCGGCCGCGGATCTCGCTCGGGACCGAGCGCAGGCCGCTGCCCGACGCGGCCGCTGAACTCCTCCGGCGCGTGGTCGTCGACCTGCACGCGCACCGGCCGGGCATGTTCGAGATCGCCTTCGCCGACGACGGCAACGCCCTGTCGACCGCGGGCCTGGGCATCGGCACCGTGGTGACGATCGGGTCGGGCTCGATCTCGGACGACGCGATCACCGACCTCATCACCGGCGAGGTCGTGGCCATCGAGGGCTCCTTCGACGTCCGGTCCTACGTCGTCGCCCGCGGCTACACCAAGGACCACCGGCTGCAGCGGGCACGGCGCAACCGCACCTTCCTCAACGCCAAGGACTCCGACATCGCGCGGCGCATCGCGGGCGAGCACGGGCTGCCCGTCGGCGCCGTGGACCCGACCCGGACCGCGCACGACCACGTGGGCCAGGTCAACCAGAGCGACTGGGAGTTCCTGCGCTGGCGCGCCGACGCCCTCGGGTACGACTTCGGCGTGGCCGACGGGAAGTTCTTCTTCACCAAGGCCGCCAACGCGCGCACGGCCACGCGGACCGTCCCGCTCCGGTTCCCGGAGACGCTGCGCCGGTTCGCCCCGCGGATCAGCGCGGGGAACCTCGTCCCGGAGACCGAGGTCCGGGTGTGGGACCCCGACAAGAATACGGTGGTGCCGACGGTGGTGCCGACCGCGACGGTCTCGGTCGACCTCGCCGAGGCGGACCCCGCGGGTCTGGCCCGCCCGTTCCTGCCCCGTTCCGCCCCGACGTCCGCGACCCCCTCGCGCGACCCGGCGATGGGCAACCTCGGCCCCGGCCCCGTCGAGCGGGGTTTCGTGCTCTGCGCCCTGCCCGTCGCCCACGGCGCGGGCATCGGCTCGGTCGCCGCGGAGCTGGCCTCGGGCGCGGCCGAGCGGCTGGGCAGCACGGTGGCCGAGGCCGAGGGCGAGGCCGAGGGCGAGCCCGCGGTGCGGCCGGGCAGCGTCATCGAGGTCGGCGGGGTCTCCGGGGAGTTCTGCGGGCGCTGGGCGGTGACGCGCGCGGTGCACGTCCACGACGGGGCGGGCTACATCACGCGCTTCGAGATCAGCGGTCGGCAGGAGAGGTCCCTGCTCGGTCTCGGCGGGCGGGGTGGGGCGGGCGCGGTGCCGAACATCCCGGGCGTGGTGTGCGGGGTGGTCAGCAACATCGGTGATCCCCAGGGCCTCGGGCGGGTGCGCGTCGTGCTGCCGTGGCTGTCGCCGGAGTTCGAGAGCGACTGGGCGATCGTCGCCCACCCCGGCGCGGGGGCAGGCGGGGGCGCCCGGTTCCAGCCCATCGTGGGCGACGAGGTGCTGGTGGCCTTCGAGTTCGGCGACGTCCGCAGGGCGTACGTGCTCGGCGGCCTCGTCGACAAGCGGGACGAGAACCACCTCGGCGGCGAGCCGGTCAAGCGCAGCGGGGCCGCGGCGTCGGTGGTGTGGCGGGGGATCACCTCGCCGACCGGCAACCGGCTCGCCTTCCACGACGAGCTCACCCCCGGCAAGCGGCCGAGCACCATCGCCTCGGAGTTCGTGCTGGGGACCAAGGGCGCGGACGTGGCGCTGGTCGTGGACAAGGTGGCGGGGACGCTGACGCTGCGCTGCTCGCCGGAACCCGCCGACGGCGGGCCGGCGGCGCCGGGGCGCCTGACCATCGAGTGCAACGACGGCGGCACCATCGACATCCAGGCGGGCAAGGGCGGCGTGGTGAACGTCGGCGGCGGCGCGCAGGTCAACCTGACCGGCGAGGCCGCCATCAAGATCGAGAGCCGCGGCCCGGTGGAGATCAAGGGAAACCCGATCAAGCTCAACTAGCCGCGGTGTTGCCAGGAGGAGGCGCGATGTCGACCGATTTCATCGGGACCGGGTGGCAGTACCCCTTGGGGTTCGCCCCCAACGGGTCGTTCGCGCTCGCCGTCGGCAGGCGCAAGCTGGAGCAGGCCATGCGGCTGATCCTGACGACCTACCCGGGTGAGCGGCCGATGCGCCCGGAGTTCGGCTCGCGCCTGCGCGACTTCGTCTTCGAGCCGATATCCCTGGACACCACCAACGGCCTGGCCGAGGAGGTGCGCGGGGCGCTGACCCGGTGGGAGCCGCGGGTCAAGATCGTCGACGTGGCCGTCGAACCCGACCGCGGCGAGCCCAGCCTGCTCTACATAGACATCTCCTACGTGGTCCGCGCCACCAACGACGAGCACAACCTCGTGTTCCCCTTCTACAGCGTCCCCGACGGCGAGGAGGACTGAGATGGCCCTGCCCGCCCCCAACCTGGACGACCGGCGATTCCAGGACCTGGTCGACGACGCCACCAGGATGGTGCGCCAGCGCTGTCCCGAGTGGACGGACCACAACCTCTCCGACCCGGGCGTCACGCTGATCGAGACCTTCGCCTTCGTCGTGGACCAGTTGCTGTACCGGCTCAACCGGGTTCCGGAGCGGCTGCACGTCAAGTTCCTCGACCTCATCGGCGTGCGGATGTTCCCGCCCACCCCGGCCCGGGTGGAGACCACGTTCTGGCTGTCGACCCCGGCGCTGTCGACCATGACGATCCCGGCGGGCACCCTGGTCGGGACGCTGCGGACCGAGACGGTCGAGTCGATCCTCTTCACGACCGTCGCCGACAGCGCGGCGCTGCCCTGCGCGCTGGAGGCGGTGAGCACCCGGGCCGCCGAGGCCGACTCCGCGGTGAACAGGACGATGGAGCTCAGGACCGGCGCGTCGGTGCCGGTGTTCTCCGCGCACCCCCGCCCCGGCGACCACCTGCTGCTGGCCCTGGACCAGGCGGTGCCGCACTGCGCGGTGCGCGTCGACCTGGACGCCCACATCGAGGGCGTCGGGGTGAACCCGGACGACCCGCCGCTGGTGTGGGAGGCGTACAACGGCGAGGCGTGGGTGCCGTGCGGGCTGCTGCGCGACGAGACCGGGGGGCTGAACACCTCCGGGGCGGTGATCCTGGGCATCCCCGAGGACCACCGCGCGGGGATCGTGGACGGCAGGCGCGGCGCCTGGCTGCGCGCCAGGGTGACCGAGCCGCTGGAGGACCAGCCCGGGTACGGCGCGTCGCCGGTGGTGACCAGGGTCGGCGCGTGCACGGTCGGGGTGACCGGCACGGCGATCAACGCCGAGGTCATCCGCGACGAGGTGCTCGGCACCGCGGAGGGCGTCGCGGGCCAGTTCTTCCGGCTGTCCTCCGGACCGGTCCTCGCCGGGGTCGGCGATCCGGTGGTGGAGGTCAGCTCCGACGCCGGGTGGCAGGAGTGGACCCGGGTCGAGAACTTCGCCGCCAGCGGCCCCGACGACCGGCACTTCGTGCTGGACGGCTGCACGGCCGAGGTCATCCTCGGCCCGGTGGTGCGGCTGCCCGGGGGCGGCGTGCGCCACCACGGCGCGGTGCCCCCGCGCGGAGCCGTGGTGCGCGTGCGCGAGTACGCCGTCGGCGGCGGCGAGAGCGGGAACGTGGCCGCCGGGACGATCAGCACGCTCAAGTCGTCCATCCCGTTCGTCTCCGCGGTCGAGAACATCCGTTCCGCGGGCGGCGGGGTCGACGCCGAGACCTTGGACCAGGCCCGCGACCGGGGCGCGCTGACGCTGCGGACCCGCAGCCGCGCGGTGACCGCCGAGGACTACGAGGTCCTGTCCCGGCAGGCCGTTCCCGAGGTGGCGCGGGTGCGCTGCCTCACCGCGGGGGAGACGGGCGTGCCCGCGGGGACGGTGAAGGTCCTCGTCGTCCCCGCGGCGTCCGCCGAGGACGGGCAGGTACGGCTGGCCGACCTCGCGCCGCCGGAGGACCTGCTGCGCAAGCTCGCCCAGGCGCTGGACCGCGTCCGGCTGGTGGGCGCCCAGGTCATCGTGGAGCCGCCCCGCTACCGGGGTGTGACGGTCGTGGCGCGGCTGGTCGCCCGCCCCCGGGTGCGGCCCGCGCAGGTCCGCGAGGACGCGTTGCGGGCGCTGGCCCGCTTCCTGAACCCGCTGCCGGGCGGCGGCCCCGACGGGCAGGGCTGGCCGTTCGGCCGCGCGGTCCGCGTCGGTGACGTGCACGCCGTGCTGCAGCAGGTGCGCGGTGTGGACGTGGTCGAGGACGTGCGGCTGTTCAGCGCGAACCCGGTCACCGGGGAGCGCGGTGTGGAGACCGCCCGCATCGCCCTGGAGGCGAACAGCCTCGTCTTCTCCTTCGACCACCAAGTCCGCGTCGAGACCAACTGACCCGCCGACGGGAGGAACCGCGATGATCGTCTGCCGAGAGTGCGGCCAGGCCAACCGGGAGAAGGACACCTTCTGCGGGTCGTGCGGCCAGTTCCTGGAGTGGTCCGGGGAGAAGGTGGCGCCCGCCGCGAAGGCGGACCCGGAACCCGACCCGGACCCGGGCCCGTCGTCCAAGGCATCCCTGCTGCAGCGGCTGACCAAGGCCGTCGCCGGGTCGCACCGGGACTGGCAGGGCAAGCCACTGGGCGCGGGCGCGGCGGTGGCCACCGCCCCGCCGAAACCGGGCGGTCCGCCGCCACCTCCCGGAGCCCCGCCACCACCACCTCGTGCCGCCCCACCTCCTCCGCCGCCACCCCCACCACCCCCGCCTCCGCCGCCTGGCGGGGCCGCGCCGCCTCCGCCACCACCTCCGCCCCCTCCACCGGGAGGGACCGCGCCGCCTCCACCCCCGCCGCCACCCAGCGCGGCGCCGCCGCCTCCGCCACCCGCCGCCGCGGGCAGCGACCTGGTCATGCCCGTGGTCGCCCCGCGGGAGCCGGACCAGGAAGCCGTGCTGCCACAGGAGGTCCGGCCCAAGAAGGCCGCGGTGCGCCGGGCGCCGCCGACCCGCAAGATCCGGCCGGGCGACCGGATCTGCGGCGAGTGCGGTGAGGGGAACCCGCCCTCGCGGAAGTTCTGCAGCCGCTGCGGCGACTCGCTGGAGGCCGCAGTCCCGATCAAGGCCCCATGGTGGAGCACGGCGGGCCCGCGGCGGGGCCCGAAGGTCGTCAAGGCGGCACAGCGCCCCAACGCGGTCCAGGCGGGCGGCGGGCGGCGGCGGACCCGCAAGATCGGCAGCGCGATCCGCCGCTACTTCTTCGTCGTCGTCCTCGCCTTCACGCTCGTGGCCGGGATCTACCCGCCGCTGCGCACCTACGTGATGACGAAGGTGGGAGAGGTGAAGGCGGGAGTCGGCCGCACCTTCACGAACGCGCTGGGCCCCGTGCGCCCGGTGTCCATCGGGCAGACCGACACCGAGCTGCCCGACCGCCCGGCCAAGGCGGCCTTCGACCAGTTCAAGAACACCTACTGGGCCGCGCCCTGGCAGCCGGACGGCAAGCAGCCCGTCGTGACCCTCGACCTCGGCAACCCGGCCGCGCTCGCGAAGGTGATCGTGATCAGCGGGGCGGCCGACGACTTCGCCGCCCGGCACCGGCCATCGCTGCTGATCTTCTCCTACTCCAACCAGAAATCCGACACCGTGACGCTGCAGGACACCCCGGAGCCGCAGGAGTTCACCCTGCGCAACGGCGTCGGCGCGCAGGTCGTGGGCGTCCAGGTGCTGCGGGTCTTCCTCACCGACGGCGCCAAAGAGGTGGCCGTCACCGAGATCGAGTTCTTCGGGGCGGGCTGAGATGCGCGGAATCGTCCCCGAGCTGCCCAGCCCGCACCCGCTGATCGAGTTCCTCCCGTCGGTCTACGCCGAGGACGACCTGATGGTCCGGCTCACCGCCGCCTTCGACGACGTCCTCAGCGCGAGCCTGGCCTCCCTGGACTGCCTGGGCGCCTATGTGGACCCCCGGCTGGCGCCCGCGGACTTCCTCGACCTCCTCGCCGAATGGCTGGGGGTGGTGGTGGACGACACCTGGCCCGAGAGCAGGCGGCGGGAGGCGGTGGTCAACGCCGTCGAGCTGCACCGCGGCCGCGGCACCGCGCACGGGCTGCAGTGGCACCTGGACCTGGTGACCGACGGTCGGGCGCGGGTCGTCGACGACGGCGGCGTGCGGTGGTCGAGCAGCCCGCACGACGACGACATGTCCCCGCCGCCCGCCGTGCTGGTCGTGCGGGTGTCGCGGGAGCTGTCCGACGCGGAGGTGACGGCGGTGCGCGACCTGGTGGGCTGGGCCAAACCCGCGCACCTGCCCCATCGGGTCGATGTGGTCGACGAGCTCTGACCCGCCGCGAGGCTCGGTGGTGACCCGCGCCGGTGCGCGACACCGATGACGAGGGCCGCCGGGACTGTTCCGGTGGCCCTCGTGGTGGCCGCCCTGGCGGGCTACTCCTGGATTCGGCGGGTGGGCCGCCCGCCCGGGGTGGACTCCGCCGACCCGCCGGGCACTGTCTGGCCGACCCCCAGGACGACCTCCTCGGGCGGGGGCGTGAGCGCGGTGACCGTGGCGGGCGCCATCGTGGCGGTGACCACCACGTCGAGGTGGCCGCGCGGGGGGATGCCGAGGGCGCTCCACAGGTCCTCGCCCGCCGCGGGCAGGTTCGGGTGGGCGACGTCGATCCCGACCTGCCCGGTCACCGGCATGTCGGGCGCGAGGTCCGCCGGGGGCAGCCACACGTGCCCGGCCAGAGCGGACAGGACCGTGCCCAGCACCTCGTGCTCGGCCCGCCTGCTGTCCGACCACGCGGTGAGGAGGTAGCAGAACCGGTACCGGCGGGGCGGGAGCACCCGGGCGAGGACCCGGCCGCGCGCGTCGACGTGGTTGGTCCACGTCGACGCGCGTGCCTCGACGTCCTCCTCGATCCGGTGGGGGAACAGGCTGACCACCGTGTCGGAGACCGTGAGCGCCCACTTGCGGGTGGGCGGTTCGACCCGCACGTCGACCTCCTCGGGGAGCGCCGATCGCACCAGTGAGACCAATGCCGCGTCGATGTGGTGGAGCACCCAGCCAGTGTGGTCGCCCGCGGCGGGACCACCGCAGTACCAACGGGTAAGCGTGCGGGCACAGACGCCCTCGCGGATACTGCGCGAAGGGCTATCCGCGGACGGGTTATGCGCGGGCGCGCGGCACCGCAGAGTTGTGCCATGAAGACGGCTATCATCCTCGGCAGCGCTTCGCTGTCCGTCGCGGCAGGCGACGAGGCGACCTGCGAGATCAGGGTGCGCAACGGCGGCCAGGTCGTCGACCAGTTCAGCGTGGACCTCATCGGCGAGACGGTGCCCTGGACGCGGGCCGAGCCCGCCACGGTCAACCTCATGCCGGGCGGCGAGGTCACGGTTGCGCTGGTGTTCGCCCCGCCGAAGTCCTCGGAAGTGCTCGCCGGGACCTACGCGTTCGCCGTCCGCGTGCGGTCCAGGGAAGACCCGGACAGCGCGGTGGTGGAGGAAGGCCGCATCGATGTCGAGCCGTTCACCGAGCTCGACACCGAGTTGCTGCCGACCCGGCGGCGGGGCCGCACGCGCGCCCGCTACCAGCTCGCGGTGGAGAACGCCGGGAACACCCCGGTGCGGACCGAGGTCGAGCCCTTCGACCCGGAGGACGACCAGCTCGACATCCGGCTGAACCGCACCTTCTTCACGGTGCAGCCGGGCACGGTCGCGCTGCTGAAGGTCCGGGTGAAGCCCTACGACAGGTTCCTCAGGGGAGAACCGCGCAACCACCCGTTCGAGCTGCGGGTCCTGCGCGAGAGCGACAATGACGCGGCGGTGGCCGCCGAGCCGATGGTGGCCAAGGGCCTCATGGTCCAGGAGCGGATGCTGCCCACCTGGGTGCTGCCGATCCTGGCCGTCCTGGCCCTGCTCGCGGTCGCGCTGACCACGCTGTGGTTCGCCGTCGTGGCGCCGGGGGTGAAGAGCATCGCCAACGAGCAGGTCCAGAGCGGGGTGAGCGCCGCCAACAGCGCCGCGGACGCCGCGGACGCCGCGGCCCAGCGGGCGGACGGCCACGCGCAGGAGATCCAGGCGAGCCTCAGCGCCGCCCCGACCCCGCCCGCGCCGCAGCCGCTCGACTTCCGGGTGGCGACCTTCGCCGACCCGGTCACCGACGGGTCGTTCCAGCGGTTCACCTTCACCGCCCCGCAGGGCCGGGTGATGCAGATCGTCGACGTGCTGCTGCAGAACCCGCGCAGCGACGTCGGCTACCTGCGCATCGGAGTCGGCGACAAGGTGCTCTCGGAGTTCGGGCTGGCCAACTTCACCGACAAGTCCATCACCTACAGCAACCCCCTGCGGGTGGAGCCCGGCAGGCCGGTCGTGATCTCGGTCAACTGCGTCACACCCGGTGCGGGCTCGGCCCGCTGCACCCCCTCGGTGACCTTCTCCGGCACGACCGTCGCCCCGCCCTCCAGCACGCGCCCCGCGCCGCCGAGCGCGTCCGCGCAAGGCCGGTAGGCGGTCCGCCACGCAGCCTCGCGGTTCAGGTCCCTGGCGACACGCGGCGCGCGAAGGGCGTGGAACCGGGGAGCGGGTCCTGATCGGGGCGGCTCGCGGGTCGTGCGAGGGCGGCCAGGACGTGGATCACCCCAGCGGCAGCACGATTCTGAGCGGTCCCAAGCCGATCGAGACGGCGGGGGGCGAGGTCGTCGCTGGTTCGGTGGTCGTGCCGGGTGGTGTGGTGGTCGGGGTGCTGGGCACCGGGGGGTGCGTGGTGGTGGTGCGCGTGGTGGACGGTGCCGGAGGGCCCGCGGCGGTGGTGGAGGGGGGAATCGTCCTCGGTGCCGTGGTCGTGGGAGCACCCGGCCTCGCTGGTGCCTGTCCTGCTTGCCCCGACTGTCCTGTTCGCCCTGCCTGCCCCGCCTGTGCCGGTGCGGCGGCGGCCGTGCGGGCCCGGGCCACGGTCCTGGGGTCGCCGGGGATTTCCCGCGCGCCGGGCAGGGGTGGCTCCACGACGGTGAACCCGGAGAGCCGGTACTCGTCGGCCAGCGACAGCACCAGGGCGACGTAGGCGTCGGAGCGGTTGTAGCGGAACACCGCCGCCCGGCGGGACGTGTCGTCGGTCAGGTCGGTCGAACCGCTGCAGAGGTACACGCCCGCGCCCAGGGCGGCGTCGAAGATGTTGTGGGGGTCGCCGACCCCGTCGCCGTTGCCGTCGGCCCGCACGATCTCCCACGTGGACGGCAGGAACTGCATGGGGCCGACGGCGCGGTCGTACTCGGTGTCGCCGTCGAGCCGCCCGCCGTCGGTGTCGGCGATGTGGGCGAAGACGACGCCGTCCAGGCGCGGACCGCGGATCGGCGGCACGCTGGTCCCCTCGGGGGTCAGCTCGGCCCCGCCGAAGCGGCCGTGGTTGGTCTCGACGCGGCCGATGGCGGCGGTGAGCGGCCAGTCCAGCCCGCATCCCGGCTTCTGGGCGCGCAGGACCGCCTCCGCGTCGCGGTAGGCCGCCAGGGCGGTGCTCGGCACGCCGGAGACCACGAGTTCGCCGGGCACGGCAGGCGCCGGGCCCTCGCGCAGCACCTGCGGCACCGCCAGGGGAGCGACGCCCGCGGGCTGCTCGACCGCGACCGCCGGGATCGAGGGCGGTGTCCGCTGGGCGCCTGCCACCGGGGCGGACCTGTTCGCCGCCTGCCTGTTCGCCGCCTGCTCGACGATGGCGGGCTGGTGCCCGACGAGCAGCGCGGCCCCGACGCAGACCGCGACCAGCAGGGCGGCGAAGCCCACTTCCCGCCTGGCCGCGAGCGTCTCGGACCTGGCTTCCTGCTCGGCGCGCAGGCGTTCGATGCGGCCCATGGGGGAGCTCCTCGGATCGTGGCGGCCTCGGCTGTCGCCCGCACGGACAGCCTCGCCCCGCGCGCCGACGCGGGACAGCGGCGTCGGGGACGCGTCGGGGACAACCCATCGGGCAACAGGGCTGCCTCGGATGCGCCCCCGGCAGGTACCCCCGAAAGCGCTCCCCACTGCCATCGTCAGTGGATGATGCCGGTGATTTCCCTGGCCACCGCTCGCCGGAGCCGCCGCAGTGTCCATTGACGACCGCGCGGTGGGGCAGCCCGCGCCCAGCCCTCTCACCATCCTGGTCCGCGAGGCGGCCCTCGCGGGTCACCGGCGCGTCGGGCTGCTCGACCACGCGGTGCTGGCCCTGGGCGGGCGGACCGACGTGCTGTGCGCGCACTTGCGCGACGCGCGACCGGACGTGCCCGCCGTGCTGGCGGTGTCCGCGGAGATCTCGGCGCTGTCGGCGATCCTGGTCGACGTGCTGGACGGGTTCGTCGAGCTGCGCGCCGACCTGCCCGCTCGCACCAGGCTGTGCCTGGTGGCCGAGCGCTTCGCGGACACGGTGTCGTCGTGGGTGTCGATCTGCGCGGCGCGCATCGCCCGGGAGGGCAGGCGGTCCACCGGCGAGCAGCTCACGTCGAACTGGTACCGGGTGGAGCAGGAGATCCTGGGCGCCGTCGAGACGTGCCGGAAGGCGCCGACCTGGTGAAGTCCTGAGCGGAACGCTGTGGTTGGGCGAAAGTCGCGAGTGGCGCCCCCCTGTCGGTCAAGAGGGGCGCCACTCGCGGGTTCAGCGCCTCAGCGAACCCGCCGGACCCGCTTCCCGCGCCTGGTCATCCCGACGAGGGCCGCGCCGACCAGCAGCAGCCCGCCGCCGAGCGCCACCGGGAGCGCCACCGACGAGCCGGTGGAGGCCAGGTCGCCGCCGCCACCGCCGCCCCCACCGTCGCCGCCGGTCCCGCCGCCGCCCGACCCGGCCCCGCCCGCGGAACCGCCACCACCGGCGTCCGATCCGCCGCCCGCCCCTGACCCGCTGGTGAGCACGGTCCGCACGAGGCCCGCGTTGGAGGTCACCTCGGTGTTCCCCGAGGCCGTTCCCGTGGCCGTCGCGGTGGCCTGGACGACACCGGCCGCCGCGTCGGCCGCGGTGACGGTGTGGGTCCCCATGCAGGTCATGGTCGCGGCGGGGGCCACGGCGGCGGGCTGGACGGGGTCGCAGCGCATCCGCAGGGTGACCCCGGCGGGGGCGTCCAGCCGCTGGGTCACCGACACCCGGGCGAGGGAGACCGTGCCGTTGTTCGACGCGGACACCATGTAGACGAGCACGTCGCCCGCGTCGGTCCGGGAGTTGCCGTTGCGGTCCTCGGTCGAGGTGACCTCGTTCTTCACCACCAGCACGGCCTTGGCGGCCAGCACCGTGGTGACGCTCGCGGGTCCCCAGGTCCGCGCTTCCCCGTCCGGCAGCTCCCCGGTCACCGACGCGGTGTTGACCACCCTGCCCGCGTCGATGTCCGCCTGGGTGATCGTGTAGGTGCCGGTGCAGGCCATGTCCTCGCCCGGCCCCAGCGCCGCCCCGGTCTCGGGCCTGCAGTCGAGCGTCGGCGTCGGCGACGCGGGTGCGGCGATGGTGTCGGTCACCTCCACCCCGGTCACCGTCACCGTGCCCGTGTTGCGCACGGTGACCTCGTAGTGGATCACGTCGTCGGCGTCGTTGACCTTGTTGACGTTGCTGTCGTCGATCCGCGCCACCCGCTTGGTGATGGACACGGCCGCCGCCTGGTCCAGCTCGGTGGTGACCTCGTCCGGTTCCCCCGAGGTGATCACCTGCCCGCCCGGCGTGGTGCCCCGCCCGGACGCCCGGCTGGTCACCGATCCCTGGTCGACGTCGGCCTGGGTGACCTCGTAGGCGACGGCGCAGGACATGGTCTGCCCGGCGGGGAGCGTGCTCGGCGCCGTGGGCTCGCAGCGCGGCGGGTCGCCGGGCTCGGTCGCCGGGGGCTCGTACTCGTCCACCACCTCGACGTTGGTCAAGGTCACCGTGCCCGCGTTGGTGGCGGTGATCCGGTACTCGATCGTGTCGCCCACGTCGACGGTGCCGTCCTGGATGCCCTCGAAGCCCTCGGCCTCCTTGACCACCGTCAGCGCGCTCGTCGTCGACAGCTCGGTGGTCAACGGGCCCGAGCCCGCCTCGGCGGTGTCCCCGTCCGGCTGCGTCCCGGTCACTGTCACGACGGTGACGACCTCGGCGCGGTTGACGTCGGCCTGCGTGATCTCGTAGGTGCTCTCGCAGTCGAGGGTGGCCCCGGGCGCGAGGCTCGCGGGAACGCCCCCGGCGCACTCGTAGTCGGTCGCGGACCCGCCCGCCTCGCCCATCTCGTTGGAGATCTCGACGTCGGTGAGGGAAACCCCACCGGAGTTGGTGACCACGACGTCGTAGGTGATCGTGTCGCCGGTGTCCCCGACCCGCTGGTTGCCGTTGGAGTCGCTGACGCTCTCCTCGGCTTCCACCGTGAACTCCCCGACCGGGGAGAGTTCGGTGACCACCGCGTCGTCCGGGTCCACGCTCGCCGAGACCGGCGCCCCCCTGCTGCTGCTCCCGCTCACGCTCGCCTTCGCGGACAGCACCCCGGAGGGGCTGTCCATGTCGGCCGCGGTGATCGTGTACACCTTCTCGCAGCTCAGTTCGGCCCCTGGCGCGACAGCGCTCGGGTTCGACGCCGACGGCGGGCACAGGAGCTCTGCCGCCTCGTCGGCGCCGCCGTCGACCAGAAGCGTCAGGGCGCTGATCTCCACCGTCCCGTTGCCGGTGTTGCGCGCGACGACCTCGTAGGTGACCGTGTCCCCCTCGGTCAGGCCGTCGCCGTCGGCGTCGCCGGTGTCCGCGACCTCGACACCCACTTCCAAGGCGGGCAGGTCGTTGAGGGCGAACCGCGCTGTCTGCGTGATCGCGACGTCCCCGTCCCCGAACGAGCCCCCGGCGGTGGCGGAGAACCTGACCGATCCCGCGTCGATGTCCCGGACCTGGACGGTGTAGGTCCCGTCGCACTGCATCGTCTCGTCCGGCTCGAACTCCCCGACCTGCCTGCACTCGAGGTTGAGCGGCAGGTTCTCGGTCCCCGAGTCCCCCACGAGGACGGCCGCCGTGACCTCGAAGCCGGCGAGCGTGGTGCTCCCGTAGTTGGCCACGAAGATGGAGAACACGATGGTGTCGCCCTCGCTGTGCCTCGGGGGGCTGCCGCTGTCGGTGTAGGCGACGTCGACGGTCATCGAGAGCCCGACCCCCTCGATCGTCACCTGCCCGCTCCCGGTGTTCCTGACCTCCTCGGTCTGGACCTGGGCCACGTTGGGGCCGACGCAGGAGTCCCCGCCGCCGCCGCCACCCCCGCCGCCGCCGCGGCCCCCCGCGCCGCCGCCGCCACCGCCGTTCCCGCCGAGGCAGCCCCCGCCGCCACCGCCGCCCCCGCCGCCGTAGGCGAAGTTCCCGCCGCCACCGCTGCTGCCGCTGCCCTCCTGGCGGACGCCCCCCGCGCCCGCCCCGCCCGAGTCGGTTCCCCCGCCGTCGCTTCCGTTGCTCCCCTCCAGCACGCCCCCCGAGCCGCCGCCACCGCCCGAGCTGCCGCAGTTCGCCCCCCGGCCGCCCGCCCCGCCGCCGCCGCCCGCCTCGACGAGGACGGCGTCGGTGGACCTCACCAGCACCGCGCTGCTACCGCCGCCGCCACCACCGTCGGAGGCGGTGCGAGCGCACAGCGAGGTGCCGCTGCCCCGGCCCCCGCCGCCCCCACCGTGGTGGTACCCGGCGCCGTTGGCGCACCCCACGTCGACGACGAACCGGTCGCCCGTGGTGACCGGCACGGTGGCCTTCATGATCGCGCCCGCGCCCCCGGAACCGGCGTCGTCACCCGCGCCGTTGCCCGTCGCCCCCTTGACGGTGAGCACGAGGATGGTCACGCCGGTGGGGACCGTGTACTCCTGCCGCCTGCCGTCGTCGCACTCGAACACCTGGGTGTCGGCCTGGGCGACCTCGGCCTGCTCGGCGGCCAGCCAGGTGAAGCCGACCGTCCCCAGCGCGATCACCCCCACGACCGCGGACCACCGCCGCCATCCCCTGATAGGCGACACCTTCGAGATTCCGCTTGGCATGGCCGTTCCCGTCGTCGGTCGATGGGGGCGCGACCGCAGCGCATCCCGACCTGCGATGCGGTCGCCGTCGCAGTCTGCCCGCGGCGATCACCGCGACGGCATGACCGCCAGGCAGCGGATCGGGCACTTCCGTTGCGCTTTCAGGCAATGGCGCCGGTGACGGTGAGCGACAACCCGTATCCACAGCGGACCCGAAGATGCCCTTGATCTCGGCTCGGCGTCGTCCACGTCGCTCCCGACGCGAACTCGGGACCCTGACTAGGGTTGTTCCCTAGGTCTTTTGGCTCCCCGGAGGCGCAGATTGGGGCGGGGTCCGCGGTTGAGTGGGAACCACGTGAGGAGTCAGAACATGGATGTGCGAATCCCCGTCCACGTCGAGGCGACCGATTCCGTGACCAGGTTCGGTGTCACCGCCCAGCTGAGCCAGTCACCCGATCTCATGCTCGTGCCGCGGGAGCGGGTGACGCCCGAGGCGGTCGTGATCCTCGCGGTGGACAGGGTCGCCGACGAGATCATGCAGAGCGCGCGGGAGCTGAGCCGCGCGGGCTGCAAGCGCTTCATCCTGGTCACCGTCACGCTGGACGACACCGAGCTCCGGGCCGCCGTGGAGATCGGCGTCTGCGCCGTCGTCGAGCGCCGGGAGGCCACCCCGGCCAGGCTCGAACAGCTCGTCGTCAAGGCCACCCAGGGCGAGTCGGCGCTGCCGACGGAGATGCTGTCCCGGCTGTTCCGGCAGGTGTCCGACCTGGAGCACAACACGATGTCCCTGCGGAAGCTGCCGGTGGCGGGCCTGACCGCTCGGGAGACGCAGGTGCTGCAGCTCGTCGCGGACGGCCTGGACACCGATGAGATCGCCGTGCGCCTGTCCTACTCCTCGCGGACGGTCAAGAACATCCTCCACGCGGTGACCACGCGCTTCTGCCTCCGCAACCGATCGCACGCGGTCGCCTACGCGATGCGGGAAGGGCTGATCTGACCGGTTTCCGCGGGCGGCTCGGGTGGTCCTGCCAGGTGGACATCCCGAGCCCGCCAACAGGCGAGGACGCGACCGGGTGACCCGGTCGCGTCCTCGCCTGACGGCGGAGGCGGAACGAAGGTCCACAGCGGACTGGCCGACGGCGCCCTCGCGGGCGGGCGCTGACGCACGGGCCTGGGCGCCTACATCTCGCCCAGTGCTTTGCGCAGCTTCTCCTGGACCACCTTCTGGATCTTCTCCTGGAGGTCTTCCTTGATGATCTCGGTGACGTGGTCCCAGCTGCCCCAGTCGTCCCAGTCCTGGCTCTCCAGGTGCTTCTGCAGGAGAGCCTTGGTGGAGTCCGGGATCTTCTGGTCCGCCTCGACCAGCGCGTCGACCAGGCGGGTCTGGAGGGTTCCCAGGCGTGAGCTCAGCAACTGCTGCTGCCGGTCCACGTGCTCCCGCACGAACTTGCGCTGGAGGTCTTTGAGCACGTGCTGCGGATCGGGGCGGTGGTCGTGGTGGACCGGGCTGTCCCACTGCTGGCCCGTCTCGCTCGGGAGGTGCTTGAGCGTGCCCTTGGCGAACTCGGCCAGGAAGCTGCTGACACAGCGCTGCCCAGGCGTCCCGGACGTGGCCCCGCCCTCCTGGTACTGCCGCAGCGTCGTCCTCGCCTGGGCGGAGAGGCGGTCGTAGCTGGCTGTCGCCTTCTTCGCTGCGGCTTGGACCTGCGTGCTCGCCGTGGCGTACTGCGGGGACTTCTGCGCCAGCCCCTCGTGCGCGCTCGCGAGGACCTTGTGGATGTCGTAGGAGGCGAGACGCGGATCGATCTCGCCTTCGGGCATTTCGCCGAAACCGTTCATCGTCAGCCCCCGCTGCCGGACTGCTCGATGAAGGCCTTCGTCTCCGCGCGCACGGCCTCCCGGAGCGTCTCGATGATGCTCGGGTCCAACGCGTTGAGCTCTTTCAGCAGGTCCTCCGAGAGGGCGTCGTCGATCGCCCGCTCGTTGTGCCAGATGAGTGATTCCTGGACCCACTTGCGTTCTTCGTCGCTCAGCTTGTTCAGGTCGTCCATGCTCGCTCCTCGGTCGATCGCCCTGCGCTGGCGAGCGTATGGCGGAGCTTTCGACGTGGGCCAGTGCCGATGGGGCAAGCCAACGGGATACTGGGCCGCAGCTACTTCGTCCCGCCGACGAGCCCGTCCGGGTAACGCGTGAGGGTGAGCTAGCGTGTTCGTCTGTTCGGGTGAACTTGAGGATGAATTTCTGGGGCGCGGGCTCTGCGCGGGGCCGGTTCGGGTTGAAGGTGATCGGGGGCGGGGCTGCTTCTTGCCGTCAATTCGATGAGTGGGAAGGGCGATCCCCGGGGCCAGGCGCGCCTTCTGGAGCAGATCGTCGATCCGAAGACAATCCGTCAGATCACCCGAGCCCGCTGATCCGCTCAGACCGTGCTGGGGTGCCGTGACCGGCAGGCCCGACGCGGGGTGCCGAAATTCTTCGGATGAGACAAGCGATGAGCGCGATCAAGGCCACCGGTCTTCGACGTGAAGCCGCAGCGCGGTCCAATGTGATGGAACGGCAAGTAGCCTTGAAGAATCAGCCAGCTCATCGCGGAAATCCTTGCTGGGCAACGCGTTGCGCCCTTCTGCCTCGTGAGGGTTGACTGGGCTCACACCCCCAGGGACAGGGAAGTGGATGACATGAAGATCCGTATTGAGTTGACCGGACGGTGCACGTGGCCGGAGTTCACCAGGACCGTTCGGGTCGTGGTGCTTGTGCTCGTCTTCGTGGTCGTGGGGTTCGCGGCAGGGATTTTCCCCTACCTGCCCGTGCGCTAACGACCAGGTTCCGTGGGGGCCGGCCGGGACATCCCGGCCGGCCCCCACGGCTGTCGGTCACACGGCGATCACCCGGGTGAATTCCGTGAGCGGCGTGGGATCGGACGTTGCCATCGCCACGTCACCGGTCTCCGTCCATGCGTGGAAGCGGTAGGGGTCTTTCGCCACGCCCAAGACCCAGCGCAGTCTGCGCCGGAGCAGCAGCGAGACGAGCACCGCCGCGAGCGAGTGCTCCAGGCACGCCGCCCGGCCGGGGTAACCGCGCAGAGCCGTCTCCACCGCGGTCGTCGCCTCGACGGCCTGGGCGATGGTGGAATCCCTGACGCACCAGCGACTGTTCGCCGCACCCACCACGCGGACAGCCACTCGGAACGGCAGCCGGAGCAGGCAGATCGCCAGTGGTGCGGCGATGCGGGCCACGGCAGGCACATGGCGCCCGTTGGTCGCGCCCTTGGCGCCGACCTCAGCGGGCGGGCCGGGCCGCGCGGCCACGGGCCCCCGGACACGTCCCCTGGACCTGCCGAAGGCGATGAGCCCGCGCTCGGACAGATCGTCGATCACCAGTCGAGCATCGGCGTGGAAGGTCTCGTGAGCGGAGGGCGGATACCGCTCGGCGACCACCCTGACCGCGCGACCGACATCCTCCGTACGCCCGACCTCCTGCCACAACGCGGCCGCGGCCGCGTTCAGGACGTGCCACCGCCCCGACCGGACGTTCAGCACGACGACGCTTCCCGCGGCGCCGTCGGCCGCGTGAAGGTGCGCGGGCACGTGCGCGTGGGTCATGAGATGCTCCTGAGCCACAGGTCGAAGGCGACCAACCGGTTCAACGCGGGGAAAGGCCCGTCCGCGCCCATCACGATCCGGTCGACGGACCGTAGGACCGCCCGCGGCTCGATCAGTCCGTGATCGGCCAACGGCGACGTGACGAGCCTGGCGCGCAACTCGGCCGCGTTGGCCCGCACCCCGAGGTATTCCTCACCGAGGTAGTCCCCCTTCGTGCGCCGGTCGAACACGGTGCCCGGGACGAGCCCGCGCAGCGATGCGCGCAACAAGGGCTTGACCTCGTCTCCGATCACGCGCTCGTGCGCCGGGACCGACATGCACGCCCGGACGACGTCACCGTCGAGGAACGGGCTCTGCGGCCACACGCCGTAGGGCCTGGCCAGCTCGCTGAAACACTGCTGAACCCGCGCGGAGAGCGGTGCTCACACCATGCACCGTCGGAGTGGTGCCGAGGAGGGACGGCGGTTCTTGAACGTCGTGCCCGTCCCCGGTTGAGGTTGCCGCTTCGGGGCCGATCCTCCCTTGCGGGAAGGTCGGCCCGTCCGGTTGTCACCAGCGGTGTGCCACGTCGATCACGAGACGGCCGGGCAGGGTGAACACGCGGAATGGCAGCAAGGCCCGCACGCCCAGTCCGACCAGGGTCGAGTGCCGATAGGCGCCGGCCCAGGCCACCTGGCGGAAGGTCGAGTAGCCGGACACGTTCACGACCTCGGCGCAGTTCGTGCACGGAAACACAGGTCCGTCCGTCCTGTCATAGGTCGCGCTCAGGTTGATCCACAGCCTGGCGCCGCCACGCAGCGGCACGACCTCACCGCTGACATCGGTCATGGTGTCGACGTACAACACCCGATATCCAGCGGACTTTCCGCGGGTGTCGAGCACCAGTCGGTCGTAGCAGTCGTGCCTGCCCGCGCGAATGTTCGTCAGCACCGGCGAGGGCACGGTGAGGGTGGTGGTCTTCTGCCGGGACCCCCACGTGATTCCGCAGTACGGTGCGGCCGCCGAGGTCGATGAGTGCGTCGGGGCCTGCGCGGCGACGGCGGTCGGGGCGAGCCCGACAGCCACGGCCAACGCGGTCGCCAGCAGTCCCGTTCTTCGAATGATGGTTTTCACTGTGTCCCCTCAAATTTCAGACCGCGCAATTGGCGGCTCGATACAGGTTAAGACGTGTGGTTATCCACGGCGTTGCTCCTTCAGGAGAGAGAGATGGCGTGCGAGGTCGCCGCGCAAGATCCTGGGCATGACGGCCCTCATCGGCTGGGTGCCGAGCCACGGTCGGCGATCGAGGCGGCCACGGCCACCGGCAAGTGGTGACGGGAATGCCCGATCCGGGTGCGCGAGGTGCGTGGCGAGCGCGACGGCGGTGAAGTGGGGTACGAGCCTACCGGTCCCGGGCTGTGTGAACATCATTGTGTTGTCAACAGTTCGCGGCCGAACGCACTACATTTTTAAGTGTCAACTGGGCGATTGTCGGCCCCAGGGCAGCCGCTTTAGAGTCAGAAGCAGTCCGCGCGGACCAACACACCCTGCAATGTCCCGTCGTGAGGGAGATACCTCTATGACGCGCTTCCGCGCTGTCCGAACCCGTCTGGTCACCGCGCTGGCGATTTCCGCCACCGCCTCCGCGGTCCTGACCGGCCAGGCAACCGCCGCCGAGGGGACTGTCGTCGCCGCGGCGAACGGCATCCCCGGCAGCTACATCGTCACGTTCAAGGAGGGGGCGCTCGGCACGCAGAGCACCCGGTCGCTGGTCGGTGCCCTGGCCGACCGGCACGGCGTGTCGATCGAGCACACCTACGAGCACGCGCTGCGCGGGTTCTCCGGCACCATGAGCGCGAAGGCGGCCCGCCGCCTCGCCGCCGACCCGGCCGTGGCGCTGGTGGAACAGAACGCCCCGGTGCAGCTCGCCGCGACCCAGTCCCCGGTGCCGTCGTGGGGCCTGGACCGCATCGACCAGCGCAACCTGCCGCTGAACAACAGCTACTCCTACACCACCACCGGTTCGGGAGTCACCGCGTACATCATCGACACCGGCATCCGCACCACCCACCGCGACTTCGGCGGCCGGGCGTCGTGGGGCACCAACACCGTCGGGGACGGCAACAACTCCGACTGCAACGGCCACGGCACCCACGTGGCGGGCACCGTCGGCGGCGCCTCCTACGGTGTGGCCAAGTCGGTGCGCCTCATCGCGGTGAAGGTCCTCTCCTGCGTCGGTTCCGGCAGCTGGGCGGGGGTCATCGCGGGCATCGACTGGGTGACCAACCACCACACCTCGGGCCCGGCGGTCGCCAACATGTCCCTGGGTGGCTCCGGCAGCAACGCTTCCCTGGAATCCGCTGTCCGCAGGTCCATCGCCGACGGCGTGACCTACGCGATCGCCTCCGGCAACTCCAACTCCAACGCCTGCAACTTCACCCCGGCGCGCACGGCCGAGGCGATCACGGTCAACGCCAGCGCCAACACCGACGCCCGCGCGTCGTTCTCCAACTGGGGCACCTGCACCGACATCTTCGCCCCCGGCCAGAACATCACCTCGGCGTGGCACACCAGCGACACCGCGGTCAACACCATCAGCGGCACGTCGATGGCGGCCCCGCACGTCGCAGGCGCCGCCGCGCGCGTGCTCAGCGGCAGCCCCGGCCTCACCCCGGCGCAGGTGGCCAGCAACCTGACCTCCGCCGCCACCCCGAACGTGGTCACCAACCCGGGCACCGGTTCCCCGAACCGCCTGCTCTACCTGGCTCCCACGTCCTGACCACCACACACCTCGACGCCGCCCGGTCCGCGTGGACCGGGCGGCGTCGGGGCGTCATGGCCTGATCTCCACGCGCTGGAACGCCTTTCCGTCCGTCACGAGCGCTTGTTCCACGCGGCGGGGACGGCCAGGTAGTCGTCCTTGCTGACCCTGCCGTCGCGATCGCTGTCCATCTCCTCGAACAGCTCATCGACGTAGATGGTGATGTCGTTGGCCTTGGCGAAGCGGTTCCAGTCATCGCGGTTCATGGCGTTGTCGCCGTCGGGGTCCAGGAAGTGCCAGGTGGCGTCCATGACCAGTTGGTGCGCGTCGGTGACCTCACCCTCCACGAGGTGGACGATGATCCGGGCGAACTCGTCGCGGGTCAACCGGCCCTGGTCGTCCAAGCGCGCGACCGCCCTGATCCGCTCCCACTGCTCCGCCGCCATCTTCGGCATCAGATCCGCCGCGGTGGTGAGCATGTCCGCTATGTCGGCGGTTTCGTCACGGGAGGTGGCTTTGTCCAGCATCGCGTCGGCGAACAGGGTGGCCCGCCCGACCAGGTCCGACTTGGTGAGGTAGCCGTCGCCGTCGACATCGGCGCTGCCGAAGGTCTGGTCGATGAGTTGCTGTTTGGTGAGCATGGCGCCTTCCGGACTGGCTGGTCGAGGTGCGGTGGAAGATCCTGATTCCGGTTCTAGCCGCCAGAGCGGACCCGTGCCCGGCGAGCGGGGACGCGCCACCCATAGGTGCGGCGACCGCACACTTCTGTGTCAGCCCTGTTCGGCTTGCATGCCCTCAAACCCTGGTTGCTCCTCAGGTGGTCAGCAGGGTGATGCCGCAAGCGACGATCCAGCTGATCCATCCGAGCCAGGCGTGCCAGGCGGGGATGAACCCCACACCCGCCCCGGCGGCGGTGAAGCCCAGCAGCGCTATCGCCAGGAAGACCTGGTTGAAGCCGAACAGGACGTTGTGCAGCGTCCACAGGCCCGCGACCGAGCCACGGCCCTCCACGGCGGCCGCGGCCATGCCGAACCGTCGGTGACCCAGGCACACCAGACCCGAGCCGAGATCGCCGACGCGGCGCGCGTGTTTGACCCGGGATCATTTCCCGCGGGGCGACGGCGTGACTTTTAGTGCCGCCGCGGGCACACCGATTAGGCGTGCCTGGAGTCCAGGCGGGTGAACCCCTGTCAGGCTTGTCAAGCGAGGGCCTCCGGCGAACCGATGTTGTATTCGGTGTAAAGCGTCGCGCAGTCGACCACTGATCGGGACGCACCCGTACATCCCTCTGTCAGCCAGTCGCGGAATTCGCTCGCGGGCTGCCGATGCGACCACGACATCGAACCGATCCGGAGGCCCATGCGCGGACATCCCCGTTGATCGACGCCTCCGTCCGGGTGCCGGTTCTGCCGACGAGTCCGAGGTGACGTCGATATGACCCGTCCTCTTCGGGCGGTCGTCGGCCCGTGCCACGACCCAGCGCACCCAGGAAGGCAAGCCTTGCGGCAGCACATGATGACCGGCAGGAAGCAGCAAGTCCTTTTCGGAGAGTCCCTTTCGGACCTGATGGCGGCCCAGACGCGAGCGCGGCCCGACCACGTGGCGGTCTCGTTCGGGGATCGACACCTGACCTACCGGGAACTGGTTCGGGACAGTAGGCGGTTGGCCGGTCGGCTGTGGCGCTCGGGTGTCACCCGGGATCGCTGCGTCGGGCTCTACGCCGAGCCTTCCCTCGAACTCATGGTGGGCGTGTGGGGAATCCTGTTCGGGGGAGGCGCCTACCTGCCGCTGTCCCCCGACTACCCGAAAGACCGGCTGCGCTTCATGGTCGAGGACAGTGAGGCGCGCATCGTCGTCACCCAGGAGCACCTGGTCGACAGGCTCACACCGCTCCTGCCGCCCCGGACGGCCATCGTCACCATGCCCGCGGGCAACGACGCGGCGCCACCGGAAACGCCGGTGCTGCCCGAGGACCTGGCCTACGTCATCTACACCTCGGGCAGCACCGGCAGACCCAAGGGGGTGATGATCGAGCAGCACAGCGTCGTCTCCCAACTGCGCTGGCTGCGTGCCTGCGGCCATCTCGGGCCCGGCGTCACGGTGCTCCAGAAAACCCCGATCAGCTTCGACGCCGCGCAGTGGGAAGTGCTGGCCCCCGCTGTGGGCGGCCGTGTCGTCATGTGCCCACCCGGCCTCTACCGCGACCCGCGGGCGCTGGTGAAGACCATCGTCGACTACGGCGTCACCGCGCTCCAGTGCGTGCCCACCTTGTTGCAGGCGCTGGTGGAGCTGGACGAGCTCGCCCTGTGCTCCTCGTTGCGGCGGGTGTTCTCCGGCGGAGAGGCCCTGTCCAGGTCCCTGGCACGCCAGGTCACCGACCTGCTGCCGGACGTGGTCCTGGTGAACCTGTACGGACCGACCGAGTGCACCATCAACACGACGGCGCACGTGGTCGACCGCCAGACCATCGGCGAGGGCATGGGGACGATCCCGATCGGCGTCCCGGTCCACGACACGCAGTGCTACATCCTCGACGACGACATGGCGCCGGTGGACATCGGCGAGATCGGCCAGCTGTACATCGGCGGAGCGCAGGTGGCGCGCGGGTACCTGAACCGGCCGGACCTGACCGACGGCAGCTTCCTGCCCTCCCCGTTCGTGCCCACGGAACGGCTCTACCGCACCGGCGATCTTCGGCGACAACGACCGCCTGCGCGCGGCGCAGGCCGCGATCTTCGAGCAGAACGCGAAGGCGCTGCGGGTCAGGAAGAGCAACTCGGGTCGCCCGCTGGTCACCGTGGTGTACTTCGGCGAGTTCACCAACGAGGAAGACGTGCCCCACACCGCGGACGCGGTGACCGAGGAGCTGGCCGGGCTGCTGGTCAGGCAGAGCCAGGACAACGGCACCACCAGCGCCACCGCCCCGCTGCTGCGGGTCATCGTCGCCAACGGCGGCACCGGGATGGGCCACGCCAGGGAGGTGACCGACCGGCTGCTGGCGCCGCTGTTCGACGCCGACCTGTCCGTGATGGGCGTGGTCGGGATGGGGCGCACCGTGATCGCCACCGAGAGCGCCATCGGCGCCCTTGGCGACCGGGGCATCCCGGTGCTGGCCACCACGCTCACCGGTGATGACGACCTCGCCGAGCGCTCGCCGATGTACTTCCAGATGGTTCCGGGCAACACCGCCGAGGTCAGGCTGGTGCTGGAGTACGGCAGCCACACCCGCAAGGCGGTGACCCACTACCGGCCGGACGCGAGCCCCGACTCCTACCTCGACTCCCTGGAGGCGCAGTTCATCGCGCAGCGCGGGACATCGGAGCAGGTGGTGCGGTGGGACAATGTCAGCAACACCGCCATCCGCTGCGGGCGCGACCAACTGGCCTTCTACGGAGGCCGGGAAGGTGAAGTCCTCGGCTTCCTGCGGCGCGTGCGCAACCAGTGCGTGAAGCACCCGCCCCTGGTGGTGGGCGATGACGCGGTCACCCGGTTCGTCGCGCAGCGCCGCCTGCGCCACCAGGACGACTTCGCGGGCGTGCCGCTGCACTACGTCTCCCTGGGCAGCGAGGTCGTCCTGGCGGGCCCGTCCTGCGTCGCGGAGGGCGTGCCCGCGCAGGATTCCAGTGTGGGCAGCCCGGCCCATCCGATCGTCGCCCTGTGCGGGGGCCTGAACCGGCTGCACTCCTTGGACACCACGCCCGACCCGGCGTGGCGGGCCTTCCAGAGCGCCCTGCGGCCGGTGGCGGAGGCCGCGGACCGGCCGTGGCCCAGCGAGCGCACCGGCATCGCCTACGACGCCGCGAGCCTGTTCGTGCGGCTCGTGGACAACAACAAGAACCGCGAGCGGATCAAACCGAGCCTGTTCGCCCCCAACCGGGCCGCCATCGCCCAGGAGTTCCGCGAACTCGCCTGCGCGGGAGAGGCCACGTCCCAGGGCGAGCCGTGCTTCGAGGGCGCGGTCGGCCCCATCGACTTCAGCGTCCACCGCGACGGGTCGAACCGCCCGATAGCGATACTGCGGATCGACGACATCAAGGACTTCGACAGCGTCCCGCGCTGCGTGTACCGGATGCGGGGCGAGGTGTCCGAGCCGTGCGAGGAGCCCGGGGCCCAACCCGAGCGGTGACGGGACCGCGGGCGGGAATCCACAAGGGACCGCCGCTATGTTCGGCGGGTACGAGCGGCGGCGGGCAGGTGCACCGTGGCGCGCAGACCCCCGCCGGGGCGGGGGGTGAGGGTGAGGGTCCCGTCGTGGGCCTGGGTGATGCTGTTGACGATCGCCAGGCCGAGGCCGACACCCGCGTGGTCGCGGTGCGTGCGCTCGCTGCCGCGCTGGAACGGCTCGGCGAGCGTGGACGCCAGTTGCGGGGAGACTTTCTCGCCGGTGTTCTCGACGGTGAGCGCGGCCGTCGTCGGGTGAACGCTGGTGGTGACCCACACGGTGCCCGGTCCAGGCAGGTTGTGGATGATCGCGTTGTGCACGAGGTTCGTGGTCATCTGCAGCAGGAGCGCGGGGGAGCCGGTGGTGGGGGCCGGGTCGCCGGAGGTCTCGATGGCGATGCCGCGTTCTTCCGCGAGGGGGAGCAGCGTTTCCTCGGCTTCTTCCGCCATGAGGGACAGGTCGACGTGGTCTCGGGTGAAGGAGCGCTGGTTGGCGCGGCTGAGCAGGAGCAGCGCCTCGGTGAGGTCGATCGCCCGGGTGTTGACGAGGTGGAGGCGGTCGAGGAGCGCGCGGGCATCGCGGTCCGGGTCGTTGCGGGCCACGTCGAGCAGTGTCCGTGTGATCGCCAGCGGGGTGCGCAGTTCGTGGGAGGCGTTGGCGGCGAACCTCTGCTGCTCGGCGTCGTGGGCCTCGAGCCGCGCGAGCATGGCGTCGAAGGCGTCGGCGAGTTCGCGGAACTCGTCGTCGCGGCCTTCCAGCCGGATGCGGTGGGAGAGCGATCCGTTCGCGGTCAGGCGGGTGGCGTTGGTGATGCGCGTCAGGGGCGCGAGCATGCTGCCCGCGAGGACCCATCCGCCCAGGAGGCTGAACACCAGCAGGAGGGCCAGCATCGCGACGGCCTTCGGGCCGAAGGCTTCCAGCAGGTCGGAACGGTCGGGCACGAACCTCGGGCCGGGCGGCGACCCCCGTCCGGGAGGTGCTGTGTGGATCGTCTCGGGTACGTAGCGGAGCAGGAAGACCCACACGACCGCGAGCAGCGAGACACCCGCGAACATGAGGAAACCCGCGTAGCTGAGGGTGAGTTTGAGGCGGACGCTCATCCCGGGCGCCCTATCCACGCTCGTCCCCGGCGCCGATGCGGTAGCCGACGCCGGGCACGGTGGTGATGACCCAGGGTTCGCCGAGGCGTTTGCGCAGGGCCGAGACCGTGATGCGCACGGCGTTGGTGAACGGGTCCGCGTTCTCGTCCCAGGCCCGTTCCAGGAGTTCCTCGGCGCTGACGACCCCGCCCTCGGCGGCGACGAGGACTTCGAGCACGGCGAACTGCTTGCGGGTGAGCGCGACGTAGCGCCCGTCGCGGTGGACCTCGCGGCGGAACGGGTCCAGCCGCAGGCCCGCGATCTCCCGCACGGGCGGCCTGCTGTGCGCGCGCCTGCGGTCGAGCGCCCTGAGCCGGAGCACCAGTTCTCGGAGGTCGAAGGGCTTGGTCAGGTAGTCGTCGGCACCGAGCCCGAACCCGGTTGCCTTGTCATCGATCCGGTCGGCGGCGGTGAGCATGAGGATCGGCATACCACTGCCGGAAGCGACGATGCGCTCGGCGATCTCGTCCCCGGAGGGGCCGGGGATGTCGCGGTCGAGAACGGCGATGTCGTAGGCATTGACACCCAACAACTCCAGCGCGGTGTCCCCATCCCCGGCGATGTCGGCCGCGATCGCCTCCAGGCGCAGCCCATCGCGAATGGCCTCCGCCATATAGGGCTCGTCCTCGACGATCAGCACACGCATACCCACGATGCTACGAGCCCGCGCATATCGCCAACCTATCCAAACCGCGGACATGCGCAGCCGTGGCGTCAGCCGCCGCCTGGCGGGTCGAGCGTCACGCCGGTGATGGCCTTGACTTCCTGCAGGCCGATCTCCAGCAACGGAATGTCGTCGTAGTTGCTGAGGATGACGCCGACCCAACCGGTGTTCGGGTAGATGCTCCAGCTGGCGCCGATGCCGCCAGCGCCGCCGCCACGCCCGATGACCCACTGGTCACCGATGATCGAGATCGGCATTGTGTACGCCCGGTACGACGTGGGGCCGTGTCCGGGGAGTTTGGCCCCGGCGAACAGGTCGGCGTAAGGCCGGGCCAGCACCGTGCCGTCACGCAGCGCGTTCGCGAACCGGACCAGGTCCGGCGCGGTGACGAAGCCGTCGCCCGAGGAGTAGCCGATGAACGCGCGGCCCGGGTTCCTGCCTGGGATGTGCGGGCTCACGCTGCCCTTGTCCAGGTGGCGGACGGCGTCCACCCGGCTGCCGTCGGCCTGGAGCATGTACGGGTGCGCGATGTGCTCGTCGGTGAGCCACTGCTGCCTGGTGTAGTACGCCGAGCCGGTCATGCCGCAGCGCCCGAAGACGTGCCGGTGCACGTAGTCCCAGAACGTCATGCCGGACATGGCCTCCACGACCTGCGCGGCGATGGACAGGGCCGCGCCCCCACCAGGGCGGTGGCCGTTGTCGTTCGAACCGGGAACGGCCACCAACTCTGCCTGCCGGGCCCACTGCTGGTGGTACTCGCGCACTTCCTCCCTGCTGTGGAAGACGCGGTGCCAGTCCGGCATCGGGGCGTCCAGGCCGGAGGTGCCGGTGAGCAGGTGGTGGATGGTTACCTGCTCGGCGATTTCCCGGGCGAAGCCCGTCAGGTGCTTGCCCACCGTGTCCGACAGCGCCACCCTGCCCTGCTGCACCAACTGCAGGATCGCCACCGCCAGGAACGGCTGGCTCGCCGAGGAGAGGTTGAACGCGACGCCCTCGTGGTTGCCGATCCCCTTCTCCCGGTCAGCCATGCCGTAACTGCGTGACAGCACCGTCCGGCCCCGGTACGACAGCAGCACCACACCGGAGAACTTGTCCTCTGCGGCCAGTGTCGCCACGTACCGGTCGTAGGCCCCGCCTGGCCGGGTGTCCGGCGGGATTCGACCGCGCCCGGACGACTCGGGCGCGGCGTGGGCGAGCCCGGCGCCCACCAGCGGCGCACCGGCCGCCACGCCTGCCGTCAGCCCACCCCATCCGAGCAACCGCCGCCGGTCGATCCCACCCGCGGAATCAGAGTTCACGATCACGGTCCTTTCCCGATCGACAAACCACATGTACGGACGCGCTGTGGTTCATGTCCTCTACTGAAGACGCGGAACCGTTGCGATGCCGTATGCGATTTTCGATATGCCCGCGATACACCCGACCTGATATCTCGTCAACGGTTTGTCAAACCGACCAGGCCCAAGATTCCGATGTCCAATTACGACGCGAAAGACGTCAGACTCGACGGCGTTGTGCGCGTTGTCATGGTTGCTCAGGGTTGTCCGGATTCGGGTTCGCGTTGTGGATGGTCACCAGGTCGGAGAGGCCGGAGATGGTGAGGACGGGGGACAGGAGCGGGGGAGCGATGAGCTCGATGCGGTCGGCGTGGGTGAACAGGACGGTCAGGCCTGCGCTGTCGAGGTATTCCACGGAGGTCAGGTCGATGACGAGCGGGCCGTTCGTGGCGACGAGGGCGTCGGCGAAGGTTTCGCTGTTGCTCATGTCGATCTCGCCCGCGACCGTCAGGAGGGCGGTTCCATCGCTGCGCCTGCCCGGGGTCAGCGTGAGGGAAGTGGTCATCAAGAAATCCTCGTTGACATGTCGACGGTGGTGCCCGTGGCGCTCGGGGTGATGGTGACGTGCTGCATGAGGGTGCGCATGAGGGTTATGCCCCGGCCGCGGTGGGGGTTGGCCTCCGGGCGCGGGGTCCGCCAGGCGCCGTTGTCGGAGACGGTGAGGCGCAGGGTGTGGACCAGGGCCTCGGCGCGCAGGTGGATGGGGGCGCTGGGGTTGGCGTGCTCGATGGCGTTGGCGCAGGCCTCGCCCGCGGCGACGAGGACGTCGTGGGTCAGTTGCGTGGGGACCCGCACCGTGTCCAGCCATCGGCGCAGGGTGTGGCGGACGGGCGTGAGCTCACCGGTTTCGGCGGGGAAGGTCACCTCCAGCGGGCCGGGATGGCGGTAGAGCAGGAGGGCGACGTCGTCGTCGTAGCCGCGGGCGGGGGCCAGTGCGCCCATGACGTGGGTGGCGAGGTCGTCGACGAGGAGGTCGCTGCCCGCCTGCACGGCCGCGCCCGCCCGGTCGATGCCCTCACTGAGCGAGCGGCGCCGCCGCTCGACCAGGCCGTCGGTGTAGAGCAGCAGGGTGGCGCGGGCGGGGATGGCGCACTCGGCTTCCGGGCGGAACCTGCCGGGCTGGATGGCCAGGGGCACGGAGCGGCCGTCCGCCAGCAGGTCGATGCCGCCGCCGGAATGGGCGAGGATGCCCGGCGGGTGCCCGGCGCTGGAGTAGGTCAGGCGCCCGGTTTCCGGGTCGAGGACACCGCAGAACACGGTGGTGCACAGCGCGCCGGACAGGCTCGCCGCGAACCGGTCCAGCGCCATCAGCGTGCGGGAGGGGCTGGGGTTCTCCAGCAGCAGGGCCCGGCAGGCGCTGCGCAGCTGCCCCATGACACTGGCGGCCTGCAGCCCCCGGCCGACGCAGTCGCCGACGACGATGCCGATGCGGTCGTCGGGCAGGGTGATGATGTCGTACCAGTCGCCGCCGACCTCCAGGCGGCGGGTGGCGGGCTGGTAGCGCACGCCGAAGCCCGCTGGGAGGTGGGCGGGGCCCAGGATCGCGCGCTGCAGGGCGATGGCGGTCTCGCGCTGCTGGTCGATCTGCTGGGCCCGGCCCAGTCCCTGCGCCAGGTGCCCGGCGAGCAGTGACAGCAGCAGCTCGTCCTCGGTGGTGAAGGGGCGCAGGGGCCCGAGGTCGATCCACAGGACCAGCGGCCCGTCCGGGTGGTCGAGCAAGATGCCCGCGCCGGTCGGGTCGCTCATCGGGGTAAGCGGGGGGCCCTGTCGCAGTTCGGTGAGGAGCAGGCGGCGCTCGTCGGGCAGCTCCCGCCAGGTGGCCGCGGGGTCGGTGCTGGTGAGGGTGGGCTCGTCGCCGTGCTCGTAGACGGCGGCCAGCACGATCCGCGCCCGCCACAGGTCCTTGAGCTCGGCCAGCGTGCCGGTCAGCGCGTCGGTCACGTCGGTCGCCTCGGACAGCCGGGTGCTCAGCGAGGCGAGCGCGTTGTCCCGCTGGATGGCGTAGTGCTCGGCGGTGACGTCGCGGAAGGTGCCGACGGACACCCGCCGCCCGGTGTCGGGGTCGTGGGCCTGGTTGAAGGTGGCGGTGATCCACAGCCGGTGCCCGTCGCGGTGGGTGACCGGGATGGTGCAGCTGCCCTGGATGTGCTCCCGCAGCCCGGCGACGACGTCGGTCACCTGCTGGTGGGCTTCGGGATCGGTGGCCGCGTCCGGCCACCACGGCTGGTTGGGCGGGTAGGGCAGTCCTTCGGCCCCGTAGCCGAGGATGTCGGTGAACGCGGTGTTGATCTCGATGACGGCGCCGTCCTCGTCGCAGACGAAGAACGCCTCCTGCAGGGAGTCGACCAGCGCGGTCCGCCAGCGGATGTGGTGGTTGCGCAGCCGCGCCAGCTCCACGTTGGCCCGGACGCGCGCCAGGAACTCGGCGGCGGCGAAGGGCTTGACCAGGTAGTCGTCGGCGCCCGCCTGCAGCCCTTCGATCGAGGCCTCCTGCCCGGCCCGCGCGGAGAGCAGCAACACCGGGACCGACGCGGTGCGCGGGTCCGCGCGCAGCGCGGCGACCAGGGCCAGCCCGTCGAGCCGGGGCATCATCACGTCGCTGGCCACGAGGTCGGGCGCCGCGGCGCGGACCGCCTCCAGCGCGGCCTGGCCGTCGGTGGCCGTGTCGACCTGGTAGCCGGCCTCGACGAGGAGGCGGCTGAGGTACTCGCGCATGTCGGCGTTGTCGTCGGCGACCAGCACGCGCGCGGGCACCGTCGGCCCCGAGGTGAACGCGGGCGCTCCCGCCTGCGCCGAGCCCGCCGTGTCGGTGGGCAGCCACCGCAGGGCCTCCTGCAGGTACGGCTCGGCGGTCACGGAGACCCCCGCACCGGAGCCTCCCGGCGCCAGCGACCCGGCGGGCAGGTGGGCCGTCCCGAGGGGCAGGCGGATCGTGAACGTCGTCCCCACGCCCTCCGCGCTGTCCGCGGTGATCGTGCCGCCGTGCAGGCCGACGAGCTCCTTCACCAGCGCCAGTCCGATGCCGCTGCCCTCGTTCGAGCGGGACCGCGTGTTCTCGACGCGGTGGAACCGCTCGAACAGCCTGGGCAGTTCCTCGGCGGACACGCCGATGCCGGTGTCGGCGACGACGACCTCGGCGTGCTCGTCCGCGGCGCGCACGCTCACGCGGACGGAGCCGTCGAAGGTGAACTTCAGCGCGTTGCTGAGCAGGTTGAGGATCACCTTCTCCCACATGCCGCGGTCCAGGTGGACCGGCTCGGCCAGGGCAGGGCAGTCGATCCTGAATTCCAGCCCCGCCTTCTCGACCGCCGAGCGGAAGACGCTCGCCAGCTCCGCGGTCACGGCGGCCAGGTCGATCGGCTCGTAGCGGGCCCGCATCCGGCCCGCCTCGATGCGGGAGAAGTCGAGCAGCGAGTTGACCAGCTTGACCAGGCGCAGGCCGTTGCGGTGGATGACCTCCAGCTCCTCGCGCACGCGCTCGTCGGCATCGCCCAGCAGGCGGCGCAGCTCGTCGACCGGACCGGTGATCAAGGAGAGCGGGGTGCGGAACTCGTGGCTGATGTTGGAGAAGAACGCGGTCTTGGCCCGGTCCAGCTCGGCCAGCTCGTCCGCGCGCCGCTGCTGGGCCTGATAGCTGCGGGCGCTGGCGATCCCCACCGCGACGTGCCCGGCGACCAGCTCGATGAACCCGCGGTAGCCATCGTCCAGTGCCCGGTACCGGTTGAGCCCGGCCACCAGGAACCCGTACGGCGCGTTGCCCTGGCGCAGCAGCGGCACCACCAGCGCCCGCGTCGGGGGCTCCGGCCACTCACCGGCGGGCAGGTCGGCGAACGCCTCGCCGTGGAGGTCCATCAGCACGGATTCCGCGCGGGCCAGGGCCGCCCCCGGCCACACCGCTGAGCCGTCGACCGGCAGTGTCGCCGGGGCGGCCGGATGCCGGGCCGGGAAGCCGGTGGCGGCCGCCAGCCGCGCCTCGCCGCCGTCCTGGAACAGGTAGGTCAGGGTGAACGGCAGATCCCGCGGGTTCCGGCTCAGCTGCTGCCCGGAGAAGGCCAGCGTCTCCTGCTCGGTGCGCACCACGCTCGGATCGGAGCCCAGGTCCCGCAGCGTGGTCATCCGGCGCTCGCCGATGACCTGCTGGGTCTCCTCGCTGACCACGCACAGCATCCCCACGACGGCGCCCGCGTCGTCCCACAGCGGACTGTAGGAGAAGGTGTGGTAGGTCTCCTCCGGGTACCCCGAGCGCCCCAGGAACAGCAGCAGCGCCTCGTCCCAGGTCGCCTGCCCCGTGGTCAGCACCCGGGTGATCCGCGGACCGATGTCCTCCCAGATCTCCGCCCACACCTCCCGGGCGGGCCGCCCCAGCGCCCACGGGTACTTCCGCCCCAGCGTGTCGCGGCGGTAGGCGGCGTTGCAGAAGAACGTCAGGTCCGGGCCCCACGCCATCCACATCGAGAACTTCGACGAGAGCAGGATGCGCACCGCGGTCTGCAGGCTCTGCGGCCAGCCCTCCGGCGGCCCCAGCGGTGTCGCCGCCCAGTCCACGACGGCGAGGTCGGCGCCGACCACGCCGTCAGCGGCGAAAACGCCCACTTCCGGCAACTCCTGCTCACCGTCACCCGAACGCGTCACCAGGCGCCCTCTCGCTCAACCCGACCACATCCACACCGCTTCGCCGCCCGACCGCCCACCCGAATTCCGACCTGACCGGCCGGTGGTCCGAGCGAGAGGTGGGCGATGCCGTGGCCAACTCTCGCGCACCGGGGGCGGGCGCGCCGAACGATCAGCTCGTGACGTCACCGACACCCGGCGGTGGTGGGTCGCGCAAGAGCGTACGGCCACGACACCGCCTGCCGTCAGCCAACACCTGTATCTGAACGGTGTTCATGATTGCTCGCGACGCGGGCCGGGTGACGGGGGCGCCGCCGCGGCCGACGTAGGGTGACGGCCATGATCAAGCGAATGCTGATCGCACTGCCCGCGGCTCTGCTGCTTGGCTGCAGCACCGACGGCGAGCCGCGAAGCGCGGCATCGGCCACGCCGCCCGCGACCACCACGACGACGACCGAACCGATGACCGAGCCGACGGCGACCGAGGCAACGGCGACCGAGCCAACGGCCCAGCCCACGAGCGAGCCGACGACCCATCCGTCAGGCGGGGCGGCGCTCAGAGCCGCGGACGGGCGCGATCTCCGGGCCTGCGCCGACGGCCGCTGCGAGGTCATCGTCACGACCGGCGACTCACTGCCCAACAAGGGGCCGAGCGGGCCGATGACGGTCACCGTCACCGGGGACACCGTCAGCCTGTCGGGCTCGTCCAGTGGCTTCACCACCTCGATCGGGGGCCCGGTCGGCTCGGTTCAGCAGACCAACGACCAGGTCTTCCGGATCACCGCCATCCAGGGCGGGAAGGCCGTCCTCCTGCTCAGCCTGCGCTGATCCCGGGTGGAGTGGACGTAGCGCACGGTCGGGTGACGTCGCCGCCCGCAGGCCGTTTTCCCTTTTACGCTGCGGTGCGTGAAGCGAGTCTGCGTGGTCGGCGGCGGCGCGACCGGGGCATCCCTGCTGTGGGCGCTGGCCCAGGACCCGACGGTGTGCGGGGAGTGGGAAGCGACCCTCCTGCACGACGACGACCAGCTGGGCGGCCACTCCCTGACCGTGCCGATCGCCTACAACGGCGGCATCGTCGACGTCGACGTCGGCGTGCAGCTGATCTCCGAGCTGGTGTACCCGAACGTCGCCGTGATGCTGCGGTCCCCCGACTTCGCGGGCGTGCCGCTCACCGCGTTCGACGACCTGCGCGTGGGCTGCGCGTTCCCCGATCGGCCCGACACCGGGGCGCCCGCCAACTGGGGCAACTTCCCCGCCTACCAGCAGGGCCCCGACTTCGCCCTGTACAGCCCGCAGATGGCCGCCGACGCCCGTGCGTTCACCGAGTTCATCGAGCGCTCGGTGTGGGACGGCTGGGCGGGCCGGACCGTCGCCGACTTCTTCCGCGACCCGCGCGGCATCACCGACCCCGCCACGTTCGCCGGCTACTTCGTCTCGCCCTACCTGAGCATCATCAACGGCTACGGCAACGCCAACCTGGACCAGGTCACCTTCGCCGACCTCGCGCCGCTGTTCGACACGATCCCGTTCTGCGCCACCCCGCTCGGGTCGTTCACCCAGCCCGGCAAGGGCTGGTCCCGCTTCACCGACGGCAGCTCGTCCTGGGTGCGGGCCATGGCCTCGCGCGCCGCGACGACGCTCACCACGCGGGTCCGCCTGGGCGCCACGGCCACGGCGGTGTGGACGGACACCGAGCACCCCGGGCGCCCGGTCCACGTGCGCTGGGTGTCGGCCGACGGGGAGCGGGAGGAGGTGTTCGACAAGGTCGTCCTCACCACCGACATGTGGACCAACGCCGACCTGCTCGACAACGACCGGAACCGCGCCCTGTGGGAGACCTGCTACGCGCCCTACGTCGCCAAGTCCCAGTGGCCGCTGATGTGGGGCGAGTGCTACGTCCACACCGACGTGGAGGTCCTGGCCCCGCGGATGCGCGGGCAGCTCGAAACGCTCCAGTTCACCGCCGCCTACGCGGGCCTCGACCGCTGGCCGCACTACGACCTGGCCGACACCTACACCACGTTCGTCCTCAAGAACCTGATGGCCGACCCGGCCGCCGACGGCCTCTACCTGACCATGTACGGCGAGAAGGGCAGGCCCGCCCGCAGGCCGAGGCCGGACACGGTGAAGTTCCACCGCGAGTGGACGCACGGCATGTGGTCGGCGACGTACATGGCGGGTCCGAAGAAGACCCTCTACCGCGCCCAGGGCAAGGGCTGGTTCCCGATGGCGGGCCAGCAGGACACCAACGTCTACTTCGCGGGCAACAACACCACGACGGACTCCGAGGAGGGCGCGCTCGACTCCGCCATGGCCATCGCCAACTACGCCTTCGGCAGCCCGTACCCGCTGCCCCGCCACCACGTCCTGGCCTACGGGATGTTCCTGCTGTTCTACCTGGACGTGATGTTCCCCGTCCTGTCCCAGCCGCAGCGCATGGCCGTCACCCGCCGCCTGCACCGACCCTGACCCGCCCCGCCTTCCGCGCGGTGCCCCCGAAACCGTGCGCGACCGCCGTCGCGCACGCCCGTTCCACCAGCGACCGGGCGGCGGAATCCGCACCGCCCCGGCGCAGCAGCGCGTCGGCGAGGGCGACCTGGGCTTCGGCCAACCAGTACGGCAGGGCCGCGGCGTCCCGCACCGCCGCGGTCAGGTGCTCCACAGCGGTGTCCAGCTCGCCCGCGCCGCACGCCACCAGGCCCAGCTGGTAGTCGATCGGGCCCTCCCGGACCACCTGGTTGAGCTGCAGCAGCCCGGAGCACGGGCGCAGCCGCTCGTACAGGCGGCGGCACGCGGACCCCTCGCCGAGCGCGGAGGCGACCACCGCCAGCAGGCACAGGTGCTGCACCTGCAACTGCGACGCGGGCTCGGGCAGCGGCCGGTCGAGCACGTCGCCGACCGCGGCCCTGGCGGCGTCCAGGTCGTCGTCCTCGGTGTGGATGAGCGCGATCGCCGGGCGCATGTCGTAGTCGGAGTAGTCGACCATCCCCGACAGCGCGGGGAGCAGCTCCCCGGCCCGGCCCTGCTGGCGGCGCAGGCCCATCAGCTGCGCGCCGTAGGCCAGGACCGCGTCCGGCTCGCCCGCGTCGGTGCCCAGGCGCAGGGCCGCCTCGGCGGCGGCCTCCGCCTCGGCCAGGCGGGCGGCGGCCTGGAGCCTGCCCGCCTCGGACAGCGCGGCCACCCAGCGCAGGTACGGCTCCCCGATGTCGGCGGCGATCCGCAGCTCCTCGGCCACCCTGGCGTCGGACTCGGCCAGCAGGCCCGCCTCCCAGCAGGCGATCGCCCGCAGCCGGGCGGACAGGAAGCGCAGCCGCCGGTCCGCCGAGCCGCCCGCCAGCCCCAGCAGCTCGGCGGTGTCGGCGAGCCTGCGCACCTGGGTCGCCGGGGCCCAGGTCGCCTCGAAGCGCAGCGCCAGCACCCGGCCGAGCACCCCGGGGTCGCCGAGGGCGCGGGCCCGGTCCACGGCGCCGTCGGCCAGCGCGCGCCGCCGGTCCGCCTGGTCGTCGGCGAGCAGCTCCACGGCCAGGGTCGCGCCCAGCAGGGGGCGCTGCGGGTGCGGGTCGTCGCCGATCGCGGCGATGGCCGACTCCAGCAGCGCGACCCGCTCGGTGTCGGTGCGGCCGCTGCTCGACACGGATCCGCGGTTGTTGGCCACCGCGGCCAACACCAGCCGGGCGGTGTCGCCACCGGCCTCCGCCAGCCTGCCCGCGGTCAGCAGCGTCTCGCGGTAGGCCTGGTCGCCGACGCCGCGCTGGGCCTCGCCGAGCCCGATGAGGACGTCGACGCGCAGCGGGTCGCCCGCCGCCACCAGCGACAGCGCCTCGGTGAACCAGCGCAGCGCCTGGTCGGGGGCCAGGTCGGCGAGGGCGCGGACCCCGGCCGCGCGGGCGGCGCCCGCGGCGTGCCCGGCCTCGTCGGGGCGGTGCCCGAGCAGCCAGTGCCGGGCCAGCTCACCCACGCGGGCCCCCGGCAGCGGCCCCGACTCCAGGGCGCGCGCCACCGCCCGGTGCAGCCGCCGCCTGCGGGTCTCGCCCATCCGCTGGTACGTGGTCCGCTGCACCAGGGCGTGCCGGAAGGCGAACTCGTCGCCCGCCCGCTCCACCAGCAGCCCGGCGCCCACCGCCCGGTCGAGGCCGTCGAGCACGTCGTCCTCGGTCTCGCCCGCCGCCACCGCCAGGGTGGCCAGGTCGAACTCCTGCCCGAGCACCGACGCGCAGGCCAGCACGGCGGGCACCCGCCCGCCCAGCCGGTCGACGCGGCGGGCGACGACCTCGCGCACGGTCTCCGGCAGCCCGATATCGGCCGGGTCCGCCGCCGACCAGCCGGTCTCGACCAGGTGGGCCAGCAGCTCGCGGGCGAAGAACGGGTTGCCGCCGGACTCCCGGCCGACCGCGTGCGCCCAGGCGACGGCGGCCCCGCCCAGCCGCTGTCCGGCGGCGGACTCCACCAGCGGGACCAGGTCGTCGTCGCCCAGCCCGGCCAGCGCCACCCGGCGCGCCCCCGGCAGGCCCAGCAACTCCCGCACGGTCCGCTCGGCGTCGCCCGCGAGGTCGCCGTCGCGATAGGTGGCGACCAAGGCCAGCCGGGCCGGGTCGGCGGCGGTGGCCAGGTAGCGCAGGAGCAGCAGCGAGGGCTTGTCCGCCCAGTGCAGGTCGTCGATGACCAGGACGAGCGGCCGGTCGGCGGCGGCGGAGGCCAGCAGCGCGGCCACCGACCGGAACAGCAGGTGCCGCTCGGTCTGCTGGTCGGCGCCCGGGTCGGCGGCGGGCACCGGAACCCGCAGCTCGGGCACCAGCCGGGGCAGGCCCGCGCCGTAGACGGCGACGTGCTCGGCGACGGTCTCGGCGGGCAGGTGCGCGGCCAGCTGCGCGACGCACTCCACCACCGGCCGGTACGCGAGGACGACCTCCTCGTCGCAGCGGCCGTGGAGCACCAGCGCACCCGCGTCTCCCGCGGACCTCGCGGCGTGCGCGACCAGTGCCGTCTTGCCCATCCCCGCCTCGCCCGCCACCAGCGCGAGCGACGGCGGGCCCTGGGTGTCGCGCACCATCGCCTCGCGGACCGCGGCGACCTCGCGGAGGCGCCCGACCAGCAGGCCGCCGCTCTCCGCGCGCAGCCGGGCGGGCAGGTCGGCCCGCGGCCGGGGGACTGGCCGGGACCCGGTGTCGAGCAGCCCGAGGAACACCGCCTCGGTCTCCGGGGACGGGTCGGCGCCCAGCTCCTCGGCCAGCAGGGCGCGGCACTGCTCGTAGACCACCAGGGCCTGGGCCCGGTTGCCCGCCGCCGCCAGCGCGGTCATCAGCAGCCGGTGCGCCGACTCGCGGAACGGGTCGAGGTCGATGACCTCCCTGGCGGCCAGCGCGGCCTCGGCGGCCTGCCCGGTGGCGGTCCTGGCCCGGCACAGCGCCTCCAGCGCGCGCACGCGCAGCGCCCGCAGCCGGGTTCGCCACGCGCCCACCCAGGCGCCCTCGGTCCCGACCAGGAACGGCGCGCCCGCCACCGCCTCCGCCGCCGCCAGGCGGCACACCGCGCCTGCGGGCAGACCGGCGTCGAGGGCGGCCAGGCCCGCGTCGGCGTCGGCGATGGCCTGCTCCACGTCGACGGCGGTGTCGGCGGGCAGGGTCGTCCGGTACCCGCCGGGAGTGGCCCTGACCGCGGACCGGCCGTCGAGCCCGGCGTCGGCGAGGGCGGCCCGCACCCTGGCGACGGCGGTGCGCAGCACGGACTCCCACGAGGACGGCGGGTCGTCGCCCCAGAGCAGCGCGGCCAGCTCGTCGCGGCCGACCGGGCGCGCGCGTTCGAGCACCAGCAGGGCGAGCACGGCCTGGGCCTGGGTGGACCGCAGCGCCCGGCCCGCGGCGGGCAGGCCGCCGCGCTCGACGGCCACCTCGCCCGTGAGCCGTACGGCGAGTGCCATGTCCACCCCCGTCTGTCCACGCGCGACACCCATTGTCCGGTCCGGACATGCCTTCGCGCGATCCCGCGATCGGGGCGTCTGCGCCGGATCTGCGCCGCGTCTGCACGGGGTTCCTAACGTTGTCGGCACGGGTTGCTACACAACAGACCGGCCCGAATTCACCCGCAGGAGTGGCCCGCTCCAACACTTTCGGAGGAATCCCATGGCTGACTACCAGATCGAGATCGATATGTCCCAGGAGACCGTCGAGACCCTCGACAGCGCCAACTTCGTCCTCTACGGCTTCAAGGGCGTGCGCACCACCATGCCCGGCTCGCCGCTGGTGTGGTTCCAGAGCACGAACTTCGCGACCGAGACCTACGTCGACTGGACCGTCCAGTACCAGACGTACACCTCCACCAGCTCCATCATCCCCGGCGGTGTCATCCGGGCCGCCAACCCCTACCTGACCGACCTGGGCGACACCCTGGAGGTGACCAGCCCCAAGGGCACCGGCGCCGTCGTGCAGGGCGGGACCGCGGGCGCGCTCTCCATTCACAACCTGACGACCACGCCGTTCACCTGCGGCATCTCGCAGGCGCAGTTCACCGGCAAGTCCACGCCGATGTGCGCGTTCCCGCTGTACGGCAGCCACCTCGACGTGATCGCCCCGATCGAGCGGGTCCTGCTGATGTTCTCCTCGCTGCCGGTCAACACCGGGACCGTCATCGAGAAGGCCTACAGCCCGGGCGTCCTGGTCGACCTGACCGGCGGGCGCAGCCGGACGGTGTCCTACGACATCAACCAGGGCTGGTCGTGGGGCGGCGCCCCGTGGGGCCGGGCGGTCCCGGCCAACGCCAACCTCGTGCCGCTGCTCATCGAGGCCACGCCCGAGGTGCTCGACGACCCGTTCGTCCCGGCAGGCCGCACGCCCGCCGACCCGCCCGCGTCGGTCGCCGTGGGCAACGGCGCGCGCGTCTGACCCGACGTCCTCGCGCCCGCGCCGGGTCCGCCGCCCGGCGCGGGCGTCCCCGTCCGACCAAGGAGCCCGCCATGACCGTGTACCTGACGTGGAACGTCTACCACGGGACGCTGCCGACCAGCACGCCCGTGCAACGCGTGGAGAAGATCGTCCGCCTGGGTGTGAACCACGGCGTGGACGTCATCTGCCTGCAGGAGTGCCCGCAGGGCATCCTCGACTCGAACGTCCCCCTGGGCCCGCCCGGCCCGACCACCCCGTTCGTGCGGGCGCTGGACAACGCCGTGCCGGGGTGGTCGGCGTACTACAACGTCCTGCAGGTGTACAGCCAGGACAACCCGAACAACCCGCAGTGGGTCAACAGCACCGACGGCTACCTCATCTTCTACCGCACCGCTGTCTTCAGTGGACATGCCAACCTGGGGTACTACTACCCGCGCAATTTCCAGGACCCGATCGGCAACCACCTGCGCCCGCCCGTGCGGGTCGACCTGCGCCTGGCCGCGGGCGGCGGGGTGACCGTGCTCGACTGGCACGCCGACACCGGGGGCCCGCAGGTGGCGTGCGCGGTCGCGGTGCTCAACCACCTGCTCGGAGCGGCGCAGAACCAGCCCAGCCCGACCGCCGTCTGCGGCGACTTCAACTACGCGGGCTCGCTCAACAACCTGCTCCAGGGCGCGGTCACGCACCCGTTCTCCAGGTGGGACGACAGCAGCGTCTACATCACCGACGACCAGGGCCAGGCGTTCGCCAACGGCCTCGACCACATCCTCACCAGCGAGAGCTCGGTGTTCGTCCTCGACAACGTCCTGGACTTCAAGAGCGACGCCTACCACTACCCCTTCGCCGTGGACATGTAGATGCCGCGGGTCACGGTGCTCATGGACGACACGACGGTCGACCAGCTGGCCGCCTCCGGCCACCGCCTGCTGGCCTGCGTCGCGGTCCGGGCCGCGCCACGCGGTGTGCCGCTGCTGTGGTTCCAGACCGGCACGTTCGCCATGAGCACCGACCTGGCGTGGAACACCGACTACGCCGCCTACACCGCCCCGGCCGGGGACGGGGTCACCCTCCGCAACACCTACCCCGCCGACCTCGGCGCGACCCTGCTGGTCACCGCCGCCACCGGCACCGGGCGCGTCGAGGCACAGGGCGCACCGGGCGCGCTGACCGTGCTCAACCAGACGACGACCGGGTTCGGCGCGGGCCTGGCCCAGTCCGCGCCGGACGGCCGCACCGCCCCGGTGTGCGCGATCCCGCTGTTCGGCGGCACCAAGGCCGTGGTCGAGCCGCTGCCGAGGGTGTTCCTGGAGATGACGGCCCAGCCGAGGGCGACCGGCCTGCCACTGACCGCCGCCGACGGCCCGGGAGTGCTGATCGACCTCGACCCCGCCGGTCGGACCATCCACTTCGACCTCAACAGCGGCTGGTCCCCGACCGGCCCCTGGGCCGAAGCGGTGCCGACCGGGACGGCGCTGGGCCCGCTCCTCGTCACCGACCGGCCGCCCTGAAGACCGCCGGGTGGCCGCGGGCATTGAGGGGCAGCCGCGATCGGTGGCCTCGAAGGCAGGCTGGGGGCACCAGGTGAGCAGGACGCCGCTGACCCCGTGGCGCCGCCCTTCTCGGTCTCGGGGTCCTGGTGGGGATGACGGCGAGAGCTGGGTGTGCCACGGTGGCGCGGTGACGTGGGATGGCGAGGACTACCAAGGACGGTTCGACCGGTTGGCCGACAGCGGGGTCGACGTGCACGGGGAGGCCGGGTTCGTCCGCGATCACCGGCCCGCCACCGTGCTCGACGCCGGGTGCGGGACCGGGCGGGTGGGGATCGAGCTGGCGCGGCACGGGATCGAGGTCGTGGGGGTGGACGTGGACCCGTCGATGCTGGCCACCGCCCGGCGCCGGGCCCCGCACATCACCTGGCACGAGTCCGACCTCGCCGACCTCGACCTCGGCCGGGTGTTCGACGTGGTGGTGATGGCGGGCAACGTTCCGTTGTTCACCGGGCCGGGCACGCAGCCCGCCCTGGTCGCGGGCGTCGCCCGGCACGTCGCGCCGGGCGGCGTGCTCATCGCGGGCTTCTCACTGGACCGCGGCTACACCACCGCCGAGTACGACGAGCACTGCGCCGCCGCCGGTCTCGCTCTCGCGGAGCGGTATTCGACCTGGTCGGGGGTTGCCTTCGCCGACGGCGACTACGCCGTGTCCGTCCACCGCGCGCGGTGACGGCGGGCTTTTCGCAATCTTGACGCCCTCCGGAGCCCGCGGGCAAGTCTGGAGAGCTTCGGACCACTGTGGACAATTGTCCCGGAGGACGCCTGCATCGACCGCGCTGGGGGCCGGTCAGAGGGTGAGTCGCCGCCGTGGGGCCGCGGTGCTCGCGCGCACCACCAGCTCGGTGGGGAGCACGACCCGGTGACTGCGGGCCCGCATCCCCTTGGACAGCTCGACCACCAGCTCCGTCGCGGTCGCGGCCATCTCGCCGAGCGGCTGGCGGACGGTCGTCAGCGCCGGAATCATGATCTCCGCGGGCGGCAGGTCGTCGAACCCGACGACGCTGAGGTCGTCGGGGATGCGCAGGCCGAGGGCGTGCGCCGCCTGGTAGACGCCGAGGGCCTCGCCGTCGTTGCTGGCGAAGATCGCCGTCGGCGGGTCGGGCAGGCGCATCAGCGCCCTGGTCTGCCGGTAGCCGTCCGCGATCTGGAAGCTGCCCTCCCGGACCAGTGCCGGGTCGGCAGGCAGCCCGGCCTCGTCGAGCGCGGCGCGGTGGCCGTCGATGCGGGCGCGGGCGGAGAGCAGGTGCGGCAGGCCGGTGATGATCGCGATGCGCCGGTGGCCGAGCCCCACCAGGTGCCGGGTGGCCGCGAGGCCGCCGCTCCAGTTGTCCGCCCCGACCGACGGCACGCCGTGGTCGGGCTCGCCGGTCGGGTCGACCAGCACGAAGGGGATCTCGCGGTTGGCCAGCTGCACCTGCTGGCTCGCGGTGAGTTCGGAGAACACCATGACCACGCCGGTCGGCCTGCGGGTGAGCACGGTGTCGGTCCAGCTGCGCCCCGGCTCGTGCCTGCCCTGCAGCTGGGTCAGCACGATGGACAGCCCGTGTCCCCGCGCGGCCCGTTCCACCCCGTTGAGCACGGCGACCGGGTAGGGCCCGGCGATCTCGTGGAACACGACTTCCAGCAGCGGGGCCTTCGCCTGCCTCTTCTGCCTGCGGTACCCGTGCCGCTGGATCACGGACTCGACCATCGCCCTGGTGTCGGAGGCGACCTCCTGGTGACCGTTCACCACCTTCGACACCGTGGCGGCCGACACCCCGGCGAGCTCCGCGATTTGCGCCAGGGTGAGGACCCCCTGGGCGTCACGTGCGGATTCGGTGGAGTCGGTCATGGCCGAAGTCTATCGACGCGGGACGCGACCCTCTCCACACCAGCGCTGCCGCGCATCCGGTGAAACTCTCGGCTTGGCAGTCGAACTGACCTGGTTGTCGAACGCGCTCCACCACCGATCCGTTGACGCTGTACAGACGTGTGGCTACATTGAGGTACGAAGTTCTGGTAACTCGGCCGAAACTTTCAGCTTCGGCCGGGATGGCCACCCCACCGTCGACGACGGCGAGAGGGGCCGCCGTGCGCAGCGATGGAGCGACCTCGCAGCGCCCGCGGCGCCGCACCGCCGTCCCGTCGCCGGGGGATTGCCGCATCTCATGAAACCCGCATGCCGGGGTTGTGGCGCGGCGCGGAATGTTAGCGCTAACATTCCGCGCCGGTCACCCGATCGGACACTGCCCGGTGTGCGGACCCCCCTCCTCCTGGAAGCGTGGACACGCACATGGCGCGATCAGCGACCAGTCACATCGACGGACGGCTACGACGGCGGCTCAGAGCAGCGACAGCGGTGATGGCCGTCGGCTCCTTCGTCGCGGGCATCACCGTGGCGCTCACCGGCACCGCCGCCGCGGGCAGCACGCTGGCCACCTCGGCAGCCGAGCGCGGGCGCTACTTCGGCACCGCGGTCGCGGCGGGCAGGCTCAGCGACAGCGTCTACACCACCATCCTCAACCGCGAGTTCGACAGCGTCACCGCCGAGAACGAGATGAAGTGGGACGCCACCGAACCGTCCCAGGGGAACTTCACCTTCGGCAACGGCGACCGGATCGCCAACCACGCGCTCTCGCGCGGGATGAAGGTCCGCGGGCACGCCCTGCTGTGGCACGCGCAGCAGCCGGGCTGGTCGCAGAACATGAGCGGCACCGCGCTGCGCTCGGCGATGATGAACCACGTCACCAGGGTGGCGTCCTACTACCGCGGCAAGATCCATTCCTGGGACGTCGTCAACGAGGCCTTCGCCGACGGCAGCGGCGGCGGCCGCCGCGACTCGAACCTGCAGCGCACCGGCAACGACTGGATCGAGGCGGCCTTCCGCGCCGCCCGAGCGGCCGACCCCGGCGCGAAGCTCTGCTACAACGACTACAACACCGACGGGATCAACGCGAAGTCCACCGGCATCTACAACATGGTCCGGGACTTCAAGGCCCGGGGCGTGCCGATCGACTGCGTCGGCTTCCAGTCCCACCTGAGCAACTCGGTGGCCGGCGACTACCAGCAGAACCTGCAGCGCTTCGCCGATCTCGGCGTGGACGTGCAGATCACCGAGCTGGACATCTCCGGTTCCAACCAGGCCACCGTGTTCGCCAGCGTCACCCGCTCCTGCCTCGCCGTGGCGCGCTGCACCGGCATCACCGTGTGGGGCATCCGCGACAGCGACTCCTGGCGAACCGGGCAGAACCCGCTGCTGTTCGACAGTTCGGGCAACAAGAAGCCCGCCTACACCGCCGTGCTCAACGCCCTCAACGAGGGTGGCGACCCGCCGCCGGGCGACATCGACACCACCGCGTGGTACGTGCTGGTGAACCGCAACAGTGGCAAGGCTTTGGATCTGTACAACTTGGCCACCAATGATGGTGCGCGGATAACGCAGTGGTCGCGCAATGACGGCAATTGGCAGCAGTGGCAGTTCGTGGACTCGGGTGGCGGCTACTACCGGTTGAGGTCGCGGCATTCGGGCAAGGTGCTGGATGTCCACAACTGGTCGACCGCGAACGGCGGCGCGATCGTGCAGTGGGCTGACACCAACGGCACCAACCAGCAGTTCCGGGTCACCGTGACCAATGGCTACGCCAAGCTGGTCAGCCGCCACTCCGGGAAGGCAGTGGAGGTGCAGGGAGCGTCCACCGCGGACGGGGGCAACGTCGTGCAGTACGACGACTGGGGCGGCAACAACCAGCAGTGGCAACTGGTCCGCGTCGGCTGACCGAACCTCATTCACAAGGAGTGTGCTCATGGTCGGCACGAGGACTTCCCCGCGGACCAGGCGACAACGATGGGGGGCGCTGGCCGTGGCCGTGGTCTCCGCCCTGATCGGGAGCCTGATGATCGCGGGCACCGCGCCGTCGTCGGCGGCGTCGGTGGACACCAGCGCGTGGTACGTGTTGGTCAATCGCAACAGTGGCAAGGCATTGGATCTCTACAACCAGGCGACGAACGATGGTGCGCGGATAACGCAGTGGTCGCGTAACGACGGCAATTGGCAGCAGTGGCAGTTCGTGGACTCGGGTGGCGGCTACTACCGGTTGAGGTCGCGGCATTCGGGCAAGGTGCTGGATGTCCACAATTGGTCGACCGCGAACGGCGGCGCGATCGTGCAGTGGGCTGACACCAACGGCACCAACCAACAGTTCCGGCTGGCCGACTCCACCGACGGCCATGTGCGACTGATCAGCCGCCACTCGGGGAAGGCCGTCGAGGTGCAGAACGCGTCCACCGCCGACGGAGCGAACATCGTGCAGTACGACGACTGGGGTGGCGGCAACCAGCAGTGGCAGCTGGTGCGCGTCGGCAGCCAGCCGACCACCACGCCACAGCAGCCGGGGGACTGGCCGCCGTCGAGCCCTTACACCAACCCCGTCGTCTGGCAGGACTTCGCCGACGTGGAGGTGATCAGGGTCGGCGACACCTACTACCTGACATCCTCCACAATGCACTACTCGCCCGGCGCGCCGATCCTGCGCTCCTACGACCTCGTCAACTGGGAGTTCGCCGGGCACGCGGTGCCGTCACTGGACTTCGGGACGAAGTACGACCTGACGAACGGGCAGCGGGCGTACGTCAACGGCATCTGGGCCTCGACCCTGCAGTACCGGCCGAGCAACCGCACCTACTACTGGGCGGGCTGCATCGACTTCAACGACACCCACATCTACACCGCGTCCGCCGTCGACGGCACGTGGAGCAAGCACGCCCAGATCGACAACTGCTACTACGACGCGGGAATGCTCGTCGACGACAACGACACCATGTACGTCGCCTACGGCAACACCACGATCAGCGTGGCCCAGCTGTCCGCAGACGGACGCTCGCAGGTCCGCGCCCAGCAGGTCTTCCAGACCCCGTCGAGCGTGGGCACCCTCGAAGGGGCCCGCTTCTACAAGCGCAACGGCAGCTACTACATCTGGCTCACCCGCCCGGCCAACGGCCAGTACGTGCTCAAGTCCGACAGCGGCCCGTTCGGCCCGTACTCGATGCGCCAGGTCCTGCTGGACATGCCCAGCCCGATCCCCGGCGGGGGAGTGCCCCACCAGGGCAGCCTCGTGCAGACCCAGAACGGGCAGTGGCACTACATGGCCTTCGTCGACGCCTACCCCGGCGGCCGGGTGCCCGCGCTCGCGCCGATCACGTGGACGGCTGACGGCTGGCCGGTCGTGCAGACCGTCAACGGCGGCTGGGGCGTCAACTACCCGTACCCGAACGTGCCCAAGCCACCGAGGACCGTCAAGCCGCTAACCGGCACCGACACGTTCGCGGGCACCTCGCTGGGGCCGCAGTGGGAGTGGAACCACGACCCCGACACCAGCCGGTACTCGGTCAACAACGGGCTGCGGCTGCAGACCGCCACGGTCACCAACGACCTGTACGCCGCCCGCAACACCCTGACCCACCGCATCCAGGGCCCGACCTCCACGGCCACCATCGAGCTGGACTACTCCACGATGCGCGACGGCGACCGCGCCGGGCTGGCGATGCTGCGGCAGTCCTCGGCGTGGATCGGGGTCAAGCGCGAGGCGGGCTCGACCAGGGTGGTGATGACCAACGGCCTCACCATGGACAGCAGCTGGCGCACGACCGGCACCGGCTCCGAGGCCGCGGGCACGGCGGTCTCCGGCGGCCGGATCTGGCTGCGGGTGAACGCCGACATCCGGCCCGGCTCGAACCGGCAGGCCAGGTTCTCCTACAGCACCGACGGCACCAACTTCACGGCCCTCGGGCCCGCGTTCACCCTCAACAACGCCTGGCAGTTCTTCATGGGCTACCGCTACGGCATCTTCAACCACGCCACCCAGTCCCTCGGTGGCGCGGTGACAGTCCGCCGGTTCGACCTCACCACCCCATAGCGGTTCGTCAGCGGGGGTTCGTCCGCGCCATGGGGAAGGGGGAGACCTGATCCATCATGTCTCCCCCTTCCCCATGGCCACGCCCGGTTCTGTCGTGCCCTACGTGAGGGTTTCGCTCTCCGAGGTCCAGGGCTCGTGGCTGAACCAGTCGAACCACGCGGTGCCCTCGGTGACGTACATGCCGATGACGCGGCCGGTGAAGCCGGTGGCCACCTCGGTGGAGAGGTACCTGCCGTCGAGTTCGGCGATCGGCTCCTGGTAGCCGTCGACGTGGAAGGCGAGGTAGTCGGGCGCGCACTCGTGCAGGCCCGTCGGCTCCGAGGGGTCGGGGGCGCGCAGCCGGACCGGTGCGGTGGTGATGGACACGGTCAGCGGGCCCGCGGGGACGGGGCGGATGGCCACGCTCTGGCGCAGCGGGCCGATGCGGGCGATGACGCTGGCCCGTCCGTCCGCGATCTCCAGGTCGTAGTGGTGGGCCTCGTCCAGGCGCACCGACAGTCCGGCGCGGCCCGCGCCCGGGTCCACGCGGATGGCCGTCCGGGACTCGGGGTACCGCTGGCGGCGGCCGATGAAGGTGTGGCCGGGGTGGTCGAGCGTCGGGCCGGTGGCGTGCAGCGCCAGCCAGCCCGGCCGCTCCGTGAGCGACCAGGAGCCGTCCGGGCGCGAGCGCGGCGAGATCCACCGGGGGTCGAGCGCGGTCCCGTCGAACTCGTCCCGGTCCGGGGTCGCCGCCACCGGCCGCGGGCGGCCGGGCGCCCGTTCCCGGAGGGTGACCGGCCCGACCCGCGGCCAGCCGTCCACCCAGCGCACCGGGGCGAGGAAGGTCTCGCGGCCCAGCACGTGGAACATCGGGCTGTACCCCCGCGGGCGGGTGCCCAGCAGCACCATCCACCACTGCCCGTCCGGTGTGGTGACGAGGTCGGCGTGGCCGGTGCTCTGGACCGGGTGGTCGGTGCTGCGGTGGGTCAGGATCGGGTTGGTCGGCGCGGGCTCCCAGGGGCCGCGGGGTGAGCGGGCGCGCGCGACGGCGACGGTGTGGCCGCGCTCGGTGCCGCCCTCGGCGATCAGCAGGTACCACCACTCGCCGACGCGGTACAGGTGGGGCGCCTCGGGCCACTGCAGACCGGTCCCCGGCCAGGCGGGCAGCGGCCCCTCCAGCACCGTCCCGGAATCGGGGTCGACACGCGCGATCTGGACGCCGTGGACGGCGCTCCAGCAGGAGCCGTCCTCGTCCCACGCCAGGTCGGGGTCGATGCCGGGGAGGTCGATCCACACGGGGTCCGACCAGGGCCCTTCCGGCCGCTCGGCGGTGACGATGAAGTTGCCGCCACCGTCGACGTTGGTCGTGATCACGTAGAACCGGCCGTCGTGGTGGCGGATCGTGGGGGCGTAGATGCCGCCGGACGCGGGCGAGTCGGCGGGCAGCGGGAGCTGCGCGGGCCGGTCGAGGACGTTGCCTACCTGGCGCCAGTGCACCAGGTCCCCGCTGTGGAAGATCGGCACTCCGGGGAAGTACTCGAAGCTGCTGCACACCAGGTAGTAGTCCTCGCCGACCCGGCACACGCTGGGGTCGGGGTGGAGCCCGGGGATGACGGGGTTGTCGAAAGACCAGTCGGGCACGGTTCTGTCGCTCCAGGGGTTGTCTCGGGACGGCGTCAGCCCTTGAACGCGCCGTCGAGGATGCCCGCGACCATGCGCCGTCCGACGAGGACGAACAGGATGACCAGCGGGATGGTGGCCAGGAACGACCCGGACATGGCCAGGCCGAGGTCGACGTCGTAGCTGTTCTGCAGGGCCTTGATCGCGATTTGGGCGGTGTAGCGCTCCGGGGACTTGAGCACGATGAACGGCCACAGGAAGTCGTTCCACGCGGTCACGAACCCGAACAGCCCGAGCACGAACGCCGCCGGGCGAACGATCGGGAACGCGATGCGCCAGAAGACCTGCCAGGTGCCCGCGCCGTCCACCCGGGCGGCCCGCATCAGCTCGTCGTCGATGGTGGCGCTGATGTGCTGGCGCATCCAGAAGATGCCGAACGCGCTGGCCATGCCGGGCACGATCAGGGCCTGCATCGTGTCCACCCAGCCCAGCGACGACATGATCATGTACTGCGGGATCACCGACAGCTGGGTGGGCACGGTCATCGTGAGCAGGACGACCACGAACAGGACGTCGCGGCCGCGGAAGCTCAGTTTGGCGAAGGCGAAACCGGCCAGCGCGCACAGCACCGCCTGCCCCACACCGATCGCCGTGGCCACGAACGCGCTGTTGAGCAGCGATTGCAGGAAAGGCACGGTGTCGAGCACCAGTCCCGCGAGGTGGAGGAAGTTGTCGCCGGGGACGACCTCCGGTGGCATCCGGGTCGCGGTCGCGGTGTCCGTCGTGGCGACGACGAACATCCAGTACAGCGGGAACAGGCACGCGGCGGTGGCCAGCACGAGCAGCAGGTAGGTCCACCAGCGGACCCGGCCGGGGTGGCGGTGACGCGTCATCGGTCCGTCCTGATGCGCGCGGACAGCAGGTAGTTGACGAGGGCGATGGCCACGACCATGACGAAGAGCGCGACGCCGACCGCCGAGCCGTAGCCGAACTCGAACTGCCCGAAACCCTGCTCGTACAGGAACAGCGTCAGCGTCTGGCACTGCCGCACAGCACCGCAGGTCAACGGCGCTCCCGTGGCGATGAGCAGGGGCTCGGTGAAGATCTGCAGGCCGCCGATGGTCGAGGTGACCACGGTGAAGATGATCACCGGCCGCAGCGCGGGGACGGTGATGTGGCGGAATCGCTGCCACGGGCCCGCGCCGTCGATGGCCGCGGCCTCGAAGACCGAGCGCGGCACCGCCTGCAGCGACGCGAGGTAGAGCAGGGTCGTGTACCCGAACCACCGCCAGGTCACCATCGTGGCGATGAGGACGTGACTGCCCCACGTGGACTGCACGAAGTCGATCGGCTCCACGCCGAAGAGGCCGAGCAGCCAGTTGAGCAGGCCGTAGTCCCGGTCGAACAGCTGCGCGAACACGATCGCCGTGGCGGCCACCGAGGTGACGTAGGGGATCAGCATCGACATGCGGAAGAACAGCGCGAACCGCAGGCGGGCGTGGTTGAGCACGTGCGCCAGCCCCAGCGCGAGCAGCAGCTGCGGGATCGTCGACAGCGCCCAGATGCTCAGGGTGTTGCCCGCCGCGTTCCAGAACCGGGGGTCGGCGAACATGCGGGTGAAGTTGTCGGCCCCGATGAACTCGCGGTCGCCGATGGGGTTCCAGTCGAACAGCGCGACGTAGAAGGTGAAGGCGAACGGGATGAGCCCGAACACGGTGAACAGGACGAAGAACGGGGCGATGTAGGCGTAGGGCGCCAAGCGCTCGCCCAGCCGCCGGGTGCCCGACGTGCCCGACGGAGCGGCCGGGCGCACCGGGGCGAGGGTGCCCGCCACGGCTCAGCCGCCGATGGCGGTTTTGATGTTGCGCACCGCGTCGTCCCAGGCCGTGTCCGGGTCGCCGTCGGCCTGTTCGACGTTGGTGATGGCGTTGAGGAACTCCTGGCCGATGGTGGAGCTGTCCGGGCCGATGTGGAACGGCTCGAGCTTCAGCAGCGAGTCGGTGAAGATCTTGCCGGTCGGCGCGTCGGAGAAGAACGGGTCCTCCGCCGAGGCGAGCCGCTCGTCGGTGTAGACCGACGGCGTCGACGGCAGGGCGCCGGAACGGGCGAAGTGCTCCAGCTGGCCCTGGGGGGACTGCATCTCCTTGATGTAGTCCCAGGCCGCCTGCGGGTTCTGTGCCCGCTTGGGGATGGCCAGGTAGCTGCCGCCCCAGTTCCCGGAACCGCCGGGGATGCGCGCGATGTCCCACTTGCCCGTGGTGTCGGGGGCGTTGCTGCGGATCGCGTTGAGCATCCACGACGGCGCGGCGACGACGGCGAAGTCCCCCTGCGCCATGCCCGCGCTCCACGCGTTCTCGAACGATGTCTTCCCGGCCGTGATGCCCGACGTCGCCGCCTTGATGCCCAGGTCGAACGCCGACCTGACCTGGGGGTTGGTGTCGTAGACCGGGTCGCGGTTCTCGTCGTAGTACTTCTGGGTGCCCTGGTTGACCGCCTGGTAGAAGACGCTGGTCGCCGCGTTGTCGATGAACGCCTTGCCGGTGGCCCGCTTGTAGCGCTTGCCGGTCTCGATGAACTCCTCCCACGTCGGCCAGAGCGCGCTCACCTCGTCCCGGTCGGTGGGCAGACCCGCGTCGGCGAACAGGTCGGTGCGGTACGCGACGGCCATGCCGCCCACGTCGGTGGGGATGCCCAACACCTCGCCGTCCTTGGCGGCGCTCTGCCGGATCACCCAGTCGAGGTAGTCGCCGGTGATCGCGTCGGCGCCCAAGGTGCGCAGGTCGACGAAGTTCTGGGGCTGCTGCACGAACTTCGGCAGGTCGTCACCCTGGATCAGCACGAGGTCGGGAACCTTGCCGCCCGCCAGCGCGGTGGTCAGCGCCTGGGCCGTCTCCACGGTCGTGCCCACCTCGGTCAGCTTCACCGTCACGTCCGGATGCGCCTGCCGATAGGCGTCGACCGACGCCTTCTGGTTGATACCGCTGAAAGACCAGAACTCGAACGACTTGCCGTCCCCACCGCCTCCCTGCCCGCCCGTCCCAGGCGAGCAGGCGGCAGCGAAGACCATGGCAGCGCATAACAGCGACACGCGGCGTTTCACGGCGACCCTCCAGCAGGGAACACAGCCGCGTGGTGGCCCCGCCACCGCGGCCTGGCGATTCGCAGAAGTCGAAACTTTTGAACCAGCCACCGATTGTTAACGCCAACACGTTAGGCAGCACTAGTGATCGTCGTCAAGGGTCTGGCTATCGCAGGGTCGATGTGAGCGCTAACCAGATTATCGCAAGTTCACGCTGAACCGGTCGGCGCCCGACGCAGGGGATCGGCCCAGCCCGCCAGTGGCAGGGTCGTCGGTCGCCTTCGTCGGCCAGAATCGGATAAAGCTGTCGATTTTCGCACTTTATCCCCCTTTTTTTGGAGTTCGAACGATCACGGTGCATGGCATGAGGCGTCACCGGCGCGTGGCGCCTCGCGGACGACCGCGTCGGAATTGCGTTCGACGTTCGCCGAAAAGTCGGGCACATGCGGCCATTCGGGCGAATTCGACGCCGAGCAATCGGTCGAGGGTGTACGTTGAGGGTCGTTCCCCTGTACCCGGGGAGGCGCCACCTCTGTATCGACTACGAAGGTGAATGGCAAACCGAAGTCCTTTTGCGATGAACGACGCCAAACCGCCCGGATCATGCTGTCACCTGCACACGCATCCTTCCGGCTGCTGGCACGTCGCGCGGGTGGTTCCGATTTCAAATGTTGTGCCACGGCAGTCGACTGTCCGACCACCCGCAGTGGGTCTCAAAATGCGGGAGGGTCGGATTTTGTCGCATTGAGGGGAAAATTTTCGCATTAGGGTGGCTGGCATCGGTACCTCTTCCGTTTCGTCGAAAATGGGTGGAGTGTAGGTCGCAGAGGTAATTATCAGGATTCGGTGCACTCATTCCAGTAGCGCCGGAGAAGTGACGCCAGACCGCGGTCACCCGGATTGCCCCGCGGGTCCGCGGCATCGGCTCGGGCCCACCCCACGGGTGGAGACCAACCATGAAATCGACAGCGCGTGCCAGCACGGCAGGCCGACTCGGCCGGGCCATGATCGGCTTGGGCACGGTGGCCGGGTTCGCCCTGGTGGCCCCCGGCACGGCCCTGGCCAACCCCGTCGGGTGCACCCAGACCGGCGAGAACTTCGTCTGCACCGCCGGGATTCCCGCCGGTGACGTCTTGAACGGCACCGCGAACGCCAACACCATCACCATCACCGGGGGCGCCGTCAACGGCACCGTCAACGCCCTCGGCGGCAACGACACGATCATCATCACCGGCGTCGCGGGCGGTGCGGGCTCGACCGGCGCACCCGGTAGCAACGGCACCGTGGGCACCCCGGCAGGAAGTGCCGGTGGCAACGGCGGCGTCGGCACCAGCGGCGGCGCGGGCGTCGGCAGCACCGGCATCGTCGACGGTGGCGCGGGCACGGACAGCGTCACCATCACCGGCGGTGTGGGCGGCAACGGCGGCGGCGGCGGGACTGGCGGGCTCGGGCTCGGCAGCGGCGCCGGAGGCGCCGGTGGCAACGGCGGCGTGGCCGGGGTCGGCGGTGTCGGCAACGCGGGCACCATCTTCGGTGACGCGGGCAACGACACCGTCAGCTCCACCGGGGGCAAGGGCGGCAACGGCGGGCCCGGCGCGCTCGGCGGCAACGGCGGCGCCACCGCGGGCGGCGCGGGAGCAGGCGGTATCGGCGGCGCCGCGGGCGTCGGCGGAACCGGGAACTCGGGGACCATCAACGGCGGCACCGTCGCCGGTCCCGGCCTTGACACCATCACCACCACCGGTGGCGCGGGAGGCGTCGGCGCCGCGGGCGGTGTCGGCGGCTGCGGCAGCGGCGGCGGCGCCGGTGGCGTCGGCGGAGCGGGCGGAGCGGGCGGTATCGGCAACTCCGGGACCGTCAACGGCGGCGGCGGTGTGGACACCCTCAAGGCCAACGGCGGCGTCGGCGGCGCCGGCGGTGTCGGAGGCAAGGGCGGCAACGGCATCAGCGCCACCCAGCCTGGCGGTGCCGGTGGTGTCGGTGGCGCGGGCGGTTCCGGTGGTATCGGCAACTCCGGGGCGGTCAACGGTGAGAACGGCAACGACGTCATCACCGTCACCGGCGGCAAGGGCGGCAACGGCGGCGCTGGCGGCGCCGGTGGCACCGGGTGCAGTGCTCCCGGCGGCGCAGGCGGCCTCGGCGGCGCCGCGGGCGCGGGCGGCCTCGGCAACACCGGCACCGTCGAAGCAGGCGCCAGCGTGGTCAACGGACTCAGTGGCAACGCAGGCCCCAACGGCGTAGCCGGTGTCAACAACGGCGGCGTCTGCACCTGCTGACCGACAGCGCGAACGCATAACCAGCGGGCCCTGTGCCTGCGGCACCCCGCCGCAGGCACAGGGCCCGTCCTGCCGGGCACGCGCCGCGACCGTTGTCCGGCCAGGGCGAGGCATGTGGTCTTGCCCGGCCCCTCGGTCACCTGTGTATCGCGGACGTATCGAGAACCAGATATGCCGTCGCAACAACCCTCCGTCTCTAATTGGGGGCGTGAACCACAGCTCATCCCCGTCTCCACCGCACCGTCGCACGCGCAGGTTCGTGCTTGTCGGGCTGGTGATCCTTGGTCTGGCGTGCGCGGTGGTCGTCGTGCGGCGGCCGCTGCTGATGGCCGCTCCGGCGTGCATGGCAGGGCGGTGGCACGGGTGCTTGGGCACGGTGAACGGTGTGCTGCTCGTGATGCTGGTCGGTCTGCCGCTGGCCGCTCTGGTGGTGTGGGGGCTGGCGCGCAGGCGGCGTGCGGCGGGCACCTCGGCGTGGCGGATGTCGCTGGCCGAGGTGGGCATGGTCTACGGGACGGTGCCGTTGGTGTGGCTGACCCTGATGCCCGGTTCCGGGGCGGGCATCGTCCCTGGCCGGGTGAGTCTGGTCCCGCTGCAAGACCTGGTCACAATGGGACCGCTCGGGATCGTCGGCAACCTGCTGATTTTCGCGGCGCTGGGGTTCTTCGCCCCGATGCGGTTCGCGCCGCCGGCGTCCGTGCCGCGGCTCCTGGCGCTCGGGGCGGGCTGCTCGCTCCTGGTCGAAACCGCGCAGTACGTCTTCCAGCTGGACCGGGTGTCGTCCGTGGATGACGTCCTGGTCAACGCGGCAGGCACCGTGCTGGCCGGGCTGGCGTCACGCCGCTGGTGGCGCACCACGGCACCGGTGCCCCGCCCCGCGCCGGTATCGACCGGCTGAGTCGCGTCGCCGGGACGAGTCCGCCACCACGTCAAGCCGCCACAACCACCTCTGCGGGCGCCTCCAGCAACGGTGCGCTTATCGCGGTGTCGCGCGCTTCCTCGATGAGGACCGCCGGGACTGACGGACCACGATCGTGATTCCGGCGGCCAGCCCCAGCCCGGCGATGACGGCCGCGGCGAGGAAGTACCCGCCCGCGCTCGACGGCCGCCCGCCGTCCGCGGCGGCGAAGCCCTCCATGCCGCCGATGAAGGCTACGAAGACCGCCACCAGCCCGGCAGGCACCACGATCGCCAGGGCGGCCAGCACCGCGCCCGCCATGCTCGGCTTTCCAGTTCCCATGACCCGACGGTAGGTCGGCGCCCGCCCGGCCGACAGCGGAGAACTACTCATCCGAGTGCGACGACGCTCGGGGCGGTGAGGCTGCCGAGCGGGCCCTGATCCAGAGCCCGGACACCGTGTCTTCGCTCAACGGGAGGGTGGGCGGCGTTCGGCTTCGTCGACCCGCTCGCGGAGGCGGTCGCGGATCTGGTCGGGGGTGTAGGCCCGCCGCTGGCGTTCGGCGCGGACGACGGCGACCCCACTCGCGGCGACGCCGACCACGCCCGCCAATCCCAGGAACTTCCACACCTGTCGCATCCGCCCAGCTTAACCGCCCTAGGCTGAGGGGATGCTCGATCTCGACGAGGCCGTCGACCTCACCCGCACGGGGGACATCTGGCTCTTCCGCGGCCGCTCGCTGCCCGACCGGGCCATCCAGACGCTGACCAACGCGCCGGTCAACCACGTCGGCATGGCCGTCGTGCTGGAGGACATGCCGCCGCTGATGTGGCACGCCGAACTCGGGCGTTCCCTGCCCGACGTGTGGACGGGGCAGCACCAACGCGGCGTGCAGCTGCACGACCTGCGCGACGCCGTCGTCGTCTGGGCCACCCGCTACGGGCAGCGCGCCTGGCTGCGGCAGCTCACCACACCGGTGACCGCCGAGCAGGAGGACGCCGTGCTGAAGGTCATCGCCCGCTACGACGGCACCCCGTTCCCCTCGACCGCCCGTCTCGCCGGCCGCTGGGCGAAAGGCCGCGTCCCCCGCACCCGCTGGCAGGAGGCGGCCCCCACCTCGGTGGAGAGCGCGTACTGCGCCGAGGTGGTCGCGCTGACCTACGAGGCGATGGGTTTGCTGCCCTCGGGTGAACGCCCCCACTCCTACGACCCCGGCCGCTTCTGGAGCGGCGCCGACCTCCACTTGCTCGACGGCGCCGTGCTGGGCGGCGAGGTCCCTGTCACCGTCCCACCGAACGGGCCGCGCTCCGATCGATGACCAGGGTTGGCAGGATGAGGTCAACGCCCGCGAGCAGCCCGCGTGGCCTGGGAGCCTGGGTCACATGCGCCGCACCCTGATCACCGCGACGATGCTGGTCCTCCTCGCCGGGTGCGGGGACTCCGCGGACCTCTCCAGCACTCCTCCGGACACCACGACATCCCGGCCCACCGCTACCCGGGCTCCCACGAGCACCACTGCGCCCACTACCACGACCGTGCCTCGTACCACGGCGGTGGACAAGGACTGCGGGGACTGCCCGCGGGTCGCTGCCGGGCAGCGCGTGCCGCTGCCCCCCGGGGCAGGCGGCCCTCGCGTCGCCGCCGCCGCCGCGACTGGGACAATGCACTTCCATCTCGTGAGATCCCAGGGAGAGGCGGATAAATGCCGGTCGGAGACATCGCGCTGGTCATCGGGGAGCGGGTGGCGCAGGCGCTCGCCGCCACGCTCGGGGTGCGCGTCACCCCCGCCGAGGCGCTGGTCCGACCGTCCACCCGAGCGGGTGTCGACTACCAGTGCAACATCGCCATGAGCCTGGCCAAGAAGGTCGGCAAGCCCCCGCGCGAGGTCGCCACCGCGATCGTGTCCGCGCTGGGCTCGGCGGACCTCGTCGAGTCGACGGAGATCGCGGGCCCCGGGTTCATCAACATCGTGCTGCGCGGGGACTGGCTCGCCGGGCTGGTCACCGGGCTCTCCGGCGACGCCCGGCTGGGCGTGGTGCCCACGGCCCACCCCCGCCGCTACGCGCTGGACTACTCCAGCCCCAACGTGGCCAAGGAGATGCACGTCGGCCACATCCGCTCGACCATCATCGGCGACGCCGTGCTGCGCGTGCTGCGTTTCGCCGGGCACGAGGTCATCCCGCACAACCACCTCGGCGACTGGGGCACCCCGTTCGGCATGCTCATTGAGCACCTGATCGATGAGGGCTCCTCGGCCGAGCACGACATCAGCGACCTCAACGCCTTCTACCGCGAGGCCCGCAAGAAGTTCGACGCCGACGAGTCCTTCGCCGACCGGTCCCGGCGGCGCGTGGTGGCGCTGCAGGGCGGCGACGAGACCACCCTGGCGCTGTGGCGCCAGCTCGTCGACGAGTCGGCCAAGCACCTGCAGGGCGTTTACGACCTGCTCGGCATCCAGCTGTCCAAGGACGACATCTACGGCGAGAGCTTCTACAACCCGTATCTGGACGAGACGGTCACCGAACTTGAGGCGCTCGGCATCACCCGGGTCAGCGACGGCGCGGTGTGCGTGTTCCCGCCCGGCTTCACCAACCGCGACGGCGACCCGCTGCCGCTGATCCTGCGCAAGCGCGACGGCGGCTACGGCTACCACGCCACAGACATGGCGACCATCCGGTACTGGGTGCGGGAGCGGGGCGTCACCGACCTGCTCTACGTGGTGGGAACCCCGCAGTCCCAGCACTTCCAGATCCTCTTCGCCGCCGCGCGCATGGCGGGGTACCTCCCCGAGGGCGTCACCACCACCCACATCGGCTTCGGCGCGATCCTCGGCGAGGACGGCAAGACCATCCGCACCCGGTCGGGGGAGTCCATCAAGCTCCTCGACCTGCTCACCGAGTCGGTGCAGCAGGCCGCGGCGGTGGTCGGCGAGCGATCCGAACTGGACACCGCGACTCAGGCCGAGGTGGCCAAGGCCGTCGGCATCGGCGCGGTGAAGTACGCCGACCTGTGCGGTGACCGGGAGAAGGACTATGTCTTCACCTGGGAGCGGATGCTGGCCACCGACGGCAACACCTCGGTGTACCTGCAGTACGCCAACGCCCGTATCCAGTCCATGCTGCGCAAGGCGGGCGCGCACCCCGCCCCCGGCACGCCGATCGCGCTGGACGCCCCGGCCGAGCGCGCCCTCGCGCTGCGCATCGCCCAGTTCCCGGCCGCCATCGACGCCGCCGCCGAGGGCTTCGCCCCGCACAAGCTGTGCCACTACCTGTTCGAGACCGCCAGCGCCTTCACCGCGTTCTACGAGAGCTGCCCAATCCTGCGCTCGGACAACCCCGAGCACGTCCGCCAGTCCCGCCTGGCCCTGGCGGCCCTGTGCTCGAGCGTGCTCACCGCGGGCCTGGAGCTGCTGGGCATCCAAGCGCCTGAACGCATGTGAGCACCGGCCGGGGCACCACCAAGCCGCGCCTCCGTCAAGCCCCCACTGCCCACTTGCGACCGGGGTGTGATGGAGCGCGGCTCGGGCACAGCCTCGCCGCGTGACTACAAGAGGCTGGCTCCGAGTTCCCTGACGCCTTCTTCCAAGGACTCGTGCGCCTGGCGTTGCCAGAGGACGACCGGTCCCCGGCACATTTCCAGCACCACCTCGGCGACATGCCTTTCACCAGCGGTCTGGCCGCATTCCTCCTTGCCGTGCCGCCCGGTGAGCAAATCGACGCGCTGATGAAGCACTTCAAGCCGAAGGAGTATCCAAGGAAGTCGGTATCGCGGCACGGTGGGACTTTGACGTGCTTGCGCCTGACACTTTGACGTTCCTTTCGCCGGATTCGTCCAATGTTGTGATGCCCCGATCGTGATGGGTGGCTGGCGCGGGTTGTCCAGTGGCGCGACCATCGCTTAATGCGACTATTGGTGACCTTCCGTGATTTTCGCGCTGCCGACGGTCGGATTGGACTGTTGCTTGTGGAGGATTGCCCGCCGTGATCGGATGGTATGGGGGGATTTGGTCGCTCGAACGAGTGGTTGAAGATCAAAATGGGCGCGTGTACGCTGCTGGGGCGACGATGTCTTGGGCATTTCGCGTCTGTTCCGGGGGAATCGGCCCACTGGGGGGCTTCGATGCACTTATCGCGCTCGCGCGCGCGTTCTGAACCGGTCGCCGTTGTCGGCATGGCTTGTCGGTTGCCTGGCGGGGAGGAGGTAGGGGGGTTTTGGCGGCTGCTGCGGGCGGGTGGGCACGCGGTGTCCGAGGTGCCGCCTGAGCGGCGGGATGTCGAGTTTGCCCCACGTGCGCGGTTTGCCGCGTTGTTGGAGGACGTGGCGGGGTTCGACGCCGGGTTCTTCGGGATGTCGCCGCGGGAGGCGGCCGCGGCGGACCCGCAGCAGCGGTTGGCGCTGGAGTTGGTGTGGGCGGCGCTGGAGGACGCGCGGGTGGTGCCGGGTGACCTGCGGGATTCGCCCACGGGGGTTTTCCTGGGGGCCATTTCCGACGAGTACTCGGCATTGCTGCGTGACGGTGGCGCCGAGGTCGACCGGCATTTCTTCACCGGTGGGCAGCGGGGGCTGATCGCCAACCGGGTGTCGTACTTCCTCGGGTTGCGCGGGCCCAGTCTGACGGTGGACTCCGCGCAGTCGTCCTCGCTGGTCGCGGTGCACCTGGCGGTGGAGAGCCTGCGCCGGGGTGAGACCGGGGTGGCCTTGGCGGGCGGGGTGAGCCTGGCGCTGTCGGCATCGGGGGCGGTGGTGGCCGACCGGTTCGGGGGGCTGTCCCCGGACGGGCGCTGCCACACCTTCGACGCCCGCGCCAACGGGTACGTGCGGGGCGAGGGCGGCGGGGTCGTCGTGCTCAAGGCGCTGGACCGGGCGCTGGCCGACGGCGACCGGGTGCTGGCGGTGATCCGCGGCGGGGCGATGAACAACGACGGCGGCGGCGACGGGCTGACGGTGCCGCACCAGGCCGCGCAGGAAGAAGTGTTGCGCGCGGCCTACCGGGACGCGGGTGTCGACCCGGCGCAGGTCCAGCACGTCGAGCTGCACGGCACCGGCACCCCGGTCGGCGACCCGATCGAGGCCGCCGCGCTGGGCGTGGTGCTCGGCGCGGCGCGGGCCACGGACGACCCGCTGCCGGTCGGGTCGGCGAAGACGAACGTGGGGCACACCGAGGGCGCGGCCGGGATCGTCGGGCTGATCAAGGCGGTGCTGGCGATCCGGCACCGGGAGCTGCCCGCCAGCCTCAACTTCGAGGAGCCGAACCCGGACATCCCGCTGGAGCGGTTGCGGCTGCGGGTGCCCACCCGGCTCGGTGGGTGGCCGCACCCGGACCGGCCGCTGGTGGCGGGGGTCAGCTCGTTCGGCGTGGGTGGCACCAACTGCCACCTCGTGCTCAGCGAGCCGCCTGCCGTGGAACCTTCCCCGGTACGGGGGCAGGGAGTGTTGTCCGGTGGTGTCCTGCGGGGCCAGGCCGCGGTGTTGCGTGAGCATGTGACCGACGAGAGTGCTGTGGAACCGTCCCCGGCGCAAGGTCCGGGGTCTTTGTCCGGTCGCGATGATGCCGCCCTGCCGGATCAGGCCACGGTGTTGCGTGAGCGTCTGATCGACGAGGGTGTCGTGGAGCCGTCCCCGGCGCGGGGTCCAGTGCCGTGGGTGTTGTCCGGTCGCGATGACGCTGCCCTGCGGGACCAGGCCGCGGCGCTGCGCGCGCACTTGACCGACGAGCGGGCCGTGGACGTCGGACACACCCTGGCCACGGCCCGGACCCGGTTCGACCGGCGGGCCGTGCTGGTCGGCGACCGGGCGGAGTTGCTGACGGCGTTGGACGCCCTCGCCGGGGGTGTGCCCGCGGCCGCGCTCGCGCAGGGCTCGGCCGGTCGGGTCCGGCGCGGGCCGGTCCTGGTGTTCCCCGGCCAGGGCGCGCAGTGGGCGGGCATGGCGGTCGAGTTGTTGGCGGACCCGGTGTTCGCCGCGCGGATGGCCGAGTGCGCCGAGGCGCTGGCGCCACACGTTGACTGGTCGCTGCTCGACGTGCTCGGCGACGCGGAGGCGTTGGGGCGCGTCGACGTCGTGCAGCCCGCGCTGTGGGCGGTGATGGTGTCGCTGGCCGAGGTGTGGCGGGCGCACGGTGTCGACCCGGCGGGGGTGGTCGGGCACTCGCAGGGGGAGATCGCGGCGGTGTGCGTCGCCGGTGGGCTGAGCCTGGCGGACGCGGCGCTGGTGGTGGCCCGGCGCAGTGCGGCGCTGGTGGAGCTGGCGGGCCTGGGGGCGATGGTCTCGATCCCGCTGCCGCCCGCCGAGGCGGCGCGGTGGCTGGCCGGGCGGGACGGGGTGTCGATCGCCGCGGTGAACGGGCCGTCGGCGGTCGTGGTGTCGGGACTGGTCGAGGCCGTGGACGCGCTGGTGGTCGACCTCGTCGCCGCGGGGGTGCGGGCCCGGCGGGTGGCGGTCGACTACGCGTCGCACTCGGTGCACGTGGAGTCGATCCGCGAACGGCTGCTCGCCGATCTGGCCCCGATCGTGCCGCGCAGCGGTGCGGTGCCGTTCCACTCCACCGTGACCGGCCGTGTGCTGGACACCGCCGAGCTGGACGCCGAGTACTGGTACCGGAACCTGCGCCAGACCGTCCACTTCGGTCCCGTGGTGCGGACTCTGCTGGCCACGGCGGCGTTCATCGAGGTCAGCCCGCACCCGGTGCTGACGGCGGCGGTGCAGGCCACCGCGGAGGACGCCGGTGTGGTCGCGCCCGCGGTGGCCACGCTGCGCCGCGACGACGGCGGCCCGGCCCGGATGCTGCTGGCCCTGGGCGAGGCGCACGTCGCGGGGGTCGACGTCGACTGGACCCCGGCGCTGTCCGGTGGCCGCCCGGTCGACTTGCCCACCTACCGCTTCCAGCGCACCCGGCACTGGGCGCTCGGCGCACCGGGATCGGAGCCGGTCGAGCCCCGGGGCGCGCTGTCCGGCAGGCTCGACCTGCCCGGACCGCCCGCTGAGCCAGAGATCCCGACCCCCGGTTCCGCCGAGCCGGATCTGCTGCGGCTGGTCCGCGCGCACGCGGCGGTGCTCCTCGGGCACCCGGGTCCGGCCGCGGTCGACCCGGGACTGCCGTTCCGCGACCTGGGTTTCGACTCCGCCGCCGGAGTCGACCTGCGGACCCGGCTGGCGGGCGCGCTCGACCGGGCCCTGCCCACCACGCTGCTGTTCGACCACCCGACCCCCGCCGCCGTCGCCCGGTTCCTGGCCGGTGCCGCGCCCGCCGCAGTCGAACCCGGGACCGCGACCGACGAACCGATCGCCATTGTGGGGATGGGGTGCAGGCTGCCCGGCGGCGTCGGGTCGCCCGAGGAGCTGTGGCGGCTGCTGGTCGACGGCGGCGACGCGATCTCCGGGTTCCCGGCCGACCGCGGCTGGGACCTGGCCGCGCTCGGCGCCGACGTGCCCCGGCACGGGGGTTTCCTGGCGGGCGCGGGGGACTTCGACGCGGAGTTCTTCGGGATCAGCCCGCGTGAGGCGTTGGCGATGGACCCGCAGCAGCGGCTGTTGTTGGAGACGTCGTGGGAGGCGTTCGAGCGGGCCGGGATCGACCCGGCCACCGTGCGCGGCTCCGACACCGGGGTGTTCGTCGGCGCGATGGACCAGGACTACGGGCCCCGCCTGCACGACGCCCCGGCCGACCTGGAGGGCCACCTGCTGACCGGCAACACGGGCAGCGTGGTCAGCGGCAGGCTCGCGTACACCTTCGGCCTGGTCGGGCCGACGCTCACGGTCGACACCGGGTGCTCGTCGTCCCTGGTGGCGCTGCACCTGGCCGGGCAGGCGCTGGCGCGCGGGGAGTGCTCGCTGGCGCTGGTCGCCGGGGTGACGGTGATGGCGACCCCGGGGCCGTTCGTGGAGTTCAGCCGCCAGCGCGGCCTGGCCCGCGACGGGCGGTGCAAGTCGTTCGCCGATGGGGCCGACGGCACCGGCTGGTCCGAGGGCGTCGGGGTCCTGCTGGTGGAGCGCCTGTCGGACGCGCGCCGACGAGGGCACACCGTGCTGGCGCTGGTGCGCGGGACGGCGGGTGAACTCCGACGGGGCGTCCAACGGGCTGACGGCGCCGAACGGCCCGTCGCAGCAGCGGGTGATCCGCGCGGCGCTGGCCGCTGCCGGGCTGCGACCGTCCGATGTGGACGCGGTGGAGGCACACGGCACCGGGACGGTGCTGGGCGACCCGATCGAGGCGCAGGCGCTGCTGGCCACCTACGGCCAGGACCGGGAGACCCCGCTGTGGCTGGGGTCGCTCAAGTCGAACATCGGGCACACCCAGGCGGCGGCGGGGGTGGCCGGGATCATCAAGGTGGTGCAGGCCATGCGCCACGCCACCCTGCCGCGCACCCTGCACGCGGACACCCCCTCCACCAACGTCGGTCGGTCCGTTGCCTGGTGCGTCAACCGCCCAGCTTGCGTCCGAGGACATGGCTGGTCGGCCGTCCGGTGTGCCAGCCGCCCAGCCTGCGCCCGAGGGGATGGCTGGCTTGTCGCACGGCGCCGATCGCTCGGCCTGCGTCCGAGAACGTGGCCGGACGGACGCCCAGTGCGTCGTCCGCCCGGCCTGCGTCTGGGGAGGTGGCCGGGCGGCGGCCTGGTGTGCCGACCGTCCGGCCCGCGCTTGAGGGGATGGCCGGGCTGTACGCCCAAGCCGTGCGCCGGGACCGGGTACCGGAGTTCCTGGCGGTTCTCGAGGCGGCGGCCGCCTTCCAGGAGTCGTTCACCGGCATCGGCGACCTGCCGGAGATCCCGCGCACCACCCGGCTCGCCCGTGCCGCGAGCAGCGACAACGTCCACCTGGTGTGCGTGCCCTCCTACGCCGGGATGTCCGGCCCGCACCAGTACGCCCGCTGGTCGGTCGCCCTCGGCGGCCACCACGACGTGCACGTCCTGCACCAGCCCGGCTTCCGCCCCGGCGAACCCCTGCCCACCACCGCGGCCGCCGTGGTGGACGTGCACGTCGAGGCCATCGCCACGCATTTGGACACCGACGACCCGCTGGTGCTCGTCGGCTACTCCGGCGGCGGCCTGGTCGCCCGCGCTGTCGCCACGGCCCTCGCCGCGGCGGGCACCCCGGCGGCGGGCCTGGTGCTCATCGACACCTACCCGCCGGAGCAGGCCGGAGCCCTCGCCCAGTTCGACACCATCCTCCACCGGGCCCTGCTGACCCGCCTGGAAACCCACGCGTCCGCCTGGGGCGACAACTGGCCCGCCGCCATGTCCCGCTACGCCGCCCTCGACTGGACCCCGGCCCCCCTCACCGCCCCGACCCTGCTGCTCACCGCAACACCCCACTCGCCGACCCCGCCGGCCCCTGGCAGCCCACCTGCCCCGGCGCCGACGAGATCAGCGTCCCCGGCACCCACTTCACCCTGATGGAGGACAACGCCCCGACCACCGCCGCCGCGACCCTGGCCTGGCTGGCCGGACACTGACCCGGGAACGGCGGCGAGCGGTCGGCATCTCGTCGCCACCAGCGAGACATTCCCCAGGCTGGTGGAATGGGTGGGATCTGCGCGGGCTCGTCGCGAAGTACGGCGTGCCGAGCGCACAGGTCGCCGTGCTGGCCAACGGAGAGATCCAGGACGAGGCCGCGGGCGTGCTGAGCTTGCACACCCGAGTTGAGATCACGACCGACTAGGTGTTTGAGTTCGTCCGCTCACACCTCGCCGACCGCACGCTCGCGGCACTGCGCGAACCCCACTCGCTAGCTGGCGACAGGGGAATGGAACGTGAGCAGGAAGTCTCGGATGCCCCGCACCGATCCGCGCCGCCGTGGCCACGCCTGCGCGCCGGATGTCGTCGCGGTACCCAGAACCGGAGGACGCACATGATCACCAAGACACGGCCGCGTCACCTCGTCGGAGAGGAAGCATGATCCGCCGCACGAGAACCGCTATCGGCGTTCTCGCCTCGGATGTCGGGCAGTCGCCGATCGACACTTGCCCGACGCCGATCAGGGACGGACAGCCCAGGGGTTCACCGCCAGTCGTCCCGTGGTGCCGAGGTCGATCCCGCCACCGGGTGCCACGATCTGCGGCGATTCCCCAGGCATCGGGGCGATTCCCAGGTAGTGGCCTTCCGTGGCGGGCACCGTCGGGTCGGTGACCGTGTTGCGCCACAGCACTCGTGCCGTCGCGTGCTCGCCAGGCCGCAGCGTCACCGGGCGGGGCGGCACGTCATAGCTGTCGGGCGAGCTGACCGGCGCTGAGCCGTTCCCCACGGTGACATCGAGCGGCTGCCGGTCCGCGTCCAGCACCTGGACGGCCGGGTAGCCGTTGACGGTGTAGTCGTCCGTGCCGCAGTTGGTCACGAGGATACCGAGCGCTCGCAGCCCCATGGCACTGTCCACTTCGCCCACGCTGATCACGGCCCCCGATTCCGGGCAGTCCGTGGCTGTGCTGGTCGGAGGTGGCGCGGGCGGAGGGGGAACCGGCGCGGGGCCTGCGCAGCCCGCGAGCACGGCGGTCCCGCAGAGCAGCAGGCCCAAGCGGCGGAGGGTGGTGGCTTTCGCGTTCATCAGACCGAGCATTCCAGACCGACGGTCAGCCGTGGTCGACGAGGGTGGCGGGGATGTCGGTGGCGTCGTAGAGGTACCAGCGGTCGAAGCGCGCTTTGCGGTCCTCGAAGACCCGGCGGTTGACGCTGGTGTAGTCCGGGTCCGCGGCGCTCTGGATGTACGAGGCCAGTACGTGGCGGCCTTCGCACCGGTCGCCGTTGCGGTACTTCTCGTAGCCCTGGCGGTGGCGCTGGTCGACGCGCCGGAGGCTGACGTCGATCGGCACGTCCAGGAACAGCGCGGTGAACCGGTCGTAGCCCTCGTCGCGCAGTCGGTCGACCCGCCGGTCCACCGACTCGCGGGAACTCATGGTGGTGTCCCAGATGACGTTCTTGTGGTCCCGGACGGCCAGCCCGGCGACCAGGTCGGCGATCGCCGAAGCCTCCTTCTGGACCAGTTCCGAGCCCTCCAGCGGCGCGATCCCGTCGATCAGCGGGACCAGGCCGTGCTCGCACAGCTTCTCCTTGGCATCGTCGGCGTTGAGCACCAGGTACCGGGAGGGCTCCACGTCGGGGTTCTGGTGCAGCGCCGTGGTCTTGCCCGCTCCCGGCAGACCTCCGGTGAACAGCGCCTCACCCTCGTTGGGCACCCACGCGCCCCGCGCGTACAGCTCGGCGGCGATCCGGCGCTGCTTCGCCGCGCGCTCGGGGAGCCAGCGGACGCCGTCCCCGTTGACGGTGTGCGTGACGGAGGTGGCCCTGCCCTGCGCGAGCGCCTCGGCGACCTTGGCGTCGACCTCCTGGACGTGGGCGGCCCACTGCTCGTCGGTCAGCGGCTCCAGCGTGCCGGGCCCACCGGCCGACGCGGTCACCGGCGCGGTGACCAGCGAGACCATCACCAGCACCGCGACCACGAGCCGCGACCACCATGGACGCTTGGGCGTCCCCGACGCGACCATCTCCGCTCGGCGCATCCTGTCCCCTCCGGACGTCACGGGACACCACCGCGGGCGTCCTCTAGACGCAGAGTCGTCGCACCACAGGGATTCGGCCAGCCGGTCTGCCCGACACCACCCAGGCAGGTGGTGCCGGGCCGGACCCGAACTACCGCCGACTCCCTGATCCGACAGTCGGAGGCGACCCACATCCGGTCAGAGGGTCACCCGCCGGAACCCGGGCCGACCGAGACCAGGTAGCGGTCGGCCAGTTCCGGGTCGAAGAACCAGTGCTGGAGGTCCGCGGGGTCGGCGAAGGCGTTGACGAACCGCGTGGCCACCGCCGGGACCTCGGCCGCCGTGCCGAATATGCGCATGATGTGCTCGGGCGGCGGCTGGAGCATGGCGTTGGTCCAGAGCGTGGCGTGGCGGGCGTGCTCCCAGTACGACTCGAAGGCGCCGGTCATCCACTCCTCGTCGAAGGGCCGGTCGCCGCGCGCCCTGATGCTGTCCAAATAGGACGCCGCGCACTTGGCGGCGTTGTTCGAGCCCTGACCGGTGATCGGGTCGTTGGCGACCACCACGTCCGCCATGCCGAGCACCCGGCCGCCCGAGGGCAGCCTGCCCACCGGCTTGCGCACCACCGGCGGGTAGGAGCCGGTCAGCGTGGCCCGCGCGTCGGTCAGCTCGACCGAACCGCAGCGCTCGTACTCCCACGGCATGAACTCGCGCATCAGGCGCAGCGTCCGGTCGAGGTGCTCGGCCGGGTCCGGCCGGTCGTCCCAGCAGTCCAGGGGCCCGCCGGGGAGTCCTTCGTAGAACAGGATGTCGCACGGCCCGCTGAAGGTGTAGCCGGGGATGACGAACAGCTCGCCGACGCCCGGCACGGCGTTGAACCGCACCGCGCGCACGTCCGGGTGCTCGGGGCGGGGCGCCATGCCGTGCACGTAGGCCACGGACAGGACGCGCTGGGGCGTCCGGTACGGGGACCGCTCGGCGTCGCGGTCGAACAGCTGCACCAGCTCGCCCTTGCCCGCCGCCACCACGACCAGGTCGTACAGGCTGGTCAGGGAGTCCAGGTCCGCGGTGGTCACGCCGTGGTAGACGACCTTGCCGCCGCGGTCCTCCAGCAGTTCCAGCCAGCCCGCCATCTTCACGCGCTGGTCGACCGACTGCGCGACCTCGTCGAGCAGCCCCAACCAGTCGAGCGCGCGCTGGACGCCGCCACCCTCGGCGGGCACGCCCACCGACAGGCCGAGGCCCCGCACGTCCGGCGTCTGCTCCTCCCACAGGTTCAGGCCGAGGTCCCGCTCGTGCTGGAGCGCGGGGCCGAACATGCACTGCGTGGACATCACGCGCCCGCCGCGGATCTCCTCCGGTGTCCGCGCGGACATCACCGTGACGTCGTACCCCCCGTCCACCAACCCGAGCGCCAGTTGCAGGCCCGCCTGGCCCGCGCCGACGATCAGCACCTTCCGCATTACCGCCACCTCTTCCACCGCAGGGCGTCCGCTCACACCGGCCCGAAGGACAGGCTCAGATCCATCGCGTAGGAGACCAGGGCTCTCAGCGCCGCGCCCACCGAGGCACGGTCCCGCGCGTCGCAGGTGACCAGGGGGACGTCCGGTGAGAGCGCGAGCGCGTCGCGCACCTCCTCCAGGTCATGCGCGAGCAGCCCGTCGAACATGTTCACCACGACGACGAACGGCAGGTCCGAGTCGTTCTCGAAGTAGTTGATGGCCGCGAACGACTCGGCGAGGCGGCGGGTGTCGACCAGCACGACCGCGCCCAGCGCTCCGCGCGAGAGGTCGTCCCACATGAACCAGAAGCGCGGCTGGCCCGGCGTGCCGAACAGGTACAGCACCAGGTCGTCGCTCAGCGTCAGCCTGCCGAAGTCCATCGCGACCGTCGTCGTGGTCTTGTCGCCCTCCGGGTCGACGGGGTCCACGCCCTCGGCGGCCTCGGTCATCCACGCCTCGGTGTTGATGGGCGGCACCTCGGACACCGAGCCCACGAACGTCGTCTTGCCGACCCCGAAGCCACCGGCGACCACGATCTTCGCCGAGATCGTCAACGGCGCGGCGTCAAACGCCCTTGAGCCCATCCAGAATCCTCTCCAGGAGGTGCACGTCGTACTGGCAGTCGGAACCGGTCGGGTGGATGAACACCATCTCCTGGGCCGCGAGGTCGCTGAGCAGCACGCGGATGACGCCCAGCGGGATGTCCAGGTGCGCCGAGAGCTCGGCCACCGACGTGCGCTGCCGCGCCCGCTCGTAGAGCGCCTGCGCCTCCGGCATGAGCTGGGCGCTGGCCTGCGGGTCGTAGTGGGGCACCGACACCAGGGTCTCCACCAGCAGCAGGTGGCGGGGCCGGGTGCGGCCGCGGGTGATGGCGTACGGGCGGACCCTGGTGCTGCGCATGGCACTGGTCGGCACGGCACTGGGCCAAGGGTTCGGGGGTGTCACAGCGCTGGGGGTCACTGCGGGTCGTTCTCCTTCGGCGGTCACGTGCCCGGGCGCCGCGCGGTGACGGTGCGGCGCATGTCGGCCCGCAACTGCGGCGTGAGCGCGTGCCCGGCGTTGTCGACGAACTTGGTCATCTCGTAGCCGATGACCTTCATGTCGCACGCAGGCGAGGTCAGCACGCCGAGGCCCGCGCCCTCACCGATGTCCATGAACAGGAAGTACCCGCCGCTGAGGCGGACGACGATCTGCTCGCACGTGCCCTTGTCGAACACGGCGGCGGCGTTGCGCGCCAGGCTGAGCATGCCGCTGGAAATCGCCGCGAGCTGCTCGGCTGCATCCACCTCGACGGTGTCCGACGCCACCAGCGGCAGCCCGTCGGAGGACAGGATCAGCGCGTGCGTGACGCCGTGCACCCGTCTGGTGAAGTCGTTGATCAGCCAGCTGAAGTCCGGCGCGGCCTGGTCAGTCATCACTCAGGTGGTCCTCGCGGTCGTCGGCGGGGAGGGTGCCGCGGGCGGCCTGCTCGCCCGCGTCGAAGTCCGCCAGGTCGGCGAAGAACCGATCGCCGCCCTCCGGTTCGCGGCGCTCGGGCTGCGCCGCGGCGGGCGCCGCGCCACCGCGCAGGCTGGTCGGCACGCGGCGCGGCAGGCCGCTCGACGTCACGCCGCCGTCGCCTTGCGGCGCCGGGCGCCGGGGCGCCTCCACGCGCGGACGGGACGGGGTGGCGGCCCGCGGCGCGGGGGCACGCCGTGCGGGGGTCGCGGTGCGCGGTGCGGGGGTCGTGCGGACGAACGACACCTGCGGCGCCTCGCGCACCAGCTCGGCGGGCAGCAGCACCGACGCGGTCGTGCCGTGCGGTGACCGGCGGCCCAGCCACACGCGCACGTCGTGCTTCTCCGCCAGCCGCCGCACCACCGCGAGCCCCATGTGCTCGATGGCGGCGCTGTCGAGGGCGGGCGCGGCGGACAGCTCGGCGTTCAGCCCGGCCATCCGCTCGGGCGGCAGGCCGATGCCCGCGTCCTCCACGCGCAGCAGGATGCTGCCGTTCTCGGTGATGTGGGCGCTGACCGTGACCGTGGAGTTGGGCGGCGACTGGGCGGTGGCGTTGTCGAGCAGCTCGGTGAGCAGGCGGCTGATGTCGTCGGCGGCGAAGCCGACCACCGCCAGCTGCGCCACCCGGCCGACCTCCACGCGCGGGTAGTGCTCGATCGCGGAGATCGCGGCGCGAATGACGTCAACCAGCGACGCGGTCTCCTCCGCGGCGGCACCCGCGTCCTGACCGGCGAGGACGCGCAGGTTCTCCGCGTTGCGGCGCAGCCGCGTGGCCAGGTGGTCGAGCCGGTAGAGCTGGGCCAGCGCGTCGGGGTCCTGCTCCTCGGCCTCCATCCGCTCCAGTTCCGCGAGCAGCGAGTCCACGAGGTTCAGGTCCCGCAACGCGATCCCGGCGCACACCCCCGCGAGCACGTCGTCACGGGGCCTGTCGGCCGAGGTCGGCGCGGCGAGGGGGACTGGCGCGGTGCGGGGTTCGAGGAAGTCGGCGACGGTGCCCCGCGCCTGGTCCAGCAGTGATCTGGCACCCTGCCTGCGGTACTGGTCGAGCAGCGACCGCATTCGGCTTACCATACGTGCTCCGCTTGGACGTCGTCGGTCAACACCGCGTCAACCTTAGTCACGCGGAGGTCACGGTCAAGACGGAGGGTAGCCACACCCCTCCGCTCGGCCACCGAAAGTGATCTCATTCCCACCCAACACCGCTGGTCGGACAGCGTGTCGTGATCGACTGGAACTCCCGAAACACGATCGTGGCCACCACAGCCTGACGACCGCCCGTTCCTCCCGTGCCGCCGCGCAAGTCAGCGAGACCGCTGGTCGGAAGGCCACCCACGTGCGGCGATGGCCACGCCCCGGCCCAAGACCACCCGTTCGGCGCTCTCACGTCACCCGGAGCGGAGGCGACAGGGGGGTAAGGGAGGGGATTCACGTGATGGACAGGTGCGCGACGTGTGGGGTCGTCAAGGGGCAGGCGGTGCGGGGGTGTCCTGGCTGCAACGCGGCGTTGATGCCAAGGCCGCTGCCGAAGTCGATCAGGGAGCTGGGCCTGTGGTTGTCGGGGCTGCTGGTGTTGACGGCGGTGGTCATGGGTCTGTGGGTGTTGGTGCCCGCCGCGGACGCGGCCGTGCCGCTGTTGGTGCCGGGCTGCATGGTGCTGACCGTGGTGTGGCTACACCGGGCCCGGTCGAACGTCGAGGGGTTGGGAGGGCAGCGGCGGCACAGGGCGTGGGTGATCTGGGGGTGGCTGTGCCCGGTGGTGAACCTGTGGTTCCCGTTGCAGGTCGTGGGGGACGTGGCGCGGGTCGACCGGCACGACGAGGGGGCCGCGGGTGCCGCCTTCCTCCGGTATGGGTGGTGGGCGTGCTGGGTGTTGGCCTGGGTGACCGGTTTCACCTGGTCGCGGGTGGTGCACCTGGTGCCCGGTGGCGGGGCCGTGGAGCGCACCCAGTTCCACTTCGCCCTCGGCGGCAGCCTGCCCGGCAAGGTGCTCGCCGCGGTGGCCGGTGTCCTGCTGGCCTTGGTGGTCCATGACATCTCGACCCGGCAGGAGAAGCGCCTGCGCGCGCCGTCCCACTCGGACTCCGCGGTCGCGGGTCCTCAGTGAGCACCAAGCGAGGCCAAGCGCCAGGAACCACCGTCCGCTGTATGCCGTATCGGAGAACGTGAAACCAGCAAAGAACAGATTCGCGAGCCCGCCGTTCCCGAAACGCGTGTGGATGATCCTGCTGTCGGCCGCTTCGTGCTCTCGGGCTTCGCACTCCCCGGGTTGGCGACCGCGGATCCCGGGACCGCCGAACGACCCGCGGCCTTATGGCCGTGCTTAAACGATTCCGACCGCGGCCTCAGGATCGCCTTCTACGCGACCACCTATGACGGAATACCCGGTTCGGACTACGACTTCTACCTCGGCAAGAACTGCAATGTCGACGTTAATGGGGAATTCAACGTCCGGATCCGGCACTGGGGGTTCCCCAACGTTGTCGACAAGGTGATTTACATTTCGCCGCGCGAGGTGATCCAGATTGGATTCAAGCCCGCCTCGCAGACCCAGCAGCACCCGAACGCGTTTACGCGGTCACAAGGGCTGCCCTCGCGGGCTGCCAGCACCAGCCCCGACCACCCGCTTCCGCCGCCGCCGATGGAGTTCACCGGCCCCTTCCCGCTCGACCCGGTGCCTCCCTGCCCGTCCTGGTGCCCGAGGCCCCGTGGTGTGGGCCGCAGACCGTCACCGCCACCGGCAACCGTCGCGGTGGAGCGACACCGCGGCAGCGAGGACACCGTCCCGCTCGCGGGCGCCGAGTTCGACCTGATGTACCTGGACGCCGACGCAGGGTGCAGCCCGTGCGGACCGGCCCGGGGGACACCGGGGAGGAGGTGACCGGCCACCTGGACGAGCAGGGCCGGTTCACCGCCACCTTCGTCTACCCGAACCGGTACGACCTGCCCGACGGCACACCGTGGGAGGGCTGTGCGCCCGCGGCCGGCGGCACGCGGTTCGCCGGTGAGCACGCGTGCGAGGCCGGGCACATCCGGGTCCGGGTGTACCCCGCCACGGTCAACGACTCGATCCTGGTGCTCGATGTCGGGCAGGATGACTTGACCCCTGCCGCCGAGGTGGGCATCGGGCAGTTCTTCACCGGCACCACCGAGGGGAGCAGGACCGTGGCCGAAAGCGCCACCGCCTACGCCTTCGGGGGCGCTGTGGCGGTGGACCGGATCGCCGACGGCCGTCTCGGCCCGGTGCGCATCCAACTGGACCACAGGTTCTCCCACTACGACCCGGACACGGAGACGATCCACTTGGAGCCGGATGAGGCGCCGCTGTCCACGACGAAGCACGAGGTGGCCCACCGACTGCACCACTCCCTGATCGGGGACGAGCACTTCAGTGGCTCCGATTGCCCTGGGGAAGGGCACAGCTTCACCGAACCGTCGACCCCGCGGTGCGCCTTCGACGAGGGCTTCGCGAACTTCATCGCCGCGGTCGCGGAGAACCTGCCAGGGGAGTGGAGCAGGCCCCGCGCCACCGTCAATTACGGGTACCTCGAGGTCGAGCAGTGCGGCATCTCCGATGACGCCGGGCCTTTCCGGGCGTGCAAACCGGGGCACTCGGTCGAGGGCCACGTCACCGCCGCCTTCTGGGACCTGTACGACAGCACGCCCAGCGAGAGTTTCGATGGGTTCACCGACCACTCCCGGCACGCGTTGGCCAGCATCTACGACGTGATCGAGGAGGTACCGCTGGATTTCGCCACCTTCTGGAGCCTGTGGCGCTTCGACGACCCCGCGCGGGAAGCGGAGTCGTCCACGGTGTTCGGCAACCAGCAGGTGCGCCACGGGGTCGTGTACGCCACTCCCGGGAACGCGACCGGGAAGGGCTGGGCGGAAACGCAGTGCTGGCCGTGCCGGGGCGGGAAGGCGCTCGGCTACACGCCCTCCGCGGGCTCGGCGAACCCCTCGGTGACCTGGCCGCTGTCCCGGGCCTTCCGGGACGACACGCGCAGGTTCCATGTGTGGATCAACGTGCCCCCGGCGTGAACCGCGATTCGAGTGCGACGTACGAGATCACCACCGCAGCGGGGCCACAGCGGTACACCGTGGACCAGAACAGCCAAACCGGGTGGACGAAGCTGACACCCCAGTCGGTCGAGCTCACCAACGCGAGTGTGCTCACGCTGCTCTCCGGCGATCCGACCGCCCCTCGGGCCTTGGTGGCCGACGGTGTGCTCTTGGTCCCCTTCGATTGACCTGGTGACCTCCCGCGGGTGAATCCCGCTCGCGGGAGGTCGCGCCGCGCGCGCACCCCTTGCAGACAGACCGTCGATGCAGGAGTGGGCGCATGTGCGGTTGTTGGCAACCACCGTGTCGATGTCATAGTGAACGGCAACTGCGGCAATGCCTGAGGCGCCGTGGCAGCAGAGTACGGCGGCACGAGACTCAAGCTACGGAATGTTGACGAGGCTGCCTCGGTGCCGCTCTCGGCAGATTGGAGGCCCGGGTGGCCTTCGCCGCGCTGCTCCACCAGTTCCCGAGTGTCGCGCTGTCCGTGCCCAGGAGCGACCTGACCCACCGCCGAAGCCTCGTCTGCCTGCCGCTGACGCTCGGTTGAGCAACGGGCGTCGGCTCCACCTCCAGTGCGGGACGGTGGAGCCGACGTGGCCGGGAGCGGCTGCGCTACCCCGTGATTCGTTGGCTCGGTCCGGTTGTCGTCGAACTGGGCAGACCTGGACGGGCTCCCGGCCTCGACCTCACCCGCAGAGCACGCTCCGCTTGTCGAAGTCCTGCTTGCCGTTGGCGTCGGTCACCCTGATCTGAAAGCTCTTCGACGTGGTGAAGCCGGGCGCGCAACTGTCGGTGACCGAGGTGCGGTCGTCCCACTCGGGGACGTGCACCCCGTTCCGGTACCAGCGGAACCTGAGTGGCGCGACCCCACTGGCCGCCACGCCGGAGCACGTCACCTGGGCGGTGCTCTTCGCGCAGACGATGTTGCTGATCACCGGCCCCATCACCGTGTTCAGGAGGAGGTTGGGCGAGTTGGTGCCCGGGTTGACGATCCGGTCCCGCGCCGCGTCCTCGATGATGTTCGCGGCGACCCAGGCCGGGATGCCGTTGGGGTGCTTCGAGAGAAGCAGCGCCGCGGCGCCCGCCACGTGCGGTGCGGCGAGGGACGTGCCGCTCGTGGTCTTCTCGGCGACGTCGGACTGGTGCCCGGCGGTGACGATGTCCAGACCGGGGGCGAACAGGTCCATGCACCTCCCGTGGTTCGAGAAGTCGGCACGGTGGTCGGTGATGGTGCTGGCTCCCACCGTCAGCGCCTGCTCCACCCGAGCGGGGGAACGGTTGCACGAGGTCCCACCGTAGTTGCCTGCCGCGACCACGTAGGTCACGCCCGCGTTGATCGACCCACGGACCGCCGCGTCCATCGCTTCGGAGTCAGGGCTGGAGAGGCTCATGTTGGCGACGGCGGGCTTGACGTGGTTGGCGGTCACCCAGTCCACTCCCTGGATGACGTCGGAGTTCTTGCCCGTCCCGGTGCAGGGGAGCACCTTGACCGCGACCAGCCGCACGCCCTTGGCCACGCCGTACTGGCTTCCACCCACCGTTCCCGCGACATTCGTGCCGTGGCCGTTGCAGTCGTCGGCCACGTTGTCGTCGTTGACGGTGTCCCGGCCGTACCGGGCCCGGCCGCCGAAGTCCGCGTGGGTGATGCGGATACCGGTATCGAGGATGTACGCGGTGACGTTGCTCGCCGTCGCGTCGTAGCCGTACCTGCCGTTCAGCCGTTGGTCCACCTGGTCGACCCGGTCGAGCCCCCATGACGGCGGGTAGACCTGGTCCGCGAGCTCGACCACGCTGTCCTGCTCGACATGGGAAACTTGTGGATCAGCGGCGAGTAGACGGGCCTGCTCCTCGGTCATCTCGATCGCGAAGCCGCGCAGCGCGGACCGATAGGTGTGCGTTACCGCGCCCCGGTGCCTGCCTGCCAGGGACTGAGCGGTCGAATCCACGGCCGCGGTCGATGGCGATCCTTTGAGGACAACGATGTAGCTGCCCGGAACGGCGTTCGGCGCGCCTGCTCCGAGGATCGTTCCCTCGGCGGCACCCGCGACCGGGGGGACGCCGCTGATCGAGGCCAGCGCGGCCAGCGCGAGTACCGCGCCCACGCTGCCGGTCCGTCGTCCACGCGCCGGTGTCCGAACGGACCGCCCGTACCGCGCAGTGGAAATTCGTGTTCGTGACATACACAAGACTCCGATTCGAATCGGGAGAGAACGCGGTCGTACTTGCTGATACGACCGCTTCTCGACAGCGGTTCCGCACGGTGACCAGCCGAACTCAGGGCTTCCGCATACCGGCGGCGCCCCCCCAAAAAGCCGAAAACCGGAAGACGTCGCGGACCGCAATGTCTACTTCGGACTCGCTTGTGCCGCCACTCGCACGCCGCCATCCCGCTCGTGGAACCGGGGGCGGGTTCGGGGCGTAGGACGTAGCGGAGAGCTGCCGCCGCGATGAGGAGGTCAAACCGGTGAGAACGAGCCCATACCTCGCCGTGCTGCGGACGCCCCGCGTGCGGTCGATCAGCCTGGTCGTCCTGGCGGCACGTCTGCCCACGCTGGCGGCGAGCATGACGATCACCTTGCACGTGGTGCTCGGACTGGAGCGCGGATACGGCGCGGCGGGACTGGCGGCGGGGGTGTGCGCCGTCGGCACCGCTGTCGGCTCCCCGTTGATGGGTCGCGTCGTCGATGGCCGCGGACTGCGGGTGATGCTGCTGGTGTCCACCGCGGGCGGGGGCGTGTTCTGGTTCTCGGCGCCGCTGCTGCCGTACCCGGCCCTGCTGCTCGCGTGCTTCTTCGCGGGTCTGACCATGCTCCCGGTATCGATGTTGGGCAGGCAGGTCGTGACCGCCGTCGTGCCCCCGGCCCTGCGGCGCACCGCCTTGGCGATGGACTCGATGTCCATCGAGCTGGTCTTCATGGTGGCTCCCGCCGTCGCCATCTACCTGACGTCGCGCCACTCCAGCCAAGCGGCGATGTGGACGGTCGGAGTGGCCATGCTGCTGTCGGGCGCCGCGCTGTACGCCATGAACCCGCCGATCCGGCCGGAGCACGAGGGGAGTGGTGCGAAACCACCCAGGCGGGAGTGGCTTGACAGGCGGTTGACAGGCGCCTTGGTGTGCGCGGGCGGCGCCGCCTTCGTCATCTCCGGCATGGAGGTCGCGTTGATCGCCAACATGACCGCGCTCGGGCTGACCACGTGGATCGGCCTGGTGATCGTGGTGATGTGCCTCGCCTCCCTGGTCGGGGGGTTCGTGTACGGCGGGCTCAAGCGGGTTCCACCGCTGTGGGCGCTGATGGGTGCCATGGGGTTGCTCACCATGCCGGTCGGCCTGCTCGGCGGCTCTCCGTGGCTGCTGGCGGTGGCGCTCATCCCGAGCAGCCTGCTCTGCGCGCCGACCATCACCAGCGCGAGCGAGGACGTCACGCGGCTCACGCCCGCCGCCGCGCGTGGAGAGGCGATGGGCCTGCAGGGGTCGGCGTTCACCCTGGGCGCGATGCTCGGCGCCCCGCTGGCGGGCGTGATCGTCGACCACGCCTCGCCCGCTATGGCCTACCTGGTCGCCGGGTTGGGCGCGGCGGTGATCGCCGCGGTGGCCGCGCGGACTTCGGCCCCCCGCACCCCTGCCGCGATCGGCGGTGCCCGTTGATGCCTTGGGCGGTGTTCCAGGTATGGGGCACGGCATGGCCGCGCCCCATACCTGGAACACGACCTAGCGGGTGAGCAGTGCCGCGTCGTAGAGGGGGAGGCTCTTGGTGATGTCGACGTACCAGACCTGGTAGGAGCCCGTCGGGTTCGAGCCCGGGCAGCGGGTCTGGTCGTCGTTGCCCGCCACGATGGTGCCGCGGGCGTCCACCTTGTGGTCGGCGCGGAAGCTGATCACCGGTCCGCCGCTGTCGCCGGGGGCGGCGGCGCACTGGCGGGTGTTGTGCTCGGCGGCCACCACCGGCCCGACCTGGTAGCCGATGTCGATGACCTTGTCGATGCCGGTGACCAGGATGTCGCAGTGCAGGCCGCTGCTGGCCCCTGATGTGCAGATCCTGTTCCCGGGGTAGCTCGCCTGCTTCCCGCCGACGTCGCTCCAGCGGGCGCTGGTCCAGTCGCCGATGAAGACCTTGCCCTGGGCGGGCGCGTGGATGAGCAGGGTGTCCCGCGCGTTGTTGTCACCGCTCACCTGGCCCATGGGGTCGCCGTCGCCGTCGATCGCGGTCTGGCCGTTGGCCCCGCAGTGCCCGGCGCTGAGGACTTTGGTGGTGCCCTTGTGGACCACGCCGAAACCGGTGGAGCAGCCCCCGCGGCCGATGCGCCACCGGCCACCGCCCCAGTACGGGCTGGAGTCCGCCTGCCTGCCGACGAACGGCTTGGGTGACACCCCTGGTGTGATGGTGACCGGCACGGCGCCGACCGTCGTCGCGGCGGCGGAGGCGCCCTCGGCGAGCCCGGCGACGAGGCCGCTGCCGTCGGCCGCGGGACCGATCGAGGTGAAGGACTTGGACTTGGCCGCCCGCGCGGTCGCGGCGAGCAGTTCGTCCCGGGTGAAGCGCGCTGGGGTGATGTCGACCGGGATGTCCGCGGGCGCCTGGGCAGCAAGCGCGCGCAGCGCCGTGGGGGCCGATCCCTTCCAGAACACGCGCAGCCTGCGTGCGCCCGGATCGGCGATCACGCCCGAGTATCCGGGTTCGGTCAGCGACTCAACCCGCGCGGCCAGTGAGTTCATCCGCGTCTGGTAGGTCCACAACTGCTCAGCGGTCGCGAATCCGCCCGGCTGGGCGTCCTCCGCCACGACTGAGTGCGCGTGCGCGGGGACGATCGCGAGGCCCGCCGCTGCGAGCGCCGCCGCGCCGCCTGCGAAGATCCGGCGCAAAGTGATGGCTGTCAATGGGCACCTGCCGTCGTGTCCGCCTGCTCTGGGCAGGGATTGCTGGTGCCAGGCAATACGGCGATCGGCGTCGGCGTGGTTCATCCGTCCTTTATGGCTCATCCCCGCGCCCGCAGGCCGGGAACCGGCAGCAGGCGGCGCGGCGTACGTGTCGCGAGTACGCGCCACACGTCCCGACGGGACGCGGGCATCGATCGCGGGCGGATGAGCAGGGTGACGGTGGAGTCGGTGGTAGGCGGGTATCGGATCCTCGACAAGGTCGGGCAGGGCGGGTTCGGCACGGTGTGGCGGGCCCGGTCGCCCCAGGGCGAGCCGGTGGCCGTGAAGATGCTCCACCCGCAGTTCGTCGAGGACGCCGAGCAGGTGGCCCGGCTGGTGGGCGAGTTCATGCTGATGACCCGCCTGCGGCATCCCAACATCGTGCGCTCCCGAGCACTGGTCACCCACGGCACCGCGCCGGTGCTGGTGATGGAGTACGTGGCGGGCGCCACCCTCGCCGAGGTGCTGCGGGCGCGCGCCCGGTTGTCGATCGCGGAGACGGCGGATCTCGCCCGCCAGATGGCCTCGGCGCTGCACCTGGCCCATTCCGCCGGTGTGGTGCACCGCGACGTCAAACCCGCGAACATCCTCCTGCAGCCGAGCGCGGGCGCCGTGGTGCCCAAGCTGGTCGACTTCGGCATCGCCCTGCTCACCGGCGGTGCCCGCCACACCCTCTCCGGTCACATCGTGGGCACGCCCAGCTACGTGGCGCCGGAGGTGATCCGCGGCGAGGACCCGTCGTCCGCGACCGATGTGTACGCGCTGGGCCTGCTCATCCACGAGTGCGCCACGGGGACGCGCGTCTTCGGCGACGGCAGCCCGGCCGCTCTGCTGGACCGCCACCTGAACACGGTGCCCGCGCTTCCCGTCGACTGGCCGGACCCGCTGCGCGCGCTGGTAGCGGCCTGCCTGCACAAGGACCCGGCGGCCCGACCAACCGCCGGGGACATCGTCGCGGCCCTCAGCCGTGAGGGCGGCCCGGCCCAGTCCACCACCCTGCTGGCCACGGCGGGGGATCTCGGCCCTCCGACCGCGGCGCTGCCGGTCCTGGCTCCGGGCCGCCGTGTGGAGCACCCGCTCACCGCGTCTTTCTCCCTCCCGGACCAGGCCACCGCCCGGGTCGCGCCGCGCGAGCGGAGGAAGGGGCCCGGCCCGGCGATCCCCGCGCTCCTCGCGGGCTTGGTGCTGGTCGGCGCGGTTCTGATCGCCGTGGTGATGGGGAGCAGGCCGGACCCCGCCATAGCCGACGCGCCACGGCCCGAGACTTCCAGCGCTCCCGCCACCGGCGGGACCACCGACCAGGGGGCCACGGTGCCGACTTCCGAGCCCACCGAGGCTCCCCTTGTCACCGGGCCGGTCACCGGATCTCCCACCCGGCCCGGTCAGCCCGCGCCGGGGACGACGCAGAGCGCGGTCGACTCTCCCAGCACTCCCGGCGGGCAGCCCGACGACCGGGGAACGGTCGTCGTCCCGCCGCCCGCGGCACCGACCACCACCCGCGGCCCGGTCGTACCGCCGCCCAGGCAGCCAACCAGCGCGGTCAACGACACCGACGTCCCCATCGCCGACGGGTCGAGTCGGGTGGCGTCCTCGCGCGTGACCCTCGCGGCCTCGGGCACCCGGGTCGGAGATCCCGGGGTGGAGGTCGTCGTGGACATCCGCGTGGTGCACGCCAACCGCGGCGACCTCAGCGTCGTCGTGGTGGCCCCGAACGGCCGCAGGCACAGCGTGCTGGCGCCCAACCCCCGCGACCACCGCAGTGACTACTCGGTGCGCCTCACCCTCACCGACGCGTTCCCCGCGGGCACCCCCGTCGACGGGAGCTGGCGCCTCGACGTCAACGACCGGGTCGCGGGCGGCACTGGCCGGATTGACCGCTGGGCCGTTACCGCATAAGGGAGAGCAGCGACAGCAGCGGGTGTTGGGTGAATCCCCGACATCCGCTGCGGAGCGCGGAACCCCCAGCGCTGCTCGGAACCGGGCTGCCCGTTCTTCTCGCGCGATCCCGAACTCGGAGGTGTGATCGGGATTTCACCTGTGTGGAGCGCGTTCGTCACGGGAAAGCGAGGTGGGGCGGCGCGCCCTGGAGCGGGCGCGGGGCCCTTGCGGCCGAATGGGTGAAACCCGAAACCCCGGCTGTGACAGATGGATGGAAACTGTCCATCAGGCCCGGGGTTGACAGTGGGGGAGTCCAAGTACCGAGTCGAGGGCGGGTGCGCCGCGGCCGAGCCCGGTGTGCCCGAGGTGCTGCCATGAATCCCGAAATTGATCTTTCCATGGATCTGGCGGAGCGATTCAGCCGCGGTGAGGAGTACGCGCTGGTCGAGGTGTACCGGCGGTTCCACCGCCCCATGCTCAGCGCGGCGTACGGCGTCCTGGGAGATCGTGAGCTGGCGGCCGAGGCGGTGCAGCAGGCCTTCGTCCAGGCGTGGCGCGCCTCGGCCAGCTTCGACCCGTCCTTGCGGCTGAGCCCGTGGCTCTACGCCATCGTGCGCCGCGCGGCGATCGACGTGTACCGCCGGGGACGGCGTTTCGCGGGGGAGGTCCCGCTGGACCTCCTCGCCGACGGGGTGGTGGTCGTCGACGCGCCGTGCCTGGACCAAGCGTGGACCGTCGTCCAAGTGCACCGCGCCATCGCGCAGATGCCACCCGACGAGGCACAGGTGGTGCGGCTGGCCTACTTCCACGGCCTCACCCACACCGAGATCAGCGCGCAGCTGCGGATTCCGCTCGGCACGGTGAAGAGCCGCTCCGCCCGCGCCCACCGCAGGCTGGCCAAGCTGCTGGCGCATCTCGGGGAACCGGCCGTTCCCGCGACGGCGTGCCCCTCGTGACAACCGTCCTGCCGAAGCGGGGACCACGACCGCGCATGACAGCCGGAACTACCCGGCTGGCTCAAGGGCGAGGAAGGTCGCTCACGATCAGGTCCTGGGTGGCGACGCATGGCGGTGACACGTGGCGCGCCTTGACGAGGGCGGTGACGAGCAGTAGCTGCGCGCAGGCGTAGGTGGCCATCACGAACCAGGGTGACGGGAGTTCCACCCCGGCGAAGGCACGGGCGGCGATGGCCGCGTCCGAGACGAGGAACAGCGCGCCTCCCGCCCCTGCCGCCTTCCCCGCGCCCGCCGCGATCGCCGCGGTGGCGACCAGCAACAGCCCGTAGCAGGCGACCAGCAGTGCGAGGACGCCGCCGACCCTCGGCACCAACCATCCCGCCAGGGCCAGGAACACCGCGGCGTAGGCGATTGGGATGACCCGGTTGCGCTTCAGGACGTCCACCGCTCCGATGTGGACGAAACCGCGCTGATAGCAGACCTGCATCGCGGCGAAGCAGAGGATTCCGGCGGCGAACGCCCCCGTTCCCTCGAACTGCAGCACCACGTCCCCCGCCAGCGCGCATACCAGCCCAGCCGCTGGGTAGGCTTTGCGCGCCGTGGTCGGGGAAAGCGCCACGTAGCACAGCAAGCTCAAGGCCAGCAGGGGCTTGCTCGCCCACTCGATGGCGGTCCAGCCCCAGTGCAGGGACAGCAGGTGCGCGACCGAGGCCACGCCGTACGCGGCGAGCGCGGTGTGACGCGGGGCGAAGCGGGGCATGGGGCATGACTCCGATCAGGCGCATGGCTAGCTGACGATACGCCGCCGGGACGTCGATCGGTTCCCGGCGGAACCCAGGCGAGGACCGACCGGGCCACATCGAGCGCCCGCCTGAATCCGTGCCCGCTCGCCGGAACCGACAGCGGAGGCGGGAACGTACCCCAGTCGAGAGCGGGCAGACACCACATTCGGCGCCTGGCGGATCGCGGAGCCCCACCGCGGCAGGCGAGGCGGACGCCGTGCAGCCACCCGGTGGACGCCGTCCGAGCCGATCGTCCTGCCGAGACGGTCTGGTGCGTCCGCTCCACCGGTCGCCGCGGTGCTTCCCCACGGGGAGGCGCCGCGGCGACCGGTCTACTCGGAGCCCCGAGCGTCCGTCGACCGCCGCTCGTGCGGCGACCACCCCGGTCCGCGGAGCAGGACGCCCGCGCGAGCCCGCCACGACCGCGCCGCGCGGAAGTCGCGGATGATGGCGCTGTACTCGTGGTAGGCCACCCGCACCGGGTTGTAGGTCTCGATGTTCGTGGTGAGGCCGTAGTCGCAGCGTTCGGTCTCCTGGGCGAACGAGCCGAAAAGCCGGTCCCAGACGATCAGGACGCCGCCGAAGTTGCGGTCCAGGTACGAGCCGTTGGACGCGTGGTGGACGCGGTGGTGCGACGGGGTGTTGAGGATGAGTTCCACCAGCGGGGGAAGGGTTCCCACCCGCTCGGTGTGCACCCAGAACTGGTAGACGAGATTCAGCCCTTGGACGAAGAACAGCAGCGTGGGCGGAACGCCCGCGACGATCAGCGGGATGTAGAACAGCGCGCTGGTGATCCCGGTCCAGGACTGGCGCAGGGCCGTCGACAGGTTGAACATCCGGCTGGAGTGGTGCACAACGTGCGCGGCCCACAGTACCCGGACGACGTGGTGCGCGCGGTGCGACCAGTAGTAGAAGAAGTCCTGCGCCAGCAGCACCAATGGGACGTGCCACCACTGCACGGCCCACTCGAACGGCGTGGCCGCGGCGATGGCCAGGTAGCCCGCCAGGACCGGCACACGCCACAGCAGGTCCCACGCGACGCTGCCCAGGCCCATCGCGAGGCTGGTGGCCGTGTCCTTGCCGCGGTAGCCCACTTTGCCGTCGTCGGGGTGGACGACGCTGAGGATCCACTCGCCGAGGATGAGCAGCAGGAACACCGGGACGGCCCAGGTGGTGACATCAGGGAACTGGGGCACGTGTCCGCCCTCCGGGGTAGTCGGCTCTCAATCTGGCTACGCACCGACCGGCCCGTCCGGATCACGGGGGAGCCGCCGCCACTGGGGACGGCGTGTGATCGGGAGCACTACGCATGTTCCGGGTTAATCGGTTCGCGGTTGTTTTCGAGCGGAAATTGATCTTGCAAATTGCTCGCCCGTGAACCGGGGAAGGTATTCGCCCGTACTGAGGGCAAGCTCTTCCACCACTTGTGAAGTGGAGAACGCCCTGTGATCATGAAATCTGTCCCGCGTCGTAGATTGTTCGGCTTCGTCCTTGCGTCCTCGCTGGTGGCGACCAGTCTCGCCCTGGTCGCCGGAGGTCAGGCCCAAGCCGCCAAAGCGCCCGGAATGCCCACGATCGTGCACCTCGGAGATAGTTTCTCCTCCGGAGAGGGTGGCGGTTGGAAAGGCAACTCGCTGACCAACTCGGGCAACCGCCAAGGCACTGACATGGCGGCATACCAATCGAATGGCCAGTGGGCGCGGAACCCCTATCTCGTCTATGAGAACGGCAACCCGATCTGGCAGCCGGGCAGCCGGGAAGGCGACAGCTGGCGCAACAACTGCCATGACGCCCTGGCATCGCCCGTCCACTCCGTGCCCTCGTCCGCGGTTCCCGGCGGCACCAAGGTCGTCAACCTGGCGTGCTCGGGCGCCAAGAGCAAGAACCTGTGGCCCCGGGAGGACGGCGGGGAGTTCTACAACGACCGCCGCCCGCAGATCGAGGACCTGGCGCTGGCCCTGGGGCCGGGGACGATCTCCCGGGCCCCCGACGACGCCGAGCTGATCGTCATCGGCGCGGGCGGCAACGACTCCGGGTTCGGCGAGGCGATCCGCTACTGCCTGACCGCGTGGGCCAAGAAGCACATCGCCGACATCGCCTTCCCGCCCGTCGAGCAGAAGTGCCGCGACCAGGTCCGCGACAACCTCGTCCCCAAGGTCAGCGACATCCACTACAACACGGTCAAGACCATCGGCCTGGTGCGCGAGAAGATGCGGGCCGAGGGGCAGCCGGACAACTCCTACCGGATCGTCCTGCAGGGCTACCCGGCCATCCTCCCCACGGAAGTCGACGACTGGACGGCCGACGAGGGCGCCGGGTTCGACAAGCGGTGCCCGATCACCAAAGAGGATTCCAGGTTCATCAACACCCACTTCGTGACCAGGCTCAACGAGATGCTGAGGGCTGCCTCGGAAGAGGCCAATGTCGGGTTCATCGACATGGCGGACGCCTTCGAGGGCCACCGGCTGTGCGAGAAGGGAACGGTGCGCGGCACCGCCGCCGCGCAGTCCGCGTCCCACGCCGAGTGGGTCCGGTTCCTCGACATCCACCCGAACGCGAGCAGCGCGTGGAAGATCATCAAGGCGATCGCGCACCCCACCACCGGGCACTGGCCGCTCTCCGAGGACGACGTGGTCGACGCGCTGAACCCCCAGCGGCACCTGTCGGAGTCCTTCCACCCCAACTACTGGGGGCAGCAGGCGATCGGCCGGTGCCTCCGGGTCTACCACCTCACCACGACGGGCCAGGCCAAGGCCAAGTGCCGCAACGGCGGCGGTCAGGCCGGACTCCCCGAGCAGATGACGCTCTCGGGCTTGGGCCCGGTCCCCGGCGGCGTGGACAACCCCGCGCCCGACCTGGCGATCCCGCAGAGCACGGGGATGGGCCCCAACCCGATGGTCCGCACCATTGTGGTGCCGGAAAGCGCCAAGCCGGGGCACTACGTCCAGCCCTTCCTCGACATCGCCCACCCGCGCAAGGGCCAGCTCAAGGTCTCGCTGGTCGACCCGCAGGGCCGGTCCCGCCTGCTGTACGACTTCAGCGGGGACACCGGGGGCGCCCTGCCCGGCCGGTGGACCTACGACTACTTCGTGTGGGACCCATGGGTGGTGAAGGACCCTTCCGGGACGTGGAAGCTGATCGTCTGGGACGGCACGGTTGACGGTTTCCAGGGCACACTGCGCGGCTGGGACCTGAAGTTCTACTGATCCACGGTGGCGCCCGGCCCCGGGCCAGGCGCCACCACCTTCTGCCGCAGCGAGCGCTGGACGCGCGCTGTGGTGTTTGGCCCACACCACTGGGACACACCACTGGGACACCACGGCGGCGCCTGCGGTCCTCGGGTGGAACCGCGCGTCCTTGATCGCCGGTATTCCCTGGTGACCAGTGGAGACAAAGCATGACGGTGATGGGCCAGGGCCCGCGGGCAGCGTCGAGGGGTAGGCAGGCACCGATCGCGCCCGCGGGCGAGCGGCGCGTGTGGTTGACGATCGCCGCCCTCGGCGGCGGCGCGTTCTCGGTCGGCACCGTGACGTTCGTCGTGGCGGGGGTGCTCGCCGACCTCGCCGCCGATCTCGGGACGACGGTGGGCGCCGCGGGCCTGTCGGTGACGGCGTACGCGATCGGCTACGCGGTGGGGTCTCTCGTGCTCAGCGCCGTCTTCGGCGCGGTGCCCGCACGGCTCTTGCTGGTGTCCTCCCTGCTGGCGTTCGCGTTCTTCAACGCCGTGGTCGCCCTGGCTCCCACCTTCGAGGTGCTGGTGGCCGCCCGGGTCCTGGCCGCGCTGGCGGCGGCCGTCTACATCCCGGCAGCGGGCGCGGCCGCGCTGGGCATGGTGAGCCCGAACAGGCAGGGGCGCGCCATGGCGGTCGTCCTGGGCGGGGCTTCAGCGGCGGGCGTGGCGGGAGCGCCGCTCGGGGTCGCCATGGCGGCGGCGACGTCGTGGCGCGCGGCTTTCGCCTTGGTCGCGGTGCTGGCCGGACTGGCGGCGGCCGCCTTGGTGCTCGGTCCGTTCACCGGGGGCCCACCGCGGACCACTTCGCTGCGGGAGCGGTTCCGCCCGTTGCGGTCCAGGTCGGTCCTCGGTGTGACGTCGTTGGCGATGACGGGGGGATACAGCGCCTACACCTACCTCGGCCCGATGAGCGAGGCGGCAGGGTGGCGGGGTGGCATGGGTCTGCTGATCGGGGTGTTCGGCATCGGCGGTGTGCTGGGCACCTCGTTCGGCGGTGTGCTCGTGGACCGGTGGGGCGCTGTGGTGACCGCCATGGCCGCTCTGGGCCTGCTCACCGCGGCCTTCGCGGTCTACCCGCTCATCGCGGCCGGGGACATCGGCATCCTGGCCTTCGCGTTCGTCCTGGGTTTGGCGGCTTGGGCCTGCGTGCCCGCCCAGCAGCACCGATTGGCGCGGCTCGACACCACGGCGACCACGGCGGTGCTCGCGCTGAACAGCTCAGCGGTGAGCATCGGGCTGGCCGCGGGGGCCGCGGCGGGCGGCGTGGTCGTCGGCACCGCGGGAGCGGGGATGGTCTGGGCGTTCGCCCTGCCCTGCTGTGGGGCGAGCCTGGCCCTGCACGCCGCCTCGGCCCGCCGGAAGGGCGCCCGGAGGAGTTGAAGCTCCCAGGAGGCCATGCGGGCGACAGCGCGCCCCGCCCGGAGTCGCGTGGACGGATCCCCTGCTCGTGGCGCCGGAACTGTCAGTGGCGAACAGCCCGCGCTGAGTGATCCACGGCATTCGACCCTCCCGTATCGCCAAGTGCCAAGGCATCCGATTGTGAGGAGAGACATGCGCGTCACTCGGTCGATCGTCTTGCTCACCACCCTGGTCACGCTCATCCCCGGAACCGCCGGCGCGGCGCCTGCGACAGCGGTGGCGACCTTCCGCGTGCCCGTCGGCGGCGCGGTCGAGCACTATCGCGTCCGGCTCACCGAATCCGACGACATCGCGACCGCGCGCGGCATCCTGGCGGGCGCACTGCCCCGGATGATTCCCAACGGGGCGATCATCCGGGGCACGACCGAGGTCAACAAGGGGTACACCTGGCACATCGACTCCAAGCGGTTCGTGTTCACGCCCTACGCGCTGAGCATTTGCAACGTCAGTCCCTCCCAGGTCGAGCGGCTGGCCTTCCTGCGCGACCTGTGCCCGTGGTCCGCCCAGTTGGAATCGCTGACGTTCACCCGCTGACGCGAGGCTGGGGGCTCTCCGGTGCGCGGAGAGCCCCCAGCGCTGTCGCTAGCCGAGCCGCTGTGCACCCGCTCCATGCCTCGGGCTGCCACTGATGTCGCCAGTGACCTGAACAGCGGCGAAAGGGATCGGATCGCCGAAACGCGGTGGAACCGAACGCGAGGGCTTGTGTAGGCGGTGTGCTTGGGCGCGAACGGATCGTCCACATCGGTCGTGCCTCCTCGTCAGCTCCTCAAGCGGGCCAGGACGGATGCGGCGTGGGTGTCGGGCGGGAAGACCGGGTAGAAGACCTCGGTGACCACCCCGGCCTTGATGAAGAGGGTGATGCGCTTGACCATGCGCATCCCGCCCGCGCTGAAGGTGGGCAGGCGGAGCGCGTCGGTCAGTTCGTGGTCGGCGTCCGACAGGATTGGGTAGGGCAGCCGCAGGCGCTCGACGAGGTCTGCCTGGGCGGCGCTGTCCTGGGTCGACAGCCCGACCACCGCGGCGCCCGCCGCGCGCAGGTCCGCCGCGTGGTCGCGGAAGCCGCAGGCCTCGGGAGTGCAGCCGCGGGTGCCGGGGATGAGGTCCCAGCCGGGGACCGGTGGGGGCTTGCCCGGTGCGCCCGCGTGGGGGTAGGCGTAGAGGACGAGGGTGTCCAGGCCGTCGGGGACCCGGTCGACCCGCAGCGTGCCGCCCGTGGTCGCGGGCAGGGCCAGCGCGGGCATCGGCGTGCCCACCAGGTGATCAGCGGCGCCGTCGTCGGTGGGGTGGGGAAGGTCCTCGGGGAGCTGCGTGGGGTCGTGCGCCATGACCGGCCTCCATCTGTGCGCGGGTACGAACCGCATACGGCCGCCGATCCGATCCAGTTCCCGGAAAGCGCGCACCCGCGCGAAACCCCCTGGAGGGGACAGCGTGACCGGGCGTCATCGATACCGGTACCGACCTCGACGAGCTGGTCGGCTGAGAACGCCTGACCGGGATGGGGCTCCGCGACACCCGGGTGGAACCGCGGGCCTGCCCGTGGCCGTAGAGCGGATGTGGCAGACCCGGGGAAAGCCGGCCGCGCTTGCGCGCCGCGTTGCTGACCGAGTGGACCGGTCCGCTCGCCCACGCCCTCGTGGGCGAGCTGGTCCGCGCGGGGGCGATTCCTGTCGTACTCGCCGGGGACGTCGCAGCCGCGCGTGCGGCGCTGCCCCCTGGAGTGGTCGTAGAGGAGGGCTTGGGGCGCCCGAATGAGCTGAGGCTGCTCATGTCCCATGTGGACGTCGTCATCGACAACCGGGTCTTGCCCGCGGGCGGCGCACGGCAGGCAGCGCTGAACTGGGTCTTCTGCGCGGGAACCCGTGGCGTGGTCACTGCCGCCTTCGACGCCCGCGTGCGCGGGCTCGTCTCGGTCCGACCGCTGGGCGCGCTCGACGGCCCGCAGGCCGCTGCCCACCGCTACGCCTGCGAGGTGCTGGCCACGGGTGCGCTGTTCGGCGTCCCCGTGGCCAGTCTCGAAGTGCCGCCGCTGTTCGGTCCCGAGGCGTCGGCCTCCACCGATCTCAACGTCCTCATCGCACGGCTGGCCCAAGGCAGGCTGGCGGCCCCGCCGCACGGGACCACCAACCTCCTGTTCGCCCAAGACGCCGCGCGGGCGGTCCTGGACCTGGCAGGCGACGACATCACCGGCACCCGGGTGCTGACGGGCCTGCGGCATCCCCGCGCCCTCATCGCCGAGCTGGTGACCGCGGGACTCGGACGGCCCACACGGCTCGTGGGCAGGCTCAACCGGCTGTCCTGCCTGCTGGCCGGGAGCGGGCGCGACCGGTCGCCCGGGACTGGGGAGCTGTCCCGACTGGTGCTGAGCCAGGACGTCGCCATCACCGCGGCCCACTTCCGCGGGGCGGTGAGCCTCCGCTGAGGACGGCGGTCAGGAGGGCGGGCCGCTCAAGTGCGCCAGGCTGCTTTGGAGCTTGCGCTGCGCGCGGTGCAGGCGCGACTTCACCGTGCCCATCGGAATCCCCAGGTGTTGGGCGATCTCGGCGTGGGTGAACTGGTGATAGTAGGCCAACTGGATGAGCTGCCGGTCGGTAATGGGCAGCGCGTCCAGCACGGTGCGCACCTGCCACGTCAGCCACGGGGTCTCGTCGTCGTGGGGGACGGCAGTGTCCAAGTGCTGGTCCAGGCGGGGGTGGACACGGCCGCGGTCGGAGTGCTTGCGGTGGACGTCGATGGCGGCGCGGCGGGCCACTGTGTACAGCCAGGGAGCCAGCGGGCGGCCGGGGTCGAAGCTCCGCGCGGCCCGCCATGCCTGCAGGAGCGCCTGCTGCACCGCGTCGGCGGCGAGGTGGTGGTCGCCGAGGATCTGGTAGGCGGCGGAGTACATGCGTCCCGCGTAGACGTCGTGGATGGCCTTGATGGCGGTGACGTCACCGGCGGCGAACCGGCGGCGCAGGTCGAGGTCGGCCGCGCGGGCTTCGGCGATGTCCGCGCCCGGCTGGCCTTCGTGCGTGCCTGCGATTCGCGTGGTCGTCTCTTCGGTGTCCATGGCCCCCTCTTGCTGTTGCACCCCGGGTGGTCACACAGTGCGAGACAGCCCTGTCTGACGGCTTCCAGCTCGCTTTCACGCTGCTCGCCGCGGAACGGGGCCGAGGGCGCGGCGCGCGCCTGGTGACGGCTGAGGAACCGGCCGCGCGTCCGGGGCCGTATCGGCGGAAAGGCACGCGGACGGAACGAGGGGCGCGGCGATGGCTACGGCACTGATCACCAACGGGGAGGGGCCGCTCGCCCACGCACTGGTCGGCAGGCTGGCCGACCGCGGCATCCAGGTGACCGTGCTCACCAGGGACCCGTTCGCCGCCCGCCGCGTGCTGCCCCGCCACGCCTTGGTGGCCACGGCCGGGGCGACCCGCATCGGGGCGGTGATGACCGATTTCGACCTGGTCATCGACAACCGCGTCATCCCCGCCGCTCCTCCTCGGCGGACGGGTGCCGTGGGCCTGGATCACGTGTGCGAGACCAGGGTCATGCTCACCGCGGCGGCCAAGGCCGGGGTGAGCAGGCTCGTCCACGTCCGGTCCATGCAGGACCGCCGTTCCTACGGATGGGCCCATCGGCGGGTGGGCGAGATCCTGGCGCGATCCTTCCCGCCGCGGCTGTCCGTGGCGCGGGTCGACATCGCTCCACTACTCGGACCGGAGCCCTCGGTGACCACCGAGGTCAACGCCATCATCCTGCGCCTGCTCCTGGACCGGCTGCCACTGGTCGGCGGGGGAGCGACGAGCCTGCTGTCAGCGGATGACGCCGCGGCGGGCATCATCGCGGTGGCCGTGGACCAGCGCTGCCCGTCGCGGACCATGGCGGGCAGCAGGCGAACCTACCGCGAGATCGCCGCGGTGACCGCCGAGCTGCTCGGTTGTCGCCCCCCGCCTCCCGCGCCCCGCCACCTCGCCCGCGCCGCGACCGCGCTGGCCGACCTCACCGCCCCCAGCCGAGAGCTCCCCCTGCCCCTGCCCAGCTTCAGCGGCCACGTCCACTACCGCCGAGACAGCGTCAGTTGGCCCGCGGCCCTGCTGCGCGAGGACATCCAGGCGGTCCTCGACCACTTCCGGCGCTCGGCCTAGGCCGAGCGCCGGGCGCGCGTCACCCGGTGATGGCGCGGACGGCGGGGAGGAAGCGCTCCAGCAGGTCGAGGAAACGGCTCTCCGACGGGGTGTCGGCCACGGTGCAGTCGAAGAACAGCTCCTGTGCCCCGGCGGCGTGGACTTCGCGCACATCGGACATGAGCTGGTCCCAGGAGCCCAGGAAAGGCGGCCGGTCCGCGCCCGCGGGCGCGTCGGTCAGCACGACGTTGGCCCGCACGACCAGCTCCAGCGACGCCGGGTCGCGGCCCGCGTCGGCCGCCGCGGCGCGCGCCACCGACATCATCGGCGCGAGGTGGGCCGCGGGCACTCCGGCGGGGTTCCAGCCGTCGGCCTGGCGGCCCACCCGGCGCAGCGCGCGCTCGTCGAACGCGCCGAGGTAGAGCGGCGGGTGCGGCGCGCGGACCGGCCGCGGACCCATCACCGACCGGGCCAGGCGGTAGTGCTCGCCCGTGTACTCCGGCTCGTCGTCGGTCCACACCGCCTTGAGCACGGCCAGGAACTCCTCGAACCGCGCTCCGCGCGAGCGGCCGTCGGCGCCCGCCGCCTCGAACTCGTCGTCCGACCAGCCCAGGCCCAGCCCGACCACGAGCCTGCCCTGCGACAGCACATCGATCGTCGCGAGCTGCTTGGCCAAGACGACCGGGTTGTGCAGGGGCGCGATCAGCACGCTCGTCCCCAGCGCGATGGTCGAGGTCTGGCCCGCCACGAACGCCAAGGTGCTCAACGGCTCCAGCGTCCTCGCCATGTGCTCGGGCAGCCGCCCGGTCGGGCTCGCGGGGTAGGGGTTGCGCGGGGCGACCGGGCGCAGCAGCCGCTCGAAGACCCACAGGCTGTCGTAGCCGATGTCCTCCGCGCGGCGGGCCACCTGGGTGGCGAACCAGGGTGTGGCGATGTCCCCCGCCTGCGGCAGTCCGAATCCCACGCGCACGAGAACCCCTCTCTCCCGGCGAGACCCCGCAGCCTCGCAGACGCACAGGGTGGGTTCGGTGCCTGCCGACCTGCTTTCAGCCCTCTGCCGGCGGTGCCGGTATCCGCCCGGAACCGAGCGGAGGCCGTCGGCGTACCGCACTCGACAACGCCGTGCGCGGTTGAGGGGCGAGCGCTCCCAACCACCCCGGCGGATCGGAGAAGGACGGATGAACAGCCCAGACCACTCCCGCGCGAAGCTCTCCGACCTGTACACCGAGCCTGCCGCGGTGTCCCCGCCGAGCGACCGCGAGGTCGCCCTGGCCCGCCGAGCGGTGGCGCGGGTCGCGCATGACGCCGCCGACCTCGCGCTGCTGCTCGCCGCGCTGGGCCTGCGGACCGACGCGGGCGCCCAGCCCCACGGGACCACAGTGGACTCGCGGGCGTAGGTCGCTCAGCCCCGCGCCCGCGCCGAGTTCGGCGACACCATCAGGCCCGAGGTGTCCACCGCGTCGAAGTCGGAGCCGCCGAGCGTGCCGAGCGTGGCCAGGTCGTCGTTGTCCCAGCGCGGGTCCTCGGTGCCGCTGACGTACCACGCCGACCCGTTGTCCGCCACGATCGCGCCGTGCCGTTGCAGCGCCCTGGCGATCACCCTGGCCTGCGGGCCGAGCCCGCTCAGGTCGGCGTCGCCGCGCAGCCGCAGCCGCAGACCCATCGGCGGCAGCGCGGGGTCGGTGCGAGCGGATGCGTGGTGGCGCGCGGGCCACACGTGCGCCGCGCGGGTGCGCGGCACGGTGATCCGCAGCGCGTGGTCGATCCGGCCCGCGGCCACCTCGTCGTAGCGCGCCAGTCCCGGGTAGATCGGCAGGCCCGCGGCGTCCGCCGAGGTGTGGCCGTCCGGGCGCAGCGCGTTGCTCCGCAGGTCGAACACCGCACCCGAGCCTGCCGCCCAGCCCGCCCCCGTCGGCCGGGCGTGCCACAGTTCGTAGAGCGTGCACGTGTCCGTCCGCAGGACGATGACGTGCCGGTCGCCGTCGGCGGACGAGCCGCCCTCGACCCGGGCGTCGCGCGGGATCGGGTAGGGGCCGGGATCGCTGTCCTCGGCGTACTCGAACGACACCGGCACCGCGGCTCGCGCCTGGCCGATCACGGTCACCGGGATGCCGATGGGCGCCCCCTCCCACAGCCCGGAGCCGAAGTCGGCCTTGAGGTCCTTGCCCGCGCCGATGGCCGCCACGTGGTCGTCCGAGGCGGGCAGGACCGGCAGCCGTGACACATCCGAGCGCCAGACGCTGTCCGCGGGCGCCACCGGGCAGGAGCCCCCCTGCCGCGCCGCCGTGGTTCTCGGCGCGGGGGATGACGACCTCGGCGTGGTGGTGGTCATGGTCGTGGCGGTGGGGCCCGCAGTCCGGGTGGTCGACGGGCCCGGGGTCGGCAGCGGGATCGGCTCGGGCGCCCTGGCGGCTCCACCGTCCTGGGCGCCGCCGCAGGCGGCGGCCAAGACGAGCAGCGCGCTCCCCGCGGTCGCCATGAGCCGGGCGCGGGCGGTGCTGGTGATCGTCAAGGGTGCGTCCTCCACAAGGGGTTGGAACTCGCATGACGGTCTACGAGCCACTCCTGCCCGTCGGTTCTCCGGTCGGGAGGCCGATCGCCACCGGCTTTCACAGTGGTGTCCGCGTGGTGAGGGTGAACTGCAAGGACGTGAAGGCGGCACGACAGCGCGCGGGCGCACGCTGATTCCGCGCCCGGGACGCCCCCCGACACTGAACCCGAGATGGATTCACCGCCCGCGGCGACGAGGTGATCACCGTGAACAGACTCCTCCACCCGATGCCAGGACTGCTCTGGTCGGAGATCCGAGCCGCTGCCGTCGAGTGCTCCGGCCACGGCTGGCCAGTCGTGCCGGGAAGCTACCGGCTTACCGAGGACGGCCCCTGGATCGGCGCCGAGCACCTCGCACCCGTCGACCGCTTCCGGTTCGCGGCCCCGCTCAGCGCCGACCGCAGCGAAGAGCTGTGGACCGCACGGCCATACTCGATCCTGCTCGACCTGCGGCCCGGCTGGGCCGCGATCGGCATCACCGTGCGCTCCGCCCGTGCCGTCGCGGACGCTCTCGCCACGGCGGGCACCCCGGCGCCGCTGGTGGCGACCGGGGCCTCGGCGCACGTCATCGTCACGACCCGGCCTGCGCCGTCGACCATGGTCCACCGACCGTGGGTCGTGCTGCCCCCGGGGAGCCCCTGCGGCGCGGTGAGCCGGTGGGTCGTCCCGCCGTCCGCGTGCGGCTGGGCGCCACCCTCGCGTGACACCGTGCTGGCCGTGCTGCGCGAGCCCGACTCGGACGGACCGTCGCTGCTGCCCTTGTCCGCCTGATCCCAGGGCCGCCCGTCCGGTGACCGCACCCGGCCACATGGCGGGGCGGTCGCCCGCAGGTCACCGCGTCGGCACCCGCGGACCGTGAGGTCTGCTCGCATGACGGCAACCTCGTCACCCGTGTCGCCGAGGACGGGTGGCCGCGGTCGCTGGCACTCCCCCGCCGGACCTGCTGCATCGTCCGCGGCCCCGGAAGCGCCACACCGACAGTTCTATCCGCGGATGGGTCGGCTGGGAGTGCCGCACAGCGGTGCCGTCCTCCCGGCGGCAGGACGGCGGGGCGCGCGGACGGGGCAGGTGAAGCGGGCCCGGCTAGGCGGTGGTCGCGTCCAGCTCGGACAGCAGTGCACGGGCCCTGACCAGTACCCGGTGCTCGGCCGCGACGACACCCGACAGCTCTGTCACCACTCGTTCGGCGAGGGCGCGGGCCTCGTTCGGGCGGCCGTCCTCGTGGAGCAGCCGCGCCAGGTTGTATTCGGTGACCAGCGTGTCGAGATGCGCCCCGCCCCGGTGCGCGGTCTTGATGCCGACCGCCCGCCGGTAGAGCCGCTCGGCCTGGGCGCGGTCCCCGCGGCGGGCGCTGATCGATGCCAGGCCGCTCAGGCACACCGCGACCTCGGGGTGGCCGTCGCCGAGGGCTTTGGCGAAGGTGGCCATCGCCTGCCGGAAGCGGGACTCGGCCTCGTCGACGAGGCCGACGTCGTAGAGCAGGCCCGCCAGGTTGGCCCGGTCGGCGGCGACGAGCACGTGGTCGGGCCCGTGCAGCCGCTCCCGCAGCTCCAGCCCCGCGCGGCCGTGGCCCACCCCCTCGGCGGACGCGCTGCGCGCGTGGCACAGGCCCGCCAGGTTGTGCAGCAGGGACGCCAGCTGGTCGTCGGGCTCCAGTGCCGTCAGCCGCTCCAGGGCCGCCGCGTAGTGCGCCGCGGCCTCGTCGAGGTGGCCGAGGGTGCGGGCGATGACCCCCAGCGCGTTCTCCAGCGTGGCCTGCGCCCGCTGCGCGGCGCTGTCGGCCGGGTCGAGGTCGGTGCGCAGGTGGGGGAGCAGCGCGTCGCGGGCGCCCGCCAGATCGCCACCACCCGCGAGCACCTCCGCCAGGCCCATCCGCGCCCGCACCAGGTCCGGCCACGCCACCGCGTCGATCGCCGGGCACCACAGCACCGCGACGGCGTCATCGGCGAGGCCGAGTCCCTGCAGTTCGGCCGCGGTGATCAGGTGCCGTTCGGCGGTGGGGTCAGGGCCGGGCGACCGCGGCGGCGCACCGCAGCCGGGACAGGGGGCGAGAGTGGGGCGCCCTGCTGGGGAAGTCATACCGCCAAGTGGACCGCAACGCACTGTCTCCATGCTTTCAACCGAAACCTGACCGCCCACCACCGGGCCTTGACGTGGCTGCCGTCGTCACATCGCTCGCGCTTGGAGAGAGGAACCCGATGCGCGTCAAGAGTGGCGACCCGCGGGCGGCCTGTCACGGCCGCCCACCCGGAATGGCTACACGGCGGTCCGCGCCTCCACTGGCCGGGCGCCGCCGACCACTTGGTCCGCGTGGCAGCGGTGCCCGCCGGGCCAGGCCCCCTCCAGTGACCAGGCCGCGTCGAACACCCGCACCTGGTGCTCCAGGCTGCGCCGGTAGATCCGGAACAGGTGCTCGCGGCCCGCGTCGTCGGTGCGGCCCGCCTCCTCGGTGACCACGGCGCGGTGCGCGGCGCACATCTGCGAGCGGGTGCGCCGGGTGTACATGTCCGCCCAGCGCCGGTAGGCGGTCGGGCCCACGAGCTCCACCCCGCGGAACCGCGCGCCAATCACCTCGACGAACATCGCGCACGGCAGCAGCGCCGTGGCGATCTGCGGGAACGTTCCCTCATAGCCGGTGCGCACCAGGTGGTTGACGTAGCCCTCCCGGGCAGGCGAGGCCAGCAGGCGGTCCGGTTCCGGGGGCGCGTCGAAGCCCAGCTCGGCGACCAGCGACCGCTTCTCCTCCAGCTCAGCCACCGTGGACATGTCGTCGAGCACGTGCGCCGCGGCCGCGGCCCACTCGTGGCCGGTGGGCGCCTTGGCCACGCCCAGGGCGAGGGTGCGGTTGAACTCGGCCACGTGCGCGCCGTCGTCGAGCTGGAAGAACGCGAACTTGCGCGGTTCCAGCACCCCCGCCGCCAGCGCCTCGATCCACGGGTGCCGTCGATACGCCCGCCACAGGTCGGCCACCCGCTGGTCGCAATCATCCAAAAAGGTCATGCCGTGGCTCCTCGCCGCTCGGTGGAAGGGAAGCGGTCAGCGCGCAGTGCGTGCGGGCCCACCAGGTCGGCCATCACCATGCCCGCCACCAACCGGGCCGAGCCTGGGCCGCAGATGAACCCCTCGCCGCCGTGGCCGCAGCAGGCGAAGAGGCCCGGTGCCAACTCGTCCACCACCGGGAGGCCGTCCGGTGTGCCCGGGCGGACGCCCCACCACGCCGCGTCGATCCCGGCCCCGCCCAACGCGGGAATCCAGGCCGCGGCACCGCGGAGCACCCGGTGGTCGAGGTCGGCGGGCACGGCCGCGCCGTCGCGGGTCCAGCTGGCACCCACCACGACCCGGCCGTCCCGGCGCTGGTGGGCCATCAGCGCCACCGCCGTGGCGCGGGGATCGGTCGCCGGGCCCAGCCGCGGGCCCGCCACCAGGCCGCGCAGCGTGGGGGGCAGCGGCTCGGTCAGCAGGACGTGGCCCCGCACCCCCGCCAGCGGCAGGGACATCCCCAGCGGGGCGACGAGTTCTTCGGTCCCGAGCCCGGCGGCCAGCACGACCGACACCGCCGCGGTGCGACCCCCGTCCGATGTGGACACCCGCCAGCGACCGCCCGCGGTCCGTTCCAGCGCGGTCGCGCGGAGGCCCGCGCGCACACGCACCCCGGCGTGGCGCACCACCCGGTTCAGCGTGGCCACGACCAGGTCGGGCCGAAGCCTGCGACCCTCGTCGACCAGCAGCCCGCCCGCCGTGGGCGCGAGCCCCGGTTCCCGCTCGGCCACGCCTTGGGCGTCGAGCACCTGGCCGCGGCCCTGCTCGGCCAGCTCGGCCAGCTCCGCCGCGGTGCCCGCGAGTTCGAGCGAGCCCACGGCGATGCCGTCCCACTCGAACTCGCCCAGCCCGGCGAGCCGGTCGTAGAACCGCAGGCTGTCGCTCCACAGCGCACGGGGGGCGAAGCGCGGTGGGACCACTTGGCCCTGGGCCCGGTCCGAGGCACCCGGCCCACCCGCGTCGATGAGTTCCACGTCGAGCCCGCGTTCGGCCAGCGCCCACGCCGCGGCCAACCCCACGAGCCCGCCTCCGACGACCACGGCCTCGCTCATGCCCGGCTCCTGGCGAGCCTGCGCAGCCCGGCCCTGATGTCCACCGGGTGCACGCCCCGCCCGATGCCCGCCGCGCCCGCCCGCACCGCGGAGGCCACCACCTCGCGTGCGCGCCTCGCCGCACGAGGCAGCGGCATCCCCCCGGCCAGCAGCACGGCCAGCGCGGTGGAATGGGCGCATCCCGCGCCGTGCTCGCAGCCCGTGCGGTGGCGCACGCCCGCGATCGACGTGTGCTCCCGTCCGTCGAAGAGCCAGTCGCCGCCCCGCTCCCCGAGCGCGTCGGTGATCAGCACGGCCCGCGCCCCCAGCCCCGCCAGCTCCTCGGCGAGCACCGAGGGGCTCCACTCGTCGGGCAGCCCGGCGATGGCCTGCGCCTCGCGCAGATTGGGTGTCGCGACGCTCGCGACCGGGAGCAGGCGCGCCCGGACGGCGTCCAAGGCGTCACCGAGGGGTGCGCCGGAGGCCGTCACCAGCACCGGGTCCACCACGATGGGGACGCGCAGCGGCCCGATCAGCTCGACGACGGCATCGATCACCTCGCCGCTCCACGTGGTGCCCACCTTCACCGCGTCCACTCCGATGTCGGCCAGGACCGCCTCGATCTGGGCCGCCACCACGTCGGGCGGAATCCCGTGGGTGGCGCGCACGCCCTGCGTGTTCTGCGCGGTGACCCCGACCACGGCGGTGGCGCAATAGGCGTCCAAGGCGGTCGCTGCCTTGATGTCACCCTGGATGCCCGCTCCGCCGCCGGAGTCCGACGAACCGATCGCCAGGCAGCGCACCGGCCCAGGTCGCATCACGACGCCGCCCGCGCTCCGCGGTCGCCCGCCATGGCCGTCACCGACGCCACCGCGGCGCCGACGGCCTGCTCGAAGCGCGGGCCGTCGGCGTACTCGACGTAGACGACCGGAGCCACCGCGTGCAGCCCGGTGACCAGCGCCGCGTGCTCGACGCCTGGCTCCAGCACCAGCACCATCGGCTTGCCCAGCGCGCTGGCCCACCCGATCTCGACGTGGGTGCCGGGGGAAGCCGGGGCGCCGGGGAAGGCCACGAACACGTCGCAGTCCCGCATCCACGCCAAGTCGCGCGCGGTGCACTCGGTGTCCGGCACCAGGTTCTGGCCCCACCCCTCGGTCGTGTGCGCGTTGAAGACCCCGCACCCCTGGGCGCTGAAGAACTCGATCAACCGGGTGTAGCGGTGCCGGGCCCGCGGGTCGATGGCGCCCGTCACCGGATCGATGAGCCCTTTGAACGGGCCGCCGACGAACACCGTGGCGGTGGAGGTGGTGGACGAGGTCATGATGCTGCCTCCGCGGCGATGGGGGAGTGGTTCAGGGACGGGAACCGGGCGCTGATCATCCGGCGGTAGACGGGCGGCAGCCCGGCCAGCAGCGCGGCGGTGTCCCGCGCGCTCCCGTGCCGGACGCCGCGGTACAGCTCGAAGAGGACGGCGACGTGCCGCCAGTACTCGGGCAGCGGCAGGTCCCGCACCGCGTCCGGGGTGAGCCTGAGCCGGTCCACGCGCAGCGCCGCCTCCACGGCCATCAGGCGGTCGACGTGCTCCCGCTGGTCGCCGGAGGGCATGGCGGGCATCCGGTCGTCCAGTTCCGCGCTCGCGGCGACGACCCGACGGGCCGCGGCGGCGTCCGGGGCGTAGAGGTGCGAGGACCCCACCATGTGCACATAGGACCCGGTGCCGACACCGAGTTGGGCGGCCATGAGCTCCTGCAGGAAGGTGAACGAGAAGACGTCGCTGACCATCCCCCGGAAGGCGTCGTTGGCACGCATGTAGCCGACGGTGAACAGCCGGTCCTCCCGGATGAAGAACTGCAGTCCCAGGGTGCAGGCCACGTCCGGGTTGCCAGGGACGGTCAGCTCCTCCGGTTGGAAGATCTGCACCACCGCGCGCTTGCTGTCGCGGTCGTCGGCCAGGGTGCGCGCGACCGAGGCCCACTGGTCCAGCACGGTCGCGCCGAAGCGGAAGATGCGGGGGCCGTACGCGGTTCCGGTCACGGTGTCGGCCCCGGAGACGAACCGGCTGACGCCTGGGGCGTAGTAGGACAGGTATCCGATGTCGTCGCGGCCCGCGAAGTACCACAGCACCTCGGCGAGGCAGAAGACGATGTTGGCGCGCCGGACCGGGCACGGCACGAGCCTGCGCCGGGCATCGGCGACCTCGAAGGACACCCCCAGCCGCTCGACGCTGCTGAAGCCCCTGGGCGCGTTGGAGAACCGCGGCCGGGCGAGCAGTTCGGCGAGCTGAGCGAGATAGGCCTCGTGGAATCCAGCGTGCGGCATGAGGGCACCTTCCGGCCGAACGAGGTCCAACCAGCGGACCCGGGCCGTGAAATCTAGCTCTCATCCGGGAAGCGCGTCCGTACTTTTCCTGCGACCCGCGGGCGTTCCGATCCGGCGAAAGCGTGGTGAAAGCCAGGTGGAAGAACGGGAGCCCATGGTGTCGGTCCGATCCTCCACGTGAGACGGACGGTCCGGTATGACGACTTATGCTCGGCAGCGCGTCGACGACCACGCGGGTGCGACCCTCGGCCGTCGGATCGCCTACCACCGGCTTCGGTGCGGGTACTCCCAGCGCGACCTGGCGGCGTTGGTGAACCGCTCGGAGTCCTGGGTCTCCCAGGTCGAGCGCGGGGTGCGGCGCATCGACCGGATGTCGGTGCTGCGCGTCGTCGCCGACGCCGTCCGCGCCCCCCTGGACGAGCTGGTCACCGACACCCCGCTCACCGGGGCGGTCGCGGAGCGGCCGGACACCGCCGACGGACTGCGCCTGCTGCTGGCCGCCGGGGTCACCCCGTGGTCCACCGCGGATTCCGCGGCACGTGAGGGGGACGAGCTGCTGCCCGCCCGGGTCGGCGAGGCGGCGGACTTGGCCCGGCGGGCCAGGTACGAGGTGCTGCCGGGGGTCATGGCGCCCCTGCTCTTCGACCTCGAACGCGCGGCCCGCGCCGCGTCCGCGGGGAGGCGGACCGCCCTGCACGCGCTGGCTGCCCGGGCTTACCTCATTGCCGCCGACGCCCTGTGCAGGCTGGGGGACACCACCTCGGCCTGGCTGGCCGCCGACCGCGCCGCGCGCGCTGCCGAGCGTTCCGGCGACCGGTCGCAGGTCGCCGTCTGCGCAGCCGCCTTGGTCCGGGTGCTCAGCGTGAGCGGCAGGCACGTCCAGGCCGAGCACACCGCAGGCGCCGCCATCCGGGCGCTGCTGTCCGCGCTACCCGCCCTCCCGGCTGCTCCGGTGGTGGACGTCGCCCGCGCCCACACCGCCGACCCCGAAGTCCAGGCCGTCGCCGCGCTCCTCTGGCTGGAGACCGCGATGGCCAGCGCCCGCCGCCACGACCGCGACCAGGCCCGGCGGGCGCTGGACCGCGCGGGCGTCGCCCTGGACCGCGTCCGCCGCGACCGGATGGACGACTTCCCGGACGGCCCGGTCCGGATCAGCCGGGTCGACCTGGCCCTCACCGAGGTCTCGGCCGCGGTCGAGCTGGGCGAGGCGGCCACGGCGCTGCGCCAGTCGGTGCCGCTGAGCGCCCTGCACCTCCCGGCAGACCGCGCCGTGCAGCTCAAGCTCGACATCGCCCGCGCCCATCTGCAGCGCGGGGACACCGCGGGCGTGGTGCGCGCGACGCTGGAGGCCGAGCTGCTCGCCCCCGGGTACGTCCGGCAGCACCACTGGGTGCGGCCCGCCCTGCGGAACCTGGCCCGCGCCGCCGCCGCGCCCAGCCCGGCGCTGCTCCACTTGGCGGCCCGCTGCGGCCTGGACGCCCGGGTCCGGGGAGGCCGCCCGTGACCGCCGTCGGGCAGGCCCCGCACATCGACGTCACCGGCCCCGGCTTCCACTTCGGCCGCTCGGACGTGCACGCCGCCAGGGAACTCGGCTGGCACGCGCGCACCCCGATCGGTCCGATGGTGCTGCGCTACGCCGAGGCCACCGACATCCTCGCCGACCGGCGGCTCTCGCCCACCGGCGCCGGGCACCTGGCGCTGCACGGGATCGATTCCGGGCCGATCCACGATTACTTCTCGGTCAACCTCTCCAGCCGCGCCCGCAACGACCACGTGCGCCTGCGCGCTGTCCTGGCGCCCTATCTCGGCTCCCGGAGGTTGGCCTGCCTGCGCGCCTTCGCCACGGCCAGAGCGCGTGAGCTGGCCGAGGGCCTGGCCGGGGAAGCCGAGGTGATGTCCGACTTCGCCGGTCCCCTGGCGTTCGCGGTGTGCTGCGAGCTGCTGGGGCTGCCGCCCGAGGACGCCGACCGGTTCGCGGCGGCGTCAGCGGAGGTGGGCTTGGTGTTCAGCCTGTCCATGGACGGTCTTCGGCCGCTGGTCGAGGCGCACCTGGCGACCCTGTCGGACTACTTCGACGACCTGCTCGCCCGGCGGCTGCGCGAGCCCGGCGCCGACTTCGTCTCCGCGCTCGCCGCCGCCATGGCCGCCGAGGGCATCAGCCGCGCCCAGTGCCGCAGCGTCCTCACCTCGCTGGTCATGGGCGGCCACGACGCTCCGATGCACCAGGTGGGGTGCGCGGTGGCCGCACTCGCCGAGCACCCCGAGCAGTGGGCGCTGCTGGGTGGGGAGCCGCGCCTGGCCGACCGTGCCACCGAGGAGATCCTGCGCTGGACCGCGCACACCCACACGATGCGCTTCGCCGTGGCGGACTTCGAGTACGCGGGCCTGGCCGTGCCGATCGGCGGCCCGGTCCTCACCGCCAACACCGCCGCCAACCGCGACCCGCGCGCCTTCGCCAGACCGGAGGTCTTCGACATCGCCGCCGAGCGGCGGCGGCCGCCGATCGCCTTCGGCGGCGGGCCGTACTTCTGCCCCGGCAGCGCGCTCGGCCGCATGCTCATCGCCGTGGCGGTCACCGCGCTGACCGGGCGCTTCACCCCGCCGTCGGCCGCGGGGCCCAGCCGCTGGCGGCCCCGCACCACCACCGCCTACGGACCCGACCACCTGCCGCTGATCTTCGCGGCCTGACCAGTCGGTCGGCTCCGCCGCCGACCACACGTGAGGAGCATCCCCATGCGAGTGGGCATCGTCATCCTGCCCGAGCGGCGCTGGGCCGAGAACCGGCGCCGCTGGCAGGCCGCCGAGGAGTACGGCTTCGACCACGCCTGGACCTATGACCACCTCGGCTGGGGGCCGCTGCTGGACGGGCCGTGGTTCGACGCGGCCACCACGCTGGCGGCCGCGGCCGGGGTCACCTCCACGATCCGCCTCGGCACCTTCGTCAGCTCGCCCAACTTCCGGCACCCGGTGTCCTACGCCCGCCAGGTCATCTCCCTCGACGACGTCTCCGACGGACGCCTCACCCTCGGGCTCGGGTCCGGCGGAGGTGGCCACGACCGCACCGTGTTCGGCGTGCCCGACCTGAGCCTGGCCGACCGGCTCGGCCGCTTCGGCGAGTTCGCCGACCTGCTTGACCGGCTGCTGACCGAGGAGAAGGTGGACTTCGACGGCGAGTTCTACCGCGCCGTGGACGCCCGCAACACCCCCGGTTGCGCGCAGCGGCCCCGCGTTCCCTTCCTGGTCGCCGCCAACGGCCCCCGGGCCATGCGCGTGGCCGCCCGGCACGGGCAGGCGTGGCTCACCGGCCCGATCGCCGCGGAAGTGCGGGGACGGCTGTCCACCGAGGTGGACGGCTGGTGGCGCGACGTCGCCCGGCTGGTCGAGCAGTTCGACGAGGCGCTGGCCGCCGAGGGCCGCCCCGCGGCCTCGGTCGAGCGCCACATCACCCTGGACGGCTCCCCGCTGCTGTCGATGTCCAGTGTGGACGCTTTCGTCCACCACGTCGGCAAAGCGCGGGAACTGGGTTTCACCGACGCGATCACCCACTGGCCCCGGCCGGAAGGGATCTACCAGGCCGATGAAGCGGTGCTGGAAGCGGTCGCGTCGGACGTCCTGCCCATGTTGAAAGCGCGCTGAGCAGCCCTCTGGGCGTGGGGTCGTCGGACGGCGCGGCCGGAATCGTGCCGTGCCGTCCGGGATCGGAACCGAGCCGAGCGTGGTGGCGTACTCGGGGAAACATCCAGCGCGGCGACGCGGTCTCCCCGGAGGACGAGATGACAGGCGCGGTCTCGGCAGCTGATCCGACATGACCCGCCCGTCGTTGGCGCGGCGGTACGTGTCGGTCCTGCCCAGGGGAAGTGCCCTGGTGCTCACCGTCGACGCGGTGAGCGCGTTCGGGTTCGGGGCGTCGTTCCCGTTCCTCACCGTCTACCTGACCGCCACCAAGGGTTTCGACCTCGTGACGGCGGGGGCGGTGGCCGCTCTGCTGGTGGTGTCCGCGCTGGTCGGCGCACCGGTGGGCGGCGCGCTCGCGGACCGGGTCGGGCCGAGGATGTGCGTTGCGCTGGGGTTCGCCTGCGACGCGGCAGGCACCGCGGGCCTGCTGCTGGCGACGGACTCCCTCCTGGCCGGGGCGGCTGCCGTGGTCTGCGGCTTCGGCGCCTCGATGACGGGTCCGGCGACCGACACCGCGCTCGCCACGGCGGTGGCCCCTGAGCAGCGCTCAACCGCGTTCTCGCTCAAGCACATCGTGCACAACATCGGCATGGGTGCGGGGTCGGTCGCCGGGGCACTGGTGATCGACCCGAGTGACAGCTCGTCCTATGCCATTCCGTTCACAGTGGACATCGGCGCCGCTGTGGTGGCCGCTGCCCTGGGGCTTTTCCTCACCAGCAGCCGTCCCGAGGACTCAGGGGAGGACGAGCCCGCCGAACGGGTGGGGTACGCCGCGGTCGCGCGCGATCCGCTGCTCCGCCGGATCCTGGGCGTCGCCCTGGGCTTGTTCGTCGGTGGATTCGGCGCGTTCAGCGTCGCCCTCCCCGCGCACATGGCCGTCGGTCTCGGCTTGGACCCCCGCCTGCTCGGGGTGTGGTTCACCGTGAACACGGTCGTCGTCATCGGGGTCCAGCTGCTGGCTCTCCGGATGATGCGCGGCAGGCGCCGGACAAGCGCCCTCGCCGTGATGGCGGCGCTCTGGGCCGCGGGTTGGGGGTTGGTCCTGTACGCGGGAACCGTCGGGGTGGTCGCGGCCACCGTCTTGGTGCTGGCCAGCGCCGCTGTCTTCGGAGTGGGGGAGACCCTGTTCGCCCCGACCCTGCCGGTCCTCGTCAACGCCATCGCCCCGCCCTCCGCGGTCGGGCGCTACAACGGGGCCTTCGCGTTCGTCATGACCGTGGGCAACGCCCTGTCGATGGTCTTGGCGGGACTGCTGCTCCACGGCGGTCTCGCCGGGGTGTTGTTCACCGGCTGCCTGGTGGTCTGCCTCGTTTCCGGCTGCGCCGCCCGGCGGCTCGTGATTCCCGCGGCGGTCGACCGCAGCACGTGATGACCGGCGGGCTCACCTGCCCACAGCCGCCAGTCCCTCCGCCACTCGCTGCCTGACCGGGTGGTCGGCGCAGGCGCGGGCTTGGACGACGGCCGCCGCCTGCTTGAACGCCTGCCGCGCCGCCGCCCGGAAGCCCGCCAGGAGGTGGATCCGCGCGGTGTTCGCCAGCGCGGTCAGGGTGTAGGGGCTGCCCTCGCCGTGGACCGCCACGCGGATGGCCAGGCACAGCGCCTGCAGCTCGCCCGCCTGCCGCAGCCGTCCCCGGCCCGCCTCGATCGCGGCGAGGTTGTGCAGCGCGGAGGCCGTCTCCTCCCGGGGCCCCTGCCCGGAACCCGTCAGGTGGCTGAGCGCGCCGACCAGCAAGGGCTCGGCTTCGGCTGCCCGCCCGAGGGAGACCAGGACCGCCGCGAGCGCGACCTCGTCGGCGGCGACGCCGTCCCGGTCGTCGCCGTGGAACCGCCGCCTCAGGTCCACCGCGCGCTGTGCGGGCGCCTCGGCGTCGTCGAACCGGCCCGCCGCGTGCAGGGCGCCGCCGATGTTGTGCTGGATGTCGGCCATCATCGGGTGCGCCTGCCCGAGCGCCGAGCCGACCGCCGACTCCGCCCTTCGGTACCAGGCCACTGCTCGGCCGGGCTGCCCGGAGTACTTGAACGCGAGCCCGATCTCGATCCACAGTAGGGACCTCGACGCCGCGTCCACGCCGATCGAGGCGCCCACGACGGCCGCCTCCCGCAGGGCCGCGAACGCCGAGGGGAAGTCACCGGAGATCCTGGCGGCACGCCCGCGCAGGTACCAGGCGCGAAACGCGCGTCGCCGAGACTCGTCATCAGCTCCGCCGGACATGTCGCTTGTCTGCAAACCGGTCTCCAGGAAAGCGCCGAGGGCGTGCGCTGTGGCACAGCGCACGCCCTCGGGGGAAAACGTCAGAGGATGACGTCGTTGCTGTTCTTCAGGCGCAGACCCGACTCGAGCAGCGGCTGGGTCTCGGTGTCACCGAGCTCGGCCAGCGACTCGACCAGCTCGGCCAGCTCCAGGTCCAGGTCCTGCAGCGTCTCGTTCGTCATGTGACAACTCCGTTTCTGTTGGTGTGTCGAGCAAAGCGAATACCGGTTTCAGGTAGCGGTCACCGGTCTTCCAACCCGCGTGGAGGATCAGGGAAGGGTGGCCCGTTCTGTGCCAGTCGGGTTGCCCTCGGCAGACCCGTCTATCCGGGAGGGGCCTTCCGCGGCGGCTTTGGGGGATGACCGCCGCGGAAGGCGTGGGAACCCCGGCGGCGCGGAGAGGGGGTGACCGCGGGCCGGGGCGAACGGACGGTCACCAGACGGCGTCCGCTCCACTCCCTCCATGGGTACGCGCGGAGGTCGGGAATCGGTTCTCGCAAATGGTGAACTCTGTTGGATTCATCGTCCGGCCTGCCGGTCCACGTCGACCGGTGGGAAGAGGTCCCAGCCAAGGGTCGCGGGCATCTGCCCCAGGACAAGTCTTGACCGCGGCCCGCCACAGCGGCGGGCCGCGGTCAAGACGCCTCCGCTACAGGCGCAGCGTCCAGAAGTCGATCCTGCCGGTGGTGCCCGCGACGGCGTCGACGACCTCAAGGCGCCAGGTCCCGTTGTTGCGCGCGGGTGCGCCCGAGATGGACTGGGTGATCCGGATGCTGTTCGGGCCGTGCCCGTGCCTGGGCATCGTCAGCTGGACCCGCGAACCGTCCGGGCGGACGATGAAGGCCGTCAACTGGGTCCGGTCCGCGTGGGTGATCGAGACGTCGACGGCGACAGTGGCCGCCGCTGTGGTGTCGGCCTGGTCGGCGACGGTGATACCGGAGGCGGCGGTCGAGCGGTCCGGGATCGAGCCGCCCGTGCCCCTGTAATAGCCGCCAACGTGCAGCAGCCGGCTGGGAGAGCCGTTCGCCTCCAGCACCACGCCCGCGGTGGCCTCTTTGTTGAGCAGGGCGAACAGCGCCGCCGGGCGCAGCGGCGCGCCCGCGTTGCGTGCCTGGATCAGCGCCGCGGCTCCCGCGACCTGCGGGGCGGCCATCGACGTGCCATTCTGCGCGATCATGCCGTCATTGGACTTGTGGCTCGCCGAGCGGACCGCGTAACCCGGGGCGAAGATGTCCACGCAGCTGCCCCAGTTGGAGAACAGGGCACGCTTGTCGCTGGGGGCCAGGGCCGCCACGGTGTAGGCCTCGGGCACGCGCGCGGGCGACCTCGTGCAGGCGTCCGTGCCTTCGTTGCCCGCCGAGACGATGAACGGGATGCCCGCCAGGGTGGCCCGCTTGATGGCCTCCTCCAACACCACCGCGGACGAGCTCGCGCCGTAGCCGTAGGACAGGTTGACCACCGAGTGCTTCGGGGCGGTGGCGGCGATGTGGTCCACGGCCATCGCCAGGTCGCCGATCCTGGTCGACGTCGCCGTGCACGTGTTGGTGATCTTCAGACCGATGATCTCCGCGGTCTGGGCGATCCCGTGCGTCGCGCCTGCCGCCAGTGCCGCGACATGGGTGCCGTGACCGTGGCAGTCGCCCCCGAAGGGCAGGTTCGGGGGCGCGTCGGGCTCCGGCGGAGCGAAGATGTGCTCCATCCGCGCCCGGCCGCCGAACTCCTTGTGCTGGACGTTGATGCCGGAGTCGATGATGTAGACGCGCGGCCTGGGCCCCGTGCCGGGGGGTGTGCCCGCGGCGTTGTACCTCTGGTTCAGCGCCGCGCCGCGCTGGTCGACGCGGTCGAGGTGGGCGGGGGCGTTGGACTGCACCGACGCGGCCTCGGCGTAGACGTCCTGGTCGACCCGCACGACACCGGGTTCGCGGGAGAGGGCGCGGGCGTCATCGGCGGCCATGTTGGTGGCGAACCCCTTGACGGTCGCCTTGTAGATCCAGCCCAGCTTGCCGTTGTGCTTCGCGGTGAGCTCCTTGCCCAGCTGCTCGACGCGCTCGGCGGGCAGGTCGTCGGACAGCGTCACCAGGAACCGGTTCGGCACGCCGTTCTCGGCGACGGCGGTGAACCGGCTGTCCGCGGCCGCGGTGCTCGTCGGCCCGCTCTGGTCAGGGGGCCGCGCTTCCTGGCTGTCGCACGCGGCACTGGCCACAGCGACCACGGCCAGGACCGTTGCCACGGACTGTCTCCGCCGATCCCTCATCTGTCCTGCATTGGGGCGTGGCACGGCTGTCCCTTCATCTGTGTTGATCGGCTGTCCTGCTTTCACCGCGTGCTGGCGGTGCGCGCGGACCAAGGCGTCGTCGTTCGTGTCGACGGTGGTCGGCGGTGGTTCACACCGCGGGCGGGTTCAGGCGCGAGGCGAGTCGCCGCATGTCCCGGGCCGCGTAGAAGGCGGCCTGCGCGCCGACCGAACGGCCCTCCCGCAGCACCTGCGCCACGCCGTCCAGCCGTCGGACCACGGCTTCGACGGAGTCGAGCAGTTCCTTCGCCGACGAGGTCGCGGCAGGCTCGGCCTCCTGCACGACGGTGACGGCCGTGGCCTGCTGACCGCGCTCGCCGTCCTCGGTGGTGAACTCGACGACGTCCCCCGCGTTCAGCCTGCCCGAGGCCACCGCGGTGGCGTGGACGTAGACGTCGGTGCCTTCGTCGCTGGTGATGAAGCCGAAGCGCTTGGCGCGGTCGTACCACTTGACGGTTCCGGTGAGCATGTTGGACTCCGCGTGCTTTCGTTTTCTTGTGGACGGGCCGTCGGCGTGTTCGACGGCTCCTCCTGCCTTACGCCAGTGACGCCGCTTCGGGTTCCTCGCCTGGCTCGCGATTCCCGCTTTCGCGTGGTCCGCCATTCGTGTGCCGCAACTGTTCGGGCACACCGTTTCGGTGCGTCGTTCGGTGCGTCGTTCGGTGCGTCGGTTCGGTGCGTCAGGGCCGCCGCGTGGCCGAGGCGCGGCGGCCCTGCCCGCGGTGGGCGGTGCTCAGGCGCCCGCCTTCTTGCCGTCGGGGGCCGCGGCGAACCACGTGTCGCCCACGCCCTGGCCGTTGGTGTCGCAGGGAACCTTGTCCCCCGCGAACCGGTACAGCGGCCAGCCGCCGACCGTGGCCTGGCGGGTGCCGTCGGAACGTTCGACCACGCCGACATCGGCCTTGTCCAGGCCGTCGACCACGACCTCGGCGCCCTCGGGCACCAGCACCGGCGGCCACTTCTCCGCGCAGCCGCCGTCGCAGGTGGACCGTGACGGCTCGGACTCGTCCTTGTCGAAGCGGTAGAGCGTCATGCCCTCGCGGTCGGTGACCACGTTGCCGAGCCCGGTGATCGGCATCACCGCGAGCCGGACGTCGGCGACGGCACCCGAGGGAGCGGGGGTGGCGGCCTTCTTGCCCTCGGCGGTGAAGGCGAACCACTTGCCGCCCGCACCCTGGCCCTTCACATCACCGGGCTCGGTGTCCTTGCTGTAGTAGTACGCGGGCCAGCCCGCGACGGTCAGCTGTGCTTGGCCGTCCTCGCGGCCGACCGAACCCAGCAGGCCCTCGTCGATCCCCTCGACATCGAGCGCCGCGGCGTTGTCGACGAGCACCGGCGGCCAGGCGCTCGCGCACTCACCCTCGCAGGTGGAGTTCGGCGGCTTGGCCGTGTCGGTGTCGAACCGGTAGAGCGTCATGCCCCCACCGTCGGTGATGATGGTGCCGAGCTCACCGGAACCCGTTCGCAGTGACACGGGACCGCTCTCGGCGCTCCCCTCGGTGCTCTCGGCCCCGGTGGCCCCGGCCTCCGCCGTGCTTTCCGCCTGCCCCGTCGGGACCGGCAAGCCGTCGATCCCGTCACCCTTCCCGCACGCGCCCACGAGCAGCCCGGTGGCCACCGCGATGGCGGTCAGGGCCGTCTTGCTCCGGTGCATGTCCACTCCCACTTCGGATCATCGGCAATTCGCTGTCGTACCCGGTACGCCGCCAAGCGCGCATCGGGTTGCACTCCACCCGTTGCCGCTCAACGATTTCCGGTCACGACAGCGCAGCGCGACGGCGCGCGTGGCGCGCACGCCCCTCCTCGGCCGAGCCGACGGCGGTCCGCCTCGTGGTTCCCGCGCGACAACGGCTGTGTGTGATCTCTCAAACAGCGATGTCCGGGGGCTTTGGGCGCGTACCAGCGCTGACAACGAACGATGAGCCACGGGGAGTCCACAATGTCCACCAGCAGGAAGCACATCCGCCGCGCCGCGGCCGCCGCCATGGTCCCGACCGCGCTCGCCTTGGCGTTCGGCGGGAACGCCCACGCCGCGACCGCGACCGCGGGGGGCGACGTGAAGGTCGTCCAAGGCGTGCTCGTCTACCTGGGCAGCTCGGCCGACAACGAGGTCGAGGTGCTTCCCTTCGGCAGCAAGATCCGCGTCCGGGACGCCGCCGGAATCACCGCGGGTGCCGGGTGCCGCATCGTCAGCGCGGCCGCCAACCTCGCCGAGTGCACCGCCACCAGCGGCCTGATCGCGCAACTGGGCTCCGGTGACGACGTGTTCACCAGCGAGTGGGCCACCCTGGGCTACGTCAACGGCGAGGACGGCGCCGACTCCTTCTACGCGGGCGTCGCCGACGGCGTCAGCCGCATCCAGTACATCGGCGGAAGGGGTGCCAACGACGTGGTCGTCTACCACCGCGCCGCCTCGGGTGTGGCCGCGAGCCTGGCCCCGGCGTATGGGAAGGACACCACCGGGGCCGACGGCCGCGAAGGCGACCTGGACACCCTCGCGGGCGACATCGAGGCCATCATCGGCAGCGTCCACAGGGACTCGCTGTTCGGCAACGAACTGGCCAACGGCCTCCACGGCGGCGCAGGCCGCGACCGCATCTTCGGCAACGACGGCGTCGACGTCATCAACGCCCAGGACGGGGCCAACGACCTCTACATCGACTGCGGCGGCCGCACCGACACCCCCTATGGCGACAAGGACATCGCCATCATCGACGCCGCTGACACCACCCACCGCTGCGAGACAAAGCGGATCTCCGGCTCCTGATGACCGCGGCCCTCCCGACCGGGCGGGCCGCGAGCGCGCGCGGTGACGGCGGCGCATCAGCTGGTTCTGGAGGTTCCCGCGCTGCGGATAAGCAGGCGACGCGGGGCTTCATCACCTCGCCGACGGGTTCATGTTTCCCGCCCGGCTTCGAGTTCGGGCGCACCCTCAACTGACCGGACTGGCCACCGGACCGCGGTCGATGCGGAAGAACCCCCAGATCGGGTGGCCGATCGGCAGCTCCACCGCACGGGCGAAGCCCGCGCGCAGCGCCCACTCGCGCGCCGTGGTCCAGGTGAGGCAGGGGGCCTGCCCTGAGGCCTGGTGCGGGGCCGGACGCCGCGCGCCGCGGCCGCCCTCGTCCCGCCCCGAGGGGTACCCGGGGGGCTTGGGGCGAACTCCGGCGAGCAGGACCGCGCCGCCGGGCTCCAGCGCCGAGCGCACCCTCGTCAGGGCGGACACGGGGTCGCCCAGCCGGGGCATCGTGCCCAGCAAGCACACCAGGGCGTAGCCGGGCAGACCGTCCGGCAGCGGAGCCACCGCTTCCCAGACGGTGAACCGAACCCGGTCGTCGAGTCCGGCCGCGCGGGCGCGCTCCCGGGCACCGGCCACCGCGGTGGCGTCCTGGTCGAGGCCGTGCACACGCGCGGCCGGGAACGCCCGCGCCAGTGCCAAGGCCGCCCAGCCCGTGCCGCAGCCCGCGATCGCCACTGTCCCGCCTTCTGACAGGCGGGCCGTCACGTCGGGCAGGGCCGTCATCCACGCCGACACCTGGTCGCGGGGCGCGTCCGGGTCGGTGCGGGCCGTGGGGCCCAGGCCGGTGAGCCAGCTCATGGCCCGTCCGCTTCCGGGCGCCCGGTCATCCGGCCACCGGCCGCAGGTGGTCCAGGGTCACCTGGAGCTTGCGCTGGGCCCGGTGCAGGCGTGACTTCACCGTGCCCATCGGCAGGCCCAGGTGCGCGGAGATCTCGGCGTGGGTGAAGTGGTTGTAGTAGGCCAGCTGGATGAGCTGTTGATCGGTGATCGGCAGCGCGGCCAGCGCGGTGCGGATCTGCCAGGCCAGCCAGGGCGCCTCGTCATCGTGGCGGGTCGCCGAGTCCAGGTGCGCGGACTCGTGGGGTTGCACCCGGTTGCGGTCGGTGTGCTTGCGGTGCATGTCGATCGCCGTGCGCCGGGTGATCGTGTACAGCCAGGGCGCCAGCGGTCGCTCCGGGTCGAAGGCCGCGGCCGCGCGCCAGGACTGCAGCAGGGCCTGCTGCACGGCGTCGGCGGCCAGGTGGTGGTCGCCCAGCACGTGGTGGGCCACGGCGAACATGCGGTGGGCGTAGGTGTCGTGGATGGTTTTCATCGCCGACACCTCGCCCCGGGCGAATCTCCTCCGGAACTCGATGTCGTCACCGATCTCGCGGACCGGCTCGGGCGTGACGCGGGCGGTGTGGTCCGGCGCCGTGGACGGGACGGACGCCAGTGTGCCGCGGATCGTGTGCGTGGTGTTCATGGGTTCCTCACGTGTGTCGCCCGTGGTGTGGTGACACAGTGCGGTGCACGTCTGTCCCCTGACTTGCAGTTCGCTTTCAGATTCACCCGTCCGGAAAGACAGCGATCACCAAAAGTGACATATATCGAGGTCACGGCAGGTTCACGGACGACCCGCGCTGCGTGCCGGATCACCCTTCCAGCAGTACGCGGCCACCCTGGTGCTCGGATCACGGGCAGCTGATCGGGTTCGGTGTCGACCGGAGGCAGGCACCTCACGCGCTTGGCCGGAGCCTGGCCATGATGTGCGCGTCCTGCCAGCCACCGTCGCCGTAGCACGACCGCGACATCGTGCCCTCGATGTGGAATCCGGCGCTCTCGTAGAGCTGGATCGCGCCGGTGTTCTCGGTGAACACGACCAGGCCGAGCCTGGTGAGGTTGAGCCAGTTGTCGGCCACGTCGATCATTGACCCCAGCAGCGCCCGGCCGACGCCTTGGCGAGCGCGGTCCTCGCGCGTGGCGAGCAGGTTGACCTCGCCCCTGTGCCGGTAGCGGGGCACACCGGGGTAGGTCACCAGCTCGCCGAAACCGATGACCTGGCCATCAGCCTCGGCCACCACCTGGTAGAGCCCCTCCTTGGGAGTGAACCGCTCGCGGGACTGCCACAGCGGCGAGAGCGGCACCCTGGTCGAACCGCGCGCCACGTGCGGGCTGGTCAGGATGGCGTGCAGCTCCTCATGGTCCTTCTCGGCGACGGCACGAATCAGCATGGGGCTCTCCTCCGCGTGGGTGCGACTGGATGAGTACGCCCCGGCACCGCCATCGGTTCTCCCGGCAGGCGCAGCCGGGTCCTCGAACGCGGGCGCCATCCTCAGACCGCGAGTGGGATGTGCCCCGTCCTCCTCGGACACCGCCAGGGTGCGGGCAGAAGTGGGGCTTGCCCAATCCCATCGCCGCTGTGGGGTCCGCGGGGCGGCAGTCGGAACCAAGGGCGTGGCCGTGCGCGTATCCGCCACGACCGTGCCCGCCTGCCCTGGGCGGCCGGTCGCCGAATCCGACACGTGGGAGAACCGATCCTGATGTCCACTGAAGACTCTGCCGACTCGGGCGCCGAGGCGCTGGCCGGGAAGCTGTTCGCCGACATGCTGTCCACGCTGGAGATCTTCAGCGTCTACGTCGGGGTCCGCCTCGACCTCTACGGCACCCTGCTCGACCTGGGCGACGCGGACGTGACCGCCCTTGCCCACGCGGCCCGGATCCACCCGCGCTACGCCCGCGAATGGCTGGAGCAGCAGGTCACCGCGGGCGTCCTGCGGACGGTGGACGTGGCCGACGATCCCTACCGCACCACCTACCGGCTGCCCGAGGAGCACATCGGCGTCCTCGTGGACTCCGAGGACCGGCTGCACATGGCGCCCGCGAGCCGGTTCATGGCCGGGATCGCGTCGGTCCTGCCCGAGCTGGTGTCGGCCTTCGCCGACGGCAGCGGCGTCGCCTATGACAAGTACGGCGACGACACTCGCCTGGGCATCGCGGGCCTGAACCGGCCGATGTACACCCACGACCTCGCCCGCCAGTGGCTCACCGCCGTCCCCGGCCTGGTCGAGACGCTGTCCACGCCCGGGGCGAGGGTCGCCGACCTGGGCTGCGGCCTCGGCCACTCGTCGGTCGCCATCGCCGAGGCGTTCCCGGACGCGGTGGTGACCGGTGTGGACCTGGACGCCGACTCGGTGGCCAAGGCGGCCGAGCACGCGGCGGACCGAGGCTTGGCCGACCGGGTCTCCTTCGCCAGGAGCCTGGCCGAGTCAGCGGGCGCCTTCGACGCGGCATGCGTGTTCGAGGCGCTGCACGACATGGCCGACCCGGTGGCGGTCCTGGCGGAGCTGCGCCGCGCGCTCAAGCCCGGCGGTGTGGTGCTCATCGCCGACGAGAAGGTCGCCGCCGAGTTCAGCGGGGTCGCGGGCGACGAGGTCGAGCGCCTCAACTACGCCTTCAGCGTGCTGCACTGCCTGCCCGCCACCCGCGCGGAGGGCGCGAAGGTCGAGGCGGGCACGGTCCTGCGGGAAGGCACGCTGCGGACGTACGCCGCCGAGGCGGGCTACACCGATGTCGACGTGCTGCCGGTCGACCACGACCTGTGGCGCTTCTACTGCCTGCGGGCCTGAGCAGGCCCGCGGTGGCCGCCCAGCCGGGTAGGGCCAGGACCATCGCCGACCAGTGATGCCCTTGCCCACATCCGCGCCGCCACCCCCACGCCGCCCGTGACAGAAGCCCGCCCACTCTCAGTGGACGGGCTTCTGTCACGGGCGGCGTGGCAGCTACGGCAGGGCGCCGCTTCGGCAGACCACGCTGGTCGCGGCGAGGTCGAAGTGGCCGTTGGGGTCGGTCACGGTGAGATGGATGCTCACCGCGGAGCCGGTCGAGCACGGATCGGTGATCGTCAGGTCGTTGTCCCACGCCGGGTTGTGGACGCCGTTGCGCTTCCAGGCGAGCGCGAGGTTGGAGCCCCCGCCCACCGCGGCGTCGCAGACGAGCATGTTCAGCGCGGATTCGCAGTGCAGGGACTTCACGACCGGGCCGAACACCCGGTAGAGCAGCCGGTTCGCCGTGCCTGCCGGGACGCCGGTCAGCTTGTTCTTCGAAGCGTCGCCCATGATCGCCGTGGCGACCTGGTGCGGCGCCGCGGTGGGGTTCTTGGACAGGTACAGCGCGGCCGCCATGGAGGTGCCGCTCTCGAGCCGGTAGTTGATCGGGCTCCCCGACCACGCTGAGCGGATGAGCTCACCGGGCGCGAACAGGTCGACGCACGACCCGTGGTTCGAGCTGTACAGCTTCCCGTCGTTCCGGGTGGAGGCGCCCACGGTGATCACCTCGGGCATGCGGGCGGGGGAGAGGTCACAGGCGTCCCCGTTGTCGTTCCCCGCCGCCACCACATAGGTCACCCCGGCCCTGATGGACGCGCGATGGCGCTCTCGCGGGCGCTTGAGGGGGCGCCACCGAGGCTCATGTTCGTCACCGCGGGCTTGACGTGGTTGCGGGTGACCCAGGCGACCGCCTGGATCGTGTCGGTGACGTAGCCGTGGCCGTCGCAGTCGAGAACGCGGAGAGAGTGCAGGGTGACCTTCTTGGCCACGCCGTACTCGGTCCCGCCGATCGTGCCCGCGACGTGCGTCCCGTGGCCGTTGCAGAAGGGCGCGTCGCCCTCGTTCACCGTGTCCAGGCGGTGGAAGGCGCGGCCGCCGAAGTCGGCGTGGTCGAGGCGGACACCGGTGTCGATGACGTATGCGTTGACCCCGGTGCCGTCGGCGTCGTAGATGTACTGGTCGTCGGTCGGGTTGGAGCGCTCGTCGATGCGGTCGAGCCCCCACGACAGCGGAGACGGCTGGGTGGTGGCGCTCGCCCGCGCAAACTGGTCCTGCTCGACGTAGCCCACCGCCGGGTCAGCGGCCAGCCGCTTGGCCTCGGACTCGTCCATCAGCACGGAGAAGGCGTTGATGGAGGTGTAGACGGCCTGGATCGCCGCACCGTAACGACCGGCGAGCGCTGACGCCGCCGTGTCGGCGGTCTCATCGGAGACGGTGTCCTTGAGCACCGCGATGTAGCGGCCCTCGACGGCGGTCGGGCTGTCCGCGTGACGGATCTGCTCCGACTCGTCCTGTGCGGTCGCGGTGCCCGCGAGTCCTGCCGGGGCCAGGCAGGCCACCGCCAGCACCGCGGCCGCGAATGTCGTGCGGCGTGGATCTTTTTCATCACCAAGAACCTCTCACCAGATGCGGCATGCGCAGTGACCACGACAGGCGATTTCCGCGCACTGCCGATCAACACCCTGCGGTCCGCGCCTTTCCGGCTCCTTTCAACGGCCTCACCCCGCGCCGCCGCAGGAGGTCCCGCCCGAGAACCGCCAGGCACCGCGGCGCCGTACTCCTCAGATGTCCGCCGCAGCCCGGCCACCGGTTGGACGAGTTGACCCCGAGGAGAGACAACCGTGAACAGCACCCACACCGCGGCACAGGTCTGAGGCATGGGCCACTACCGCAGCGACCTGCGTGATCTGCGCTTCGCCCTGGAGAGCAGCGGCCTGCGGGACGTCCTCATCTCCCGCCCCGAGCTCGACATGGACTGGGAGACCGCGGTGTCCCTGCTGGCCGAGGTCGACCGGCTCGCCCGCGAGCAGCTGGCGGCGAGCTTCGTCGAAGGCGATCGGACGCCTCCGGTGTACGACCGCTCGGCCCGCACGGTCACCGTCCCGCCGGGAATGCGGCGGTCCTACCAGGCCTACCTCGACAGCGAGTTCTGGCGCATGGACGTCCCCGCGGAACTCGGCGGCGTCCCAGTGCCCAGGATGCTCTGGTGGGCCGTGGCCGAACTGCTGCTCGGGGCGCACCCGGCGCTGTGGATGTACTCCATGGGCATGGGCTTCGCCGGGGTCCTGCACGAAGAGGGCACAGCCGAGCAGCGCGAGTTGGCGACGTTGTTCGTGCGGGAGCGCTGGGCCGCCACCATGGTGCTGACCGAGCCGGACGCGGGCTCCGACGTCGGCTCGGCCCGCACCCGCGCCCGACTCCAGCCGGACGGCACGTGGCACCTGGAAGGCGTCAAGCGGTTCATCACCTCCGGCGAGCACGACCTCGCGGGCAACATCATCCACTACGTGCTCGCCCGCCCCGTCGGGATTCCCGGCCACGGCGGGCCGGGGACCAAGGGCCTGTCGCTGTTCGTCGTGCCCAGGCACCACTTCGACCCGGCGACCGGTGAGGTGGGCGAGCGCAACGGCGTGCGGGCGACCGCCGTCGAGGACAAGATGGGCCTCAACGGCTCGGTGACCTGCGAGCTGACCTTCGGCGCCGAGGAGCCCGCCGTGGGCTGGCTGATGGGGGACACCCACGACGGCATCCGCCAGATGTTCCGGGTCATCGAGCGGGCGCGGATGGTGGTCGGGACCAAGGCGATGGCCACGCTGTCCACTGGGTACCTCACCGCCCTGGACTACGCCCGCACCCGGGTCCAAGGCGCCGAGCTGAGCGCCCCGGGCAGCACCGCGCCCCGCGTGCCGATCATCCGGCACGCCGACGTCCGCCGCTCGCTGCTGCTGCAGAAGGCCTACGCCGAGGGCTTGCGCGCTCTGGTCGTGCACACCGCAGCATACTTGGATCGCGCGCACCAGGCCGCCCGCGCAGGCGACGAGCCCGCCGCGGCACTCGCCGCCGGGATCAACGAGCTGCTCCTGCCGGTGGTCAAGGGCTTCTGCTCCGAGCGGGCCTACGAGCTGCTCGGCCACGAGACGCTGCAAACCTTCGGTGGCTCCGGCTTCCTGCGCGACCACCCGGTCGAGCAGTACGTCCGGGACTCCAAAATCGACACCCTCTACGAGGGGACGACCGCCATCCAGGCCCAGGACCTCATCTTCCGCAAGATCGTCCGCGACCGGGGCGCGGCGTTCGCGGCCGTGGTCGGCGAGATCCGGGCCTTCTGCGAGGGCGACCCGTCGCGGTCAGCCCTGCGGACCGCGCTCGAGCACCTGGAAGCGATGGTGGCCGCGATCATCGGTCACCTGCTCGCCGCCGGGTCCGAGCCCGAACGGGTCCACTTCGCGGGCGCCCACGCCCGCAGGCTGCTGCTCGCCTTCGGCGACGTGCTGGTCGGCTGGCTGCTGGCCCGCCAGGCGGAGATCGCGGGGGAGCGGGTCGCCGAACTCGGCGACGGCCCCGACGCGCCCTACTACCGGGGCAAGGCCGTCACCGCCCGCTTCTTCGCCGACGAGGTCCTGCCGCGCCTGGCATCGGACCGCGCGATCGTCGAATCCGCCACCGTCAACCTCGCGACGCTGCCGGACGACGTGTTCGGCTAGCCGCCCGTCGGCTTCGTCTTGTACTTTGTCTTCGCTGGTATTGAGGTTGTTCGGCGCGGTGTTGGTGGCATCTGCGCCAGTGGAACCCGGCCCTTTCCTGATCCGCTGTTGGAGGGCCAACCTTCCCCGCATCTTCAGACTCTTCATGGAACTCCTGGTTGAACGGACGTCTGGGCAACGACCGATCCACCAGGAGTTCCATGCGTTCCACCCCACGACGCACCCACCGAAGGCCAGTTCAGCGACAAGCGCTTGGTCGCGCGAAAGTCGACGATGACTTCGAGCGTTAGCTGAAAGGCGCGACTAGGTTAGAGATTGCCCGCTGGTAGTTTGACCGCCAAGCGGATTGGCTGTCCGCAGCCGTTACTGAGGCGCGAAAATGCGGATTTCGCAGTCATGGGTCGACCAGAAATCGGAGGAACCGTAGTGAAGAGTGTCAACCCCGTTGCCGCAGACGATGTCATCGGCTTCGTTGACCGACTCCAGGAAGCCTGCGCCCGAACCCTTGAGAACGTCGCTTCCATCGCCGCCGTCGATCGTGTCTGCCCCCGGGCCGCCTTCGATCGTGTTTGCCGTTGGATTTCCTACCAGCACGTCTGGACCGGTGCTTCCCCAGATGTTCTCGACGTCCGACCGAATGTCATCCTGACGACCAATCGGTCCGTCATTGGCGGTGTTGTCCAAGTGGACCATGACCGGTCGCCCCATGAAGCTGTAATCGATGGTGTCCCTGCCGATGCCGCCGAAGTATTGGAATGCGAAACCGTCACGGGCGCTGTTCTTGAAGTGGTCGTTTCCGCTCCCGCCGAAGACCGAGCCGCCAGCGATAACCGCGACCGCCGCGAAGTCGTCGCCATCGCCGAGGTTCAGATGGACAACCGGACGCGCAGAGGATGGCAGGTCGCAGGCGACCTCCTGGCCTGATGTGCCGTGCGAAGCGCATTTGCCACCGGCCAGCGGCGAGATCTGATGATCATCGCGAATGATGAACTTGGTGCCGTTTGCGTTGTAGTTGATAGTGACCCGATCGACAACAGATGTGCCGTTGTACACGAGCTCTCCGGTGGCGTTGTAGCCAACAGTGCTGATCGCTGAGGTCGTGGCACCGGCCACGCCGTTCAGCATGCTCGTGAGAGCAAGGGGAATCGCAAGCCCGTACGCAACCAGGTGTGGTAGTCGCCTCATCTGATGGACCTCCTGTAGCGGATCGAGGTCGTCTCGGTCCGTCAGCAGTACGTCGCTGGTGCGCCTTCCAGTTCCTGAAAAGCGGGGGTGGTTTGGTTCATGTTCTCGGTAAGCCCTCTCTGGACGGTCTGAACTGGGACGGCCCGGCTCTGACTCAGGGGCGAGAGATGAAACAATCGCACGACGGTGGCAGTGGGTCACCTATCAGGCCGTGGTCATGTGCCAATGGTTGGGACGCGGTGTGGTGGGGCGAGGAGGGCCGTCCGGATGACGTGCCTCGTCATCGCATGACTCGGTCTTTCATCCGAGTCTTCTCGCTCCTGCGCGGTGACAGGCCCCGCAATCCCTCCTGCGAAGTTGCCGAAAGCGGCCGGAAACCCATGGTGGGCAACCTGGGCCAACCAGGCGACCTCTGGTCGTGGCACATCAAGGAAAGGCGACCACATGGGACACAACGTTCTGCGCGCTGCCCTCGTCAGCTTCACCGCGGCGTCGGCGCTGGCCACGATCGGGGGGACGGCACCCGCCGCCGCCACGGTCGAGCTGCCGTCGGTCGGGACGGTCTACATCGACTCGGACACCCCCGGCCACCCGGTGCTTCGCTACCTGGGTACCGCGGGCAACGACCTGCTGGACATCGACGTGTCCGGCTCGGTCATCGAGGTGCGGCACTTCAGCGCGGTCCAGGGTCAGCCCGCCGCCCCGATCGCCGCGGGCCCCGGCTGTGTCGTCGTCCTGACGGCGGCGACCTGCGGGGCGTACACGGCGGGCTTGGAGTTCCGAGCGATCACCGGTGACGGCGCGGACGTGGTCGCCACCAGCATGGCCTTCCACGGCGTCATTGACACCGGCTCGGGCAATGACCGCTGGAGGCGGCTCGACGCTCCCATTCCGGCAGGCCCGTCATCCTCCATCGTCTTCACCGGCGGTGAGGGATTCGACATCGCCGACTACACGGCCTTGCGCGACATCCCGCTTGCCGCGACCATCGACAACATCGCGAACGACGGCACGACGGGCGACACCGACAACATCACCCGCTCCGTCGAGTCGGCGACCCTGCCCAAGCCCTGACCACCGGAGTGGGACCGGGTGATCACCCGGCCCCACTCGTGGTCATCGGTTGCCGGTCCAGAAGGCGGCTTGGGCCACCTGCGCGAAGAGCCCGCGCGGGTGGTGGCGGAACAGCGGCTCGGTGCCGAACATGACCACTGTGGCGCCTGTCCTGGCTGTCCCGGACACGACAGCGGCTTGGCCCGCCGCCGCGGATGGGCCGTCGGAGCCGGTGCCGCTCGGCCGCCAATGCCCGGCGATCAGCGGGTCGCCCGCCGCGAACCGCTGCTCCACGGCCACACCCGGGCCCACGTCGGTGAACCACACCGGACGGGACACGAACGCGTGCGAGGTCGCGGCCGCGCCGAAGAGCCCTCCTTCGGAGTGGACGGCCACCACACCGTTGGCCTGGGCGGGCCCGGCGACCGCGCGCACCGGGAGCAGGCTGAGCGCGTCGTTGAACGCCGCGCCCGCGACGCCCCTGGTGATGACACCGCCGCTGGTGAGGAAGCCGTCGAGAGCGTGGCGGGACCGCGGTGACAGCGCCGCGACGTCGAAGGACGTCGTGACCACCAAGACGTCCACAGCGGACCAGTCGAAGCCGTCGTTGAGCGCGGCGGGGGTCACCGGCCGCACGTCGAAACCCAGCTCGCGCAGGCCGTAGAGCTCGTCGGAGGCCACCGCCGCCGCCAGCACCGTCCTGGTCATGGCCGTCCCGCCCGCGCCTACGGGCGCGGCGGTGAACCGCACGCCGTGGGTCCGGGCGGCCGTCGCCGCGGCGCGCCTGGCGGCGGCGGGTACCAGGACCGCCCCACCCGTGCCTCGACGGACGCCCACGCCGTGATCGAGCAGGTCGTTGACCGCCCGCACGTCCTGGCCGTCGCGTACCGACAACGCCAAGTCGCGGCCCGCGGGCGCGTCGACACCGCCGGTCGGCGTGGCCGCGGTGACGGGCAGGCTCGGCACACCCGTCCACCCGCCCTCGGCGATGTCCACTGTCGCGCCCCACAGCAGGGCGTGGCTCCACCCGGAGATATCGAACATGACGGGCACGCGGTCGGAGATGTCCCGGCCCGCCTCCAGCATCGCGTTCGCCAGCGCGCGCTTGGGCTGGTGCATGTCCACCAGGTAGCTGCCCGTCGGGTAGTGCCGCCCGGCCAGCGCGAACGGCCGCTCGGCCCGGCGCACCCGCACGTCGTTGGCGACCAGGTGGTCGACCAGGTGCGCCGCCGCGGTGTCGGAGCGCTGGCCCCGCCCCGCCGGGATGACGTAGCCGCGCGGAAACGTCGTGGTGTAGCGGTCTTCAGGGCCGAACCCGGGGACGAAGCCGTCCGGGACCTCCCGCAGCGGCTCGCCCGCCAGACCGCGCCGGAAGATCTCGGCCTGGTTGGCGATCAGGTCGTCGCGGTGCCGGTCGAGGTAGGCGAGGGTGCTGTCGATGGTGGTCACCACAACGTCGGTGTTGACCCGGCCGCGCCTGCGCAGCTCGTCGACCGGCAAGCCCGTGTTGACCTCGAGCGGGATCTCGATGGTGTAGGAGATCGCGCCCTGGTACATCGAGTACTGCGACGTGTAGATGGGTGCCCAGTCGTCCCAGTCGCCGGGCGCGAAGTCCCGGAACGGAATCGCCGGATCGCGCGTCTCGGGGTGCTCGGACCCGGCCAGGTCGCGCTCCATGCCCAGCGCGTTGTCGTAGGCGTGCTTGATGAACAGGTCGAAGTCGTAGTTCTGCCCGTGCGGCGGGGTGGTGGGCTCCAGGAGGGTTCCCTCGACATACCCGTGCTCGTCGAGGACCATGAGCGGCTGGGTGTCGATCAGGATCTTCCGCATGGCCCGGTTCTCCGGCTGCGACGCGGTGACGAAGTCGCGGTTGAGGTCGAATCCGTGGGCGTTGCCCCGCCGCCGGACGACCCGGCCGTCCGGGTTGGCCGTGACGTTGAAGTAGACCCGGGAACGCCCCAGCATCGCCGTGACCGCCGGATCGGACGAGGTGGCGAGGCGCTCGATGACCCTCAGCGCGCCGTCGGTCCCTTCGAACTCGTTGCCGTGGATGTTGCCGTTGACCCAGATCGGCGCCTTGTAGCCCGCTCGGAGGCCGGGGTCGCGCAGGGCTGCGACCGGGTCGTCCTCCAGTCGGTGCCGCCAGCACGCCTGCTGGGCCGCCTCGGCCGCCGACTCCGGCGCGGTCACGGTGACCAGGTAGAGATCGCGGCCCGCCACCGACTCACCGACGACCTCCACCGACACCCGCTCGCCCAGATCCTGCAGGTGGTTCAGCCGAGGCGCGATCGCGTGATAGGGGACCAGGCCCAGCCTGATTGATTCGTCGGCCGGGTTCTCCGGGTATACCCGCAGGTCGGTCCGGCGCGGGTAGCCCTGGTGCCCATCCGGCCGGTTGACCCCGGCGACCCTGGGCAGGGCGGTGGCAGCCGACCAGGTGGCGGCTTCTCGATCGTCGCCGACGCGATGGGGAGCCGCCCTGCCTGCCGACGCGGCCGCCATGCCCGCCTGTTCCGGTCCCGCGAGCACCGCCAGCGCCGACGCCACGGCAGCCGCCGTCGCGATCGTCTTCCTCAAGGGTCTCCTGGTGCTCACGTGTCGTCTCCCGCGTCGTCGGATGCCCGCTGATTGCCAAAGGCCACACCGCGACTACGTGCGGAAGATCAAATCGGTTCCCAGGCCCAGCCGCAGTCGCGACAAGGCTTTGAACGGATGGCGGCACTGACCCGACCTGGCTGGGAGCCGCGCTGCCCACGAGCGTCCAACGTGGACGATGAGCCCGATCGAGCGGTCCCCGAGCCGGTTCAGGCGGGAGGACCGGGTCGACCGGGCTCATCCGGACGCGGCACTCAGGCGACGCCCACGGCGTTCCAGGCGGCGGAGACCTTGCTCTCCACGGCGCTGCCGAACAGGCCGCGCGCGGCGAGTTCGGTGGCGTCCCGCATGTCCGAGTAGGTCATGTCACCCACTCCGTACCAGAGCAGCGCGTAGTACCACAGGTCGGCGATGTCCAGAGCCGACTTGCCGGAGGGCTGCAGGGCCGGGCCCTGGCACACGGGGCTGTTGTAGGACCGCCCGTTCACCGTCTTCGCCCCGCTGCCGTTCACCATGAGGTAGTACCAGTGATCGGCCACTCCCGCGCCGTAGTGCGTCGGGCTGTTGGCGATCTCCGGCGAGTAGCAGCTGAAGTGGTTGTTGAACAGCGCGGGGTTGTCCATCCGGCGGATCGCGCCCCGGAAGACGTCGACGTTGTGGCCGATCTCGAAGTCGGCGATCACCGCGGTGGGGTTCGCCCATTCCACCGCGTTGCCCAAGATGTCGCTGCTGGCCTCGTTGAGCGCGCCCGCCTCGCCGTACAGGTGCAAGCCCGCGGTGGACCGCACGACCCCGTGGGTGTACTCATGGCCGACGACGTCCAGCGCCGTGTACGGGTTGTGAGTCGCATCGCCCTCGCCGAAGCGCATGCAGAAGCAGCGGTCGTTCCAGATCGCGTTGGCCAGCTGGTTGCCGTAGTGGGCGATGCCGAGCGGTGCGGCGCCGTTGTCGCTCGGGCCGGTGTGGCCGTACCTGCCGGCGTAGAAGTCCCAGGTCCGCGCGGCCCCCCAGTGCACATCGACGCCCGATCGCTGGTAGAGGTCGTCGTTCGTGCCCCACACGTTCGCCTCGTCGATGTAGACCGCGTCGTCCAGGCTGTTCGTGTTGTCCCGCCCCCACTTCGTGATCATGTTGCCGCGAGTGGTGTCCTTCAGCTGGTAGTCCTGGTTTCCCGCAGGCCGGTGCGTGGCCAGCGGGACTTCGCTGACCCAGTTGCCCGTGCCGACGCCCGTTGCCGCAGCCGCGGGCGCGTCCGGCAGCGGGGAGGCGGTCTTCGGCCGGCCGCCGGTGCCCTCACCGGGGGGCTGCACTGAAGACGACGCCTGATAGTCGCGCACCACATCGCCGGTGACGGCGTCGAGGATCGTGGTGCGCCCCAGGATGGCGCGCTCCGATGACGTGCCCTCGACGGTGGCGCGCCAGACCAGGCGCGGCTTGTTACCGGAGGCGTCGACCGCGAGCTCGGCGGTGCTGGTGCCCGCGACGAAGCCCGCGCGTTCGGCGGCGGTCGACGCCGCGTCCTGCCGGGTGACCCGCGGCTTCACCGAATCCAGCCGGATGGACTGCGCCGAGGACCGGCTGACGCTCTGCAAGTCGCGCGCGGCGGTCCAATGCAGGACGAGGTCACCGCCGATGACGTCCAGCCCCTGGTAGCGGCGGTGGACCCGGACATGGGTGTTCCCGATCCCGTCACGGCTGACCTTCCTGACCACCAGCTCCTGCTCCGGCGTGTACCCGAACCGCGCGGAGTCCTGCTTGATGGCGGAGAGGGTCAGGCTCGCCGCTTCGGCTTCGGAAAGCAGCGGGAGGTCTTCGGCCAGAGCGGCGGGGCCAGGCTGAGCCAACCCACACAGCAATGCGAGTCCGACGGCCAGGCAGACTTTCTTTCGTATCTCATTGCGCACAACACACGTCCTTTGTTCTCAAGCGAATATCGGTCAACCCCTAACAGGTTTACGCCTGGGCCTGTGTGTCCAGATCGGACTGAACGAAAACGATGGGACAGGTCACATTCCATCGAGCTTTCACTTGATCAGTGTCATCAGTAAGCCCTCTGGAATTCTGGCTGGTGTATAGCGAGATCATCAGATGAAACCAACCATCGCAATGGGCCGTCACGCCCGCCCCGTCGCCGGACCCGCTTGGGTGAGGATCCAAGCGAGGTTCACCCCTGGCGGACCTGCCGCCACGCGAGCAGGCATGGCCGTGCCGACAGCAGGACCATCGTCGCCAGGAGCGCCACCCACGCCCACAAAGCCGAGGTGTCCTGCGCGGGCAGGCGGAACGCGGCGAGGATCCACACCAGCGGCAGGCCGCCCACCACGATGGCGACCGCGGGCGCGGGGAAGCGGGCGAACCACGCCTGCCACAGCGCCAGGGCCGCGGCGAAGACGAACCAGCTCGCCAGCACCTTCCCGCCCAGCGGCGGCACGCTCGCGGGGACGGGGTGCACCGCGCCGAGCCACAGCCGCACCGCCACGACACCGGCGATGAGGGCGTAGGCGGTCAGCGGCCACCGCGGCCCGGTCTTGCCGGACCCGGGGTCCGGCAGGCGCGACTGGGCCAGCGCCGTCGCGGCGGCGGCGGGGAACGCGGTGAAGAGCACCACCCACGCCAGCGATTGCCACCGGGTGAAGTCGAAGGCGCCGAGGTGGGCCGCCGTGGCCGCGCAGATCGGCACGCTCAGGGCGATGATCCCGACCAGCAGCCCGCGGGCCTGCTCGTCGCGCCGAGCGGATTCCTCGCCGGACAGCGCGGCGGCGAACGCGGCCGCTGCGGTCAGGTAGGCCGCGCCGATCAGCGCCGCCATCGGCGGTGGGCTCAGCGGCCAGGAGAAGTAGGCGCCCGTGGCTCCGGGGAACGCCGTCAAGGCCGCGCCGCTGATGCCAGCCGCGAGCACGACGAGCGTGAAGAGGATGCCCGCGACACACACCCACGCGCCGCGCGGTCTCAGCGGGATGAGCAGGACGGACGTGCTCACCAGGGCGATCCACAGCACGGACAGCGCGAACGACGCGAACACGAACACCGCGCCGACCGCTGAGGTGTGCGCCGCCGTCACCGCGACGAGGCAGAGCAGGACCGCGACCACCGGCCCGGCGCGGGCGAGCCAGGCCGGGATGAGCCCCTGGCGCCGCAGGGCGGGCGCGGCGGCCACGACCACGGCACCGACGGCCGCCCCGCCCACCGCGCGCAGGGCGCCCTGCAACCCGTGCAGCTCCAGCACGTCCGCGGCGCCCGGCTGCGCGGCCATGGCCCACGCTCGGACACCGGCAGCCGCGGCGGCCAGGAACGCGCCTGCGAACCCGCACGCGGCGATCACCACGGCGGCGCCCGACCAGCCGCCGTACCGCCCGGTGAGCCTGGCCAGCCGCAGCGCGAACAGCGCGAAGAACCCCAGCGAGATCAAGCCCGCGGCCAGAGCGATCCAGTTCCCGGCGGTGCCGCTGTAGAGGTCCGAGAGGCTGCCTGAGAACGGCGGGGAGTCCTGGAATCCGAGGTTCTCCACGGCGGCCAATGTGCAGAACCCGATCCCCGCCACGCCCACGCCGCGGACGCGCCCGGCGGCCCGGGTCACGAGATCCGGACGGCCGGGCCGGACACCGAGATGCCAGACCCCGGATCCGCGGAGACGCCGACGGGGCCGATGCCGGTGCGCCGCAACCCGCCGATGCCGTTGCGCTTGGTGCGGGCGATAGCCGCCCGCCCGCGGGAGGCGCCTTCTGTCGATGGGCCGAAATAACGCGTGGTGAACTTCCAGCTGCTGACCGGGAACAGGGATGCCGGCTCGGAGAACCCCGTTTCCGCCGTGGCCGCCCGCTCGCCCATCCCGGTGGCGTCAAAGAACGTCCCCGCCGGGTTTCCCTCTCGGAGGTCTCCGCTGAACGCGTTGTCGACCAGCATGTCCATGTCCACTCCCATTCGTGGCCGCTGCGGGTATACGCGCCCCGCCCCTCGCGGGTTCCGGGCAGTGCGAGTTCGGGCGATCGGCAACCGGGGTGCAGGCCCTCGGCGTAGTGGAGGTGACCTGGCGAGCACATCGCCTGCGGAGTGGTAGGAGATCGTTTTCATGTCATTGACACGCGCGTCCAAGGCCGCGATCGCCGCGGTGGGCGGCATCGCCGCCTCGGTGGTGCTCACCACCGGAACCGCGGCTGCGGTCGAGTCGCCGAGCCTGCACCGGGACGCGACGAACAAGCTCGTCTACGCGGGCGCCGACACCGCCGAGCACCTCGTCCTCGACCGGGACGCGGCCGGGAAGCTGGTGGTGCAGATCTCGTCGGCCTCGAGCGTGCAGGCGGGGCCCGGCTGTGTCCTGGTCATGGCGGTCAAGACGGTGAAGAGGTTCCACTGCGGCGGGCAGACGCCGGTGACCCGGGTGGACCTGGCGATGGCCGGTGGGCGCGACCGCGTCGAGTGGCGGGTGCCGGTCACCGGTGCCGTGCGCGGCGGGGATGAGACCGACACCTTCCTCCCCAACCCCGGGTTCCACCGCGGCGACATCGAGTCATCGGTGGTCATGCACGGCGACGGCGCCGACAACATCGTGGACTACCGCCTGTCGAACGCGCCCGTCCGGGTGTCCCTCGACGGCAACGCCAACGACGGACGCCTGATCGATAGGGACTCGGTCCGCGGGGACATCCGCCACATCCACGGCTCGCCCTTCAACGACCGGCTGGAAGGGACATATGGGCACGATGTGTTCACCCCCGCGGGCGGGGCGGATGAAGTGATCACCAACGGCATGATGGACAGCGTGCACACCGTGGACGGCGCCATCGACACGATCAGGTGCGGCGGCGGTTCCATCCTGGCCTCGACCGACGGATTCGACGTGCTCGACAACTGCCGCCAGGCAGGCTGACAGGACCTGGGCGGGCCTGCGAAGGCCCGCCCAGGTGCTCGTGCGGATACAGCGTCCGACCTCTGATTCATATAGAGCTGGGAACGGAAGATGCGGATGCCATGGACTGCGAGGAAATGGACGCCACCGCGTGAAGCCACTTGAGCGAACCGACCGGCCAGGCGGCGACGTACAGCGGATCATGGACGAATGGGGTACGCGGGTCGACCACGCGCTCAATCGGCTCGGCTTCTTTTATGACGTCTTGCTTGGCGACGGTCACGGGCACGCGCAGGACCTGGCGGAGCTTGTGAAGATCTATCCGTTCATCGCCCGCGATCCGAGTCATGTCCACTTTCTCGCCACGTACGGTGGCGCCACCCTGAGTCGTGATCGCGATGCCTTCAGTGTCGGACTCTACGGAACAGACAGCGATGCGAGTCTTCATCTCGCACATGGTCCTGGAGATCCCGTCGACGGAGGCTTCCTGTGGTGCGGAGACATCGCGCTCCCCGAAGACCCGGGGAAACCTTTTGGCAGCGTCATCGGCCTCGGGCTCGGGATCGACGCCACCGAGGAAATCCCCGGGATCTTCCTGAACGGCAGGCGATTTTCCGCGAACTTCGCCGAGCTCCTCGAGGTCTTGGCAGATCCGATGGCAGACCAGATTGTGCGCTTGACCCACCTGCGGGCCAACCCCTGAATTCCGCCAATCACCCCGCTGTTCCGGGCCCAGCCCGATCTCCTGCCGCCTCCCCGCGCTCCAGCGCCCACAGGGTGAAGCGAAACAGGGGCAGGAACCCGAAGCGCTCGGCGCCGGGGCGGCTGTCGTCGCCGAACAGCGACCCGGACGGCAGGTCCGCCGCGATCGCCAGCCGCTCCCGGACCAGGCCCGCCCAGTGGCCCCGCCTGCGCGCTTCCGGCCTGGTGACCCCCAAGGTGAGCTGCGCGAACCCGTGGGCGACGAACAGCGACGCCGCGGTGACCGGACGGCCGTCCGCGTAGACCAGGAACATCGAGGACCGCGGGTCGGCCAGGTACCCCTCGCTGGCGAACGCGCCGGGCAGGTGCGCCACGGTGTCGGGAAACGGGAAGCCCTCCGCGACGACCCGCTCCCAGTCGCGCAGGGTGGCGCTGTCGGTGACCTTGACGATGTCGACCGGCGCCGTCTCGGGCAGCGGCAGACCGCCGGAGCGGACCATGAAGGTCGGGTGCCCCTGCAGGACCCACCCCCGTCCGGACAGGTCGGGGGTGGGCCAGCAGCTCCACAGGTACACCGTGCCGTCGCCGCCCCGGTGGAACCGCTCGATCTCGGAAACGACCCGGTCGGGGGCCGCGCCCAGGGGCTCGAGCAGTGTCGTGGAGTTGTGGATCGCGCTCGGCCTGCCGATGTCCGCACTGGCGAACGCTGCTGTCCGCAGCGTCCGCCCGCCCGCGCCCAGCGCGACGGCGTCCATGTGGTCGGCGTGGTTGGCGAGGAAGCGCCGCACGACCGAATCCGTGACCGGGGTCGACGCGTCGTGCCCGGTCTCCAACAGCGGCTTCATGGCACCTCCTCGGTCAGCGGTTCGAGAACACGCGGGAGACGAGGGTGTGCATGCGCGGATGGTTGTCCACGATCCACTTCTCGTTGTACTCACCGTCGAATTGCTGGCCGTACTCGTATTCGAAGATGGCCGCGCTGTTCTCGGCCCAGTACTCGTCGGCGTTCGATTTGGAGTACCCGTCGTCGCCGAGGTGGTCGCTGTTCCCGTAGGTGCTCAGGGCGAGGCCGACATCGGCTTCCAGGCTGGTCGGGGCCATGTGGTCCATGATGGCGTGGGCCAGTTCGTGGGCCATCACGTAGCCGTTCCCGTAGTCCTGCTCGCGCGCGCTGGTGTCGCCGAGTTCCTCGGCACCGACCGCGACCGCGACCCGGTTGGTGTTCTCGATCACCAGCCCGCCCGCTCCCCGGACCTCGCTCCAGGGCCGGTCGTTCTGGCCGCCGGTGCGCTTCAACCCGGTGAACGGGAACAGGTTGGTCAGGTTGGTCTCGCCGGGGATGATGTGGATCTCGATGACCTTGCCGACGAACCTGCCGCGGTACCCGTAGCCCAGTGCCGACAGCAGTTGCCCGCTGATCCGGCGGGCCTGCGCGATCCCTGGGCCGGTGTTCTCCCGTTCCAGCCAGACGCCCTTCGCCCCGCGCACGTACCCCACGATGCGGCCCGCGATCGCCGTGCGGGTTCCCAGCTTCGCCGTCGTGCTACCCGCCTTGGCGCGCAGTTCGTAGTTCGTCGTCGCCGCCGGGTGCACCGTCATGGCACCCTTGAGGCCGACGGCCTGGCCATTCAAGGTCAGGTTCAGCGAGGCGCAGGCCGTGGTGACCGACCACGTCAGGGTCGTGCCCCCGGTGAACGGGCTGCCCAGGGCGTGGAACGACGTCCTCGTCCCGTTGAGGCACGTCGCCGCGCTGGCGGAGGACCCGCCCACCACCATCATCGGCACCGACAGGGCCGCCGCCGCCATGAAGGCGGCCAATCGACGTACGAAACTCATCATGCGCTCCACTTCGTCTTGTTCGACCCAGGTACGCCGATGGCGGGCGGCTCGGTTGCCAGAGGATGGGCAGCTCACCCGGACGGGCCGGGACCGGTCCCGGCCAGAATGGCGGTCAGCCATTCGGCGACCACTGGCGCCAGGGCTTGGCCCTGCCGGGTCCAGCGGATGTGGTCCACGGCCTCGGGCGGATCGAAGTGGCGCCAGTCGACCCTGGCGTGCGGGGCTTTGGCGCACAGCGCGGCCACGGCGCGCGGCGGTGCGAGGTCGTCACCCTCCACTGTGACCGCCAAGACCGGGACGGTGACCCCCCGGAGGGCCTGCTCGTAGTCGACGTCGGCGTGGGCGGGCGCGAACGCACCGGTGAGCACCGTGTGGGACCAGTCCCGGACGAGGGCCTTGGATTGCCTGCCGCCGAAGCCCATGCGGTGCCCGGGCCAGTACCCGGCCATCGCGGTGACCGCCCGCATGACCCCTGCCCAGAGCCGGACACCGAGACCGCGCACGCCGCCGAAGGCCCGGGCGTGCGGAGTCCCGCTGGCCACGAGGACCAGCGCGTCGGCGTCGGCCTCGCGGGCCTCGGCCAGGAGCATGACCTGACCGCCGAGGCTGTGCCCGAGGTGGGCCAAGGCGGCTCCGGGGGACCGGTCGCGCGCGACGGCCGTGATCGCGGGGAAACACCAGGCCGCCAGCCCGTGGTAGCCGATCCCCGGTGCCCGCGACGCCCGGGGCAGGCTGGCGCCCTGGCCGGGCAGGTCGACGACGAGCACGGCGAACCCGGCCGTCGTCAGTGCCTCGGCGAAGCGGGCGTAGTGCCGAGCGGCCACGCCCATCGCGGGCCAGATGACGATGGACGCGATCGGGGCGGCAGGCCGGAATTCCGTGACCGCCAGGGTCAGCCGGGCCTCGGGCACCGCGATCGCAAGTTCTGTCTGCTTCGTCCCGACCATTCACTCCTCGTTCCGCACTTCCGCGGCGGCGCTCCCCGCGGCTGGAACCAGTACGACGCCGGCCGTCGTCTCGGTTCCGGTGAACCCGGACCGCGGGAGATACCGACGGGCTCCCCCGATTGGAAGGGGGGAAGCGAATTCCCTGGGCTGTTTCAGCCCGGATGCGCAGGCGAGGGTGACCGCGCTTCCCGTCGCACGTTGGCTTCCCGCCTGCCGTGCTCCGGCCCGGCGAGGGTTTACGGGGCGGTCGCGCTGCCCACCACGAGCGGGCGCACGACGAAGGGCATGCCGGTCCACTCGTGGGTTCGCACAGCCTCCACGGTCAAGTAGGCCCCGATCAGGCCGAACAGGTCGCGGTCGCACCGGCATCCGAGGGCGAGGGTCGCCCAGGGGCCTGCCAGCCGGCCCTGCCACCGCGCGAGCGGGGTCCCCAGCGCTGCCCGCACGTGCTCGATGAAGAGCAGCCGCCCGCCTGGCTTGAGGACGCGGACCACCTCGCTCAGCGCCGCGGGCACGTCCGGGACGGTGCACAGGACCATTGTGGACACCACCGTGTCCACCGAGGCCGAATCGACGGGAAGGTCGTCAGCCGCGGCGCGCACCGCCGAGAAGCGGCCCGGGTGGGCCAGCGCCGCGCGTTCGAGTCGAGCGTGCATCGCGGGTGCGGGTTCGGTGAGGACCACCGCGGTGGCTCCGGGGCCGTAGTGCTCGACGTTGAGCCCCGTGCCCGCGCCGATCTCCAGCACTCGGCCGGTCGCCCCGGCGAGCAGTGCCGCCCTGCGCGCCCGCATCCCCCGGCGCTCACCCCGGGCGAGCACCGGCTCGTACGCGGCCGCGCCCATCCGGCCCCAGAGCGTGTTTCGGCTGTGGTCGTGGAAACCCGACATCGTCTCTTCCTCGTGAGGTCCTACCGGCCGATCTGCCCGCGCGGGGCTCACGGTGCGACGACACCGACGAGCACCACGACGCCGGAGGACGAGTGGCCCTCCCCCTCTTTCTGGAGCGTGACCGTCACGCTCCCGTACCGGTCGACGTCCTCGACGCCCGACCACAGCACGACATCGTCGCCACCCCTGCGGGCGTGGAACGTGCCGATGGTCACCGAGCCGTCGTCGCCCTTGAGCCACGCCTGGTAGTAGGCCCCCTCGGGCGCGGGCGGCAGACCGCGCACGTCGAGGACGATCTCCAGACCGGATGGGGTGCGCCGCAGGGTTCCCTCGGCGCCCGCGCCCGGGGCGTTGTCGGTGGCGCTCAGCGCGAACACCCCGTCCGGCTCGGGGCCCGCGGTGAAACCGCCGCCCGCCGCGTAGCCGCCGATGCCCACCGCCGCCGCCGCCGCGGCCAGGCCCACCGCCCACGCCGCCCGCCGCCCGACTGTCCCGCGCCTGCCTGTCCTGCGTTCGCCTGACCCTCTTTCGCCTGACCTGCGTTCGGTCAGCGAGGGAACGGCGGATTCCGCCCGGATGACCGCCTCGACGGACGCCCACAGGCCGGGAGGTGCTTGTGCCCACGTCGGTTCCGCCGCCAGCAGGCGTTCCACGGCGGGGTCGAGCAGCGGCTCCCGGGACGGCCCCGCCTGATCGAGATCGCCTTCATGCACAATCGTGGTCCTCGCGTCGACGGGTCAGTCATGGAGGTACGTCGGCGGGCCCCATCCGGTTCCCGGCTCAGGAACCGGCTCCGGAGAGGTGGCGCATGACGCGGATCCGCGCCCTCAGCGACCTGCGACCGTCTCAGCTGCGTCCAGACCCGGCCAAGGGGCTGAACGCCGCCAGGAACTCGTCCCGGAAGGCGTTCATCGGCCAGACCGGGGAGCCGGGGTCCGGTCGAAGGCCGGGGGTCCACTGCCAGTGCGCGAGCCGGGAGAGGACCTGGGTGTCGCGAGTGGCGATCGCGATGGGCGCGTCGCGGCTGCTCGTGCCACCGGTGACGGCGGTGGCGGGCTGGTGGTCGCCCAGCATGATGACGACGAGGTCGTCGTCGCCATAGGTCTGCGAATAGGACACCACCGTCCCGAGCGAGTACTCCAGCGACCGGGCGTAGTCGGCGCGGACCTCGTCAGGGGGGCGCTTCCAGATCGTGTCCGGGGCGACGCCGCCGTTGGGCATCGAGGCGAAGACCGAGCCGTCGCCGACCTCCGACCACTCGACCGGGCGGGGGACAGGGGACCACGGGGCATGGCTGGCGAGCACCGGGATCACGGCCATCACCGGCTCTCGGTCCCGCGATCGGATGGAGCGCTCGAAGAACGCCAGCGCGTACTGGTCGGGCATGGTGGCGAACCCGAACCCTGGTCCGCGGTAGCCCATGTCGTCCGCGGCGTGGACCTCGTCGTAGCCGAAGTACGCCGCGTCGGGCCAGGCCCGGGTGACGCCGGGCATGACCCCGACCGTGCGCCAGCCCGCGTCCCGGAACGCGCTGGTGACCGACCTGCGGTCGCTGGCGACCAGGGTGTTGTAGCGCTGCTGGTTGTCGATCCACAAGCCCGACAGCAGCGTGGCGTGGGCGAGCCAGCTCCCCCCACCTGACGTGGGGGAGGTGAGGTAGGCGCTGCGGGAGGCGAACCCGGCGGCGGTCAGGCGCCGGGTCCCGTCCTCCAGCGCCGCGCCCACGGTCGGGGCGATGCCGGGGTGCTCGAGAGCGACGCGGCCGAAGCTCTCCACGAACACGACGACCACGTCCTTGCCGCGCAGGGCCGTCAGCAGGTCCGCACCCGGAACGCCGCCGAATCGGTCCACAGCGGACTCCTCGGCGAACTTCCCGCGGTCCTGGAGGCTGGCTCCCACTTGGCGGGCATGTTGATAGGTGACAGCGACAGTCGTGGTCGACGCGACCGGCGGCAGGGGACCCCCACCCGGCGCGCCTGCCGCCAAGCAGACCACGGCCAGCACAACCACGGCGCGGACGGCGGCGGGCCGATTCGCGACGACGGCTCGGGACAGCCTGGACACCGCCAGGGTGATGAGGACCGCCAGCGCCGCGGCCAGCGCGACCGCCCCGGCGGACAGCAGCACCGCGGTCACCCGCCCTGAGGTCAACGCCGTGTACTCGACGGCGGGTCCCAGGAGCGGCCAGTCGAGGACCAGGTCGAACGGCCGGTGCAGCACCGCGTCGAACCCGATGTCCAGCACCTTGACGACCGCCAGCAGCCCGAGGAACAGTCCGATCAGGACCGCGGCGAGACCGCGCGCCCGCCCGGGAAGCACCAGGAACAGGACGGCCCCGGCGAGGGCTTCCACGGGAAGCCGGAGGAAAGCCACCGCCGATAGGCTGTCGAAGTCATTCGGCGCCACAAGCGCGGCCACCACGAGCACCCCGGCGAGCAGCGTGAGCAATCGGGCGCCGATCCGGCGCGGGCGGCCCTCCACGACCACTCCTCCCTTGCGCCGTGGCAGGCGCGCACCGGTTGTACGCGCCTGAGCCGAACCCGGTTTCCGTTGATCAGAGCACACATGACCCGACCGCACGTCCTCCTCAATGTCGCCGTCAGTGTGGACGGTTACATCGACGACCTCAGCGAGGCCGCTTCCCCTTGTCCAACGCCGAGGACTTCGACCGCGTCGACCAGCTGCGCGGTTCGGCGACCACCGCGCCGCGCTGGGGGAGGTTCCGCACGAGCAGCACGATGACACCTGGCAGGCAGGCGACAAGGGACAGCGCCCCGTAGACGACGGCGACGGTGAGGCCGTGCGCCGCGCCCAGGCCGACGGCTCCGAAGGCGGCGGCGAGGAACGCCTCCCGAGGTCCCCAGCCGCCCACGTTCAGCGGCACCGCCATGACCAGCAGGGCCGCCGCCGCCAGGGGCACGAGCTCGGCGGACGGCGCTGACACCCCGGCCGCCCCGGCGGCGACGAGGAACATCGCGATGTGACCGGCCACGGCCACTGCCGACAGCAGCACGACCGGTCCCAGCACCCGAGGGGACAGCAGGACCGCTTCCAGGTCGTCCCGCATCGCCCGCAGAGATCCGTGCACCCGCTTGCGGAGCACCGTCCACACGACGCCCAGTCCGCAGGCGACCACCAGCGCCACCGCGGCTCCCACGCCGGAGATCTGGCCTGCCAGCGCGGACACCAGGGCGGGCTGCCAGGCCAGCAGGGCGACGGCGAGCACGCAGAGGACCACCTGGCCCGCGCACCGCTCCACCACCACGGCCCGCACGCCGCGCCCGACCGCGCCCGACCTGCGGCCGTGGTCGATCGCGCGGTGGACATCGCCCAGCACCCCGGCGGGCAGCACGGCGTTGAGCAGGAGAGCGCCGTAGTAGTCGCCCACCGCCGTGCCCAGCGGCAGCGGGAGGCCGAGGAGGCGGGCGACGACGCGCCACCGCCCCGCGCAGGCCGCGGTGGTCACCACCCCGATGCCCAGGGCGAGCAGCGCGGCGGTGGGGGAGACGGCCCGGAGCCCGTCGAGGACGCTGCCCGCGCCGAAGCGCGCCGCGAGGCCGACCAGGATGGCCACCGCCGCTGTGACCCGCACGGCGGGCCACAGCCGCCGCATCACCGGGCGCCCGGTGATGCGGGGAGGGCCATCACTGCCGTGATCTGCGGGGTGGCTCTCCGCCACCGTGCCATCGGCTGCCCGGCAGTGCGAGGACGCCACCGCTGCGGTGATCCGCAGGGCAGGCACCCGAGGCCGCGTCATCGGCAGGCAGGCAGCGCGAGGATGTCCACGTGGCGCACGACCACGTGAAGATCGCCGGACAGCCGCCCGCGCAGATAGTCGGAAGCCCGGTTCGCCAGGTCAGGCCGCTGCTCGCAGGCCGCTCCCACCCAGCCGTGCAGCCACTGCCGGATCAGTGCCGCCTGGTCGGCCCCGAGGCGCCACGGGCTCGGCGCGGTCAGCACCCGCGCGCCCCGGGCCTCGAAGGCGGTGACCGCGTGGCGGACGGCATCCGGGCCCAGCAGGCGCCTGCCGTCCACCGGCCGACGTTGGTGGTCGTTAAACGCCTGGCGAAACTCGGAGTCCAGCGCGTCGGTGGGAGACAGCTCGACCTCACCGGTCACCGACAGGCTCAGCAGCGCGGCGCAGCCCGCCTCCGAGCACGCGTCGGCGACGGTGTCCACCTCCTCGGCGGTGAGCACGTCCAGCAGCGCCGACGCCGTCAGCAGCGCGGTCCCCGCGAGGTCGGCTGCCGTCACCCGGGCGAGATCGCCCTCGCGCAGGTCGGTGGTGATCCCCGGCCCTCTCACCGACCTACCGGCCTGTTCCAGCAGCAGGGGATCGACGTCGTGCAGCACCCAGTGCTGCGGCCTGGGCAACCGCTCGGACAGCCACCGCGCCATTGAACCTGTTCCACACCCCATATCACGCGCGACGAGGGGGATTCGGTTCCGCAGCGCCGCGCGCAGCGGGTCGAGCAAGGCGGTCGCGCGAGCGTCGGCGTCGGCGGGTTCGCGCAGCGCCAGCCACTCGGGGGAGAACGTCACCTGCGCACCTCCGCCAGCGCGGTGGCGATCTCCCGCGCGGTCCGTCGCCAGTCGGTCAGCTCACCACGCCTCCGCACGGCGGCGTGGCGCAGGTGCCGCCGCAGGTCGGCCCTCTCCAGCCAGAGCCGCAGGGCCTTCCCGAGCGCGTCCGCGTCACCGGGCGGCACGAGCACGCCGGGAACGCCGTCCGGTGTGCTGCCCAGCGCCTCGGGGACGCCGCCGGCGGCCGAGGCCAGGACCGGCGTCCCCCGGGCGAGCGCCTCGGTCACGACCATCCCGTAGGTCTCCGCGCGCGAGGGCAGCACCAGCAGGTCGGCGGCCGCGTACTCGGCCTCCAGAGCCGCGCCGGTACGCGGTCCGGTGAACCGGACGCGGTTCGCGAGGCCGGGATCACGGGCGAGTCGCCTGACGGATCTGGCATGCGCGCGGTCGCGGCCGTCAGGACCGACGCAGGCGCAGGTCCACTCCAGGTCGGTGAGCCCGGCCAGCGCCGTGACCAGGACGTCGTGCCCTTTGCGCGGGGTGAGGGACGCGACGCACAGCAGGCGCTTCCCGCCCGCCGTTCCTGGTGCCGTGGGCGCGGGGTCCACTCCGGGAGCCACTGACCGCACCTTCCCCGGGTCGAGGCCGTGCTCGCGAACCAGCCTGTCCGCGGCCCACGGGCTCGTCGCCACCACGGCGGCCGCCGCGGTGAGGACGAGGCGCTCGGCCGCGGAGAGCGCGGCGGCCGCCAGCGGGGCAAGGCCGATCTCGTCGGCGAGGGGCAGGTGGAGCAGCACGACCAGCCGCAGGCGTGTCGCCTCGGGCACCAGGACTTCGGGCACGCCGCACGCGACCAGCCCGTCGAGCACCACGGTCGTGCCGTCGGCGGCGCGGGCCAGCGCCCGTGCCAGCGCGGCCTTCGCGGGCGGATCGGGCCGGGGCCACGTCCCCGCGACAGGGATCTCGCGCACCCGGACGCCGAGTGCGGCCAAGCCCGCCACGACCCGGCGGTCGTAGACGTTGCCGCCGCTGACCGAGGCCGGGTCGTCGACATCGCCGGGCAGGATGAAGTGGATCGTCACAGTGGACGCTCGTAGCTTCCCCACGCCACGTGGGATTCGCGCAGCGCCACCTCCAGGCCGTCCAACCCGGAGGCGCCCTCGCCGAAGGCGCCTGCGTGGATGCGCTCCGCCAACCGGTCGGCGATCACCTTGGCCAGGTACTCGGTGGTGGTGTTCACCCCCGAGAAAGCCGGTTCCTCGTCCAGGTTGCGGTAGTTCAGTTCGGCCGGCACTTCACCAAGTCCTCGGGTGGCGAGTCCGATGTCCACCACGATGTTGTCCGCGTCCAGTTCGGCACGCCTGAACGTCGCGTCGACGATGAACGTCGCACCGTGCAGGCGCTGCGCGGGACCGAACACCGCGCCCCGGAAGCTGTGGGCGACCATCACGTGGTCGCGGACGGTGATCTTGAACACGGAAGACCTCCAGGTTGTGGTGGAATGGAACGCCTGCGGTGCCGGGGAGCGTATGGGCACGGGCGTCATTCGGTGAGGGGAGCGGGCACATGTTCATGGACGAGGACATCGCGGAGTCGGTCTTGGTCACCCGGCGGGCCACCTTCCGGGCCGTGGCCTTCCGCGACTCCGGGCACGAGCACATCGCCTTGGTGCTCGGCACTCCTGGCGCCGACGCGCTCGTCCGGGTCCACTCCGAGTGCGCCACCGGTGACATCTTCGGCGCCCTGCGCTGCGAATGCGGCGAGCAGCTCGCCGCCGCCCTCGACGCGATCGTGACCGAGGGCGCTGGGGTCCTGGTGTACCTGCGCGGCCACGAGGGCCGGGGCATCGGCCTCGTCGCCAAGATCCGCAGCCACGTGCTGCAGGACGTCGACGGGCTCGACACCCTCGACTCGGCGACCGCCCTCGGCCTGCCGGTGGACGTGCGCGACTACGGCCCCGCCGCCCGCCTGCTGGAGCACCTCGGCATCCCTTCGGTCCGCTTGCTGTCCAACAACCCGAAGAAGATCGCCGCCCTGACGGCATCGGACATCGCGGTCACCGCCAGGGTCCCGCTGCTCGCGGAGCCCAACCCGCACAACATCGCCTACCTGGCGGCCAAGCGCGCCCGCTTGGGCCATGACCTGCCCCAAGTCGACGACTTCTTGCAGGGCGCGCACCCCGCCGCCGACTGACCGGGGCTTTGCCTTCGGCGCGGGCGTCCACCCCGCGCCGAAGTCGAATGACCACGGGCCGCTCGGGCGGTTGACGCGGCGTTCATGCGGTGGCGCGGGCAGGGCGGCAAGAAGAGGCAGTCCCGGGGATTCGGCCCGTCACCGGTTCGGGCGCGGAATCCCCGGGCTCCGGTGCGAGTCGGTCAGGCCGCTCCCACCAGTCCGCTGAGCCGGTCCGCGAGGTACGCCTCGTGATCAGGCCCGTCTGGCTCCACCACGTGGCGAACCCAGGAGGCGCGCTCGTGGGTGACCACCGGCAGTTCCCAGACGCAGCCGACGAAGGGGTCGGTCATGGGTGCGAAGGGCTGGTCCGGGGCGTCCAGCGGGACGGAACTCGCGCGGAGGTGCAGGTTCGTGCCGTCGACCCAGGTGTAGAGGATGTTCCAGAACGTGTCCGCTGTCCTGTGGAGGAGGCTGAACCCGAAGCGCTCGCCGACCGGGGGGAGCAGTTCGGTCCGGGGCAGCAGACTTGGCATCGCGGCACTGCCTGCTTCGAGGAAGGGGACCGGGATGTCGGCGTCATCGACGTTGAGGTGGTAGACCTTCACCGTCCAGCCATCAACATCGTTGAGACCTGCCGGACGCAGATACCGCTGGATCATGGCTCCTCCCACAAGTTGTCGGATCGCACGGAGCCTATTCCTCAATGCCGCGGTTTGTTCCCACGTTCCGCGCCGCGGGTTCCGTCCTCTTCCGACGGACGGCGAGACCGACCACGGCGAGCGAGTGTCACCGGTCCACCGAAGATCTCACAGCACGCGGAGGAAGGTGTCGAGCCGGGTGCCGTCCGGGTCCGCGGCGACGAGGTTCGACGCGCCGGAGACGAACACCACCCGGGTGCCATCCCCGCTCACCCGAGGCTGGATGCTGGCGCCATTGGCGAGTTGGCCGTCTTCGGTCTCGCTGACGATCCGCACGCGGTCATCGCTGCCCACCGGGTGATCGAGGTCGACCAGGTAGACGTCTTCCAGCTCGTTCACGTCACCAGCGACGTAGCCGCCCTTGCCGCGGAACACGACACGCCTGCCGTCCGTGCTCACCGACGGGTTCAGGGCGCTGAAAGCCCTCCCGTTGCCATTCTTGTCCGCACTGATCCAGTTCGTCACACCTGTGGTGAGGTCGTGGGTGAAGACGTCGCGGCTGGCGGCGTAGTCGCCGTCCGTGAGGTTCGTCGCGTCGGACTCGAAGACGACCACCTGGCCCGCGCCATTGAGGTCCGGTGCCGTGGAATTCCCGTTGGCCTGGAAACCCCCGGTGGGAACACTGGCCCGCCGGAAGGTGCCGTTGGCCGCGCGCACGTAGACATCGGTCTTGCCGTTGGTGTCGAACCCGCCGAAGGAGGTCGCGGCGGACTCGAAGGCCACCACCGTGCCGTTCTGGCTGATGCTGGGACGCGTGCTGTCGCCGTTGCCCCATGAATTGTGGGTCTTGCTCAACGCCGTGGTCGTGTCTGTCAGGCGGTCGAAACGGAAGATGTCCCGGTTGCCGAGAGCATCACCCCCGGTGAGGTTCGTGGCGTCGGAGTCGAACACCACCAGACGACCGTCAAAGCTCAGGTCGGGGTTGGCGCTGGGCCCATTGGGAGTGGCGCCCGCCATGCCGCGGCTCGCGAACTCCCGCGTCCCCGTCGCGAGGTCCACGACCTGGATCAGACCGTCGACGTCCCGATAGGCGAGGACCGCGCCGTTGCCCGACAGGACCGGGGTGAAACCGGAGCGGTCGCTGCGGAAGACCTCCTGCCCCGTGGCGGTGTCCCGCACGTGCACGCGTCCGGCTGAGAACGCCACCAGACGGCCGTCATGGCTGACCGAAGGCGTCGCACTCGGCTGGATGACCTCGAAGGGTGAGTGGGGCAGCACGTCGACGATCCGGATGTCCACCGCTGCGGCCTGGGCGGGCACGGCGGTGGCAACCACCGCGGCGATCGCTAGAGCGGCGGCCGCCACACCGCTCGTCGTCTGGGCTGAGTTCATCTCTGTTCTCCTGATGCCGTTGATGTTTGGGGTACGCCTCAGCGGTGTCCGCGGGTCCGTGATCCAGCCGACAGCCCTCGACCCGACGTGACGTGGAACCAGCTGCGTTCGCAGTCCTCATCGAGCGGGCGAGCCCACGACAGATCGCGGTTCGCCCGCGCGGCAGCGGGTTGCCGGGGAACTGACCGCAGGGTGAAAGCGGGTTGGCCGTAGATGATGGGAGACGCCCCGCTGGGGTGGAACGAAAGGATCGAACGTGAGATTGCCAGCACTCGCGGCCCTGTGCGCGGCCGGGTTCAGCGTGATCGCGGCCTCCCCGGCCGCAGCGGGGGAAGACCCCGGTCCGGTGGTCAGCAGGCAGGGCGGGGTGGTCACCGTCGTCGGCAGCGCGGGCGCCGACGACATCACCGTCGATGGCATCCGCAGCGGGCCGTTCGCCTTCCTGGTCGTCACCGTGGACACGGACGTGCCGGTCCAGGCGGGGCCGGGTTGCGCCGCGCTGTCCGTCCCCGGCTCCTTTGGTTGCGGGGTGCACACCGACGTCACCGGGCTCGACATCCGGGCGGGCGCCGGTGACGACCGGGTGACCTGGTTCGTGCCCGCGGTCGGCTCGGTCAACGGCGGGGACGGCGATGACCGGTTCCGGCCCGCCCCTGACGCGGCGGGCTTCACCTCCGGTTCCGGCGTGCGCCTCAACGGCCGCCTCGGCGCGGACGAGGTCGACTACAGCGGGGCGGCACGCGGCGTGACGGTCTCGATCGGCGCCGGTGCCGACGACGGCCGCGGTGGCGACCACGACGACGTCCAGTCCGATGTGGAGAGAGTGGTCGGAACGCCTTTCGCCGACCACATCGCGGGGACGGGCCGGGATGAGACGATCACCCCCGGCATGGGCCTCGACACAGTTCTCACTGCCGGTGGCCACGACTGGGTGCACGCCGCGGATGGCGCGCCCGACGACATCGACTGCGGGGGCGGCCTCTACGTCAAGGTCGATGCCGACCTGCTCGACGACCTGCTGAACTGCCTCTGACCGCTCCACCCCGCCGTCCAAGACGGGCGGGCGCTCGTCGCGTGACTCGGCCCTCCGCGGCGTGAACCGCGCAGCGGCCCGGGACCCTGCCCGGGCCGCTGCGACGGACTCCGCTGGACGGACCGCCTACCGGATCACGCGGAGGGCGTGGCCACCGTCCAGTCCGCGTCCTTGCCCTTCCCCGTCTCCTGCTGTGGCCCGGTGTCGCCGACGTGGAGGTAGAGGGGGCGGCCCGCGAGGGTGATCTGCTTGGTCTTGTCGGGTCGGACGAGCACGCCCAGTGCCCGGGGATCGATCCCCGGCAGGGCGACCGGCATACCGGTCACCGTCAGCAGGGGCGTCCACGTCTTCGCGCAGGAGTCCACGCAAGCGGACTTCGCGGCCTTCTCCTTGCCGTCGGCGACGGTGTCCTTGGCGTACACGTACAGGGTGTGCCCCCTGCCGTCGACCGCCCGACCGCCCTGCGGGAGGTCGGCCGCCCCGACCCGCTCCGGCTGCGGGGTGGGGGACGTTGGCGCCGGGACCGGGATGGGGACCAGGGTCTCGTCGGAGACCACTTCGGGCTCGGAGCAGCCCGCCGCCAGGAGGGCCACGGCCGCGAGCGCGGCCGCCGCGCACCTCGTCCCGAGTCCCCGCTTCGAGTGGGTGGTGGTCGGTCGCATGGTTGTTTCCTCCGGGTGTTCGGTTTTCCCACATGGAGCACCACGACGCTTTCGGATCGCGTTCACTGCGCCATCACGCGCGGGACTGGGTGAACAGCGCGAGCGCGGTCGAGGGTGGACCGCGCCGTCCCCGCTCGGTTGTGCCGCGGCGTGAATCCCTGCGCCTGGAACCCGTACGCCGCTCACGGGGCCTGGGTTCCCGTCGCCGAGGTGGAGTTGAGGCCCACTTGGGCGGTACGGCGTGGAACGTCAGGAAGAGGGCTTCGACGGCGCTTGCCCGCCCGGGGCGCGCACCGATGGCGCCAGCGCCACGGCTGCGATCACAGGCGCCGCCAGGCAGGTCATCCACACCAGGGTGGCGGTCGTGCCCGCCGACTCCGCCAAGGGGCCTGCCAGCGCCAGCCCCACGGGCATCAGACCGGTGGACACCAGGTGGTTGTAGGAGCCGACCCGCGACAGGACCGCGACCGGCACGCGGTTCTGCAGCGCGGTCGTCCAGAGCACGGAGAACACGGCGAACGCCGCGCCCGCGACCGCTTCCAGCAGCGCTATCACCACCACGCTCGGCACGAGGGCGATGACCAGGGGCTGGCCCGACGCCAGCAGGAGCGCCAGGACCGCCACCACCAGCGGGCGGCGAGGACGCATCCGCAACGACAGCACGTTGCCGATCAGCGCCCCCACGCCGAATGCCGTGATGACCAGCGCCCAGGTGCCCACCCCGGCGAACCGGTCCTGGGCCATGATCGGACCGAGCACGTAGACGCCCGGCAGGGCCACCACGTGGTACATCGCCGCCGCGACCAGCACCAACCCGACCCAGGGACGGGTGACGACGTGGGCGAACCCGTCCCGGAGCATCCGCAGGAACGGCCCGCGCGGTTCGGGGGGCGACGGTGGCAGCCGCAGCAGGGCCAGCAGCACCGCCCGGGCGGCGAAGGTGGCCGCGTCGAAGGCGAGCACCACCCCGGGGCTCGATACCGCCACCACCAGCCCCGCCAACGCCGGACCTGCCACCAGCGCCACTGCCTTGGCCGTCCCCACCAGCGCGTTCGCCTCCTGCACCCGCTCCGGCGGCACGACGAGGGGGAGCAGACCGGTGCACGCTGGGGAGAAGAAGGCGTCCGCGACGCCGTAGAGGACCATGAGCGCCACCAGGTGCCACACCCGGGCCGCTCCGGTGAGCAGCAGGACCGCCGCGGCGGCCTGGCAGGAGCCGCGCACCCAGTCCGAGAGGGCCATGACCACGTGCCGGGGCAGCACGTCAGCCCATACCCCGCTCACCGGGGCCACCAGGAGCATCGGCAGCAGGGCCGCGGCCGCCACCAAACCGACGTCGGCCGCTGTCCCCCCGATCGCCAGCACGGCGAACGGCAGGGCGACGAACGCCATCCGGTCGCCGAGGGTCGACAGCGACTGCCCGGCGAAGTACAGCGCGAAGGACCGCTCATTGACGATCACCGCGGGAACAAGCCGCAAACGCCACCTCCCGGTTCCTCCTCGCCGGATACGGCGGCGCAAGGGTATGCGGTTCCCGCGTTTCACGTGAGCGATGGGACCGGTGAGACGGCTGGATGACGGTGTCCCCCTCCCGTCGACCCGCTGCCCTGACCGGTGGGGGCCGCTGTCGTGAAAGGCCGTGAATGCCCGCCGCAAGTGATCTGACCGGACCGGCGCGCACAGTGGGCGGGACTCGGAGAGGCGGGGCGATGAACGACCTTGTGCACGTGGAGACCCACGACGACGTCTTGGTCCTGCGCCTGGCCAACGGGATGGCCAACCTCCTGGACGAGGACTTGTGCCCGCGGCTGTCGGCCCTGCTGGCCGCTGCCGCGGAGTCCGACCACCGCGCGGTGGTGCTCGTGGGCAACGGCCGGGTCTTCTCCGCGGGAGCCGACCTGACCCGGGTGGTCGACGGCGGGCGCGAGCACCTGCGGCGCCAGCTCTCGGTGTTGTCACGCCTGCTCCTGGACGCCTTCGCCTTCCCCAAGCCGCTGGTCGCCGCGGTCGACGGCCACGCCATCGCCGGTGGGGCCGTGCTCGCCGCGGCGTGCGACCACGTGGTCATGACGAGCGGCGCGACCATCGGCGTCGTCGAGGTGACTCTCGGTGTCCCGCTGCCCGCGACCGCCCTGGAGATCCTTCGCTTCCGAGTGGGGACCGGGCTGTCCCGGATGACCTTCGACGCCGAGCGGATGGGCGCCGCCGAAGCGCTCGCGCTCGGTCTGGTCGATGAGGTAGCGCCACTGGAGGAGGTGCTCGGCACCGCCTTCGCCCGCGCCGGTCGGCTCGCGCAGATCCCCGAGGAAACCTTCTCCTACCTCAAGGACCGGTTGCGGGGTGGTGCGGTCCGGTCCATCCGCGACCTGGCAGCCGACGACGACCGGCGGGTGGTCGAGGTCTGGTCGTGCCCGACGGTGCGGGCGTCCTTGCTGGACTACGCCAGGGCCACCCTCCGGAGGTAGCGGCGGCTGGCGTGTCAGCTCCGGTGGAGCGCGGAAAGGCCGTTCACCCGGTCAGTCTGACTCGGAGGGTCTCCACGCCGCGGATGAGCATGCTGTCGCGCCAGCGCGGCGGCGCCTCGCCCTCGATGACCCGCAGCTCGGGGAAGCGGCGCAGCAGTGCGGCGAGCGCCACCTCGATCTCCATGCGGGCCAGCGGCGCGCCCACGCAGTAGTGGGCGCCGTGGCCGAATGCCAGGTGCCCGGTCGCGTCCCGGGTGAGCCGCAGCTCGTCGGCGTCGGGGAAGCGACGCGGGTCGCGGTTGGCCGAGCCCAGGGCCAGCAGCACGAACTCGCCCGCGGGGATCCGCACCGGGCCGACCTCCGTGGCCCGGTGGGTGAACCGAACGGTGGCCAGGTTCACCGGGCCGTCGAAGCGCAGCAGCTCCTCCACGGCGGCGCGGACCAGGTGCGGGTTCACCCGCAGCGCCGCCAGCTGCTCCGGCGCGCCGTGCAGGGCGAGCAGGCCGTTGCCGAGCAGGTTGACCGTGGTCTCGTGCCCGGCGACCAGCAGGAGGAACGCCATCGAGACCAGTTCCGACCCGTCCAGCCGGTCGTCTTCGTCCTGGGCCTGGACCAGCGCGCTGAGCAGGTCGTCGGCGGGCGCCTCCCGCTTGACCGCGATCAGCCCGGTGAGGTAGCCGACCATCGCGCCCGCCGACGCGGCCAGGTCGTCGGGGGAGGTGGCGGTGACGATCCCGGTCGACCACTCCCGGAAGGCGTCCCGGTCCATCTCGGGGACCCCGAGCAGTTCGCAGATGACGGTGATGGGCAGCGGGAACGCGAACGCCGCGAGCAGGTCCACCTCCTCCAGGCCGTCCAGCCGGTCGAGCAGGTCCTCGGCGATGGCCTCGATCCGCGGCCGCAACCCCTCCACCCCGCGCACCGTGAACGCCTTGTTGACCAGCTTGCGCAAGCGGGTGTGGTCCGGCGGGTCGGTGTTGAGCATGTGCGCCGACAGCTCGCTGCCGAAGTCCAGGCCCGCGACCGCGAGGTCCACCGGGTCGAACACCCGGCGCGCGGTGTGGATGTCCTTGCCGAGGTCGGGGTTCGCCAGCGCGGTCCGCACGTCGGCGTAGCGGGTGACCAGCCACATCCGCTGCCCCCGTGGGGTCAGCACCTCGCGCGGCGGACCCTCCTCGCGCAGGTGCGCGTACACCGCGTGCGGGTCCTGCAGGAACTCCGGCCCGAGGTCGAAGGGTTCCGGGGCGGGTTCGGACATGGTGCTCCCTCTCGTCGGCGTGCTCGCGCGGCTCGACAGCCATACGGGCCCGAGCCCCGCGCGGTTCCTGCACGCGCACACCTGAGAGCAGGGTGGAAGCAAGTGGAAAGTGGCCCGGCGCATCATGTGGCGAACGGGGCGAGCACACAAGAGGGGTCCATGAACACCACCAGCGCGATAGTGACGATGAGCGGCGCACCCTGCGCGCTGAGTGACCAACAGGGGCTTGAGAGGTCGGTGGGTGACGCCGAAATCCAGCAGCGCTTGGCCAGGGGAGACCTCGGGGCGCTGAAGCTCCTCCAGGAGCGCCACGGCGCCGCGATGTACGCGGTGGCGTACCAGATCCTCGGGTGCCCGAGCACCGCCGCGGAAGCGGTCCGCCAAGCGTTCGCGCATGTCTGGCGTTCCCGGGCGGTGACGCCTCGGCACGGGCTCGCTCCCTGGCTGTGCGAGGTCACCTGCGACGCCGCGGGCGTGCCGCGGACAGGTGGGGCGCCGGACAGGGCGACGGCCTGGGCGACCTGGGGGCTGCGCGCCGCGCTCGGGATCCTGCCGCCCGCGGACCGGCAGTTGCTCGAACTCGCCACCCGCCACCAGTGCACCGCTGCCCAGATCGCGGAGCGGACGGGCCTTCCGGTCGACGCGGTGACCTCGCGTCTGGGGCGCGTTCGCCGCGCGCTGGCCGCTGCCATGGCTCGGTCCGATGCGGGTCTGCCGCGGTCATCGCCCGCCGCGCTCCCGCGGCGGGCGTGACCGCCCACTGCCCCGCGGTGCCAGGCGTTCGACGAGGAGCACGGTGAGCACGAGGAGTTCGGTGATGTCGGTGTCGGAGGCTGCGGGACCGGCCGAAAGGGATGACCACACCTCGGGCGCGGCCTTGGCAGGCAGGCTGCAGGACGCGTTCGCGGCGGGAGCTGAGCTGCTGGCCGTCGAACTCGGGCGCAGGCTCGGCCTCTACGACGCCGTGCACCAAGCCGGGGCGGTGACCGCCTGCACGCTCAGCAGACGGGCGGGCATCGCTCAGCGCTACGCCCGTGAGTGGTTGGAGCAGCAGGTCGTGGGCGGGTTCCTCGTGGTCATCGAGGAGACCGGTGACGCCGAGACCCGCCGCTTCGCCCTGACGGCCCCAGGAGCCGATGTCCTGCTCGACACGGACAACCCCGGCAGCCCGGTCGGGTTCGCCTGCGCGCTGGCGGCCCTCAGCACCGCACTGCCCGCCGTGGTCGAAGCATTCCGGACCGGTGAAGGGGTGCCGTTCCACACCTATGGCGCCGAGATGCGCGTCGGCTTGGCCTCGATCACCGGGGCAGGTCCGCAGAACTCGGTGGGGGAGTGGCTCGCGGCGCTGCCGGACATCGCGGCGCGCCTCGCCGCGGGGGGAGTGGTGCTGGACGCGGGCTGCGGCACCGGCTGGGCGTCGGTCGCGCTGGCCCGGGCGTTCCCCGAGGCGATGGTGCACGGCATCGACACCGATGAGGGATCGGTGGGGGAGGCGCTGGAGGACGCCCGTGCCGCTGGTGTGGTCGAGCGGGTGCGCTTCACCACGGCGGACGCGGCCACTGCCGTGGGAGACGTGCCGTGCTACGACCTCGTGTGCGTCTTCCACGCCCTGCACCGCATGGGTGATCCCGTCCGCGCGCTGTCGGCGTTCCGCTCCGCGCTGATCGAGGGCGGCGCGGTCCTGGTGGCCGAGGAACGTCCTCAGGACACGTCCGGGTCATCCGCTGACGTCCGGCGACGGCTGCTGCGCGCGATGAGCGTGCTGCACGGGCTGCCGGTGTCGTTGGCGCAGTCGCCGAGGACAGCGCACGGATCAGTCGTGCGCGCCCCGATCGTGCGCGACTGGGCTCATCGCGCGGGCTTCACATCAGTGACCGAGTTGGGGGTCGAGCACCCCCACTGGCAGTTCTACCGCATCGATTGAGCACCACAGCGCTGGGTGTCAGGCCCGCAGATCGGAGTGTCATGCCCTTCGCGACGACGGGGACGGCCGCCCTCTACTACGAGGCGGCAGGTGAGGGAGACCCCGTGGTGTTCGTGCACGCGGGCATCGCCGACAGCCGGATGTGGCACCGCCAGGTCGCGGACCTCGCCCGCGATCACCGGACGGTGGTGTACGACATGCGCGGCTTCGGCCGGTCCGCACCTGTTCCCGGGCCCTTCTCCTCCACCGATGACCTCCTCGGTCTGCTGGACGCCCTCGACGTGGGCTCCGCTCACCTGGTCGGTTGCTCGTTCGGCGGAATGGTGGCCATGGACCTCGCCCTGACGGCCCCGGACCGGGTCCGCTCGCTGACCATGATCGCTTCGCGGCCCGCGGGCTACGACACCGGTGACGCGGACGACCCGCGCGTGGCCGCCATCGCCGCCGCGGAACAGGCGGGCGACCTGGACGCGGTCAACGAGCTGGAAGTCGACTTGTGGGTGGTGGGGCACGACCGGAGCCGCGCGGACGTCGACCCCGCCATCGTGGCCCTGATCTTGGACGCCAACGCCATCGCGCTGGCCAACGAGCGCCGCGGCCTCGGTGACCCCAAGCCCTTCAACCACCCAGAGGGCCTTTCCGCCCTGGCTGCCCTGCGGGTGCCGCTGCTGGTCGTCCACGGTGAACACGACCTCCCGTGGGCCTGCCGCGCTGCCGCGGACATGGCGGCACTCATCCCGGGGACGCGGGTGGTCGAGATCCCCGGCGCGGCTCATCTGCCCGGCTTGGAAGCCCCTGGTCTGGTCAACGCGGAGCTGCGCGCCTTCCTCGACGCCCGCCGAGCGTGAGGCGCGGACCGTCCCCGCCCGCCCAGCCCCACCCGATGCGCACCATCCCGATCACGAGTGACCAATCTACGGGCAAGTGATCACTCTCGACTTTAATAGCTATTCTTGTTGATGTCGGGGAAACGGCGCGGAGCTCTCGGCGACCACCCACTCGGAACTGGAAGTAAGTTGTAAGTCATCTATGAGAAGGGTTGGTTAACGTGTTACTCGGCAGCTGCTGAACCGGCTTGCCTCAAGTCTGACTGACCAGAAGATGCTCATATCGATGGGCTCGCCATGTTGCAACAGTTGACTACTCGGAGTGTTGATGAAGATTCAAAATTCCGCACGCCTCGCCGCGCTCATGTTAGTTTCGGCCACTGCGAGCCTGCTCTTGGCGGGCCCTGCGACAGCGGGATCATCTCCCTGCATGGGTAGCGTTCCGTGCGATAGTTCCAACGGATGGTTCGCTCCGCCCTTCCCATTTGTTCCCGACCCCGAGAATCCGGTCGAAAAGCCCTGTGGAATGTCGAGTGTGAGCGGCGTCTGGTACACCCCGAGTGGGCCAGTGCCCCAAACGCACTACTACTTCCGCTACTGTCCGGCGCCAGGAGAATCGGTGTACGCCTGCGCCCTGTGGGAAGACCATCCCTTTACGGGGGAAACACGAAAGGCTATCGGCACGCGATCGTTCTGGATCGGCTCGGACCGCCAGCGTCTCGATGCGGCGACTTTCAGGTACAGGTCAGTCCAAGAGGGAGAGCCTTCGCCGGCGTCCGCCGAATCCTGCGGTAGCGTTACCGGACCCGCGGAGTAGGGTGTTGAATAGCTCATGAGGGCCGGTTTGGATAATGGAAAATCATCTTTTTCTTGATGTTGCTCCAGGCTGGTCCTGTGATTCACCTTGAGGGCGCGGCGCATGTCGTTCATGTGTCGCGCCCTCAAGGGGTGCCTGCTCGCCGATGACGTGTTTCCGTAGCGGTCGTGTCATGGCTGATCACCGCGCCCTCGATGCTGTGGCAGGGATCGGGAGCTGTGCACTGATTACAGCAGCGAACAGCGCGTGCGTGGAGATTTGGCTTCCGTTACCGCGGCTGGGGGCGGGGTGGGGAAGCGGGCAACCACGCGGAGTGGACCACCCGCTCCGGGGCGTTCCTGGTTTCCCATTGGGCCGTGCGCAGGTTCCAGAAGAGGTCCTTCGACACTCTCCGCCTGTCGGTGGTGGGGATCAGCTCCTCAGCCATGGCTTCTCCGATCGCGTTCAGTGGCTGAAGAAGGGTGTCAAAGCGAACTTCCACGGCGCTTTCACGCGCCTCACACCGCCTCCGAGAGCGGCTCGGTGAAGGCCGCCAAGCGGTCGAGGGCCAGTCTCAGGACGGCGGCGACGCCCATATCCGCCCCTTCGGCCGAGAGGGCGGCGATCTCGTCGCCGCCCAGGTGCGTGGCGAACTCCGCCTCCAGCGCGCGGAGCCGTTCGGCGTCCGCCCCGAACTCCGGGACGGCCATGGTGTGGCTGCGCACCGCGCTGAGCAGGGTGACCGCCCCCGCGTGGTCTCCCAAGCGGGCCAGCAGGAAGACGACCCCGCGGATGCCCGCCCACTGCTGCAGCCAGTTGCCTGTGCGGTTCCAGTGCTCGACGACCTCGCGGTAGAGCGGCACCGCCCGCCGGGGATCTCCTCGGCGCATGTACACCGATGCCAGCGACGTCATGGCGGCCCCGACCAGGCAGCGGTCATTGTTGCGGAAGCCCAGCGCGAGCGCCTCGCTGAGCAGGGGCTCGGCGCGGGCGGGGTCGTCTTCCAGGATCACCTCGCCCAGCAGGTAGGTGGTCCAGGCCGCGACCGGTGCCGAGCGGGTCTCGGCGCGAAGCTCGCGGGTCATCGCGAGTCCTCTCGCGGGGTTCCCGCCGTAGGCTTCCGCGAGGCACAGCAGGACGACGGCGTAGCCCTTGCGCATGTCGTCGTCGGCTTCCTCCGACCAGCGCACCACCTGCTCGGACATCGCCACGGCGCCTCCCAGGTCGCCGGAGAGCAGGGCGAGTTCGGCCATCGGCTGCCCGACGTAGCGGCGGCGCGGGTCGTCCTCATCGAGCAGGGCCTCCGCGCGGTCGGCCAGGGCCCGGGCCGCCACGAAGTCGCTGCGGTACCGGGCGCAGCCGACCGCGACGGCCAAGGCGACGCCCGCGAGGGGGCGGTCCTGCGGGGAGCCCGAGCTCTCCCACCGCTGGACCGTCTCCTCCGCCCAGCCCGCGATCTCTCCCGGCATCTGCAGCTCGGCCCAGTTGACCAGACCCACCACCAGTCGCAGGGCCAGGCCGAGGTCGTGCTCGAGCGCCCAGGAGTGCGCCGTGCGGACGTCATCGATCCGCTTGGAGATGTTCGCGATCCACTGCCCGCAGTCCTCCGCCAGAATGCGGATCTCTCCGGCTCGGACGATCTCGTGCATCCGCTCGGCGTGGGCCCGGTGAGCGGCCACCGCGTCGCCGCGCTTGGCCAACCGGTCACGCCCGAAGGCCCGCAGCGTCTCGAGCAGGAAGTAGGTCGTCGAGGACCCCGTGTCGTCGGTGGACGCGACCACCATCGACCGGTCCACCAGCCCGCCGATCCGCTCCACGATCGACATCCGGTCGATGCCGGAGACGGCGGCGGCGTCGAGGGCGGTGAAGCCCGCGGCGAACACCGAGAGCCGTTCGAACAGGACCTGGTCCTCGGGCGAGAGCAGCTGGTAGGACCAGTCGACCACCGTCTGCAGGGTCTGGTGGCGCTCGGCGGCGAGCCGGTACGGGTTGCGCAGGAATCGGAAGCGGTCCGGCAGACACTCCACGATCTCGGCCGGGGTCATGAAGCGCATCCGGCCCGCTGCGAGCTCGATGGCCAGCGGCATTCCGTCGAGCCTGCGGCACACTTCGCTGACGGCCTCCAGCGCCCGCCCCTCTGCCTTGAACGCGGGCGCCACCGAGCGGGCCCGGTCGAGGAAGAGCCGGACGGCGTCGGAGTGGCCGTCCCCGTCGGGTTGGCTCAGCGAGAGGGGCTGCACCGGGTTGATCTGCTCGGCCTCGATGCCCAACGGCACCCTGGAGGTGGTCAGCACGGCCAAGTCGGGGCACTGGCTCACCAACTCGTGCACGAGGTCGGCCACGGCTTCCACGACGTGCTCGCAGTTGTCGAGCACGAGCAGCATCCGCCGAGGTCGCAGGTAGTCGACCAGCCGAGCCGTGGCGCTGGTGGTGCCCCCCCGCTGCACGGCCAGCACGGTGAGGACCGCGTCGGCCACCGACGCGGTGGGCGTCAGTGGCGCCAACTCGACCAGCCACACGCCGTCCGGGTACTTCCCCTCCCGTACCTGGTGCTGCGCGGCGGCCACGGCCAAGCGGGTCTTGCCGACGCCCCCGGGCCCGGTCAGCGTCAGGGCCCACTGGGCGCGCAGCCTCGCCGCCATCTGCGCCAAGACGTCGTCGCGGCCGACGAGCGTGGCGGGTGTGCTGGGGATGTTGCCCGGCGGGCGCCACTCTTGGGCCATGACCGACTCGGCGACCACCGTGACCGCGTCCCCGGGGCGGGACAGCAGCGCGGGGTCCTGTCGCAGGATGCGGCCTTCGAGTTCTCGCACCGCGGTGGACGGCTCGAGTGCCAACTGCTCGGCCAGCAGCGTGCGGTAGCGGCGGAAGGCCGAGAGGGCGTCCGCCTGCCTGCCGTCACGGTAGAGGGCCAGCATGAGCAGCGACCGGGGCCGCTCACGCAGCGGGGACTCCGCGACGATGCGCTCGAGCAGGGCGATCGCCTCGGTCGGACGGTCGAGCGCGAGCGCCACCTCGGCCCGGTCCTCCAAGGCCCCGATGCGCAGTTCGTCGAGGTTGGCCACCTCGGCGGCGGCGAAGGCGTCATCGGTGAACTCCGCGAACGCCGGTCCGCGCCAGAGCCGCAGTCCCTCGTCCAGGCGCGCCGCGGCCCGGGCCGGGTCGACCCCGAGGAGTTCGCGCCCCTCCCGGGCCCTGGCCCGGAACCGGGTCACGTCGAAGGCCTCCGGGTCGACGTGCAGGAGGTAGCCGGGTTGGCGGGTGAGCAGGGCGGCCCCGAGTCCCACCGCGCGGAGGTTGTTGCGCAGTCGCGACATCACCGTCTGCAGAGACGCGTCGACGTGCACGGGGGGCGAATCACCCCAGATGACCTCTGCCAGGGCATCCGAGCTGACGACGGTGTCGAACCCGATGAGGAGGGCGGCGAGCAGCCTGCGGGGCTTGCCGGACCGGAACGGCAGGACCTCCGGCGAGTTCCCCGGAACGACGAGTTCGAGCGCTCCCAGCGCTCGGACGCGCACTTCGTGCGATTCGGCTCGCAGGTCGTCTGTGTGCATGGGCACGCCTGCCTCTGTTGCTGCGGATGTTGACCACGTGGCCGTCATTGTTACACCCCGTACGGGCGGAGGGTCCGTTCGCGACGAAGCGGATCCTTGGTGTCTAACTGGTTGGAGGGCGAGCGGCGATGGCAACCGCGGTCACGATGACAGCCCCTCCTACGGGTTGGTTCCAGTCGAGACGTTCACCGAGCACGACGAGTCCCGCGACGGTGGAGAACACGGGGACCAAATAGGTCGACAGTGTCGCCACGACCGGTCCGACGGTGCGCAGCAGGTGGTGGTTGACCAGGTAGGCCACCGCGGAACCGAACACCCCGAGTGCCACCATGCTGCCCACGACCGGAGGGGTGAGCGCTGAGGTGCCAGGCGCGCCGCCCGCCAGCAACGGCGCGGCGATGACGAGAACCGCCGACCCGATCACGAACTGGCAGGCGATCAGCGCCGGAATCGGTTCAGGCCGCGTCGTCAGGTGGCGGGCCGTGTACGCGATGGCGAACGCGTAGCTCACCACCGCGCCGAGGCAGGCCAGGTGGCCGCCCGCCTGAGCGGCCGGAAGGGTCTGCCAGGGGCCGAGCAATATGGCCACTCCGGTCACCCCCACGGCCAAGCCCGCCAGGGAACGGCGAGTGGGCTTCTCCACGCGCACCACGGCCCAGGCCGCCAGCATCGTGGTCACGGGCACGGCGGCGTTCCACAGTCCGGCCACGATGGAGGGCACCTGCCGCTCGGCATAGGCGAACAGCAGGAACGGGATGACATTGCCGAACACGGCCGCCACCGCGAGATGTCCCCACAGGACCGGTTCGCGGGGGAGGCGCAGGCGTAGACATCCCATGATTACCAATAGGGTGGCCGCGCCGAGCCACACGCGGCCCGCGGCCACATAGGCGGGGTGGAGGGCCTCCACCGCGACCTTGATGAACATGAAGCTGCAGCCCCAGATCGCCGAGACCAGCAGGAACGGGGCCAGCCACCCCGCTCGGAGCGTTCCACGGGTCATGACCGCGTCCATCCCACGCCCTCCGCGCCTCGCCACTCCCGAGCGATGTCCCCCGGAGTACGGGTGCCTCGACCTGATCGGTTCCGCGGGGGATGCCGGAACCACGTGATTCACAGGCGGCTGCCCTGCATGGCCGCATTCGTCATCTGATCCCGGCCTTCCAAGATGATCACACGCTGCTCGTGCTCGTGAAAGCCCAGAGAAAGCACCCACCGGCAAGGTGCGTTCGAACGGGTCGGACGAGAGGGGCGCGATCATGGCTGGATCAACCCGAAGGCCTGTCCGGTGACGGCCGCCGAACGCTTGAGCTCAGCGCGAGCCGATTTCATGGGCGACATCTTCGAGACCTACGCGTGGGCTCGTGCCGACGCGCCGGTGGCGCACGTGGCGTCCATGGACCTGTGGGTAATCACCGGGCAGGCCGAGATCATGGCCATCCTCCGCGACGACCGGCGGTTCTCCACGCGCCGCAACTTCGACAGCGACTTCGACCTGACGCCGGAGTGCCAGGAAGTGCTGCGAGGCAGTGACTACTTCACCCGGGCCCTGCTGGCGATGGACCCACCCGAGCACACCGGCGTCCGCGACGTGGTGATGAGCCGGTTCTCGCCACGGCGGCTGGCGGAGCTGACCCCTTTCGTGCGGCGGGTCTCCGAGGAATTGGCGGACAGCCTCACCGGGGACACCGCCGACCTGGTCGCGGAGTTCGCCTACGCGCTTCCGATGCGGATCGTCTGCGACATCATCGGTCTGCCGCTGGATGACCACACCACCATCAAGGACTGGCACAACCAGTGGATGGCGTTGCTGGTCGTTCCCTTGGACCCCGAAGCCCAGCTCGCCTGCGCGCGCACCGTGGTCGCCTACGACACCTACCTGCGGGAGTTGCTCGCCGCGCGCACCGGTGAGCCGCGGTCCGACCTCGCCTCGGACCTGGCGGCAGCGGTGGGGCCGGGACCTGCGCCCGCTCGCAGGCCGTCGCCGCGCTGCGGTTCCTGCTCGCGGCGGGATACGAGACCGTCATGAACACCCTCACCAACGTCCTGTTCCAGCTGCTGTCCAACCCGGGCCAGTGGGCCAGGCTGGTGGAGAACCCCGACCTCGCCGCGGCCGCCGCGGAGGAGGGGTTGCGGCACGACTCCGGTGCGCAGGGCACCACTCGCCACGCGCTGGTGGACGTCGCGCTGGGCGGTGCGCTCATCCCCGCGGGAGCCCGGGTGCACTTGATGACCGGCGCCCCCGGTCGCGACCCGGGGACGGTGGTGGACCCGGACACCTTCGACCTCGACCGCCCGGACGCCCGGAAGCACCTCGCGTTCGGCTACGGCACCCACTTCTGCGCGGGTGCCCCCCTCGCCCGCCTCGAACTGGAGACCGCCTTGCGGACGCTGGCCGTCCGCTTCCCCGGAATGCGGTTGGCCTCGGGCTTCACCCCCGTCTACCCGCCCGGCGGCTACATGCTCCGCGGGCCCGCGGAGCTGCCTGTCGTCCTCCACTGAGGCGTCAGAACCGTCTCGGTCCTCTGAAAGTCCGTGAAAGCCGCGCGACAGGCGGCGGAGGCAGGCTCCGGAGGTCATCGACCCGCTCGACCGGCTGTGCCGCCGGGCGGCCCGCACGCTCTGCAAGCAGGTGATCGCCATGACCGTGAGCGTTGAGGATCCGGAACACGCGGTTGGTTGGGCATCGGGGGACGCTCTCCTGCGAGCCCTCTACCGCGACCACTGGATCGCCCTCCTCAGGTTCGTCCGGGGCCTCACCGGTGACTGGTCGGGGGCGGAGGACATCGCCCAGGAGACGCTGCTCCGCGCGTGGCGCCACCGGGGAACTCTGCGCGCCGAATCCAGCGCGGTCCGCGGGTGGCTGCTGACCGTCGCCCGCCACCTGGTCATCGACCGGGTGCGGGCGAGGGCCGCGCGGCCGACCGAGGTCGCTGACACCGCGCTCCCGCAAGGTCGCACCGGGACCGACCGCTGGGACGAGATCACCACCGCGCTCACCATGGCCGACCTGCTCCACCAACTGACACCGGACAAGCGGGACGTCGTGGTCGAGATCTTCTACCGCGGTTCGACCATCGCGGAGGCGGCGGCCCGCCTGGGTCTGCCGAAGGGGACTGTCAAGTCCCGCGCCCACAGGGCCCTGCACGACCTCCGCGCGCTGGTGAGCCCCGCGCTGAGAGCTTGCTGACGATCCGTTCGAGTCCAAGAGCGCTGTTGACAAGGTCGCCCCGCAGGACGACCCGTAGCCGGACCCGTTCTAGGCCAGCGGAACAGGAGAGCGGCCGCACCCTCGGTGCGGCCGCTCTCCTGTTGTTTCGCGGCTGTGCGGCCGTCCACCAGGAGCGCTCGGCTCACGGTCCGGCGGTTGGGTCGCGGCGCGAATCCCTCACCGGCTCTCCCGCAGGCGCAGGGCAAGCCTCGGGCAGAGGGCGACGGCGCGGCGCGCGTGCCTGCCCAGCTCCGGCGGCACGGCAGTGGAGTCGATCACCGGATAACCCCACTCGTCCAGCCCGATCCGCTCGGGCAGCAGCTCGGCGCAGACGCCGTGGCCGTCGCAGGCGATCATGTCGACCTCGATGCGGGCGCTCATCGCCATCCTTCCGCGCGGTCCGGCAACGTGGGCAGGGGGAAGTAGGACCGCCGGTGCGAGTGCGGGCAGCCATGATGGCGCAGGTGCAGGCCGATGTGGTCGCCGAAGACCCGCAGCGCGCTGCCCACCAGGCGGACCACGCCGTCAGGGTGCGCGCACGCCCCCCGCCGGTCCACCCGCGCCATTCGGAAGCGCAGCCGGTCGAGCGAGGTCCGGTCGCCGCCCCACGTGACCCTGGCCAGGTCGTCGGCGATGGCGGGCAGCCCGTTGAAGCACGGACCGCACTGCCGCGCGTTCTGCGCTCCCATCCACGAAGCGATCCGCACCGTCTCGGCCAGGCCGCACACATCCGGTGGCAGGACGGCGAGCACGCCCGCGCCCGGTGAGGCGCCGATGGCCGCGAGGCCGTCCGGGGAGAAGGGCAGCCGGAGTTCCTCCGCGGTGACCCAGTTGCCCCCGTACCCACCGACCAGGACGGCCTGCACGGGTGTGCTGGGCCCGCCCGCCGCGGCCAGGATCTCCCGGCCGGTGGCGCCGACGGGCAGCTCGTGGACGCCTGCGCGGCGCACCGCGCCGGTCACCGAGTACAGCGCCGTCCCGGGTGACTCGGCCGTGCCGATGGCGCGGAACCAGGCCGGGCCGTACCGCGCGATCTGCGCCAAGTGCGCCAACGTCTCCACATTGGAGACAAGAGTGGGCTTCCCGTCGACGCCGGACTTGTAACTCGACACCGACCGCGGCTTGCCAGGACCGCCGCCGACGAAGTTCGCCAGGGCGGTGGACTCGCTGGAGACGTACCAGCGCGGCGGTTCGACGACATCCACCGGGACACCGCCGCCCCAGCGGGCGGCGACCCGTTCGGCCACGGCGTGCCGGACCCGGTCCGCCAGGCCCGTTCCCCGGTGCACGCACACGGTGATCCGCCCGGCGCCGACCGCGAGCGCGGCCAGCTCCGCTCCGTCGAGCACCAGGTGCGGGACCACGGCGAGCAGCAGCTTGTCCTTGCCCGCCGCGGGTTCGCTCTCGGCGCCATTGACGATCACGTGCGCCGCACCCGCGGCCTGGGCGTTCTCGGCCACCGCGCCCAGCTTGCGCCCGGCGGGGAACCACGCCCCACCGCGCCCGCGCAGTCCGGACTCGCCGACGGCGCGGATCAGGTCCGGCACGGCGGGCAGGGGTTGCGGCCCGTGCAGCTGGGCGTGCTCGGCCAAGCCGCACTCGCGGCCGGTGGCCGCCCAGTGCCGCAGCAGGCGGGGGCCGCTGTCGTGGCGGACGGGTGCCGGGGCGCTCACACCGGCCTCCGCACGGCGATCCGGCGCCAGCCCGCCAACCGGTACCCGCCACACACCAGGACGGTGAGCACGCTCGCACCCACCACGACCAGCACCCAGAGGCGGTCGGTGCCCAGCCCGACGGTGTGGGCCAGCGCGATCGGCCAGCCCGCGTACGCCAGCCAGTGCACCGCCCGCCACACGCGGAATCCCAGCCGCGCGCGCAGCAGGCTGGTGACCAAGACGGCCACCATGGTGTCGAAGGCGATCGTGCCCAGCCCCAGCCACAGCGGCCGGTAGTCCGCCGTGAACGGCACCACGACGTCGACCAGGCCGATCTTGACGTACTCGTCGGCGGTGATGACGACCGCGTGCAGCGCGACCAGGGCGATGGCGAAGAGCGACACGTTGCGGTGCAGGGCCTCGGTGACGAACCGGGGCCAGCGGGGCGACGCCACCCGGCCCGCGGTCAGCAGGCCCAGCGCCATCACCGCGGTGAACGCGGCCAGTGAGACGAACCCGCTGGCCCTGGACAGGTACCAGTACGTGCTCTCCGAGATCAGGGGCGCGGCCGTGTGCGCGGCGGGGCCGGGGTTCACGCTGCCTCCAGGGCTTCGGCAGGCCATCCCGCCACGCGGGTGACCGTGCGGTCGGGGGCGACCAGCCGGGCGGGCAGGTCGAGGGCGGCAAGCCATGCCGGTGCGCGTTCGCCCAGCACCACGGCGGCGGTGGCGGCGGCGTTGGCGGCCGCGCAGGTGCGCGCGGTGACCGAGACCGTGCGCCACACCCGGCGGGCGGGCATGCCCGTGAGCGGGTCGAGGATGTGGTGCAGGACCTCCCCGCCGCCGCGCCAGGCGCGCACGGCGGTGCTGGACGTGGCCACACCGCCGGACCTGATGGTCACGACCTGCCCACCACCACTGGCGCGGTGGTCGTCAGCGACCCGCACCCGCCACGGCAGAGCCGTGCCCGCGACGGCCACGTCGCCGCCCAGGTTGACCAGGACCGCGCAGCCGAACCGCTCGGCCAGCAGGGCGGCCGCCCGGTCGGCGCCCCATGCCTTCGCCGTGGCGCCCAGGTCGAGCCGGACGCCGTCGGGCAGGCGCACCGCGCGGGTCGCGGGATCGAGCCGGATGCCCCGCCAGCCGGGACCGGGGAGCGGCCGCACCGCGCCGACGTCGGCGGGCATGTCGGCGAAGGTGCGGTCGTAGCCGACAGCGACCAGGCAGGCTCCCATCGAGGGCACGGTCAGCCCCCCGGTCTCCTCGGCCACCGCCATCGCGGCCTCCAGCGCCCCGTAGAGCAGCGGGTCCAGCCCGCTCCCCGACCGGCGGGCGTTCAGCTCCGACAGTGCCGAGTCCGACCGGAACCGGCTGCACGCGCGGTCCAGGTCGGCGAGGAACGCGCGCAGCACCGCCTCGGCCTCGGCCAACGCTGCCGGGTCATCCACCAGCAGGTGCGCCGTCGTGCCGAGCGCGGCGAACCCGACCCCGTCCATCACGAACCCCCCGAGGTGGTGTCCTCGTCCCCGCTGGAGCTCTCCGGCCGGTCATCGGGCGGCACGAGCGTGGGTTCGGGCCCCTGACCGCCCCCGTCTGGGGGTGGCTCCGCCTCGCCGGTGCCGGGCGCGCGGGTGGGGGCCTTCGCGATCTCGGTGCTGTAGTCGCCTGCCTGCTTCGGCGGCGGCGCCGCGGCCGCGATGGCGGCGCCCAGGCCGAGCGTCCCGGCGATCCCCGCCGCGACGACGCCGATCGTCACCCTGGTCACCTTGGCCACCCCGGCGTCGCGCCCGGCGGGCGGCAGTGGTCGCGTCATCTGTCCTCCCCGTTGTCCGCGCCCGTCCGGCCGAGGGCGGCGAGCCCTTCGCGGGCCAAGCGGTGCGCCGTGCTGAACTGTTCTCTGGTGCTGGCCGCGGCCAGCAGCACCTGCGCCTCGTCGTGGCGGTCACGCGCGGTCGTGGCGTCATCCGGGGGAAGGTCGGTGAGGGCGCGGCCCAGCCGCTCGACCGCCGCGCGGGCCTGCGCGTCGTGCGCTGAGACCTCCGCGCGCGTTCGGGAGCGCACGACCCCGATCCAGGCCAGGACCGCGGTCGCCCCCGCGCCCAACCCGGTCGCCACCGAGGCCAGGACCCCGCCCCCGCTGCCATCCTCGGCTGCCCGAGCCTGCGGCCCCGAAGAGCAGCTGGGCGCTGCCTTGACGGCCGTGGCGAAGTCGATCAGCGCCTCGGTGAGGTCGCTGTTGCCGTCCGCGTCGAGGAACTCCTCGTTCGCATCGATCGACTTGGATGCCGCGCGCCCGGCTTGATCGGCGCACAGCACGTCCGAGCCCGCGTAGAAGTACCGGCCCGCGATCACCGCCACGGTGTTGCCCGGCAACCTGCCCGCCAGCTGCCTCGGCAGCACCCGGACCTGGCCCACGCTCGGGCCCGCGGGCAGGATGGCGATCTTCACCGGGGCGTCCCCGATCACCGCGGCCACGGCGGTGACGTCCACCCGCCTACCCGCGTCAGGGTGCACCCACACTGATGCCGCCGCCAGCGCCCCGGCCGCGTCGTCCACGGGCTCGGCCACCGCGGGCGGGGCCAGTGCCGCGAACTGCACGCCGAGCACCACCCCCGCTGCCGCGATCGCCAGGACAGTCCTGAACACCCGCACACCGCACCTCCGTCTGCTCGCCAGTGGTACGGCGGTCGGGGCACAGCGGTTCCGGGTGCGGGCGGACCGCCAGGAACCGCACCAACCCCGGTCCGCGTACGTGGGGCGGCAGGGCATCCTTCGGTGGCGGAGCAGCGATGAACACACATGACGGCGCGGGTTACGCGGTCGATCCCGGATCACTGCGGCGCATCCGCGGCTTCTCCTTGGCGCTGGCCCTCGCCCAGGCCACCGATGTGACCCACCTCGGATGGGGGTACGCCCTCAACCAGCACCACTTCCCGGTCTCGTGGGAGCACAACCGGATCCTGGTGACCGAGGCGGCTGATCCCGACGACGTGCTGGCGGAAGCGGACGCGGCGCTCGGCGCGCTGGCCGGGCACCGGCACCGCTTGGTCTGGTTCCAGGGCGAGGTGGTGCCCGAGTGCGCGCGGGCGTTCAGCGCGGCGGGGTACGCCGCGCCCTGCCGCATCATCACGATGGTCCACACCGGAGACCTGCCCGCGGTCGACACCGCCGCGGTGGAGGAGCTGGACTTCACCGCGCTGCGGCCCTCCCTCATCGACGACCAGAAGGCGCTGTTCCCGTACATCACCGACGAAGAAGCCGCGCAGCTGGCGGACAGGACGACGCTCGTCTCACGCCACGCCGAGCTCACCCTGCTCGCCGTGCGCGCCGGAACGGAGGTCCTCTGCCGCGCCCAGCTCCGGATCGCGGACGGCGTCGCCCAGATCGAGGACGTGTACACCAGGCCGGAGCACCGAGCGCGGGGACTGGCGATCGCCGTCGTGGTGGCCGCGCTGCGCCGCGCCCGCGCGGCGGGCGCGGACATCGCGTTCATCCGGGCAGACGCCGACGACTGGCCGTCGGCCTGGTACCGGCGGCTGGGATTCCGTGACGTGGACGTGGAGCACGAGTACACCCGCGAGCCCGCCTGAGCGGCCGCCACGGCCGAGCGGAACCGCGACGGGGCTAGCAGACGGGAACCCGGCCCATCCCCAACCCGCCGCGCAACGTTCGACATCCCTTGTCCGCGTGCGATGCCCCTTCCGCGTCCGCTCCGCTGTGACGGCGAGGCGGAAGGGCAACCGGGATCTCTCCTCCCGGCACCGCGAGATCCACTCCGTGATCCCCGGCATGTTCCTGATCCAAGCGGGCACCCGCGCGCGTATGCGGACCGCCTCCCGCGGGAACCGACCCTCCGAGTGGCGGCGTAATCGCGACACAGACCTCTGCGGAACCGGAGCAGCCATGAGCCCCCGTGACGGCCTCGTCGCCGATCTCTCCTCAGCCGAACTGGCCAGCGCCATGGCCGAGACCAGCAAGCGCATCAAAGGGTGCCGCGCCAACCTCGACATCGGGCTGGTGGTGCTGCACTCCCGCTGGATGGACACGCTCCTCGACGAGTGGTCGCGCAGGCGCGCGCAGCCCGGGCAACGCCGGTCGTCGTGAGTCCGCGCGCGGACTACGGCAGCGCCGGGACGCAGCGGACCTCGCGGGCATGGGCGGCGCAGGGCGGCCGCACCCCTCCCGGGCTGCCGAGCAGGCCGGGAGCGACGGGGTGGAACGGGGTCAGCTCCCGGCCCAGTCGCCGAAGGCGGGCGAGATCCCTGGCGCGGTGACGAGCCGTGTCCGCGGCCCCCGTCACGGCCAGGCGCGCCAACCCGTAGGCGCGCTGCGGGTACAGCATCGCGTAGGTCGTGGTCTCCCCGGAAGCGGTGCCGCCCACGGTCAGCAGCGAGCGCTCCACGAGCCCGTCGAGTCGTTCGACCACGGTGAACAGGTCCAGCCCTGTCACCGCCGCGGCGTGCCGGGCGGTGAACACGGGGGTGAGAACCGACACCCGGTCGTAGATCGCGCGGTCACGCTCGTCCAAGTGCCGATAGGACCATTCGACCGAGGCGTGCAGCGTCTGGTGTCGCTGCGGGGCGAACCGCTGGGCGTTCGGCATCAGCCCGAACCGGTAGGGGAGCATGGTCATGATCTCGGCGGGAGTGAGGGCGGACATGAGGCCCGCGGCGAGTTCGATGGCCAGGGGGACCCCGTCCAGCCGCCTGCACAGCTCCGCCACGTCGCTGATCCTCGCCTCCGCGTTCCGGAAGCGCGGCGCGGCGGCCGCGGCGTGGTGGAGGAACAGGCGCACCGCGGGGTTGCCGAGAACCGCGTCGTGGTCGTCCCGCGGCGCGGGCAGTGCCAACGGCAGCACCGGGTGGACTTGCTCCACCGGGATGGCCAGGGGGCTCCGGGAGGTGAGCAGGACCGCGACCCCCGGACACGTCCGCGTGATGGCCTCCACCAGTCCCGCGGCGTCGTCCACAGCGTGCTCGGCGTTGTCGAGCACGAGCAGCATCCGCTTCTGGCGCAGGTGGTCGAGCAGGTCGGCGCGGCCGTTGGCTTGGGGGTGGTCCTGGAGCGCGTCGACCACCGCACGGACCAAGGGGTCTGGTTTCCCCACCGCCGCACGTCCCATGAGCGGCGCCACGTCGACCGTGCAGACGCCCCCGGGGAACTCGGCGGCCAAGTCCGCGGCCACCGCTGACGCCACGCGTGACTTGCCGACGCCACCCGCGCCCAGCAGCGTGAGCACCCCCGCTCCCGTGCGCATCTCCTGAAGGGCCGCGGCGGTGTCGTGCTCACGGCCGACCAGGGGATCGCCGAACCTCCTGGAACCGCCCGCGGGAGGTGCCGGGACGCGGGGGCCCACCACGACCGCCGTTCCCCCCGGCGCGGGCCGCCGATGGTGCGGCAGCAGCCGCTGTGCCAAGTCGCGCAGCGCGGCCGAGGGCTCCAGCCCCAACTCCTCGTCGATGGCCCGCTGGTACTCGCTGAACCTCCGGGCCGCGTCGGCCTGCCTGCCCGTGCGGCAGAGCGCGGTCATCACCTGGCCGAACGCCTGTTCTCGCAGCGGCTGCTCCCCGATCAGCTGCTCGGCGAAGCGCAGCGCGTCCTCCGGCTGCCCGATCAGCAAGGCGACCTCTGCCCGCTCCTCCAAGGCCACGCCGCGCAACTCGTGCAGCGCGGACACCTCGGTGGCGGCGAACTCGTCATCGGCGAACTCGCCGTAGGCCCGTCCCGTCCAGAGGGCCAAGCCCTCGTCGATGAGCCGCGCGCCCGCGCTCGGGTCATGGCGGGCCGTGGCCCGGCCCTCGGCGACCCGGGCCCGGAACAGGGCGGCGTCCAAGTCGCCGCCTCGCAGGTCGAGGAGGTAGCCGGGCGGGCTGGTGGCCAACTGGGACTGCCACCCCGTCTCGCGCAACTTGCCCCTCAGCCGGGAGACGAGGGTTTGCAGAGCCGCCTCGACATGCACGGGTTGCTCATGGCCCCACACCACTTCGGCCAGGTAGTCGGCAGTGGCCACGGTGTTCGCTTTCACCAGCAGACCGGCCAGCAGCCGCCGCAGTCGTCCGGGCACGACCACCTGCTGATCCGCCTTGGAAGTCACCGCCAGCGGCCCGAGCACCCGCAGGACCGGACCGCCCTCCGGCGCCGCGGGTGTGCTGCGCCTGGATTGTGCTGCGCGGACGAGCATAGGACGTCCTCCCCGTCGCGATCACCACGGCGGCGACCAGGACGATCGACGATGCTAACCCGGGAAATCCTCGAAGTCGAGCACTCCTCCGCTTCGTGGTAATCGGTGATCATGAAATTGGCGAGATAGGCGTGGCAGCCGAACGCGGTGCGGCGAAACCCGGTGAGGGTGAATCGGTGAGATTGGTTATCCGCTCACGGTCAACGGGCTTTTCCCGTGATTCCTTCAGCCTCTCTCTCCTGCGGGCGGAATGCCCAGATCGTCGCAAAAGTCGGGATGGACTCGCGGCGCCCTCTGCGGCGCGACGACACCCCGCGCAGCGAGGGAGACCCTGGCGGGCGGTCACTCGCGAGATCCCATCGGGCGCTAGTTGTACTGACCTGGGAGGTTGGGAACGCGGCTGGTGGGTGGTTGGCCGTTGAGTGCGGTGTGGCCGCGGTGATGATTGTAGTGGTGGAGCCATTGTGGGTAGGCGGCTTGGCGTTCGGTTTCGGTGTGGTAGGGCTGGTGGTAGGCCCATTCGTCGAGGAGGGTGCGGTTGAAGCGTTCGACTTTGCCGTTGGTTTGTGGCCGGTAGGGGCGGGTGCGTTTGTGGGTGACGCTGGTGGCGGCGAGCGCGTCGCGGAAGGGGTGTGAGCGGTAGCAGGCGCCGTTGTCGGTGAGCACTCGTTCGACGGTGAGGCCCATGCTGGTGAACCAGGTGTGGGCGCGGGTCCAGAAGCCTGCGGCGGTGTGTTTGCGTTCGTCGGGCAGGATCTCGCTGTAGGCCAGGCGGGAGTGGTCGTCGACGGCGTTGTGCAGGTAGGAGTAGCCGGTGTCGGCGCGGTTGCGGCGGCCTTGGGCGCGGCCCAGGCTTCGGTGGCCGCCGCCGTCGGGGATGTTGCCCAGTTTCTTGATGTCGACGTGCACCAGCTCGCCCGGGGCGGCTCGTTCGTAGCGGCGCACCACCCGCCCGGTGGCTCGGTCCAGGTGCGCCAACAAAGGCAGGCGGTAGCGGGTCAGCACCCGATGCACTGTCGACGGGTTCAGCCCGAGCAGGTAGGCGATGCGCGCAGGTCCCCACCGGCGCAACACCCGCACCTTGACGATGCGCCGCTCGGTGCGGGTCGGCGTGCGGGCAGGGCTGCGGCGCGGGCGTGAGGATCGGTCGATCATCCCGGGCTCGCCGTCCTCGCGGTAGCGCACGGACCAGCGCTGCGCGGTGGACACCGACACCTGGAACCGCTCGGCAGCCCGCCGCAGCGGCCAGCCCTCGTCCACGACACACCGGGCCAGACGCAGCCTGCCAGTCGGAGTCAACGGGGCATTACGGTGGGACACGAGGGCCTCCAGGGTGCCGGTGACGATGTCGCAATCCACACCGAACCCGGAGGCCCTCCCTCATTCCAACATCATCCGACTACGTGTCGGCCCGTACACAACCTCTCGGGTCAGTACAGCTAGTGCACGGCTGGGTCAATGTCAACAAGGTCTACACCAGGCACCTCACCCCCATGCGGTTCGTTCAGCGCCTACGCCCAAGGCATCCGCGGTGTCAACCATCGCCTGTCGCGAAGTTGTATTCCTGCTCCACTCGGCCTCGCTTGGCCGCGTGAACTCCTCCCAATTCCTCGACCGAACGAGTTCGCGCAACAGTGGAACCTTCTCACGCCTCGACACGTATGGGTGGCAACAGTCGCTCCCGATGTCGGGGGCGTCGAATTCGACACGCTCCCGAACCGGCCGCGGCTCCAGTCGAGCGAATGGGATGACGAATGGCCGATCCAGTCAAGAAGGAATGGGCGTCGGAGTTCCCGACGGCGCTGTTGCCGCTTGCGAACAGGGGCGCAGGTCTCGTTGTCCGCGGTGGCCCGTCACAAGGGGCGGGTCGCGAGGACCGGGTGCGGGAGCTGCTCGCCCTGCTCGGGGAGGACTCGAGCAGGGAGGGCGTGGTCAAGACACCCGCACGGGTGCGCAAAGCACTGGACTTCCTCACCGAGGCCGTGTTTTTTCCTGGTGGGCGCGGCCCTCGACCGGGACCGGCGGATCCAGTTCGAGGTCGCAGCGCAAGCCCGCCCGGACCAGCAAGTCGGCGAGCACCCGCGCGGTCGCGTGAGCCGCGGAGCTGTTGTCGGAGAAGGCGGCGCTCAGCAGGTAGGAGTTCGTCGCCGGTGCCGTCGAGCTCGCGTAGACCGTCATGTCGAACCGGGAACCGCGAACCACGATGTCATCACCATGTCCGATGTGGACCTTCCACGGCCCGCCGCTAAGCACCGCGACGAGCTCCACCTGCGTCGGCCCGCGCACTTCTCCGTGCACGGACAAGGGCGGATCGGTCTCATCCCGCTTTCCCGCGTCCGGCATCGACAGCACCTCCCTCAAGGAACCGGTTTTCGAGCGCCTGCGTACTCATCCGCAGAAGTCGTCCGCACCGCACGACCACGGACAGGGGGGCCGCGTGCCAGAAAGTCGACCGCAAGCCGGGGACGGTTCGGGTGCCCGCGAGTGGAATCTCGATACATCGCCAGGTCCGCTGGTTGGGTACTCCCGCGGAGAGGGGCATGACGTCGTACTGTTGCACACCCATGTCGGCAGTCGCCACATGTGGAGCCGCATGGCACCGATCCTGGCGCGCGAGCACAGGATCACCGCGTACGACATGAGGGGCTTCGGCGACTCGCCCGCCCCCGCCATGGGCTTCCGACACGTCGATGACCTCCACCACGTCCTGGACAGCCGGTCCATCCGCCGAGCCGCACTGGTGGGCGCGGGCCTCGGGGCGAAGGTGGCGCTGGACTTCGCCAACCGGCAACCAGATCGGGTCTCTGCCCTGGTCCTGTTCTCCTGCTACTACGACGACCTGGATATCTCGGCAGCTTTGCAGGAGCACTCGACGGCCCTCCGCGAGCACCTTGAGAAGGGAGACATCGGCGCTGCCGCGGCTGAAGCTCTCGGCACCTGGGTCAAGGGGACAACCAGGTCGTGGACGCCCGCGCTCCGCCACGTGGCCGCTGGACTCGAGTGGGGCAACCGGCGGGCATTGGAGAACCAGTTGGCCCGGGAGCGGCACACGACGAGGTACGACTGGGCGCCCGTGGAGGGCCGTCTCCATCACGTCGCCGCACCCGCGCTGGTCGGGATCGGACAACACGACATCAGCGACCACCGCGAGTCCGCCTCGTTGTTGGCTGATGTGATGCCGCACGCCGAGCTGCGTCGTTATGACAACTGTGGTCACCACATCGTGCTCGAGGAACCAGGAACAGCACTGTCCGACGTGCGGCGGTTCTTGGTGTCCCATCTTCCCCGTAGCCAACCTGCCGACAGCCGCGATGCCGTGCCGTGAGCAGCACGTCTCGGCCCAGCCCGTGACTGCGTGAGGCCATCAGCGCGGGGACTCCGGGTCGGGTGCGGGGTGCGCGCGGTCGTCGGACGGGTCCATCGTCACGGGTTTGCCCGTGGCTGGACTGTTGTCCTCATAAGGTTCGGACTTGCGGTGTCGTCCGATGTAGCCCTCGGTTTCGGCCATCCGAGTGCGCCTTCCTCCGCGTGGGACGGTTGTAACCCTGATCGGGTGCCCTGACGGGAATGAGAGTACGTCAGTTTCCCTCGCCGTAGGGCAGGACACCCGATCGGAGCAACAGTTTACGCGGCTGTGTAGAAGGTTTTCTGTTGAGCAGCAAGAGCGGAGGGAAGTTTTCCGCACGAGGTGGTCACCCGATGTTGGCGATGGCGACGTGGGCGACAGGGTGGCTGGTGCCCGCCATCGCGGCAGTGCGGGGCACTCCGTAGTGGAAGGCGGGGAAGGGCTGGTTGGTGGGGACGAAGACGTACTGGTAACCGCGTTTGCCGTTGAACGCCGCGCAGGTCAGCTCGACCTCGACGCGGGTGGGGTTCGGCCTGTCCTCCCACAGCGGGGTGAACCAGCACGGAGGCTTGAGCCGGGCGATGACCCGCACGTTGACGTCTCGGATCGCCGTTCCACAGCCCCGGCGTCCCAGCCTGCCCTCGCGTGGGCGAGCAGGGTGATCGGGCCGACAGCGTTGAGCGCGAAGCCGAGCTGGTCGATGGCCGCCTTGTCCGTCACGCTGTCCACCATCGCCTCGGCGTGGGTCACGCACGTGGTCGTCTCCCTGGCGAACGCCTGGAGGGTGTCCTCGTTCATGCGCGCGATGTTCGGGAGCGCGAGCACCGCGGAGCGCGCGCACGACCTGACCTGGGTGACCGCGATGCGATCAATGTGGCTCACCAGCGCGCTCTGGGCGGCACCGAGAGAGTTGATGATCTTGGTCGTGGCCTGCTCGAGGGTCGGCTGGCTGCCCTCGCTGATCGTGGTGTACGCCGTGTAGGCGCCTTTCACGGCCGCGAGGACGTCCAAGGGGTTGACCGCCGCCTGGGCGGGTTGTGCTGTGCCGACTGCCGCGGCGCCCGTCAACAGCACCGCGCTCAGCCTGCGGATCGCAGAACTCCTGATCTTCGTACGTCCTCCTGTGGATGTCGCACCCAGTACGGTTCGTCCAGACCAACTGGATTCTTCCGTCGATCAGGCCCGCCGCGGCTGCGGGAAAGCGCGATCAGGTGCCCAACCGGACAGGAAGGACTGCTGTGCCATCGCTGGGCCAAGCGAGGCACCACTGTGGAGGACGAGCCGGTGCCGCCTCGGCGTGGCCGGGGTGGCACCGGATGTTCAGCTGGTCGCGCGCCTGCGTCGTACCACCAGCAGCGCCGCGGCGCCCGTCCCGAGCAGGGAGAGGCCGACGAGGACGGGCGCCAAGACCGACGCGCCCGTCTCCGCGAGGTCGTCCGCCGGGGGCGGGGCCGAGGCCACCGGGTCCGAACCGGGCGGGGAGACGCTGGTGACCGTCGGCTCCGGAGTGGGGCTGGGAGTGAGCGTGCTGGACGGTGTCGTGGTGCTCGTCGCCTGCGGCTTCACCGTGATGAAGGCGTTGGCCCGCAAGCCGAAGCGGGGCGAGCGCGCGATGACCAGCGCCTCGGGCGTGGGGGCGCTGCCCTCGCGGATGAGCAGCTCCCCGAGCAGGTCGTGATCTCCTTCGGCGGCCACCCTGACCGAACCGGGGACCGCGCTGCCGGAGACGACCGCCGAGAACTTGTTGCCGCTGTCGACGGGCGTGACCGGGTGCTTGCCCGAGGGGTCGCCGGGGAGCGGGTCGCCGTTCGATTCCGTCAGGCGCACCTGGCCCTCGGGCGACACCGAGAGGGTGGTCGACGAGACACCGGTGAAGGCGACGGTGAACGGCAGCGAGTCGCCCGGCTCACCGGTGCTCGCACTCGGCGTGATGACGATCCCCGGCTCGGGGTTCTCGGGCACCGCGGCCACGTCCTCGATCAGGAACCGGTACAGCGCGAGGACATCGGCTTCGGCCTGGCCGTCCTCGTTGTTGTGGAGCGGGTTGCTCGCGTTGAGGTTGCCGCCGTTGGTGAGGTGCCAGATCGCCGACTGCGTCCCGGCGATCGCTTCCCGCTGGTCGAACGCGTGGTTCCCGGGCACGCGCGACGACAGCGCGTCCAAGCCGACGTGCGGATAGCTCGCCCGCACGACCCCGTTGACCCGCTCGGCGTTGGTCGGGAACAGCGGCCCGGCACCCCGCTGCTCGTCCCAGCGGGCGTCCACCACCGGGTGCGCGGGGGTGAAACCGCGGTCGATATTGACGCTGTAGGCCAGGAAGCGGGTGTTGTGCACCTCGATGTCGAACCCGCGCAGGTGCGTCGGCTCTGCCACACCGACATCGTCGGAGCCGTCCCGGAAATTCACCTCATAGCCGTCGGCGACCGAGCTGAACTGCCCTCGCGTGTCCGCTGACGCCCCCGGTGCGGCCATGACGAGCAGAGGGGCCAGGCCGACCGAAACGACAGCGGCGCGGGCTGTGGCCGCACGGAACTTCATCATGCTCCCTGGTGGGTTCGCGAGACATCAACTTTCTCCGGTACGCGCAGTCGGGGGGCCGAGGTTCTCACTGGAGATCATCGTGACCCGTCCGTGTCTTCCGTGACGCGCCTCTCGCGACGGTGTGGAACCGATCGCGCCCCGCGGCCGTAGACGGCAATGTGACTGTGAGATCACTGGTGTCGTCGCCATGAACCGAATCGTCGTGGGTCTGCAGTACATGCACCCGTGGCCCAACGACGCGGGGCTGGTCCTCGCCCGACAGCTGGGCTGGTTCGCCGAGGTGGGGCTGGACGTGCGGTTCGTGCTGCCCGACCTGCACCACGGCAGGCCGTCGGACTACCTGCTGCGCGGGGATGTCGACGTGGCGCTGCTGCCCAGCAGCAGGGTACCGCGAGCTGCGGCCCGAGCAACTGGCCGCCTGTTCCATCGACGCCACCGTCGGGGGGTACTGGGCGTGGGACGCGCTGAACACCATCGTGCCCGCTGAGGAGCACATAGTGTGGCCCGTCACGGAGTGGGGTATTCCGCAGTTCCACGCCTATGTGCTCGTGGCCCACCGCACCGCGGTGGAGCGTGACCCGGTGGCCATGGCCGACCTCGTGGCCGTGGCCGAGCGCGGGTACCGGACCGCGGCCGAGGATCCCCAGCTCGTCGTGCGCGAGTTCGAGCAGATCACCCCGTACTTCGGGCCCGACCTGCTCACCCGTTCCCTGCGCTCGGTGTCCCCGACCTGGATTCACGCGGGGCGATGGGGTGAGCCGCGCGCCGCGTTGTTGGAACCGTACGCGCGTTGGTTGGCGCGGTGGGGGTTGCTTGAGAACAGTGAGGTGTGGAAGAGCTCTTGCACCACGGAGTTCCTTGACCGCTCACGCAGGAACGCGGAATCGGTGCGCGAGGGGCTCGGACCCGTGCCGACCGAAACCATGACGGGACCGGTGCGCCGGTGACGATCTTGGAGATGCTGGACTCCCCGGAGACCCTGCGGGAGCTGCCCGCGTTCGAACTGCCCGCCTTGGCCGAGGAGATCCGGCGCTTCCTCGTGGACCACGTGTCGCGCTCGGGTGGCCACCTTGGGCCGAACCTGGGGGTCGTGGAACTGACCATCGCGCTGCACCGGGTGTTCGCGTCGCCGCGCGACATCATGCTGTTCGACACCGGGCACCAGACCTACGTGCACAAGCTGCTGACCGGCAGGGCGAAGGGCTTCACGACGCTGCGCCGCACGGGTGGGCTGTCCGGCTACCCGAGCGCGGCCGAATCAATCCATGACCTGGTCGAGAACTCGCACGCCTCGACCGCGCTGTCCTACGCCGACGGGATCGCCAAGGCGCTGCACCTGCGAGGTTCCCGGCGGCGGGTGGTCACAGTCGTGGGGGACGGGGCGTTGACGGGTGGCATGGCATGGGAGGCGCTGAACAACCTCGCCGAGTCCGACCACCCCGTCATCGTCGTCCTCAACGACAACGGCCGGTCGTACGCCCCCACGGCGGGCGGCATCGGGGCGCACCTGGCCGAGCTGCGGGCAGGTCGGAAGAGCAGCGTGTTCGAGGAGTTGGGCCTGCGCTACACCGGCCCGGTCGACGGCCACGACATCGCCGCGCTCGAACGGGCTCTCACCGAGTCCGCGTCCGCCGGGGTGCCGGTGGTCGTGCACTGCCTCACACACAAGGGCAAGGGCTACCAGCCCGCGGAGCGGGACCAGACCGACCACCTGCACGCGGTCACCGCTTCCGCTCAGGCGCTCACACCGACCTGGACCGATGTGTTCGCCGATGAGGTCGCCGCCATCGGTGCCGACCGACCCGACGTCGTGTGCCTCACCGCCGCGATGCTGGAACCCGCGGGCTTGGCCCGCTTCGCCACCCGCTTCCCCGCCCGGGTGTTCGACGTGGGCATCGCCGAGCAGCACGCGGTGACCGCCGCCGCCGGGATGGCCATGGTCGGGCTGCACCCCGTGGTCGCGGTGTTCTCCACCTTCCTCGGGCGCGCCTTCGACCAGGTCCTGCTCGACGTCGCGCTGCACCGGCTGCCCGTGACCCTCGTGCTGGACCACGCCGGGGTCACCGGGGACGACGGTGCCAGCCACAACGGCATGTGGGACTCCGCGCTGCTGCCGCTGGTCCCGGGGTTGCGGCTGGCCGCGCCACGGGATTGCGCACGCCTCCGGGAGGCGCTCCGCGAAGCGGTCGGCGTGTCGGACGGCCCGACCGCCATCCGGTACCCCAAGGCGAGCCAGGGCGCCGATATCCCGGCCGGTGAGCGTGCCTGCGCGTGGGACGTGTTGTGGCGGTCCACCGCCACGCGGTGCCTGCTGGTGTCCGTTGGTCCGATGGCGGGCGCGTGCCTGGAGGCCGCGCAGCGCCTGACCGGGCAGGGCATACCGGTGACGGTGGTCGACCCGCGGTGGATCGCCCCGCTCGACCCGAGCTTGGTCGAGTTCGCCGCCACCCACCAGCTCGTCGTCACCGTGGAGGACGGGGTCAGGACCGGTGGCTTCGGTGCCCGGCTGGCCGACGCTCTCATCGGGACCGGGGCGCCGACCCGGACGGTATCCCTCGCCCTTCCCCCGCGTTTCCTCCCGCACGGGTCGCGCGCCGAGATCCTCAGCGCTCACGGGCTGGACGGAGCGGGCATCGCCGGTGCCGTGCTGAAGGGGTTGGGGCGGGGGTAGGCGAACCGGTGCCCGGTTCCCTGCTCGCTGGGGACGGGCTGTTCTTGCCTGCTACCGGGAGTGGAGCGCGTCCGATGGGACGGCACTGCGGACGGGAACAGCTTCCCGTCCGCAGAGCCGGCGGATCGCGCTCTGCGCTCCCACTTGATGCGCTTCAGAGGCTGCTGCCGAGGAAGTCCAGTGTGTGCTCCCATGCCACGCGGTTGGCCCGGTGGCTGCCCTCCGGTGTGCCGCCGAGGGCGAAGTACACCCCGTACGGCATGGGCAGGAAGTAGTGGTCGTAGGTGGTGGGCTGGTTGGGCAGCAGGATGATGTGCCCGGCGTCGTCGAAGCTGTGGACGTCGATGTTGGACTCCAGCCCCGCGTCCTCCATGCGCTCCACCGAGATCTGCGACAGCTCCCGCGACGGCCAGAGCCGGTCGTCCTCGCCCATGATCAGCAGGTACTCGCAATCGGTGTTCTGCTCGACCTTGATCGCCGCCTGGTCGACGTTCGGCGCCGCGGCGACGGCGTCGCTGGCCCACGCGGCCGCGTCGACGAAGTTCTGCGTGCCGCGGTTGGCCACCAGGAGGTCCACGAAGTCGGGGTTGGACGCGGTGACGTCGACTGTGGTCAGCGGCTGGCCGCCAAGAGACCACGCGGGCGGCGGGTTCTGCCCCGGCGCGGTCGACAGCCCGCTGGGCCACACGACGCCGATCGGTGTGCTGGCGACGACCGCCTTGATGTCGTGGTAGGTCGAGGCGATCAGCAGTGCCCCCTCACCGCCGCGCGAGGCCCCGGTGATGCCGACGCGCTCGCCGTCGACCCAGGGGTGGCCCTTGAGCCACGTGATCGCGTTGCCGAAGTACTCCAGCGGGATGTTCTCCTGCACCGCGGGGAGGCCCTCGTAGTTGAAGTAGGGCAGGTTCAGCACCACGTAGCCGTGCGAGGCCAGCAGGGCCGACCGCGCCTCCAGCATGAGGCCGAGCCCGCCGTCGGACCCGGTGATGGCGATGATCGCCGGGTGCCCCTCCGGCCCTGGGGCGGTGGCGGGCAGGTGCAGCACCCCCTTCACGCCCGCGGTGTCGATCACGGTCCTGGTCACGCCCTCCGCAGCGAAGACCTGCTCGAACTGGCGGGTGCCGATCACCGCGCCGTCCACGGCGAAGGTGAAGGTGTAGAGGGTGGGGGCGGCGGTGAACTTGTTGAAGCCGAACGGGGACAGGGTGACCTCGTTGTCCAGGCGCATCGAGTAGAACAGGCCCATCTCGTCGTCATCCGCGTACGAGCCTCCCGGCAGCGGCTCGTCGTGCCGCAGATTGACCCTGCCGTGGCTGTCGGCCGTGAACGACGCCTGCGACGACCAGGGCCTGCCCAGGTCATCGGCCATCGCGGCGGTGATCGTGACAGTTTCCCCCGCGGGAAGTCCGGTGACCCGGATCGCGAAGTTCTCGTCGGCCAGCTTGGAGGAGGGCATGTGGATGGCGGGTCCAGTCGCCGCGGCCGGTGGCGCGATCGCCAGCCCGGCCATGACGATCACAACCGCCAGGACTGCCCGTCTCTTCCTCATGGTTACCTCCTGCGGTGATGTCGATGACGGCGGACTTTCCTCCGGGGCCCTTTCATCTCGGTTTCACCGGCGCGGACCAAGACCCCGGCAGTCCTCGGTACCTGGGGCGATGGCGCGGTTCGGCGTGAAAGGCGAATGGAAGTCGCCGGTGTGAGGGTGACAGGCCACCTCACCGTAGGAGAACACATGGGATCATCAGGTCGACGCGTCGCAGCGGTGGCCGTACTCTGCTGCCTCGTCACGCCACTCATGACGGCGCCCGCCTCCGCGACGGGGGTCACCATCCACATGCCCCTGTCCAAACTGGCCGACGAGAACTTCAACACCCGCCTCACCGGGCTGGCCCCCTACGGCACGGTGACGCTGAATGCCCAGATGGCCGACGACTTCTCCTCCCCGTCGTTCCCCCGTGTCTGGCAGTCGCGGGCGACCTTCCAGGCCGACGGCTCCGGTGAGGTGAGCCTCGCCGAGGACGCGCCCCTGCCGGGCAGCTCCTACACCGGCGCGGAGAAGATGGGCATGTTCTACTCGATGACGCTGGCGGGCGAGGACGACCGGACCGAGTTCCCCATCGCCAAGATCACCTCAAATCCGACCGCCTACACGTTCACCGCGGAGGTCGGCGGCTCCGTCGTCGCCACCTCGACCTTCCAGCAGCGCTACCTCGGCGATGGCGTGACCCGCGAGGTCATCGACACCCCGGAGATGAAGGGCATCCTGTTCACGCCCGCCCCCGGGCACCAGACCAGCGACGGGGTGCTGATCACCCTCAGCGGCTCCGACGGCGGCGTGGGCATCGAGAACGAGGCACGGTCGGCGCTCTTCGCCTCGCGCGGGTACCGCACCCTGCTCCTACCGTACTTCAACTACCCGGGCCTGCCCGCCACGTCGGAGGACCTCCCGCTGGAGTTCTTCAGGGACGCCATCGACTGGGTCTACGAGGAGTACGGCGACCCGCAAGCCGCCGACCCCTACGACTCGATCCCGATCGCCTTGGCGGGTGGCGGCACCGGCGGCCAGGCGGCCCTGCGCATCGCCTCCCTCAACGACGACGTGGACGTCGTCCTGGGCAGCGCGGCGGCCACGGTGGAGTGGCTGCAGCGGCTGACCACCGAGCCGAACACCGTCTACACCTCGTGGACCCTCGGCGGTGTGCCGATCACCCCGATCGACGACCGTCCCTTCCGCGACGACCTGGCTGACCTCCTGACGACCTATGGCGGCACGGACACGATCGTCGACATCGCGGGGGAGTGGTCCAGCGTCGTGCTGGAGAACGCCCCGAACGCGGCCGCCGTGCAGATCCCCATCGAGGACAACCCCAACTGCCACTACCTCCTGGTGTCCGGCAGGGACGACCAGAACTGGCCGTCGAGGGCGTTCGGGGAGATCGCCGAGGACCGGATGGAGGTGGCGGGGCTGTCCGACAACATCCGCCACCGCAGCTACTCAGACGCCGGGCACATCCTGCTGCTGCCGAACCAGCCGACCAGCTACGACCACCTCTTCGTGCCCCCGCCGTTCAACATCTACGCGGGACTGGCGGGCACGCCGCTTCGCAACCACCAGGCCAACCAGCACGCCTGGCAGATCGGTCTGGATCACCTGGCCGATCACCTCGCCACACCGTGATCCCACCCGGCCACGGGATCTCCCTCCTGTGGCCGGGCTTATGCCAGACCCCCGTGGGACAAACCCTCTTCGAGGATGTCCCACGGGGGCTTGGCCGCTTTGGCCCATTCCGCAGGGCGGAGACCGGCGCGCCGCGGTACCGCTCAAGGGGACAGGGCGCTCGGCGCGATGGCCGTCAATCACCGATCTCGGCGTGCGCCCTCTCGGCGAGGTGCCACCGCGCTGCGGGCTCCCACCTCCCGCTCCGGCGCCGCTCCACCACGACGGTGGCACTGGCCCGCTCGCTGTTGCGGCACGTGGACCGGCGGCCGTCGGGGCCCGTGTAGTCCATGACGAGGGTGTGCTCAGGGACGAAGGTGGTGTCGACGCGGATGCGGGTCCGCCCAATGCGGCCTCGCACGGACCACTCGGGGAAGTCGACCACCGACCGGAAGGCCGGGGCGCACAGGAGGCTGTCCGCTGAGGGCCAGGTCCGGCCTCGGTGGCGCAGGCGCAGCAGTGTCAGCGCGGGGAGCCGCCGCAGGGGACCGTGGGCGGAGACCGCGGACACCACCTCCAGGACGTCCCCATCGCCGAGGTCGGCGTGCAGCCAGGCCCACCGCAGCGCGTTGCCGCGTCCGTAGATCCGGCCCATCGCCCCCGAGGCGTTCTCCAGGACGAGTTCCCCGCGGGGGTGCAGGACGTACCCGTTGTACGTGGCCGTGGGCATGGGCACGATCTGCGCGGCGGGCAGCAGCCGGTGCCGCCACGCCCACTCCGGGAAGGTGTACAGCGGCGCGGACCGCGATGTCTGTTCCAGGTGCCAGGAGTAGCCGGAGCCGGAGGTGGACCCGGACAGCCGCAGGGTGGAGGTGCCGTCCACGCTGTCGAGGGCGTTGAGCCCGATGGAAGCGACAGGCGAAGTGACCTGGAAGCGCTCGATCTCCGGTGGCATTCCCGGTGGGAACAGCGCTATCCATCCGTGGCGTCGCGGCGGACCGCCGTCGACGGGGGCCACGAGTTCGTGGTGCACCCACAAACCGGTTCCCGTCACGGGATCGGTGATGGTCGCGTACCAGACCTCCAGTCGTCCGGGTTCACCCCGCCAGCGGGGGAGCATCAGGGACATCGGGGACGAGCGCGCCATGCGGTGAACTCCTCGTGCCGGTCGTGCCCATCCGGCGATGGGCGGGGCAGGGTGGTCGGGGTCCGTTCCACCCCGACCACCTCTGGCGGCTCAACGCCCCGCGGTGACGTTCTTCCGCGGCAGCCACGACATCACGGAGGCCGTGAGGCAGCCCACCGCGGCCACGATGCCCAAACCGACGATCCACACGGGGATGCCCTCCTGGAACCCGGTCATGGACCATCCCGCCGCCGCGAGGGCGAGGATGAGGAACAGGACACGGGCCCACGTCCGGCCGCGCGCGGCGGGCAGCAGGACCAGCAGGGCCGGGACCGCCACGATCAGCCAGACCATCCCGCGCCCCGCAAGGGTTCCGGACGCCTCGGCGGCGGCGAGGTCGAGGAGCTCCGGGTCCAGGTCGCCGAAGTACTCGCCCGCGATCGACCTCGTGATCGCCTCGGCGAAGAGCGTCATGGCGATCCCGAGCACCGCCGCCGCGACCGCGCCGATGCCACCCAATGCCAGAACACCCCGCTTGGCGCCCGCGGGCTTGGCCGTCTGGCCTCCTGCGACGGTTCCGTAGGCGTGCGCCTGGTTGTGCACCATCCGACTCTCCGATCATCGTGCTGGACTGGATCCGACCGCAGTACGCCCCGCTGGGGACATGTGGATCCGGTCTTGACCTAACTGAGACAACCTGTCGCGAGCGTGCCTGACCGCGCGGACATGGTGAGGACGCACGGAATTTCCGCTCCAGGAACCGCGCCCGCGTTCCCGTACGTAGCACTGGCGTCCGAGCCCACACCTGGAGGCGCGCATGTGGAACGCCAGAAGTGGAACCCGCCCGTGCGACGGGCGTGGCACGGGAAGCGGTGGCGATGCCTGAGCGGCGATCGACCGCCGTGGGCACGAGCCCGCCGTGGCGGATCCCCGGGAGGAGGCTGAAGCGTGACTTCACCCTCCGCTCCGCGTTCGCCCTCGCGTTCGCGTTCATCTCACCCATCATCGCGCTGTACTCGATCTTCGACCTCGGTCTGGGCGCGGCGGGCCCGTCCTTCTGGTGGGCGTTCGCCGTGGTGCTCGGCGGGCAGGCGCTGGTGGCGGTCGTGCTGGGGGAACTCGCCGCGCGGTGGCCGGAGCAGGGCGGCTTGGTGCCGTGGGCGTCCCGGCTGGGCGGGACGCGGTACGGCTGAATGACCGGCTGGGTGTACCTGTGCACCCTGATCACCCTGAACGTCGCCGCGGCGTACGCCGCCACCGCCTTCGCCGCCACGCTGCTCGGGTGGGCGAATCCCGGTACCGGCGAGCGGCTGCTCCTGGCGCTGGGGTTCCTGGTTGTCCAGGGGGTGGTCAGCACGTGGAGCAAGCGGTTGTTGCGCGTGTTCGTCGTCATCGCGATCGCGTGCGAGGTCGTGGGCAGCCTGCTCGTCGGCACCTTGCTGCTGCTCTTCCACCGCCACGGTGACTGGTCGACCTTGTTCACCGGTCCCGGCGGCAGTGGGGCGCCTTTCGCCGCGGGTCCGTTCATCGCCGCGGTGGCGGTGGTCGGATGGGCGTTCGTCGGCTTCGAGAGCGCCGGCGACATCGCCGAGGAGGTGCGCGATCCCCGGCGGGCCGTTCCCAGGGCGCAGATCGCGGCCCTGGTCATGGTCGCGGCCACGGTGATGTTCGCCGCGCTCGGCCTGGTCTTGGCGGTGCCGGGGGGCGCGGACGGTGCGGGGGCGGACACGATCCTCGGGACGCTGACGACGGCGTTCGGCCAGCAGGTCGTCGGACCGTTGATGCTGGTCGTGTGCGTCGGCTTCAGCGCGGGGATGGCAGCGGTGAGCACGGCTGCCTCGCGGGTGGTCTTCGCCATGGCCCGGGACCGGGCCCTGCCCAAGGCCCGAACCCTGGTGCGGATCACGCCTGGCGGGGTGCCCCGAAACGCGCTGCTGGTGACCTCGACGGCGTCGGCCGTGATCCTGGTTGTCGCCGTGCTCACCGGTGTCTACGACATCCTCATCGGGATGTCCACCGCCGGGTTCTACCTCGCTTTCCTCATGACCGTGGCGATGGCGCTGGTGGCACGGCTGAAAGGCCGGTGGGAACCCATGGGCTTCTCCCTCGGGCGGGCTTGGGGAATGGTCTTGAACGTCGCGGCTGTTTGCTGGCTGGCGTTCGAGCTGGTGAACATCTGTTGGCCGCGGCTGGGTGACGCGCCGTGGCAGGTGAGGTGGGGTTCCCTGCTAATGATCGGCCTCGTGGCCGTGACCGGAGCGGTCATGCTCCGCATCCTCCGGGTCAGGCGGTGACCGTGGCCCCATCAGCCGAAGCCCTGTTCCCCGGCCGAGCGGTGCTGCTCTGCGTGGATGTGCAGGGCGCCTTCATCGCCCAAGACTCCCCGCAGATGCGGAACATCCTGCGCCTGGTCCACTCGGCGCGCAGCGCGGGCGTGCCGGTGGTGTTCACCCAGGAGGTCCACAAACCGTCCCTGGTGGACATGGGCCGGGAACTCGATGGGGCAGAAGGGGTGCACTGTCTGGAGGGCGACCCCGAGACGGAGCTGTCACCGGGATTGGAGCCGCGCCCGTCCGAGTACGTCATCCGCAAGCGGCGGTACTCGGCGTTCTTCGGCACCGATCTGGAGATCGCGCTCAAGGGCCTGAGGGCCGAGACGGTGCTGCTCGTCGGCGGGCTCACCGATGTGTGCGTCCACCTGACAGCGGCCGACGCCCACCAGCGCGACTTCCACTTCCGCGCCGTCACCGACGCGCTGGTCGGCTCCTCGGTGGCCGCCCACGACGCCGCCATCGCCGCGATGACCTATCTGCAGCGGCGCGCGCCCGTGATGACCGAGTCCTTGTGCACCGCCCTCCATGACGCCGGACTCCGTAGGGGGTAGATCTCTCGTCACCCGTTCTCGCGGAACCGCCCAGCACAACAGGTCAGGGTTGGGCAGGTCGACGCCTGAGGCCGTCGGTGCACGCGCTCCGCCGCCTGCCGCTGACGTGATCGACACCACGGCTCCCCTCGCGCCGGTCCACATGCGTGTGGACCGGTGCGAAGGGCAGGGGGGACCGCCTATCGGTTCCTCCCGCCGGTCACGAGAGGACGCGGCGGACGGAACCGGCCCCGAAATCCGCGACGTAGATGTCGCCCCCGTGACCCACGGCGGCCTGGGCGGGTGCCGCGAGACCGGTGGTGATGACGGACAGGGCGCCGTCCCGCAGCTCGAACAGGCGACCGCCGTGGAAGTCGCCGAGCAGCACCGCCGAGCCTGCGCAGTGGACGCTGGAGAGCCGCGGGGTCTGGTCCAGCCCGGCGAGCAGGTCCTGTGCCTGCTCGGGCGCGTCCACGGGAATGCGCCAGAGGTGCGCGCGGGTGGGATCTCCTTCCACTCCACCGCGCAGGGCTCGGCCACCCCTCTCCGCATAGGCTACTTCGGCAGGGGCGCACAGCAGCAGCACGTCACTTCCTGTCCAACCGATGTCAGCCGGTGGTGAGTGCCCGATCGTCGCTATCGGGGTGCTGCGTCCGCCGATGCCCACGCGGTGCACCACCCCGGCGTGCGACACGGTGATCAGGTCCTCGTCGGCCCAGGTGAAAGCCGCTGGTGCCCGCCCGGTTCCGGCATCCACCCAGCCGCGGTCGAGGTAGTCGTCGTGGTGCAGGACGAGCAACCGCGGCTCGCTTGGCAGCCGGATGACGAGTTCACCGTCCCGGCGTGCGGCGAGGGCGGCGATTCCTGTGCCGAACTCGGCCAGCCGCTGCAGCGCGCCGTTGGCGCCCACCCGCAGCAGGTGCGGTCCGAGGGTGCTCACCACCAAGCCCCCGGGGGTGCTGGCGACCCCGGTCACCGGGGGCAACCGGGTGAGGAAGTCCGTGAGCGTTCCCGGTGGGTGCGGGGCCACCACGACCTCTGTCGTGGGGCGGTGCCCGTCGAGCGAGCACCTCACCGTCGTGGTTCCCGAGTCGGCGGCCACGACGGCGCCGTGTGCGGGACGAGCGACCCCCTCGTCGTCGGAGACGGCGGCGCACCCGTCGTGCGCCCGAGTCCAGGTCGCGGTCCCGTCGGTCACCTGCTCCACTACGCGGACCGGGACGCTGTCACCGACCCTCAGGAGCAAACGGGGCGGTTCGACGGTGACTGAGGTGACCCGGGCGGTGTGGACGGGGGGAGCGGGTCGCCCCGTGAAGACGGCGGAGTGCTCCCACACCCGCACCAGGGGACCGCTCGGTTCGCGGCGGGCCCAAGCGGGACCGATGATCACCTCGGTGGACCACAGCCAACTGGCGTAATGCCCCACCTGGTGGTCACCACGGGTGGGAACCAGGTGCTCATCCTCGTGCCCGGTACCGACCACTTCCAGACGGATCGCCGTGATGGACAGCCTGTTGCTGCCCGCGGAGTCCTCGTAGAGGGGGACGCCCACCTCCACCACGCGGTACCACGGCGGACCGCTCGCTGCCGCCGACCTGTCGTCAGCGCCGCGCACGGGCATCGCGTCCGAGACATCCACGCCGACGACCCCGCGCGCCCCCGGACTCACGCAACTGCCGGGTGTAGGGGCCGGTGTCGCAGACCAGGTCGAGTACCGACCTCCCCAGGACGTCCCCGAAGGCGGCGAGCAGCGAGTGGCGCTCTGGGAACCGGGCATAGGGCGGGTTCCTGGCGTCGTCGTGAAACTCGCTGACGAGTTCGTCCTGGTCGTGGTGCACAGCTGCCCTTCATGTTCGAATGCCCCGTGGTTCCCTGCCCTTACGGAGGGATGTTCGACTTGGTTCCAACCAGTTCGTCGGATGGGCTCTGGGACGGCCCGCGGAGGTTGGCCATCGCGACCAGCAGCACGACCAGCCCCAGCCACGACACAGCGGAGAGCCGTTCCCCCAGCACCGAGATGCCCAGCAGAGCGCTGACGGCGGGCTCGGTCAGCATGAGGGTGCCGACCAGCAGCGGGGGAGTGCCGTGCAAACCGCGCCCGAAGCAGCGGTAGGCCAGGAATGTGGGGACCAGGGCGAGGTACAGCAGCACGGCCAAGGCGGCCGGATCACCGAGCCAGGCGACGCCGTCGCGGACCAGCAGCGGAAGGGCCAGGACGGCCGCTCCACCGAACAACGCCCCCATGACGACCGGCGAGGGCACGCCCGCCCCGACCAGCCGCCAAGAGATCAACGAGTACACCGCGCAGCACAACCCCGCCACGCAGGCCAAGCCGATGCCCGCCGCGTGGCCGACCGTCCCCTTGTGCGATAAGACCAGCATGGCGCACCCGCCGACCGCCGCAGCCGAGGCGAGCACCCATCGCTTGGACGGCCGGAGACCCATGAGCACCGCCGAGACCAGCCCCAGGAACACCGGCACGCTCCCCAACGCCACCACGGTTGCGACCGCGACACCCGTGCGGGTGATCGCCGCGTAGAAGGCGATCCGGAACCCCACGACCCCGAGGGCGCCGACGGCCAGCAGCAGACCGCTGTGCGCACCCCAGCTCCCCCGCGGTGGTCTCCGGCCCGAGGTGGCCAGGAGCAGGAGCCCGCCCAGCACCAGGCTCCCGGTGGCCAGTCCGGCGCTCGGTGTGCCCGCCGGGGCGAAGGACACAACCGCCCCCGTGGTCCCCCAGAGCACTGCCGCCATCACGATCCACAGTGGTCCTGAGATTCGCATGAGCGCCTTCCTGTCAATGCCGTCACGTTCAGCGGGCAACTATCCAGTGGCCGGGTTTCCAGCAATACGCGCGAGCGTCGAGAAACGGTTGCTGCGGAGCCCCGGGTGCCGTGCTGGCTCCCAGGGCTCCGCATGTGTGAGGCGGTCAGCGCCTCTCATGGTGCCGATGGTGTGTATCCGGTCAGTTCCGATGGGGAACGATCATGACGCCGTCCGCGGCCAGTTCCCCGCCCTCGAACCCGTTGGTCAGGTGCAGGTGGTCACCGACCAGGTCCAAACCTCCCTCGTGGAGCCGGACCCAACCGGCGCGCGCGCCTTGGTTGAGGACGACAGTCAAGTCACCCGACGATGCGGTTCTGACGCGGTAGCGGGCGAGTTGGTCGCGCTCCTCGGCGCGGTCGTCGAGGGGGATGTGAACCCAGATGTCGTACTTCGCACCCGGTCCACGACTCAGCGCGTTCTTGATGTCCCAACGGAACTCAGGGGAGTCCTCCGCCCCGGAATTCGAGCGGAAGTAGCGACCGTTCACGCAAACCCGGCTCGAGCCGCACACCTCCTCCGACCAAGATCCGGCACCCCCGGTCTTCACCGAGTCGACGAATCCGGTGTGAAGCAGCGTGTTCAGGAACATGGTTCGCTCGTCGTCGTCCTTGACAGCGGGCCGTTCGTCGCGCCACCCGGTCCAGAACTCCTCGAAGGTGAACGCCTTGGTCGACGCGACCACCGCCACGATTTGGTCGAACGACTCCGACACCAGATCAGTGTGCGTCTCGAACGTCTCGGAGAGCTCAGGGTCGTAGAGGTCGTTCAACGCACCGGCCACCCGGCCCTCGACCTCCTCGCCTGACGAACAGGGAGTCCGCGTCGTTCCGCCATCATTGACCGTGACCTCAGCGCAGGTCTCCAGGTCGACATAGGCACCGGGGAGGTACACCCGGGGGTTGTCGAACCGCCCGGGCCCGTTGCGCGCGGCCGCGGCGATCCAGTCGGCGAATCCCTCGCTCCACGCGCAGCGCTTCGTGGTGACGTCGCCGAAGTACTTGGGGTTGGGGCAGTCGACGAAGTTGACCGCGTCATCGAGGAGGTCCGCGTAGTACTTGTGCCCGATCTCATGCTCCGGCACATCGGACGACGCGTCGTCCTCCTCGACGTAGGCGATGCCGTCCCTGTACTCGGAGGCAGCACCGAACTGGACCCTGATGATGCCATTGATGTCGGTGGCGTCCGGCTGTGAACCGACCAAGTCGATCACGTTGTAGGCGCCGCGGTACACGTGGCCTGCCGGGGTGTCCACCGGGTAGGAGTGCGTGTCGGTGCGCTCGAAGAAGCGACCCAACGGAACTTCACCGACCAACGCGACCCCGCCACTGGCGTCCATGACCCGCACCGCCCGGCCCTCAGCGTCCTCCCCGTACACCCGGAGCTGAACATCCTCATCGGCACAAGCATGCGACCGCAGGTACGGGACGAACGGAACCGTCGGCGCGCACCCGTACCAGGTACTGCCGTCTTCCAGCTCGTAGTCCTGCGGATAGATGAAGTCCACGGTGAACTCACCGTTGCCGTTCAACCTCCCGGTGACCGGCTCACCCGTGTCCCCAGGACCTTCCCTCAGGGGAAGCCACTCCGTCACACCGTCACGCTGCTTCTTCCACCACACCTCCACCCGCGCGTCCACAATCGGACGGGGCTGCTCCCCGGGAACGGTCGCATTCCGCGTCTCAACCCGCCCGGTGACCGTCACTGCTGGAAGAGTGACGTCGCAGAAACTCGTGGGAGAAACCGGATCCGGGCACGGGGGGACACACGTGGGGCACAAGCCTGGAGGCGGAGCAATCGGACCGCCACCGTGCTGCTCGCAGGAGTTGAGCACGCTGACGCCGTAATTGTATGTCAGCTCACCGGCCACCCATGGCACTCCAACCGGAGGCCTGTGGGTGGTTCGTACGAATCCGATATACCCGCTGTCCGTTCCCGGCGCGACGCAGAAACCCCACGTGCCTTGTCCGGCGCGGTGAAAGTCGGGACGGAGCCATTTGCCATTGGTCTCACAATTTCGATACCCAACGCCGACCCAAGGTCCCGATCCAATATTGTACCACCCGCTCCACGTGCCCCCGCATGACGAAATCGTGGAGTCGACTGGTTCCGATAACGGCTTTAGATTGGACATGGAATCGACGGTTGCGGCATCTTCCGTTGCCGCCGTCGCAGGCACGCCTGACATGGCCACGATGATGACGGCGAAGAGCGCACCCAATGCGCATGATACAGAGGTCTTTATCGAGCGATTTGCGCGTGCCGTACTTGTCCTGTACAAAAGCGCCTCCATTCATGTAACTGTCGGACTTCCGTTCCGTTGCCGGCGGATCGTTCGTGACATTGGTCACCGCGACGATCGTGAAGCCGACCTGTCCCGGTCGCGCCGCCGCGCATTATCTTTTACCGCAGGCAAAGGGAAGCACTTCATGCATTCGCTTCTCTTTCAGATGCCTGCTCTGGGCTTGATCGCAAGACGAGCACGCGACAGCCGAACGCCGCGGTCATTTGGCTGCTCGGATACGAAGTGTGGCAAACGACGTGGACATCTCATGCTCCACTTCGTCAGCGCGACCCTGGATATCAGAGATACGGCTCCGAGAAGATGTGGAATCCAGATGGGGGCATCCTTGCTGCAGGACGCCCCCATCTGGGTTTACTTGCTCATGATCGCTACTGGCAGTCTCTTATTACCACGGACTCCATTCAACATCGCTGAGAACAAGCGACCGACCGCCGCCTTCAAATGTAACATTTGCCGTCATGGGGAGACCTCGACCATCCGGGCCGAACACAATAATGTCACTCTTTCCGCCGCTCCTCGCGGTGAAGCCTTCCCGGACGACGACCAGGGTGTCGGAAGCAACTTCGAAAACTCCGCTCGTGCCGTTGGACTTTCCTCCGCTGCCAAATGCCCTGCCCATTGCCGTTGCGGCGATATGGGCACGCTCAGCGCCGCTGAGCGGCACTAGCCTGGGTCCCGGGGCGCCGGGCACCTCGACCCTTTTGTAGGTGTTGTTGACGAGGTTGGCAAGCTCGTTCACGCGCACATGGTGCTTGAGATTGCGCACCGCATTGCCAATGTCCTCCCCTTGGTCCTCGAGTTCATCGGCCCGGCTACGCCCAGTATTCGGATCAGGACGATCGGAGATGGTGGACTTCCACGGTTTGCCAACAGTGCGGCCCATACCGTGTGATCCCCCCGACCCTCCGCTGCTTACGCTCCCGCCACCGTGGCCGGACGCATAGGTGCTCGTAGTGGGATTGCCACGGTTTCCAGAGGGCGGCGCGGAAGTAGACCCTCCCCCTGTTCCGCCGACTCCGGAAGCTCGCCGGAGGCCGGCCAGTGCGTCAACCATACCGCCACCAAGGAATCCGGCCGCGATCCATGCTCGTTCTTCTGTGCTGTCAGTTTTGATAAATGCGTGAACGTCTTTCCAGTCCGGTTCGAGATACGCCAGCGCGAGATGCGAGAGGGTGTCCTTCCACCATTTTTCGCTACCGAAGTAGAGGCTGCCCACATTTACCGGCGTGACAACGTTGTCAACCAGCATTTGGTTGTCGAGCCCGTCGCGGTCGATGTAGTTGATGGGATTATTGTTGGTGTAGGTATAAAGGTTGGCGTTGCGAGGGCTCGTGGGGTCGCGGTCGGGAGTGTTGTGATAAAGGGGGTCGGTGCTGGCCCACTGGAGGGCGGTGGGGTCGTAGTAGCGGTGGCCGTAGTAGTGGAGTCCGGAGACGGCGTCGTGGATTTTGCCGTTGAATTCTTGGGTGTATTTTTCGAGGGTGTCGGGGTTTTGGGCGGTGTGTTCGCTGAGGATTTCCCCGTAAGGCCCGTAGGCGACGACGCGTTTGGTGGTGGCGCCCGTGGTGGCGTCGAGGGACAGGGCGTGGTGGCCTTGGGGGGTGGTGAGGGTGTGTTCGATGGTGCCGGTGAGTTCGTCGCCGTCGAGGCGGGCGATGGTGTCGCCCGCGAGAGTGATGGTGGTGTGGTGCTTGGCTGTTTGTCCGGACTGTTGGGTGATTTCGAGGCCGCCGAACCAGCGGCGGGTCTGGTTGACGGTGCCGTCGGTGTTGCGGTGGATGGCGGCGACGCGGGTGGCACCGTCGTAGAAGTAGGTTTCGGTGCCGGAGGGGGTGGTGATTTTGCGGAGTCGGTCGCCGTCCCAAACCTGGTCGATGACCGTGCCGTCGGACAGTGTGCGCTTCGTGGTGTTGCCCGCGTCGTCGTACTTGTAGGAGGTGTAGTCGGTGCCGTCGGGTTTGGTGAGTTTGTCGAGTCGTTGGGGGTCGCTGGTGGGGTTGGCGAGGGTGGCGGGGGGTTGGTAGGTGTGGGTGACGTTGCGGGTGGGGACGCGGGCGCCTGCCGCGGGGTTCTCGCCTGAGGGGGTGGAAGCGACGACATCGGCGGTCTTGACGCGGCCGCCGGGGGTATAGGTGAAGGCACCGTGGTAGGTGAGCTCACCGGGTTGGTTGGCGTCGGTGGGGTGGGGGAGTCTGCGGGTGGCGTCGAGGAGCTGGTGGCGGGTGTCGTATTGGTAGGTGGTCGTGGTGGTGGGTTGGAGGATGTCGCCGAGTTGTTCGGTGGAGTTGTTGATGAGGCCGTTGTCGGCGTAGGTGTAGGTCTGCCTGTAGCGCTGGATGGATTGGTCGGTGGAGCCGTGTCGTGCGGTGACGTCGGTGACTCGGCCGAAGCGGTCGTTGGTGTAGGTGATCGAGGGGCGGGCGAATCCGGTGGTGCCGTCGGCGTTGGTGCCGCGGCGGATGAGTGCTCCGGCGGCGTTGCGGGCGGTGGCGATGGTCATGTCTTTGCCGCCGACGCGCAGTGACACGCGGTCAGGGGTGCCAGCGGTGTCATAGGCGTGGTCGAGTTGGGGTCCGTCGTAGGTGACGAGTGTGCTGCCCTGGCCGGGCAGGAACGCGCGGTGTTCGGTCTTCTCGATGTTGCCCGCGGCGTCGGCGGTGATATCGATCTGCAGGCGGTCGACCTTGCCGAGGTTGGGCAGGACGTGGTCGAGCGCGCCGAGGAGCTGGTGGGATTCGGTCATATTGCCGAAGGGGTCATAGCGGTGGTAGGTGGTGGAAGCGGTTCCGGTGTCGATCTGTCCGGAGGTGGTGGCGGCCAAGCGGCCGAGTTGGTGGTTGGCCTTGTCGCCGCCGCCCAGGCCGGGGTGGGCGCCGTCGTAGAAGTAGGTGGTGTTACCGACGAAGAATTCGGTCTTGTCCTCTGCGCTGAGGTCGCGCTTGGCGGGGATTTCTTGGACGAGCCGGTCGAGGTCGTCGTAGACGCGGGTGTGGGTGTAGTCCTCGGCGGTGTGGCCTGTCTTGACGGGTTCGATGACGGTGGTGAGGTTGCCGTTGGCGTCGTAGCCGAAGGCCCAGGTGCGGCCTGAGGTGGTGGAGGAGCGGCGCTGCCCGAAGTAGTCGTCGCGCATCTCCGTCTTCGCGCCGTCGGGGTCGGTGACTGTGGTCTTGTTGGCCGTGATGTCGTAGGCGTAGCGGGTGCTGGCCCAGACGGGGTTCTCGGTGGTGCCGCCGGATTGCTCGTCGACGGTGAGGATCCGCCCGGCGACGTCAGTGGTGGCGCGGGTCCGCTTGGCCTGCGATCCGTCGAGGGTTTCCTGGATGGCGGTGTGGGTGAGCCCGTCGTATTCATTGCGGGCGAAGACCCGGTCGTCATCGCGGGTCTCGAGGGTGCCGGTCTCGGCGACGGAGATAGGCCTGCCGAGCGGGTCGTAGGTGGTGCGGGTGCCGACGTGCCCGGTGAGTCCGTCGGCGCGGGGCGCCCAACTGACCGCGACCCGCCCGACGTGGTCGTAGTCGACCATCGTCACCACATCGGGGTTGGGGCTCTGCTTGATCGTGGACTTGACCGTTCGGCCGAGGCCGTCGGTCTCGGCCTTCTCCCAGCTGAACTCGCCGTCACCGACGAGGGACTCGGTGATCGTCGAGGCCGGGTTGGCGTCGTTGTGGGTGGCGCGGACGATCTCCACCCCGGGGCTGTTGGAGGCGGGGAATCGGGTCACGCTCAACGGACGGCCCAGGCCGTCGACTTTGGTGTCGACGCGTTCGTGGTGAATCGCCTGGGCGAAGGTGCAGGCGGTGGGCGGGTCCGGCGCTGTGTCGGCGTCGGTGCCGTCGGCGCAGACGTAGTCCGGGCCCGTGGTCCGCAGCACGGCGCCGGTGCCGAGGTCGGTCTTGGTCTCGGTGGTGAAGGTGATCGCTTTGGGTGCGGGCTTGTGTTCGATGGTGGTCTTGGTGACGTGGACACCGAAACGGTCGTACGCCACCTCGGAGAATCCCTTGGCGTCGTTGGTGTTTCCGTATTTCGCGATCTGCTCGGGCGCCCAAGTACGGTACAGCAGCGACCGGTTGGTACCCGTACCGCCGTAATACTGGTACCGGGTGACGCGGTCGGCGACGGTCGGGTCGGCGGCGTCGACAGTGATGTTCTTGACCTGCAGGTAGTCACTGCCGTCGTAATAGGCGTACCGGGTTTGGCCCTTCTGCGACAAGGAACCATCCATTCCGGACTTGTCGGTCGAGGTGTCCGGGGCGATGACGAACCTGGTGGCCGACACCGAGATCTTGTGGGTGTGCTCGGTGCGGTGGGTCTCCTGCTTGCCCTCACCGTTGACGAAGCGGGATTCAGTGCTGGAGACCAGCATCAGCGGGGAATGCCCCGCTACGGTTGTCCACGCTGCCTGCGATGTGGTCGAGGGCGCCGAGGTCTGGCACTGCTGGGCGGTCTGCCCGGTCTTGCCCGTGCAGGCGTAACTGGTAGTGGTCGTAGGCAGCACGACCCGCGGGGCGAACCCTGTGGACATTCCCGGAGCCAGGCGACCCAGGTCCTGGCGTTGGTAGTCCTGGACCGAGACCGCCATCACGTTCGGTGTCGAGTCGGTGAAGCGGAGGTCGCTGTCGAACGCCCCGCTTCCCAAGGCGGTCACCGACTTCACCATGACACCCTGGTAGTCCTGGGCGAATGAGTGCAGCTGCACAGTGGACAGATCGTCCTCAGCTCGGCCGGGGTCGCCGACCTGCAGCGTCACGGTCTCCTCGTAGCCACGGAACTTGTGCCGCCCGTACGGGTTCGCGGTGAACACGGGGAACTTGTTCTTGAACTTCGAGGTGATCACCGGCTCGCCCTGCCCGGGGTCGACCGAGAGTTGCGAGACCGTCCACGCGCCCGCCGCGGTGTCGCGCTGGTAGGAGACGGTGGTCTTCGCACCGTAGCCGTTGCTTACCGTGCGCAGCAGACGCGCCGGTGCGGCGTGGTCGGGCGATTCGTCCAAGTGCCGCTTGGCGTAACGCACCTTGACGCCACCAGTGGCATCGTTGCGCTCCAACAGATCCCGCAGACCGTCACCGTCGACATCGACGGAGTCGTACTTGGACCCGTATTTGTAGTCACCGCGATCGGCGTAGGAATCGGCCATCCCGTCCAGGCGCACCCACCCGTTCAACGACCGTGCCACCGACACATCGGTGTCGACCCGCCGCGTCCACTGCCTGCCGCTGCTGAGGAACGTACCCGTGGCGGTCTCGGTCGAATCGTCGTCATAGTGGACCGCGTCGGGCAACCCGTCGTAGTCCACGTCGACCATCGACGTCTTGAAGAACATGTCGCTGAGTTCACGGTAGTTCTGGAAACTGCGCCGGGTGGTCTCCTCACGGAACCAACGCAGCGCGCTGGTCTCCATGGTGCCGTCGCTGAACTTCGTCTGCCCGTCGTCCTCAAGGTCGCCGAAGCCGACACCATTGTTGAACTTGACCCACGACCCGGTCGCACCCGCACCGGCTTTGACGACACGGTCGGGCAGGCCGTCGCCGTTGATGTCCGGGCCGACCTGCTTTTCCGTGAATGCCTCGTAGTTCTCCGCGGCCGGCCATGGATCGGTATGGAACCACGGTGTCCACGAATTGAACAGTCCACTCGCCCCGTCGGGAATCACTACCGGAGGGGAGAAACCGTTCCCGTCTCCGGAGAAGACCTTGCCGCTCACGACGTTGGTGAAGTCGTTCGCGGCCCAGTCCCTGAACCCGTCGCCGTTGAAGTCGACGACACTGCCGACGTTCTCCTCACCGGTACTCGAGGTGAACGGGCCCTGCACCGTGGTCTGCGGCAGATGCGGGCGGCGGATCTTCCCGTCGGTGTGGGTCACCTTCGGCACCACCATCGTCCGGGCGGTCTCGGAGAAACCGGTCCCGGTGTTCTCATACACATGCCACCGGTTCTGGCGCTTGGTCACCAGCATCGCGGGTCCACTAGGAGCCGTGCTGCGATACTCGTTCTCCCAGTACTCGTCGGCCGCCGGATCGCCCTCAGCACGCGGAGCGGGATAGCCGCTCTCGCTGGCATAGGGGCAGTGCACCGACGCGATTGCCTGCGACACCAGGTCCGGCTTGCCGTCGCCGGTCGCGTCGAAGAAGCCGTGGCGGACCTGCTGCATCGACCCCCACGACTCCGGCGCCCCCCAGTTGAAGGCGGGATCGTTCTCCGCATGACACGGCCGTGACGTGTCACCGAACCAGCCTGACGACGTCGCGCTCAACGACCGGCTCAGCGAACACACCAACTCGCCCCGACCGGTGGCGTCGACCGCCTGCGGCACCGGGACATCGGCCATGGCCTTGGTCAGGCTGAAGTCGCCGAAGACAGTCGGGTCCTTCACGAACCCGTCGGGCCCCTTGTTGACATACACCTCCACCTTGCAACCACCGGTGGTCGGCACGTTGGTCCGTGTCGCCAGATCCACCTCCGGCGTCTTGAGCATGTCCACCAGACCATCACGGTTGACGTCCAACCACATCCGCGACACGCTCTCCCCGGAAGCCTGCGCCTGCGACAACAACCACGACACGTGCATCCCAGGACGGCCGGGCAACGAACCCATGCCGCCGCTGCCCGGAACCGCGCAGAACTTGTCGTCACACATCCGGAACTCGGCACTGTCGGAAAAGTTGTACTCGCCATTGTGGTTGTTCGGCGACCCGGTCCGCGTGTAGATCGAGCGCTGCATGTCCATCTGCGGCGCCGCCACCGTTGGCCCATAGTCACTGTCACGCACATACGAGCCGGCCTTGCCGTAGGTGAACGTCGTCTCCGGCAAGATCTTCGACCGCGCCGGGTCACCCACCGCGAAACTCGGCGAGTACACCGTCTGCGTCACACCCAGCAACTCGCGGAACGGCGTCACCGAACCCGACGCACACGAATCCGAACTCGAGTACCGCAACGCGTACCGACGCGAATCCACCCAGTTGTCACTGGCGTCCCGCGTCCGCGTCGTGATCGTCGTGACCTTCCGCGTCCCCGACAACCGGCCGAACCCGAACTGGTAGTCCAGGCGAGCGCCCACCGGAAGATCATTCGGTACACACACCGACGGCTCCGAACGCGCGAACACCACCTGCGCGTACGCATTCGTCTGTCCGGGCGACACATAGTCCACCCGAGACAGGGCGAACTCCCGAGGCTGGCCCGCCGCCGGTGCCTGACTCGTCCGCCCGTACACCTCGTACACATACTTCAACTCATGGCCATGAGCATCCAGATCCGACACCAATGGCGCGTACGACCACGGAGTCAGCGTCTTCAAACCAAACCTCGTACGCCCCCCGTTCGACGACAGAACCTCCCACCAGTGCGGATCCGAAGCCACCCCACCCAGATACAGGTACCGCGCATAACTCGAATCCCCCAACGCCCGGTACCCCACCGAACCCGAAGGCCCCGTCACCGAAGGATCAGGCACCAATGGCTGACCACCTGGACCAACAAAGTTCCGCGGTGCCGCAGCCGAACCGCCACCGGGCCACTGCGGCCGAACCGACCCCGCGTCAGGATCAACCGTGATCGCCGGAGACGACAACGACCAACCGGCCGCCACCCCACCACGAACCGGTCCACTGGAGGCATACGACAGCCCCAAACTCGGCTGATGGCCACCCCGGCCCGGCGGAACCTCCACTGGCACCGAGTGCGTATAGCCGCCGCCCGACCCTCCACGAATCGGCGACCTCCCGCCTCCCGCGGCATTTCCCTGCGCGGCCAGCGCCTCCGAGTTTCCCGCGTCAGCCAGAGCCACACCAGGCGACACCAACCCCAAGGTGCCCGCGCCCAGAACCACCCCCATCACCGCGCACACCACACGACGCGGCACCACCCACCGCGGATCTCCACGCTTCATGTAAACCTCCACCATGCAGGGTCAGGCCCCACCCGGTTGGGCGAGGCGCAACACGACAAGCCGCTCGGACATGTCGCCTCATCGCAGTCCGCATCGTTGTTCACCCGCGTTTCCCCCTCCTCTCAAATCCCTTTCACGCACCGTTGGTCGATCTCGGCGACCGGTCGGGCACGTGTGGCGCGCAGGTGGTGCTGGCCCGTGTCCGCGAAACGGGCCGCCGAACGGAGGACTTTTCGAGTACTGCGCGCAGGGAGGTCTGAGTGCTTGTTTCCGAGCTGGGCAGGTGGAGGCTTTGATGCGGAGACGAAGGAACTCCTGGTGGATCGGACGTTGTCGAAGCGCCGTTCTGCCAGGAGTTCCGTTGTTATCGTGCCCGATCCCCGCGGGCGGTGTCACCGCGGGTGACCCCTGCTGCCGTCTTGCCGCGTCCCACCAGCCCACCGTGCGGGCGAGGCGGTATCCCACCGATGTCACCGACGCCCAGTGGGCGGTGCTCGACCCGTTGTTGCCCGATCCGGCGTGTCTTGCCGGTCGGGGCGGGCGGTGGGAGAAGCACTGCCGGCGGGTGATCGTGGACGCGATCCTCTACGTGGTCGACAACGGCATCAAGTGGCGTGCCCTGCCCGCCGACTTCCCGCCATGGCAGACGATCTACAAGCGTTTCGCCGCCTGGGAGAAGGTCGGCGCCACCCAGCGGCTGCTCGACGCCCTGCGCGACCGGGCCCGACTCGCGGCCGGCCGGGCGGCGGCCCCGTCGGCGGCGATCGTCGACTCGCAGTCGGTGCGCGCGGCCGAGACCGTCGGGAAGACGACGCGCGGTTACGACGCGGGCAAGAAAGTCCCCGGCCGCAAACGCCACGTCGTCGTGGACACCCTGGGTTTGTTGTTGGCGGTGCTGGTGACCCCGGCCTCGACACAGGACCGGGTCGCTGCCCGCAGCCTGCTGCGCCGGATGCGCGACACCGCCGGCGGGCGGATCGCCCTGTTATGGGCCGATGGCGGCTACACCGGCACCCTGCTCGACTGGGCCCGCAAAACCCTTGGCCTGGTGGTGGAGATCGTGAGACGCCCCGACCTGCCGACGTTCACCGTGCTGCCCCGACGTGGGTGGTGGAACGCACGCTGGCCTGGATCACCGGCCACCGCCGCTGCGCCCGCGACCACGAACGACTCCCCCGGCATCACGAGGCCATGGTCCGCTGGTCCATGATCCGCATCACCACCCGCCGACTCACCCAATAGCTCGGAAACAGGCACTGAGAACCCGAGAAGCGGGCGGGGTGGGGAAACGGCTCCGACACCTGTGGCCGTGGTGGACACGGCAACTGAATGGAGCATCAGACGCGTACTACCACTGTCCCGTCGGCAACATCGTTGAGAGGAGTCAGAATGATCATCGCACTGGGCCTGCAGCTCAACCACAGCGAGATCGTCCGCTGACAGCGGCACGACGAAGGGGCGCGACCCGCACGAGCGGATCGCGCCCCTTCCTCACGCCGCGGACGCGGCGGGGCGCGCGCTCGACCGAAGGGGCCGCTGAGCCCGCGGCGTTGCTTGCCGCAGCACCGCGCACACCTCGCCGCGGGGGTCCAGAAGCACCGCCGCGGAACGGATTCCGCTGAACCCGGGATCCGGCCAGCCGACGACGATGTGCGGCCTGCCTGCCCGCACCGGCCCCGTGACGATCCCGGTGCACCTCTGCGGAGCGGGATGCGCGCCGACCGGCAACAGGTGGCGTGTTGCCGACAGCGCGGCGCAGCTCAGCAGCGCCCACACGACCGCAGGCGACACGGAGCCGTTCCCGGGGCTTGATCTCGGAGTGGGCACCCACACCCCGGCGACGGTTCGCGACTCGTTCAGCGGGCCAACCCGCGAGTGCTGTACTCCGGCGGGATCGCAGACGGCGCAACCGGGGTGCGGCGGGACCGTGCCGGATGCTGACGCCGCCACCAAGGCATCGGCCAGGGAGGGCAGGGCGTGCGGCACGACGTCGAGGTGCGCCGGGTCAGCAGGTGCCACCGAGGCGACCTGCAGCCAGGGGTGCTGACCCGACCGGGTGATCAGCTCACCGTTGTGCAGCACGATCTGGGGATCGCTCGTGACGGGCACAGGGCGGCGCAGCACCACTGTCGCCGCCCGGCCGCGTGCGGCGAGCCCCGCCACGTAGCCCGCGTGGAGGTTGCCCGTCGGACCGCGCAGGCGCCAGTCCGGTGTCACGCGGACAGTGGGATCCACGACCTGCTCCCTTCCCCCGATCCAGGCCGCACGCCGGAGAGGGCGCCGACCACGCGGTCGGCTAGGTTGGTGTCATTCTGTCGGTTGGCCGCCACGTATCGGGAAGTTGCTCGGCGGTGTCCGTCGGGCCCCTCGGACGTGCGGTGATCGATCCTCTGTGTCCCGAACCCGGGTGAATGACGGGTTGGGGCGGGTGCCCCGAACCGCGGGGACGGCGGTCAGGACGCCGCGACAGCGTCGGAAAGGAATTCCAGGGTCTTGCCCCACGCCTGGCGGTTGGCGTCGTGGTTCGCCTTCGGCTCGACGCCGATGCCGAGGTAGTTGTCGTAAGGCGGCGGAGCCAAGTAGTGGTCGTAGGTGGTGGGCAGGTTCGGCACTAGGAGGATGTGGCCCGCGCCGTCGTAGCGGTGGTGACGGAAGAAGTGGTTGTAGGTGGAGCTGTTCGCGAGGCGCTCCTTGGCGATGTTGCCCAGGTCCTCCGACGGCCACAGCTGGTCGTCCTTGCCGGACAGCATCAAGATCGGGCCATTGGTGTTCTCCACCGCGATCTCCGCGGAGCTCGCGTTCGGGTCAGCGGCGAGCGCGTCCTCGAAGTAGGGCGTGAGGGGTACGATGTTGCCGGTGCCGTTGTTCGCGTCCATCAGGGATTGGAGGTCATCGCGGCTCAGGCTTTCGTCCACGTAGGGCACCGGATCGCCGCCGAGGGTCCAGGCGGGCTCGACGACACTGATGTCACTGGGCACCGAGGGCCACTCCACCCCGCTCGGGGCGCTGGCGATGACGGCGTCGATCTGTGGGAAGGTTGCGCCCGCCAGCAGCGCCAGCTCACCGCCGCGGGAGGCACCCGCGAACGCGGTGAAGTCGGTCGTGTCGCTGCGCGCCTCCATCCAGTCGATGGCGTTCTCGAAGTACTCCAACGGGATGTTGGCGAGCGTCGACGGCAGACCGGGGTAGTTGAAGTACGGCAGGACCAGGGAGGCGTAGCCGTGCGATGCGAACAGCGCCGCTCGGTTCTCGTTCTGCAGGCCCAAGCCCCCGTCCGAGCCGGTCACCGTGATCACCGAGGGGGAATCGACGGCGGGGACCTGCGCCGGTGGCAGGTAGAGCACGCCCTTCACGCCGGTCGCCATGTACTGCTGCTCGAAGGTCGCGGTCGCGACGGCGACACCGCCGACCACGGCACTGAAGGTGTACTCCGTGGGAGCGGCCGAGAACTTGTTGAACCCGAAGGGCGACTGGGTTTCCTGACCGACCAGCCTCATCGAGTAGAACGGGCCCATCTTCTCCGCACCCGTGTAGCTCCCGCCGGTTTGCGGCGCGTCGCTGCCGAGGTCGACGGTGCCCGAGGAGTCAGCGGTGAAGGTGACCTGGGAGCGCCACAGGCGCGGCGAGAAGATCGGGTTGAGGTCGTCCTGCATCTCGGTCACCTAGGTGACCGCGGAGTTCGGGGCGAGACCGGTGATCTCGATGTTCAGAACGTCGTCGGCGAGCGCGGCCGATGGGATGTCGATGACCACACCCGTCGCGTGCGCGGGTGTGGTCATGATCAGCGAACCGGCCAGCGCCGTCACGGCCAGCGCGGTCGTGGACCTGATTCTTGCGGGTTTCCTCACGGTGGCTCCTGGGGGAGTGGGGTGCGACGGGGTCACCGTTGCAACAGGCCCTTTCATATCCCTGTCACCGCTTTCACCGTCCATCGTGAGACGTGGCGGTCCCACTGGGAACCCTGATCCGGTGGCGGACGTATGAGCAGGGGACCCGCATGACGCAGGCGGCGCCAACAGCGGATGAGCTCACATGGACCGGTCCTGAGCCCCCTGGTTCAGGCACAGGACCGGTCCTCGGGTGCCTCCCGCTGACCCCCGTCCGCGGCCTCGCCCGCGTCGGACAGGCCCAAGGCCGCCAAGAGCATGGCGCGGTCGTCGTCATTGAGGGCCGCGCGGGTGACTGCCCGGCGGGCCAGTTCCACCTCCCGCCGGGTGGGCGGGGTCACCACCGGCGCCTCGGTGTAGAGGTCCTGGAAACGACCCCGTGTGCTCCGGATCGCGGTCATGGGTGGTCTCCCGGTGGTGTGGTGGGGGTCAGACGCTGCCGACGAGCACGACGAGCCCGGAGGAGGACGGGCCGCCACCCTCCTGCTGGAGGGTCACGGTGACCGTCTCGTACCGGGTCACGTCCTCGACGCCGGACCACAGGACGATGTCCTCCCCGCCCCGTCGGGCGTGGAAGGTCCCGATCGTCACCGTGCCTTCCGCGCCCTTGAGCCACGCCTGGTAGTAGGCGCCCTCTGGCGCGGGGGCCAGGTTCTCGACGTCCAGTTCGATCTCGAGGCCGGAGGGGGTGTGCCGCAGGGCCCCCGCCGCCGTCGCTCCGGGGGCGTTGTCGGTCCCGCTGAGCGCGAACGCGCTGTCCGGGCCGGGTGCGAAGCCCCCGCCCGCCGCGTAGCCGCCCACGCCCACGGCCGCGGCCGCCACGGCCAGGCCCGCGGCCCACGCCGTGATGCGCCCGCCGGACCCGCGGCGGGCGCGGCGGTCCCGCAGGGAGGGGACGGCAGCAGCCGCCGGGGTCTCCGCCTGGATCGCCGCCGCCACCGAGTCCCACAGCCCCGCGGGGGCCTGAACCCACATGGATTCGGAGGCGAGCAGGACTTCAGTCCGGGCATCGAGCGCCGGGAGTGGTCCGACGCGGTCAAGTTCGCCTTCGTGCACGGTGTCAATCCTTGCCTCGACGTGGTCGTTGTGTCGTCAGGGGTACGCGAGCGCCCGCGGCCCCGGTTCCACCGTGCTGGAAGCCGTCACCGCGCGGCCCGAAGCCACCACGGCGCCCTCTCCGAGGCGGCTCGCCACCTCGATGAGCTGTGGTGTGCCCGCGCGGGCAGGCTCGACCGTGCCGAGCCGGGATGCGCCTGCGAAGCGGTTGCAGCGGACTCAACGGTTCGCCCAGCTTGGGACAGTGGACCAGAACCGAGGTGAGAGCACGGGGAGACCTGCGAGCTGCTCCGCCACCCACAACCGGACCAGCGGCGACGCTTCCTCCGCGAGCAGGAGGAGGTGCTCGGCGCCGAGAGCGGACGCGCGGGCATCGTGGTGGAGGGCTTTCGCCGCGAAGAAGCGGTCCTCCGGGTGGCCCGCATGGTCCGCGGCGATGCCCACGAGCACTGAAGTCGCTCGACGGCGGAGGTCGCCGTCCGACCCGTCCAGGAGGGCCTCGGCCGCCAGGAACCGATCGAAGGGGTCGGTTCCGGGTGAGCTGTCGGAGCACGCGGTCGCCAGCACGTCGGCGGCCGCTGCCCGCTCCCCGGGGGCACCGTGGTCGAGCACCACCTTCGCGGCGCGGACCCGGGCGGTGATGTGGTGTTCGCCGTCCAGCACGAGGCTGGTGAGGACACTGGTGGCCGTTGCCGGGCAGCCGTGCTCGACCAGCGCCTCGGCGGCGCCGATGCACGCGGCGGAGTCGTCGTGGACGCAGGCGCGGGCCACGTCGGCCAACAGCCCCAGCCACGGCCCGGGGACACCGGCGCCCACCAGGTCGTCCAGCGCGCAATAGCGGTCGAAGGGGTCGTGACAGCCGCCGCGGGCCACCGATTCGAGCAGTGCTGCCGCGCGCTGGGAGGGCAGCAGCAGCTCGGCCGCTCGCATCCGGTCGTCCACCGGACGCGTGTTGTCGTCGCACACCTGTTCCAGCGCGGTCCTCGCGTCAAGGACCGTCCCCGGGTGCTGAAGCCGGTAGACCACCTCCCACAGCCGGGTTGCTGGTTCGGGCCGGGACAGCAGGGAGTGGACCGCCGCTTCGACTTGCGCGCTGGTCCCGTACCCGGCGAGCAGGCGCAAGCACAGGACCGAGGCCCGGTCGAACTCCACCGTTGTGGCGATGTGGCCCGCGCGCCGGAGTCCGTTCACGGCTTGGTCCGGGCTGCCGCGCACGACCAGCGCCCCCACCGCGTCGACGGCGGCGTCGCGGTCCGCGGAGGTGGCCTGGTGCTCCAGGAACGCCATCCAACCGGCGTCGCGGCCCAGGTCGACCAGTGCCACCGCCGCGCGCGTCCGCAGGTTCTCGGGAGCGGAGGGGTCACCGGCCACCATGCGCAGCACTCGCCGCCCTTCTGGTGCCATCGAGATCACAGCGACCACTCGCTGTCCGATGGGGCTTTCCAGGTCTCCGACGCCCCCAGGAACCTGTGCAGGACCACGTCAAGCCCGCCGTCGGCGATCGCGGCGCGAACCCTCTCCACACCTTCGCCGAACCCCAGCTCCACCTGCGACCAGCTCGGGTGCCGCCGATCCGGTCGCCACGGGATCCCGTCCACTTTCCACGGGGCCGCTCTTCGCCGGCCGCAGTCCATGACGCGGACGTGCTCTCCAGAGGTGGTCACGTCGTACACCCCCGCGCCGACGGAGACCAGCGCCCGGTCGATCGCGAGCAAGTGCCCCAGGCCGCGGTGCGCGACCGCGCCGACCGGGTCCGGTGGGTCCGGCAGGACCTCAGCCCAGCCGTACGAGCCCCGGTCCACGCATCGGGGCACCCGCACGGCGGTGTCCGCGCCGAACACGGCTTCGACCATGCCGCGCAAGGGCATGTCAGAAGGGCAGGCCCAGGGCTTGTAGCGCAGTCGCCCGCCATCGAGTGACAGGTGCACGACCGGTCGACCAGTGTCACGCGCGGAGCGGTGATCGAAGGTCGTGCCCACGAGCCGGGTTCCGGCGGCCAGCACCACCAAGCGGTCTTGGTCCAGGGCGAAGTCCTCGGCGAACGCGACCACGGCTGTCAGCCGCCCGAGCAGGGTGTCGTGGTCGATCGGCGCCTCGCTCAGCCAACGCCGCGCCCCGTGGAGGACCGCGGCCAGTTCCTCAGGAGCGGCGTAGGGCATCGCGGGTTTGAGACGACCCGCCAGGACGTCCAGGCACTGCTCGACGAGTGCGGCACCCTCGCCCAGCCGGTGGGGAATTCGGTTGGTCATCGGATCTTTCCGGTTTCTCGGACCTGTCGTGCCAAGCGCGCCTGGGTCCACGCGGCGTGACCGGCTCAGCATCGGCTGTCGCTCTCGCGTCGCGCTTTCACCCGGACTGTGACCGGCGGTGACCACCTATCACCTGAAGGGACCAGCGTGAAAGTGACTTGGAAGCCGCAGGACAGACGGGGATCGCAGTGTGTGAGCACAACACGGGGATGACCAGCAAGAGGGGCCATGAACAGCGAGCACACCACCATCCAAGGCCGTCGAAACCGACCTGACCCGGTTGTCGACGCCGTGGTCTCCGGGAGCGAACCCCTCAACGTCCCCATTCACCACGACCTCCCGGTGGACATCGGCGACGACCCGGAGTTCCGCAGGCGCTTCGCAGGGGGCGACGCCTCGACCATCAAGGCCATCCACGACACCTATGCCCACCGGATGTACGCCGTAGCCCACCACGTGCTGGGCGACCACCACCTCGCCGCCGACGCCGTCCAGCAGGCCCTCCTGCAGGCGTGGCGGGCAGCGTCCAGCTTCGACCCCCGGCGCCCGCTCGTGCCCTGGCTGTACACCATCACGCGGCGCGCGGCCATCGACATGTACCGCAAGCACACCGACCGCAACCGCGTTCACCCGTACGAGGCGCAGCACCTCGACAGCGCGGTGCCCCACGACGACGAGGCCCCATGGCTGACCTGGCAGATCCGCACCGCGCTGGACGCGCTGCCGATCACCGACCAGCAGCTCATCCAGCTCGCCTACTACCACCACTTCACCCACAACGAGATCGCCGCGCACCTGGGCATCCCGGTGGGGACCGTGAAGTCGCGGCTGCACCGCGCTCAGCGCAAGCTGCAGTCCGTCCTCCAGCACTTGGCCCCCACCGCCACCTGAGCAGCGCCGACCAGTGCGGCGAGCGGGGTGAGCAGGACGCGGGCGGACCGCAGAGCAGGCACGACGGCGCCGCGCAGCGGGGTGGAGGTGGTCGGGAATCCCGTCACCGGCGGTCCTGCGCCACGGAATCGAGGTAGGCGCCCGCCGCGGCCGCGTCGAAGAACCAGGGGGCCAGTGTCTGCGGCCGGTCGAAGCCGGTGGCCACCCGGTCGGCGACCTCGGGGTGGCGCGCGCCTGCCGCCATGATCTCCACGACGTGCGGCGGCGGGGCCAGCATGGTGTTGGTGAACCGGGTGGAGTGCTTCGCCACCTCCCAGTGCTCGGCGAAGGTCGCGCGCATCCACGGGACGTCGAAGGGCTGGTCCTCCCGGTCCAGGATCGCCCGCAGGTAGGTCATCGCCGCCTTGACCGCGTTGTTGGCGCCCTGCCCGGTGACCGGGTCGTTGAGGACCACCGAGTCCCCCATGCCGAGCACGGGCCTGCCCGACGGCAGCACGCCGACCGGCTCGCGGACCACGGGGGTGACGGAGCCCGTGGCCCACCCGCGATCGTCGGTCAGGATCGCGTCGGCGCACCGGGCGCCCTCCCACGGGGCGAAGCGCTTCAGCACCTCCTTGGTGCGCGCGAGGTGCGCCGAAGGCGAGCCGACCCCGGCCCAGCAGTCCAGCGGACCACCGGGAACGCCCTCCATGGTGACGATCTCGCAGTTGCCTTCCAGGGTCAGCGCCGGGAAGACGACGATCTCGCCGACGCCGGGTACCACGGTGACGCCCGGTCCGGTGAAGTCGATCCGGGGGACGACTCCGTCGAGATAGGCCAAGGCGAGCGCCCGCTGGGGCCTGTCGAAGGGCGAGTGCCGCTCGTTCCTCGCGAACAGCTCGGCCAGCTCGCCGCGCCCCGCCGAGACCACCACGAGGTCGCTCGCGCGCGCGTAGTCCTCCAGGACGTCCACGGTCACGCGGCGGACGACCACCTCACCACCCCGGTAGGCGAAGACGCGGAGCCAGCCGGAGAGCTTGAGGCGGTGGTCGATGGACTCGCCGTAGGCCTTCTTGGGAGCGGTCCACGCGCAACCGATCCCACCACCGGGAGCGGCCAGCGTCACCGTCAGGCCCTCCCACGAGGGAGCCTGCCTGGTCCAGAAGTCCACCCCCAGGCCGTGCTCCATCTCCACGGCAGCCGACTGCATGCCCTGGCTCGAAAGAACCGGTCCCGACTCGACCGCGGCGGCCGACCGGTCGGTCACCACTCTCACCTGGTAGCCGTGCGCTTGCAGCGCCAGCGCCAAGGGCATACCCGCTTGCCCCGCCCCCACCACGGTCACCGACCGCATCGTGCTCTCCCCGTGAAGTGGTCCTCCCACGCCGCTGGATCGCGGCCCGGACGCCCCAGGGTCGTCGCAGCGTCTTCCGCCCATCTGTCAGTCGCCTGGCACGCCCAGTTCAAGGTTGATGATGGTGGTGCGCCGCCCGCGCCCGGCGATGAGCTCGCGCCCGTCGCGGCCGAGTTCGAGCCTCTGCCAGGGACCGGCGACCTCCATGCTGAACACCAGCGGGCCCGCCGAGTCCCGGGTCGGGCAGGGATCGCCCACCGCGAGCCTCGGCCCCGCCACCTGGTGGGCGTAGAGCAGGCCGTCGCGCAGCCAGGCCAGCACCCCGCGCGGGTGCCAGACGACGTCGTCCGGGACGAACTCCTCATCGTGCTCGCGTTCGTCGTACTCCAAGGCGACCAGGTCCCAATCCACCCCGGTCCACGACAGGACCTCCACGCCGCCGAGCCGGGACCCGTGGGAGCCGTGCTCGCTCCACGGCTGCCCCGATTCGAAGGCCAGCGCCAACGCCCCGCCGGGAAGGAACCGGGCGAAGGTCCACCGCTGGTGGAACTCGACCGCGTAGGGCGTGAACGAACCCGAGGCCGAGTGGACGCGGTGCCCGTCGAACCACCAGTCCCCCGGCGGGGCTGGTCGCGGACCTGGACATGCCACCTCGATCCGAGCTTGCGAGACCGCGCGCCACTTCCGCCGGGTCGCGCGGCTCTGCTTCACCTGCCGCCGACCCGATCGGTGCCGGGCTTCCGGCGCGAACGCGCCACGAGCGCTGAGGCCGCCACGAGGACGGCGATGTCGTCCACCAGGACGGGCTCTGTCATCAGGTCGACCGGAACGGCCGCGTAGCAGAGGGCTGTCCAATAGGCCGTTCGGACCCACGGGGCCGCGTGGGTCACCCACTCATGCCAGCGGACGAGGTTGAGGAGGAGCCGGACGGTGACCGCCGCTGATGCCGCGATCAGGACGACGAGCATGACGGCCATGGTGGACCAGTACCCCACGGTCTTCCCTCCCGCGCCGATGGACGTCGATCAGAAGGCGCTCTGACCTGTTCCAGTGCGCTCGCGTCCATGTGCCGCAGTCGCGCCCGGTAGCGGAGGTCCGCCACCACCGGGTCTAGACGCAGCGCCCGCGCGACCCGCCGGTAGTGGCGGGCCGTGTCGCGCGGAGCCTGCGGTGCGGGCCGGTCGACCGGGGAGACCGGGTCGCCGGGGTCGGCATCGATCCGCCACGCGTCGATCGCGATCGCGATGAGCGCCGCGTCCTGGAACACCGCCGCCCGCGCACCTCGCATGCGCTGGGCGGCGACCGCCGCGTCCACCCACCCGACGGCGGCCCGGTCGAGATAGCCCCACAGAGCGCTCCTGCCCGCCAGCACGTCCGCCAGTCCTGGAGTCCGCGCCTGCCCGGCGGTACGCCCGTCCGCGGCCACCTCGGCGATCACCTCCAGCAGCCTGGCCGCACGCCGGGGTGCGAAAGCTCCCAAAAGGGGATGCCGTGCCATCGCCGTGCTCCTTCACCTCGCTGATTGCACGAGGGGTACGCAGCCGGGCGACCTTGTGGTTCTCGCAGGACTACGGGCAACGCGTCCGAGGGCAGTCGAAGCGGGAGAGTGCGCGTCCCTCGGCACCTCCCCACCCCCTCGCTCGCCCCGGCCGCTGGCCTGGGCGGGGGTGCGGTCGAATTCCGCGGCGTGCACCTCCTCGTCGAGCTGGAAGATCGCGAAGCGGCAGGCCGCGCCCGGCCCCTCCACCGGCTTGCCGTCGACACGGAAGCACAGTGCCGCCAGACCGCGGCACTGTGATGGACCGCACGTCCTGGGCCCGTTCCGGGATCGCCATCTCCTACGAGGTGCACCGTGGGAAACCGGAGCGACCCGGGACCGCGTACCAGGCGAGAATCACCAGACCAACCGATGGAGGTGAGCCCATGCGGCCGGAGCAGCTGCCTGCCCCGGACGGCGTCGACCCGCGTTTCCGGGTACTGGGCTCCCTGGAGCTCGACGGCCCCGCCGCGGCCGCCTCCCTGGTGAAGTCCGAGCGGTTGCGCAGGCTGCTCGGCGCCCTGCTGGTGCGCCTCGGGCAGACCGTCAGCGCGGATCGGCTGGTCGACGCCGTCTGGCCGGACGCCCAGCCGCACGACAGCCGCGCGGCGCTCTACTCCCTGGCCTACCGGCTGCGCCGGGTCGTCGACGCCGTTCCCGAGGTCAGCCTGCGCACCACGCCGCCCGGCTACACCCTCTCGGTCCCCCGCCACCTCGTCGACGCGCTGCGCTTCGAGGACCTGGTGGTCTCCGCCCGCCGCGACACGGTGCCCGAGCGCGCGGCGGGCCTGCTGGATGAAGCCCTGGCCCTGTGGCGTGGGCCCGCCTACGCCGAGTTCGCCGAGGAGGAGTTCGCGCGCGCCGAGGCCGCCCGGCTGGCCGCGCTGCACCGGTCGGCGGTCGAGCAGCGGGCCGAGACCGCACTGGACCTGGGCCGCTACGACGACGCCATTGCCCGCTTGGAGCCGATCCTGGTGGAGGACCCGCTCGACGAGCGGCCCTGGCGGGCCATGATGATCGCGTTGCAGCGCCTGGGTCGGGCAGCCGAGGCGCTGCAGACCTACCGGCGATTCCGCAGCCTGAGCACGTCCGAACTCGGCCTGGAGCCCTCCGACCACCTCAAGCAGCTCGAACTGGCGATCCTGCGCGGCGACGCCGCCGACGGGCTCGCGCCGCCCGAGGACTCCTTGGCCCTCAACGGCGTCCGCCCGGTGGCGAATCTTCCCAACACCAGCTTCGTCGGGCGCGAGCACGACCTCGCGGCGGTGGAGGCCATGCTGGGAGCCGCCCCCGTGGTGACCCTGGTGGGTCCTGGCGGTGTCGGCAAGACCCGCTTGGCCATAGAGATCGCCCGCCGCGTGGAGACCCGGTTCCCCGACGGCGTCCTGGTCTGCGAGCTGGCCGCGATCACCGAAGAGGACCAACTGCTCGACGTCCTCGCTGCCGCGGTGCAGGTCGTCCCCGACGCGGGCGGGCAGCGCGAGCGGCTCGTCCTCGAAGCCATGGCCCGCCGCTCCGGCCTGCTCGTCCTGGACAACTGCGAGCACGTGATCGATACCGCCGCGCGGGTGGTCGACCGGTTGCTCACCCTGCGCGGGGACGTCCAGGTCCTGGCGACCAGCCGGGAGCGCCTGGGTGTCGGTGGGGAGCACGTCTGGCCGCTGGACTGCCTGCCGGTCCCCGAGCCCGGCGAGCTCGCCTCACCCTCGGTGACGATGTTCCTCGACCGCGCCAGGGCCACCAACCCGCGCTTTCACGGCGCCCCGGAAGTCGTCGCCGAGATCTGCCGCAAGCTGGAGGGGCTGCCGCTGGCCATCGAGCTCGCCGCCGCCCGGACCAACGGGATCGCCATCCAGGAGATCCTGGACCGCCTCGACGACCAGCCCGAGCTGCTGCGGTCGCCCAGGGACACCAGGCCCCCGCGCCACCAGTCGCTCATCGCGGTCATCGAGTGGTCCTACGACCTGCTCGACCCCGTCGACCAGGAGGTGTTCGACCGGCTTTCGGTTCTGCCCGGGGACTTCGGCCTCGACGCGGCACTGGCGGTGGTTGACGCGGCTGTGTCCCCGGAGAACGCCGTCCGGGCAGTGGTCTCGTTGGCCGAGCGCTCCCTCATCCGCCACTTCGACGTCGGCGGCCGCAGCCGCTACGAGATGCTGGACTCCTTGCGCCGCTTCGGTCGCGACCGCCTCCGCGACCGAGGCGGCCTCGCGGCGGCCCGGGCGATGCACGCCCGGTGGTCGGTCGAGCGGGCCGAGGCCCTGGACCCGACCACCTCCGGGTTCGAGGACCGCTGGCTGGAACTGGCCGACCCGGAACTGCGCAACTTCCGTGCAGCGCAACGCTTCCACATCGAGCACCAGGACGCCGATGGTGCGCTGCGGCTCACCGCTGCCCTCGACTGCTACGCCATCTCCTCATTGCGGCCGGAGGTCTACGAGTGGGCGCAGGCGGCCCTGGCGCTGCCCGGCGCCGAGGCCCACCCCCTGGCGGGCACGGCCCACGCCACTCTCGCCACGGGCGCGTGGCTCGGCGGCGACCTGCGCGCCGCCCGCTGCCGTGCCGAGCGGGCGGTCGCCCTTGTCGAGTCCACCCCAGGCGCTCCGCGCAGGTTCGCGCTGGGCGCGATGGCCGCGGTGTCAACCCTGGAGCACGACCTCGCCGGGGGCATCCGCCTGTACCGGCGAGCCGTCGACGCGGCCCTCACCGAGGGCGCCGACGCCCACGCCCTGCTCTTCGGCCTGCTCATGGGCTCACTGCTGGTCCACACCGGACAGGTGGGCGAGATGGACGACCGGGTGCCCCAACTGCTGCACCGTGCCCTGAGCTCGCCGTCCCCCCACCTGCGCGCGCTGGCCCACATGCTCGACGCCGAGCTGGTCATCGCGAATGACCCGGCGCAGGCGCTGCGCCGCTATTGGCTGGCCGTGGAGGCCGCCGAGAGGTCGGGCAGCCTGTACCTCGCGTACTCGGCGTCGATGTCGACAGCGCTGTGCGAGGCCGCGTATGGCGACGCGGTGCGGTCGGCCGCGACCTACCGCCAGCTCCTGCACCGCTGGAAGGGCAGGCTCAACGACATCCACGTGGTGCGGGTCCTGCGCGGCGTGGCCAAGTTGCTGGTGACCGCGGGCGCCCACCGGGACGCCGCGCGGCTCAGCGGCGCCATCGGCCGCAGCCGCGAGATGTCCTACACGATGCCCGAGTTCGACGAGATCATCGATGCCGCCCTGGAGCAGGCCGAAGCCGCGCTCGGCGCCGACGGGTACGCCGCCGCCGAGGCCGAGGGCCGCGCTCTCAGCCGCGCCCGAGCGGTTACCCTCGCGGATGAGGCGCTGAGCGCGGTCTACCCGGAGCCCGTCGCGGCGCTGTGATCGGCGCTACCACGAGCTGGGATCGCGCTCTGCTTCGGAGGTCCTTCACGTTCTGCCGACGTCACCCGCCCGGGTGTGCACGCCACGGCCCGCTTGCTGTGCAGAGACGGCTTGCGCGGTGCTCCGTCGGTGAAGTCGAGTGGTACGGGGATGGTTCAGGGGCCAGGGGCCTCTTCGGCGAGCAGGACGAAGCCAGGGCCGCCGGTGGAATCGAGCCAGCGCCGCGCGTGCGCCCGGTCGATCTCAGTGAGGCCCGGCTCACGGATCAAGTCGGTGAAACCCCGCCTGGCCCGGGCGCGGTGACGCGCGTCGCCCCATTCCGCCAGTGCCTCACAAGCGCCGAGGGCGACCGGGGGAGAGGGCTCGGCGGCCAGCTCCAGCAGAGCCGCCAACCCGATGGCCCGGAACTCGGGGCTCGCGGGTTCGACCAGCTCGGTCGCGGCCCACAGCCGGTCGGCGGCTGGTGCTCGCCGGGCAGCGACGAGCGCCGCCAGCACGGGTGCGGCGTCGGTCACGCCGCCGACCAGCCCGCAGGCGATCAGTTCCCCCAGTGCCCGCCTGCGGGCGTCACCGGGAGTGCTGGGGTCGCGCAGCGCCCTCAGCAGGTCGTCACGTCGATCGGTTGTCACGATGCCCTACCGTCCAAGCAGGCCGGTTTGCTGCACGTCGCCGGCGATCGACGTCCGCCGCGCGTCCCGGCGCGTCCGCGTTTGCCGCCTTGCACTCGACCGCCTGGCAGCCGGGTGGAAGCGCCCAGAAAGTGGTTGAACGCATTCTTTGGGCTCGGCTCAAGCGGAGCATGGAGGACATTATGCGTCACCAGCATGACATCACAAGGAGACGGCGGCCCTTCCGGGTGAAAGCGACTCGGATGTGAGTTGTGGCCGTTGGTGTTCTCGGGCTTCTGGCCGAAGGGGCGGTCGCGACGGGCGAGGTGCCGAGTACGTCGACCGGCTCGGGCACCACCGAGTGGCAGCTCGAGCGCGGCGACTCGACCTTCGAGACCGAGCTCATCGGCGGTTCGCCCGCCGCGGAGGGGGAGTGCAGGGCATGACTGGGGCCTGCTGAAGCTCAGCAGGCCGGTCAGCCTGCCCGTCCTGCCCATCGCGACAACCGATGGCAATGACGGCGGAATGCTCCAGGTCATGGGCTGGGGGGCGGCATCTCCCGGCCAGGGCACCCTGCACAAGGCCTTCGTCCCCTTCGTCTCCGATGAGGAGTGCAAGCAGACTTTCAACCCCAGTCGCGACTTCAGGGCGATTCTCTGCGCGGGCGGCGGTGTGGGGGTGGGAGTCTGCTCGGGAGACTCCGGCGGACCGCTGATCAAGCGCAAGCCGTCCGGCGCGAAGATCCAGGTGGGCATCGTGTCCTTCGGCAAGGGCGCCTGCGCTGACGGGGACCCCGACGGCTACGTGCAGGTGAGTTTCTTCTCGCAGGAGATCCTCGCCGCTGCGGAGAACCTCAGCGACTACTGACCAGCACCCACAGCTGGAAACGGGGTCCGGACAGGGAAGGCATCCGATGAGGTCAGAACGCGATCTCGGCGTGGTTCAGCCTGCCTGCGGCGCCGGGGGCGAGGTCGATCACGTCGATCAGCCAGGTGCCGTTTCGGCGGGGTTGGTTGACCGCGGGCCAGGAGGTCACGTCGGCGACGCTCCCGGTCTGCCCGGCGTTGCGGAGCCGGTAGCGCTGCCCGTCGGGGCCGACGAGGTCCACGCGCAGGTCGGCGGGGCGAGGGTGGGTGATGCGGTAGTTCACCCGCATCGGCCCTCACATCCCGGTCGTGTCGCAACCGGCGATGGGCAGCGGCGTCATCGTGCCCTGTCCCGCGTCAGGGATGTCCTTGTTCGTCGCGATGTTCATAAGCACGCAGCTGCCGTCCCGCTGGCCCATGACCGATGCGTGCAGCAGCGGTGCCGTGGACTCGATCCCAATGGGGCCGCCGTTCTCGGTGGGCTCCGGGTTCTCCGGGTCGCCAGGCGGGTTTCCCGGTGACCAGCCCGGTGGTGGGGGTGAGCCCGCGGAGATCACGCCCTGCACCGCGTTGCGGGTCAACGCCCAGTTCACCCCAGCGGGCTGGATGCTCGGTTGGCCACCGAGCAACCGGGCCGCGACCCCGGCCACGAGAGGAGCGGACATGGACGTCCCGTTCCGGGTCTTGGTGGCGGTGTTGCTGGTGTGGTCGGCGGAGCGGATGTCCGCACCGGGTGCGTAGAGGTCGACGACCGGTCCGTGGTTGGACCAGTACGGCCGCTGGTCGTTGCGGTCGGATGCGGCGACGGTGAGCACGCCTGGGACCCGTGCAGGTGAGATGTAATCGGAGAACGTGCCGTTGTTTCCTGCCGCGGCCACCACCGTGTAACCCGCCGCCAGTACCCGATTCGTGGCGCTGTCGACCGCGGAGGAGGCGGTGACCCCGAAGCTCATGTTGACGACAGGGGGTCGGACACCCTGCTGGACGATGTAGTCCAGCGCGGCGACGATGTCGGCGACCTCGCCGCCCTCGCCCTCGCAGTCGAACAGGCGCAGGCTGACGACCTGGGCGGCCGGGGTGACCCCGAACGTCTGGCCCGCCGCGGTGCCCGCGACGTGGGTGTCGTGCCCGTGGCAGTCCTGACCGTTGCCGCCGACGTAGTCCCGAGGCGCGGTTGGCGCCCCAAGGCCCGTCGAACTCGTTGTGGGACGTGCGCACACCGGTGTCGAGCACGTAGACCCGAACGCCCGCGCCCTTGTCTACGAAGTGGTACTTGCCGTTGAGTGTGAGCCTGCGCTGATCGATGCGATCCAGACCCCAGATCGCGTTGTCGCGCGTGGTCGTCGTGCCCGGCTCTTCGCTCAGGGTGGCACGGGAATCGCGCTCCACGTAATCCACTGCCGGGTCCGCGGCCAACCGTCGGGCGTCCTCAGCGGACATCTTGGCGGCGAAACCGTGGAACACGGCGTCGTAGAGGTGGGTGACCTCACCGCGGTACGCGGCCGCCAATCCCGTGGCCGAGGCCGCGGCCGGTCCAGCGGAGTCGCGGAGCGCCACGAGGTAACTGTGGGGCACGGCAGTGGGCGAGTCGGCATTGTGGACGACACCGAGGGGAGCGGCATCGGCCCCCACGACGGGTATCAGCGTGAATGGAGTCAGGGCGACGGCAAAGTCGCCCACGACTCGACTGATGGATCTCGTTGGCGCTCGGTCCTCACTCGGGTGGTTGCATCGACCACAGCGTGCAGGAAAGGCTCTCATCGAAATTCCTCGACCTGTCGGGGCGGTTTCACCACTCCGGGACTCTTGGTCACCGACATCATCTGACTCGTGGCGCCTGGGTCGACCGAATCCGCCCCCCTGCGCGCAGGGGGGCGGATTCACGGGCATTGCAATGGCCCAAGGTGAGCGTGTTCAGCCGCGGCAGTCCGGGAACTGGACGGTGGATGAACGGGCGACCTGCCCGGTCCAGATGCGGACCTCGGCGTAGACCGCACCCGAGTAGAGGCCTTCGCAGGCGGCCGACACGGTACGCCTGCCGATCGGCTCCGGCCCGAACTCCTCGCGGGCCAGTACCCTGCCCTGCGGGTAGAACACCTCGAAGAGGCGAACCTCGCCGCTGCACGGGGTAAGGCCCTGGGCGCGGATCGTGGTACGCCCGCCCTCCGAGACCAGTGCCGGTGCTTGGACCGAGATCGGACACGTCCCACCCGACACCTCGTCGGCCGCGGCCGCGGGCGCACCCACAGTACTGGCGAGCGCGAACGCTGCGATGGCCACACCCACAAATCCCTTGACAGCACTCATCTTCATCCTTAGGTCGTGTTCGAGGTGGAAGGATAAGTAGGGTGCCCTGCCAAAGGGCTTGCAAGCGGGTTTCAGCTCCTTGAAGCAAAAGCGGAATGCCCCCCGTGGACCATCTGCGCAGGGGCAAGCGATCCTGTGCTCCATCCGAGTATGTCGAGCGAGATTAGTCGGCCATCAGATCACCGTGGCCTCAGTTCATCCCTTGGAGAAAAGATGATTCGCAAGACCCATGCCATCCTCCTCGGCCTCGCGACCGCCGCGGCCCTGTTTCCCTCGGCGGCATCGGCCACGACCGCCGCGCCGAACGCCGGGTGTGGTGTGACGGCTTCCGCGCCTTCGCTGGTGCGTACTGGCGGGCAGACGTTTCTCACCGGCTTCGGGACGTCCCTGTGCTCAGGCACCATCCGTCTGATGGAGGAGCGCCGCTTCTGGGCCGACCACGTCATCGCGAGCGCTCCGGTCGACCTGTCCGAGCTCACCCAGTCCATCGCTCACCTCTGCCGCGGCGGTGACCTAGGCAACGTCTATGTGCAGGTCGAGGCGGGGGGCAAGAAGGCCAACTCCACCTACGTCCGCTTCGACCGCTGCGCCTGAGGGGTGCCGTGCCCCGGCGCCCTCAGGCGAGCGCCGGGGCACTGGTCAGATCAGGCATAGCAGTCCAACAGCCCGTTCGCGTTCTGACAACCTGGTGCATGGTCGGTGGTGCAGCACACGCCACAGAGGACAATTCGCCGGGGGCAGGTGGACATCATGTCGCCGGTCCAGGCCCGGAGAACCGGGGTGTTGGTTGGCGCCGTATCGAAGTATGCGAACAAGGTTGTCCTAGGAGAAGTAGGATGCGACTCAAAAGAAGGACCAAGCCGGTCTGGCTGTGTGCCGTGCTGATAGCCACGGCGGTGATCACGACGGTGGGCGTGTCGCCGGTCTCCGCTGAACAACCGGTGAGGGAGGTGAGCGCGGCCGGAACGCAGAACGCGACCACGTCGTGGCCGTGTTCGGGACCCGACGACCGGGGATTCCGGCACCGAAATTACGCGCAGTCCCCGGAGTACCCGGTGCCTCCGGGTGTACCTCTTTTCCGCTTTTCTCTCGGCAGGAACTGCAACCTGCCGGGCACGAACGCAGAACTCAACATCCGTATCCGGCACTGGGGCCACCCGATCATTCCTGATCGAGTGGAGTGCATCGCCCCTGGGCAGGTGGTCCATCTCGGGTTCACCGGTGGTTCGATCACGACCCCGAACCCCAACGCGTACAAGTTCGCCCTGCCCGCCGCCCTGGGTGGCTGTGAAAACCTGCCATGGGACCTGCCCAACACGGAACCATGGGATGGGACGGGTGGTCCTTGGGCTCCGGCACCCCCCGCGCCATGCCCCACACAGGCCCCCGACGCGCCGTGGTGCCTTCCACTTTGCCCCGACACGGTCTCTCCGACGAACGTGTGCGATGCCGACCCGGTGACGGTGACAGCGGCGGGGAAGGTGGAGGTGTGGAGGAATGACGGCGGCTCAGACACCAGAGGGTTGTCGGGAGCGAAATTCGAGGCTGTCTACCACGACGGCGACCAGTGGCAGCCGCTCACCGACGGACCAGGCGGGACTGGAAACAGGATCGTCAACCACTTGGGCCAAGACGGCGGCTACTCGATCACCTTTCCTTATCCGAACCGCTACCGACTGCCGAGCGGTGACTGGTGGCAGGGTTGCCCCGTCCCCGGCGATGGCGTCGAATTCGCGGGCGCTCACGCGTGCCGCGCCAGCGACATCGCCATCCGGGTGTACCCAGAGAACGAGGACAGGTCCATTCTCGTCCTCCCTCCGGACTCGGACGCCACCGAGTACGCGTGGGACGCGCACATCGGTCGCTTCTTCGCGGAAGCCGCCGGGCCGCAGCAACACATAGCGAGCTCGCCCGCTGCCCTGGCATACGGTGGAACAGTCAACGTGCTCGACCTGGTGGGCGCGGAAACCCTCGGCCAGACCAGGATTCGACTGCACGACGGTGACGGCACCTCGCACTACAGCCAGTCGACCCGCACGGTGACGCTGTACGCCGACGACAGCGGTCGATCGACCACAGAACACGAACTCGGCCATCAGGTGCACCACAACATTTTCGGAGCCATCCCTCCCGCGCCGAACTGCAACCCGCACGAGTTCCAATCACCCAGCAGCCCTCGGTGCGCGTTTCAGGAAGCACTCGCCCATACCGTGGCGGCGGCCAGCGAGAACCGGCCGGGCGAGTTTTCGCGGACCGTGATCACGATTGGCGACGGCTTCGACTACGACCTCGAGAAGTGCGAGATCAAGCACACGAGCGGTCTCGTGGTTCGGTGCTCCACGGCCGATCCCGCTGCGAGGAATGCCGAGGGCTGGGTCGCGGGCACGTTCGTGGACCTTCTGGACAACACACCGACCGAATCTCTCGACGGTCTGCCCGACCTGGTCCGGTACTCGTTCAAGCACCACTTCCTGCCGGTTCTCGCCGAAGCGAAGCCAACGACCTTCGACGAGTTCTGGGTCGCGTGGCAGCGAAAGTTCGGGAGCAAGGTCAACGACGCGCAGGTGGTGTTCCTGAACCACCAGGTCTATTCCTCCAAGAAGGACGTTTCGTACACCAGCGGCTCGGGGTGGACCTCCTTCGACTGCAGCTGCGTCGACCGCAGCGGGCGCATCCTGAAGCCCGGAGCAGCGGGCGACCCGTCAGCGACGTGGACCTTCACCCACAACGTCGACCCGAAGAAGCAGTACCACATCTGGGTCAACAACCCGTCCACCACGCAAGCGGATCGTGACCCTTCGTCCCGCTTCACGCTCAACTCCTCAGCGGGCAACCACACCTTCACCCTGAACCAGAACACCCAGCCAGGGTGGACGCTGTTGAACGGAAGCACTCCGGTGAAGATCTTGTCCGGAGACTCACTGGTGCTCCGGTCGGGAAGTTCCCCCGCGAAGTCCATCGCGGCAGACGGAGTCATCATCGTCCCGGCACCATAAGGCCGATACGGACAGCAAGAGCAGTGAGGTGGGCGGATCTCGGCCTGTGGGAAGGGCTGGGATCCGACTACTGCGAACCCCACGCATTCAGCCTCTGCCGCGCCTCGTCATGGGTCCGAATAAGACCGGCGCTCGCGGACGTGGGCGCGCGTCCCGCCGCTGCCAACCGGGCCGCTTCCGCCCATCCCTTGCGAACCAATGGAACCTGTGACCGTGCCGGCGCGTACATCCTGCGATGAAGGTCTCGGGTGGAACAGTGCCGGGACCGCGGCTGACACGACCATGGCAACGGCCGCTCCAGCGGCCGATCGAGAACGGACGGCAGCGCCGTGAACGGCTCCAGCGAAACCACACCCACCACCGGTGTCCTGCGGTACGCGGCGTTCGGTGAGGTCCCCGGTGGGGGGAACCCGGCCGGGGTGGTTCTCGACGCGCGGGGGATGGGTCCGGAGGAGATGCTCGCCATCGCCGCTGAAGTCGGCTTCTCGGAAACCGCTTTCGTCGTTCCCGGACCCGAGGTGACCATCCGGTACTTCAGCCCGCTCGCAGAGGTCGCCTTCTGCGGACACGCGACGATCGCGGCGTCCGTGGCGCTCGCCGAACGGGAGGGGACCGGTACCTTCGCGTTCTCCACCCAGGTCGGGATCGTGACCATCGGTACCCGAAGGCGGCTTGACGGTCGCGTCGAGGCGACGTTCACCAGCGTCCCCACCAGGACACAGAAGGCGCCCGATGAGGATGTCGCCGAGGCGCTGGCCGCGCTCGGCTGGGCAGCCGAGGACCTGGACCCGGGCTACCCAGCGCACATCGCCAACGCGGGCAACGACCACCTCGTCCTGGCTGTGAGCACCCGCGACCGGCTGACCCGCCTCGACTACGACTACGACCGCCTCGCGGCGCTCATGGCCGCGCGGCGCTGGACGACGGTGCACCTGGTCTGGGCGGAGGACTCGACCACGTTCCACGCGCGGGACCCGTTCCCGCCCGGCGGACAGGTGGAAGACGCCGCCACCGGCGCGGCCGCCGCGGCGTTCGGCGGCTACCTGCGTGACCTGGACCTGGTCGAACTGCCCGCCACCGTGGTGGTGCGCCAAGGCGAGGACATGGGCAGGCCCAGCGTCCTGACGGTCCGTGCCGAGGCGGGAAGCCGAACGGTCACGGTGACCGGAACAGCGCTGCGCATGGGCGACGACGACTGACACGCTCGATCCGAACCCGCCGACCCGCTCAGCGCCGCCCCTCGACCGCCGGCGGTCGTGACGCGGCCGGTGGCCGCCACCCGGGCAGGGCGCGCTGGACCGCAGAGTCCGCGTCGACGAATGATTCCGTCGAGCACCAGCCGCGCATCGTTCCCTCACCGAGCAGGCCCACCAATTCCGCCGTCTGGGTCGCCTGGGCGCGAAGGGCGACCAGCTTTCGATCGGACAGCTCTTCGTCGAGCCGCAGCTGGAGGGCCAGTGCGGCGACCGGGGTGCGGACGGGAACGCACCTCGTTGATGGATGTCGACTACGACGGCGTCCCCGACCTGGTCTACCGCGACGGCGCCGGCACCGCGCACAAGGCATACCTGGGAAGCGGCGCGGCCTGGGTCCGGTCCAACACGGCGAGCTCCGAGGTCATCCCCGCCCTGCTCGGCGCGGTGAAGGCCGAGGGCACCCTGGCCGAGTACGCCGACCGGGCCGACTACCGACACCGCTACACCCACCGCGCCGCCGACGTGAACGGCGACGGACTGACAGACTTGGTCGACGACGTCAATGACGACGGCGTGGCGACGGTGCGGTACGCCCGCCCCATCCTCGACCAGTCGTCTCAGCGCGCCGCTCCGGCGCGACTCATGCGCACCGTCGACAATGGACACGGTGGCAAGACCACCGTCACGTACGGTCGCAGCACCACCGCAGGCAAGTGGGTCGTCGCCGAACTCGCGGCGGACCCCGGCCACGGCGAGCCCGTCATCACGACCAAGTACATCTACAAGTTCTCCACGTTCCTTCCCGGTCCGTTCGGCCAGCGCGGCTTCCGCGGTTTTCGCGAGCACCGCGCCCTGAACCTGGGTGACCCCAACACGGGGACCGACGACCGCACCGCGGTCACCGTGTACGACTACAGCCAGGACCAAGCGGGCCTGCCGGTCGAGTCCTACACCGTTCTGGGCGACTCGGCGTTCTACAGCGCTTCCGGATTTGACCGAGTCAACCAGTCCGGCGTCATGTCGGTCACCAAGAGCTCCTATCACGTCAAGGAACTGCCGGTTCGCAACTCGTTGTGGGTTTCGGAGCACCCCTCGCGAATCGTGCTGCCCAAGACCTCGAACAGCTATACCTGCACGGGAACGAACGGTCAGACCGCGGCGGGCTGCGAGGCAGCCGGAACGAAGAGCACGTCGATCACCACCTTCTCGTCGCACTCCGCGGGTTCGGCGTACGTGCTGGAGAAGCCCGAATCGACCGAGGTCCGGTTCGTCAACGGCGACGGCGACCTTGAGGTCCGCAAGTCGACCAACCTCTTCAACGTGAGGTGGACCGCGTCGGTGTTCAACACCGCACCGGCGAGCAGCACCGGGTCCGTGACCATCGGCAACACCACCACGGATCTGGCGAGAACCACTTACGCCTACCACGACGCCGACTTCCGCTACCTCATGAACACCACCGTCACCGATCTCAAGGCCAACCCGGCGCCGCCGCGGACGACGCGTATGCAGTACTTCGGCGGTACAGGGGCCAACCGCGGGCTGCTCTACCGCACCTGGGCTCCGGAGCAGGTCAACCAGTTCGGCAACCTGAACTCGGCCGACGGGTTCACGGAGTACGCCTACGACGTGCACGGCGTGACCGCCACCCGCACCCTGACCCCCCGGCGCGCGGTGACCGGACTGACCGAGCACATCGTCACCGAGACGACTGTCGACCGGGCGACCGGCGTGGTACTGGAGTCCCGGGGGCCTGACTACGTGTGCGCGGACGACACCAACGGCACGGACACCGGCACTGAACCGGACCCGTGGTACGAGTGCGAATTCGGGAACGCCTTGCACAAGGCACGAGTGGTGAACAAGGTGGACGGCCTCGGCCGCGTCCGCTCCGTGGTCAAGCACCCGGCGTCCGCCGCGGCAGGTGTCGAGGTCGCCCGTGCGGCCTACAACGACAACGTCGCTTTCGACAGTGGTGGCACCACGCCCGTGTCCACAGTGAATGAGGCAGCTGTTGGCGATGGCAAGTTCTCCCACACCACCACCGAGGTCGATGGCCTCGGCCGGGCGATCAGGACGATGGTCAAGCAGGACAACCTCGCCGACCAGGTGGTGACCTACGACTACGACCACTCGGGCAACACCCGGGATGTCTACACCGCGCGCCCGGACGGGGCGGGTGGCACGATCGGCCTGCGCACCAACCACGACCCGCTCGGTAGCCCACCGCGGCCCTGGAAGTCGGCACCACCGAGGCAGGCCACAACGGCAAGGTGCTGTCCACCACCTACGACGGGCTGACCACCACGACCGCCCAGGTCGTCGGCGACGCCTCCAAGCCCGCCATCACGAAGACCACCGTTGACGCGCTCGGGCAGATCATCACGGTCGCGGAGGCCACCGGCCCCAGCACCTGGGCGACCACCCAGTACCGCGGTGACGCCACCGGCCGGTCGAAGATCACCGACCCGGACGGCGTGGTCACCGACATGGAGCACAACGGGTTCGGTGAGCGGGTCAAGATCACCACGGGCGGGAAGACCTGGTCCTACGCCTACGACCGCAACGGAAACCAGACCAAGACCATCGAGCCGCACGAATCCGGCGACGCCCCCGACTACACCCACACCAGGGTCTACGACGTGGCGAACCGCGTGGTGAAGGAGATCCCGGCACCGCGCGCCCTCAGCTCGGCCCAACAGACCGAACTCAAGTTCGGCGAGCGCACCTTCACCTACGACCGACCGACCGCCGCGGACATCGTCCCCGGCCAAGGCGACATCAATGACGCCACCGGCGAGGCCAATCACACCATCGGCATGTTGGTGGCCGTCACTTCCACACCGCAGGTGGTCCGGGCGTTACTTCCCCGGTGACGCGCACGGTCAACCGCTACGACACCCACGGCAACATGATCAGTTCCAAGCAGCGCGTCTTCGCCATCGACGGGCTACTGCCCGGCCTGGCCGAGACCGACCGCCTGGTGCAGAACACGCAGATGGACCCGTCGGGTGTTGCCGAGTCGATCGAGTACCGGTCCCACGGCGCGAGCCTGGTCTCGCCGCCGCTGACCTTCAACGGCGTGAACATCGACTACGGCTACGACCGGGACGGCTCACAGAACCTGGCGTCGTGGAAGATAAACGGCCAGGACCTCACGGTCATCAACACCACCAACACAGCGGGGCTCACCACCTCACGAGTGGTCAACGCCAACAACACCGGCGCGTTCGCCTCCCCGCAGGTGACCTACGGCTACGACCGCTACGGCAGGCTCGCGCTCCTCAGTGCCCGCAACAATAACGTCCAGCGCTACCGGCAGACCCTGAACTACGCCGACAACGGCATGATCAGCAACGCCACCGAGCAGTTGGGTGACACCACCAAGCCGGTCAACACCACCGCCTACGCCTACGACCATCGGCACCAGCTCGTCACTGCCACCCGCACCGGCGGTGAGCTGACCTACACCGGCGCGTTCACCCACACACCGGGCGGCAGGATGGCCACCAGCCAGATCACCGCCCAACGCGCCCCCGCCTACCCGGATTCCATCGGCGAGCGCGTCACCACTCGCAACGTGGACCACGTCTACAACCCGACCGACCTGCAGCAGTTGGACAAGCTCCGCAAACCCGACCTCGCGGACTACACCTCCTACCAGTACGACAACGCAGGCAACACCACCAAGCGCACGCTGTCCGACGGCACCGTCATCGACCAGGTCTGGGACGGCTCCGGCCTGCGCAAGGTCACCAAACCGGGCACCGGCGAGACAGAGACCTACTTCTACGACGGCCACCAGCGCGTCGCCGCCGTCCTGCGCAACCCCGACGGCACCGTGAACACCATCCGACGCTGGTTCGGCGCGATGGAGGTCATCCACCAACCCGGCAAGGCCCCGCTATACCGCCAGAACATCGGAATGGGCGGGGAAACCATCGCCCGCCACGACGGCGACGAAGTCACCGGCACCACTCAACACGTGATGACCAGCCCTCAAGGTCACCCGGTCCTGGCGCTCAAGACCGATGGCTCCACCGCGAGAGTCGCCTCATTCGGCCCCTTCGGTGAAGTCCTCAGCGAGTTCACCACCATTGCCAACTTCGCCGACTTCGACAAATACACCGAAGAATTCAACGGCAAGACCTACGACCCCGCCAGCGGTCTGCACTACTACGGCCACCGCTACTACGACTCCGAAGCCCTCCAGTGGACCAGCGGTGACCCGCTGTACCGCCACAACCCGGACTTGACCCCCACAAATCCTCGCACTGCCAATCTTTATACCTACACAGGCAACAACCCGGTCAACTTCGTTGATCCGAACGGCCTTTGCTACGTTCAAGCGAAAACCGGCATGGGCGACTGCGACTTCGGTGGCGAGGACTCGCTGGGCACTGCGGTGAACGAGGCGGCAGAAGCAACGGAAGATCTCTTGATGGACATCGCCACCGAGCTGAATCAGCCCATCGCGCCAGGCAGCGACCAAACCTGGCTCGGCGTGCTGAGTGACGTGGCCGTCGGGGCGGCGGAGGGTTCCGGGGGTGGTCACGGTCCGGGCCCCAAGCCCGCCACCCGCCCCAGCGGCGGGGCGGACGGTGGAGGCGGTGGCGGCCCCAAGAAGCCCAAGAACCGCGACGGGGAGGTTGTGCTGAAGCAGGCATCAACCAAAGATTCTGACGACAGTGTTGACATGACCTCGAATACGCGCAATATCGACAATAAAGATGACCTGCCGAAGAAAACTCAAAGCGAGTCGGATCACTTCTCATCCGCTTATCTGGAGCCGAATGAGAAGGGTGTTTATCCTATCGAAAAGTTGCACACAGAAATGCGGGGCAAGACCCCAGATCAAGCTGCGAAACATCTCGGAGAACACATCTCTAACAATAATGGCAGCCCGGTGACTCCTATTGTGGATGTCTTCGGTCAGACGATCTACCTTGATCCGAAGACTGGAGGCATGTGGCGAGTCAACGACCGAGAGGTGGCTTATTTCCATCCTGGTGCCGGTCTACATTGGAATCCTTTGTATCTTTTTGAATAGCTTGTGAGCGTTTGCCTGATCACGCGCTGGATCGTCCTTCATGACCGATCCGCAGTCTGACGTCAGGCGGTGCGTGGCCCGCGGTCCTCATCGGACTGCGGGCCACGTGTTTTCAGTGGGGCTTGAGAAGGGCCATTTCGGTGGTTGAGAGCTGCCTCCGGATCGGCATGGTCGGCTCGATAACGGCAACCGCCGCCCGGATCGTGTGTGATCCGGGCGGCGGGTCTGCTCGTGGTGCTATTCGCAGAGGGTGAGGATGTCGGTGGTGTGTCGTCCGATGACGGTGTCAGTCCCGAGGCCGCAGTTCACGGTGTCCACCGATGCCCTGGACTCCCGCAGGTCGACGGTGTCGTTGCCGCCGTAGCCCCACACCTGGTCCGCACCGTCACCGGGGATGAGGACCTCGGTCCTGTTGACGTAGGGGGACCCGGTGACGACGTCGGAGTACTGGCTTCCGTGGATGCGTTCGATGTCGTCTCGGATGTCGTCCCTGTCGAGGCCCTTGCCGTCGTTGGCCGAGGAGTCCAGCGACACCTTCACGCCGCCGAATGAGGAGGAGTAGTCGACGGTGTCCGTGCCCATGCCGCCGTAGAAGGCGGTCGCTGACGGATGGGAGTCCAGTGCCGTATCGATTCGCTTCCAGGCGTCGTCACCCTCCCGGCCGTGGACGGTGCCCGTGAACCGGGTGCTGGTGTACAGGGTGTCCGAACCGCCCAAGAGATCGAACTCCGCGTTGAGGCCAGGGTGGTAGATGCGGCAACTGACCTTGTTCGCGGCGATCTGGTCGCAGCCCATCAACGCGGTGAGCGGGTTGAGCGAATCCGTCAACGTGACGCGCCGGTCGGCCGACATCGTGACCGAGACGAAGTCCGGACCGCTGGTGCCGCGGAACACGAGCAGGTTGTGCGCGGACAACCCGTAGTAGGTCACCGTTCCGGCCTGCTCGGCGGCCGGAGCCGCCGATGCCGGTGTGGTCACGACAAGCGCGGAGATCGCGCCCACGGCCGCCATGCCGCCAAGCAGATGCCGTCGATGAGTGTGGTGGGGCAATTTCGCTCCTCGTCTTCAGGGATGAACCGAAGACCAGTACGCGCCCCGAACGATCTTGGATCCCACTCGAGCCCGCGCTGACCTCCGCCTGGGCCGATTGGCTCTCAGACCACGGCATTGGGGTGCGAGACGATTGGCGGAACGGGATGGCGCGTCCCTGGCCAATGGCCCTGCCCGGGGTGGGCGACCCGACAGGGCGCCCACCCCGGATCAGGTCAGAGGTTGCCCGCCAGGAACTCCAGGGTGGCGCTCCAGGCGATCCGGTTCGCCCGGTGGTTGCCCTCGACGGTGCCGCCCAGGTCGAAGTACACCCCGTACGGCATGGGCAGGAAGTAGTGGTCGTAGGTGGTCGGCTGGTTCGGCACCAGTGCGATGTGCCCGGCGTCGGACAGCACCTGGAAATCGATGTTGGATTCCAGGCCGGCGTCTTCCATCCGCTGCTTGGACACCTGTGACAGCGTGTGGGACGGCCAGAGCTGGTCGTCGTCACCCATGATCAGCAGGTACTCGCAGTCAGTGTTCTGCTCGACGGGGATCGCGGCGCTCGGCAGGTTGGGCGCGATGGCGGTGGCGTCGAGGGCCCAGTCGTTCAGGCTGACCAGGTTGTCCGTGCCCCGGTTGGCCACCAGCAAGTCCTGGAGCGCGCCCGCGGAGCCCGACAGGTCGACGAACGGCACGGGCTGGCCGCCCAGGGTCCACGAGGCGACCGGTGGCGTGCCCTCGGTGCCGATGTGGTTGGGCCAGGAGTAGCCGATCGGCGTGCTGGCGACCACGGCCTTGATGTCCGGGAAGTGCGCGGCGACCAGCAGGGACGCCTCGCCGCCCCGGGAAGCGCCGGTCATGCCGACGCGCTCCGGGTCGACCCACGGGTGCGCCTGGAGCCAGTCGACGGCGTTGCCGAAGTACTCCAGCGGGATGTTCTCCAGCGTGGGCGGCAGGCCGGGGTGGTTGAAGTACGGCAGGTTGAGCACGACGTACCCGTGCGAGGCCAGCAGAGCCGATCGCGCCTCCAGGTAGATCCCGGGACCGCCGTCGGAGCCGGTGATGGCGAGTACCGCCGGGTAACCATCCGGGTGCTCGACTGGGCTCGGCGGTGTCGCGGGCAGGTGCAGGAACCCTTTGACGCCCGCGGTGTCGATCTCGGTCCGGGTCACCCCTGGCGCGGCGTAGCGCTGCTCGAAGGTGTGGGTGGCGAAGGTGGTCCCGTCGGCTTTGAAGGTGAAGGCGTAGGCGGTGGCGGTGGCGTTGAACTTGTTGAAGCCGAAGTCGGCGCGGTCGTCCTCACCATCGATCCGCATCGAGTAGAACAGGCCCATCTCGTCGTCGTCGGTGTACGAGCCGCCAGGCAGTGGCGCGTCGCGGCGCAGGTTGACGACGCCGTGGCCGTCGGCGACGAACGACGCCTCCGACACCCATTTCCGCGCGGGGACGAAGTCGTCGAACATCTCCGCCGTGATCGTCACGGTCTCGTTCGGGTCAAGGCCGGTCACCCGGGTGGTGAACGTTTCGTCCGCCAATGCCGACGCGGGCATGTGGACGGTGGGTCCCGTCGCCTCGGCGGGCACGGCGACCGACAGCCCTGCCACTGCGACGACGGCGGCGAGCGCCGCGCTTCTCTTCCTCATGATGACCTCTCGCAACGGTGTCAATACCGACGGCTACGGTCGTCCTACGACATTCCATCCCGGTTTCACGGCCTGATGAGGCCGTGGCGGCACGTCGGTGCCCTGTGGAGCGGCAGACCGAGCGGGGGTGAAAGGTCGATGAGCCCGGGACGTGAGGGTTGTGCGTCAGACTCCCCTGAGAAGGCCAGGGAACGGCGGGTGCGCACCGCCCGACGCGCCCGTGCCGAGCGAGCACGTCGGTCCACCGAGCCTGGTCGCGGCCACGGCGGACGACTGCGCTGCCCGGGCCTGAACGGCAAGACCCACCTCCGAGGAGAGGCACCCGAGTGGAACCGGTCAACGACGATGAGGTCGCGGGGTGGGTGGCCTCGCTCGGGCTGCCCGGGCTCGTCGACATCCATGTGCACTTCCTGCCGGACGCCATGCAGCGCAAGGTGTGGGACTACTTCGACCTCGCTTCCCGCGAGTACGGGCTCCAGTGGCCGATCCAGTACCGGATGCCCGAGGCGGACCGGGTCGCCACCCTGCGCGCGCTCGGTGTCGTGACGTTCGCACCGCTGGCCTACCCGCACAAGCCGGGGATGGCCAGGTGGCTGATCGAGTGGGTGCGGGACTTCGCCGCCCGGACACCGGGAGCGGTTCCCACGGCCACGGTGTACCCGGAGCCGGACGTCGCCGACTACCTGGACGCGGCACTGCGAGCGGGGGCGCGCTGTGTGAAGGCGCACGTCCAGGTCGGGGGCTACGACCCGCGATCGGAGTTGCTCGCACCCGCCTGGGGGATGATCGCCGAGGCCGGAGTTCCCGTCGTCGTGCACTGCGGCCACGGGCCCCTGCCGGGGGAGTTCACCGGCCTCGACGTCTTCGCCGAGGTGCTGCGCGAGCACCCGAGGCTGGTGGCGGTCCTCGCGCACGCCGGGATGCCGGAACTCGGCGCCGCACTCGACCTCGCCGAGCGGTACCAGAACGTGCACGTGGACACGACCATGGTCGGCGTCCCGTTCACCGCGGACATCGCACCCCTCCCGGCCGACTGGACGGCCCGCCTCGCGGGCGTCGCCGACCGCGTCGTGCTGGGCACGGACTTCCCCAGCATCCCGTACCAGTACGCGGCCCAGCTCGCCGCGATCGCACGTTGGGCCACCGCGGACGACCGCCTGGGCGATTCGTTCCTCCGCGCCGTCCTGCACGACACCCCGGCCCGGCTCCTGGCTCTCTGACGCGTCCACAGCGGCAGGCGAGATTCCCGGCCTGGTTCCGGGCGCGACCGCGAAGAAACAGACCCGAATGGACGAGCCGATCGGTGGCCGAAAACGGCCCCCCGCTTCGTATAGGGGGCGACGGAGATCCCGTCGCAACCACCCGAGGATGTGCCTGATGTCACGAAGCGTTGCCCTGGTGTCCGCGCTGGCCGCGATCGCCCCGCTGCTGCTGGCGGGTCCCGCGCAGGCCACCGAGACCCAGTCCTGCCCGGTGATCAACTCGACTACCACCAGCTTCTTCGGACCTAGTTGGAGCCTGCACTGGCGGACCACCGCCACCCTCGTCAACACCTGCCCGTCGAGCCCGAACGGCGCCGTGGTGAGCTACAAGTGGCGGGTCAACAACCAGGACGAACCGGTCGCCCAGAAGTGCGTCGACAATGTGACCACCAGCGTGTCGCTGGGGAAGCGGGAAGTCTACGCCGCCCAGCCCCAGCCCTCGATCTCGATCACCCAGATCACCCACCTCACCGGGGGGTGCCCGGCCTGACAGTCCAGGTGGGGCGGTGAGCCAGAGCTGAGGGCCGCCCAACCCGGGGCGATCACCGCACTCGCCAAGGCAGCACCGATCACTAGCGCAGTCACCGCCACCGGCGTCCGCAAGACCAATTGGCTTGCGGACGCCGGTGGAGTCAGGTGGATCAGCCGCTGTACGGGAACACCGAGCGCAACTGCTCCAGCAGCGCGGGGTCGTTCTCAGTCAGCCACGCCACGCTGTATTCCTCCTGCAGCACTCGCTGCCAGCTCGCGCTGATCACCCTGGGACCGCCGATGCCGAACAGGGCCGCGGTTCCCTCGGCCCAGTACTCCTCGGCGTTGGACCTCGTGTAGACGTCCTTGCCCGGATAGGAACCGTTCGGACCGCGGGCGGTCAGCAACGAGTCGATCACCGGCTCTTTGGTCGGGGCGGCGAAGTCGAGGAGCGCATGGCCCAACTCGTGCACCAGGGTGTGACCGTACTCGATGTCGCACATGCGGGTGGTCTGCCGCACCGTGTCGACACCCGCGGCCATGGCGATCTCCGAGCCGTCCGCCATCAGCTTCCCGCCGACACCTCGGACCGTGCTCCACTCCCGGTCGTCCACGCAGGTCGCGGGCTTGCCGTCGCAGGTGGACGTGCCCGCGAGGTCGCGCCACGGGGGGAGCTGGGTGAGCGCGTACTGCTCGGGAATCATGTGGATGGCGATGCGCTTGCCGAGCAGGCTGGACTTCGCCGCGTTGCTCAGCGAGTTGACGATCGGAGCGGCGAAAGCGCTCGCCTCGGCGTCGCCGGGCCCGGTGGAGCTCTGACGGGCGACCGGACCGGACTTGGTCGCCAGGTAGCCGACGACGTCACCGCCCACCGCCACCTTCGACCCCAGGTTGCGGGTCTGGCCGTCGAGAACGGCGGTCACCGTGTACTTGGTCGTCACCTGGGGGTCGCGGACCACATAGCCGGAGGACGCCACCGGCATGCCCGCGATGACCAGTGACACCCCCGCGCAGCCCTTGACCGCTTGCCACGAGATCCGGGTGCCCCCGTCGAATGGGCCTCCCTGCGCGCTGATCGAGGTCAGCCGGGTGTTGTCAAGGCAGTACGAAGTCGACGCCGCGGCCGCCGAATCCGCGGTCATCCCGAGGAGCGTCCCAGCCACCGAGGACACCACCGCCGCGGCAGCGATCTTCTTCTTGTTCATCGTTGTTCTCCGGTAGGTCCGTCCTGAAGGGGTGGAGCGGGCGTTGTCTCCGCAGGCAATCCTGCCGCTTGCCCATGTGGGTTCATCACCAGAAATACCGACGCGGTCGATCGCCCGGTTCCGCCCGGTGATAGCGGTCACCCGGATGCCCGCGACCAGGAACTGGTCCAAGACCGCAACGCCGCGGTGCTGGTTAAGCGGCTGAACTTGGGCGACTTCATCGCGCTGCTCAACCAGCAGGTGCTTAACCAGCAGGTGCTCACCACACTGGTCAACCTCGGCTACAAGGGAGGGTTCTGGTCGCGCTGGCGGGATCGCGAACAGATCATGCCCCACGGCCCCACCGCTGACCTGGACTCGGTGCTCGGCTGAGGGCACTCGGGACCTGGAATCGACAGCGGCGCCTGGCACGCCCGAAGCGTGTCTCCCAGTCGTGGGACCTCTTCGCTGCCGTAGCGCGGTTCGGCGGGCTTCGGCGAATCGCGGCGGCCGTCCGGACACGCTCTGGGATACGGACACCTCCGCCTGGACCCGGTGCGAGTCACACAGCACTGAGGCGAGGGAAGCAAACCGCGGGACGAAGTCGCGGCGTACTCCGAATGTCCATGCCGAAGCGGAGGGGAGGTTGTCCGTGATCACCAGCGGTTTGCACATGAACCACAGCGAGATCGTCCGCTAGGCCGGTGGGGGGCACCGCGTGCGCGTGCCCCCACTTCCGGTCGGGGCGGGGACAGCTGCGGGTGAAGCCCGGCGGCTTCCCGCTCCCGAACCCGTGGTCGCCCGCACGAGCCCCGAACGACCACGGGTTCGCTGTCGGTCAGGCGGTGGGGGAGTGGGGGAACTGGTCCTCGGCCAGCAGTGCCGCCGCCGCGTCCGCGTACATCGTGGATTTGATCAAACCGAGGGTTCCGGGGTCCTTGCCCGCTTGTGCTTGGGCTAGCTCCACCGCGCGGGTCAGCAGCGTCTCGGCAGGCGCGATGTCGTCGACGAGCCCGGCGTCGCGGGCGGCCGGGCCGGTGAAGCGGCGGGCTGTCAGCATCGAGTCGCGGGCCGCGGCCGCGGAGACCTTGGTCTGGATGAGGGCGGCCATCCCGCGGGCGAACGGCATGCGGATGTCGGCTTCGGGGAAGCACAGGTACCCGCGATCGTCGCGCATCACCCGCCAGTCGTGGGCCATCGCGAGCATGGCCCCGGCGCCGAAGGCGTGGCCGCTGATCGCGGCCGCGGTGGCCGCGGGGAAGGTCAGCAGGCGCGCCAGCAGTGCGTGTACCCGAGCCAGGAAGTCGCCAGCCTCGTCGCCGTGGGAAGTCATCCACTCGACGTCCAGGCCGTTGGACCAGAACTTGCCCTGTGCCACAGTCACCAGCGCCCGGGGGGCCTGCCGTGCGGACACCTCGTCCAGCGCCTCGTGCACCGCGGTCATCCAGTCAGGGGTGAACCGGTTCTCACCGTCCCCCAGGTCGAGGAGGGCGACATCGCCTTCTTGGCGCAGCTCGGGCATGGTGGCTCCAGGTGTTTCGACAACAGCGTCGCCTCCGTTACGCCACCACGCGGCCATCGGTTTCCGGCCGAGACGGCAGCAAGCCGCCGCGGCGGTCGGACGCTGCGGCGGCGGCCTGGGGGTGGACCACCGCGACAGCGACCTCCGCGCGCTCCCGCTGTCAGCGTGGTGCCTGCCCGGTCATGAGGCGCGGGTGATCCGGACGTGCGCCCAGGCCGGTCCTGATCCGAGCCCGTTGTCCAGGCGGGGGAGGTGGTCGCCCACGATGCCGGGACAGAGCCGGAGACGGTCGCCTCTGGTGCCTCCGACGGTGGGCAGCATCGTGGCGAGTTCAGCTGCGGACCGACTGCCAACACCGCAGGATCGCCTCACCCGCGGTCCTGATGTCCTCAGCAGTGGTGGCTCCGTCGCAGACGCTGATTCGCATGGCGTGCTTGCCCTGCCAGACCGTACCGCCCACCCAGCAGGTGCGGTCGGCCTGGACAGCCGCGACAACCGCGTCCGTCGTCGTGTCCTCACCGAACCGGACGAGGACCTGGTTGAGGGCAGGCGGCACCAGGACCTGCGCACCCCCGCGCTCGAGTAGTCCGGCCATCTCCCGTGCCCTCTCACTGAGCCTGTCCACCAGGTCTGCCACCCCTGAGCGACCCCGGGTGGCCAGGATGGCCCATACCTCCGCCCCGCGGGCGCGCTGGGACATCTGGAGGCCGAGGTGCGCGGTCGCGCGTTCGGCGTCACTGGTGAAGTAGGCGGCGTTGAAGGCCATCGCCCGACGCAGGTCGTCGGGATCACGGCAGATCGCGATCCCGGAGTCGTAGCTGGCGTTGAGCCATTTGTGCGCGTCAGCGGCCCACGAGTCGGCCAAGTGGACCCGGCGAGGAGGTGGCGTTGGGCGGTGGAGGCCTGGGCCCAGAGGCCGAACGCCCCGTCGACGTGCACCCAGGCACCGCGGTCCCGGACAGGGGGGATGATCTCCAGGAAGGGATCGCTGTGCCCGGTGTTGACGTTGCCCGCTTGCAGGAGCACCAGAGTGCCGTCGTCAACGTCCGGGAGCTTGTCGGGCACCACGCGGCCACATTCGTCGGTGGGCGCGAACTTCACCTGACAGCGCCCGATACCCGCCGCGCGCAGTGCCTTCGACACCGAGGCGTGGATCTCCGCGGAGGCGACCACGCGCAACGCGGGAGCCCCGTTCAGCCCGCGCTCGTCGACGTCCCATCCTCTCCGTCTGAGCAGTGCGTCCCTAGCGGCGATGACACAGGTGAGGTTCGCGATCGACGCGCCCGCGCAGAAGGCCGCGATCGCGCTGCCCGGGAGGCCGAGCAGTTCACAGCACCAGCGCGCGGCCAGCTCGTCAAGGTGCGCCGCCACGGGGGACATGGCGGGCAGCGCGACGTTCTGGTCCCAGGCGCCCAGCAACACCGACGCGGCGAGCGCGGCTGGGTCCGTCCCGCCGTTGACGTAGCCGAAGTAGCGACCGCCGGTCGACGCCGCAGTGGCAGGCGAACCGAGATCGTCCAACAAGGCCAGCACCTCGGCAGCTGACCTGGGCTCCTCGCGCAGGTCTCGCGGGAACTGGTCGAGCCCACGCAGCGCCGCCTCGTCGGGGAAGGCATCGCGTCCCCTGATGGTGCTCCTGTAGTTCGCGGCGCGCTGGGCGGCGTCGGCGAGGAGGCTGTTCGGGGGAGAGTCCAAGCGCTGTCCGGGCGTCATGGCACCAGTGTGGTGGTGCCACTTTCGCCTGGGTGGCATCGGCTTTCAGATCTCTGTCGCCCGCGAGCCGCGAGCCGCGAGCCGCGAGCGTGCGCGTCCGGTCGGTTGTGGTTGGGGGCTGTCGCCGCGAACCGGTACGCAGCTCCTGGTGAGAACCGCGGGCCCCTGGTGCGTAGACCTGCTGGTCGAGGCTCAGATTCAGCTCGGTGTGGTCGAACGGACCGGCTGATGATCGACCGGTGAGGGAACCGTTCGAGGCTGTGGGGCGTAAGAGAGATGCCGCACGCGCCTGTCTTGAAAGGCTCGCCGGTGATGTCTCCCGTCTTCTCGGAGTGACGGTGAACCTGGTCTCCACGAGATGATTGAAGGTGGAGGATGTTCGGCTCGATGTCGATGTGCCAGATCGCCATGAGCGTCGCCGACCTGGAACGAACTCAGCGCTGGTACCGCTCCACGTTCGGCTACCTGGCCGCGGGCGGCACAACCTTCACCGGCGATGACGCTTCGAGGGTTCAGGACCTTCCGGACGTGGACACGACGGTCCGGTGGCTCGTGGAGCAGCAGGAGTTCTTTCAGCTGGAGATGTTCCAGTACAGCCACCCACGTCCGGGGCTCTCGAACGGTCGAGGACCCCAGGACATCGGCTATTCGATGATCGGTGTCCACGTCGCCGACTTCGACGCCACACTTCGCCGGTTGCGGCGCACTGGCGGGCGTCCGCTGACCTCGCCCATCGGCACACCGGGGTCACGTCGGGTCTGCCTGCGCGACCCGGACGGCGTCCTGATCGAGGTGATGGAGGACTTCGCTCCGACAGCGGGGGTCACGCGGCCCGAGGTCCCGGTCGCCACCCGGTTCGTGACACTGTCGGTGTTCGACCTCGACGAAGCACGCGAACTGTGGCTCAACGCGTTCGACCTGGTCGAGGACGATCCGGCTGCCCTGCACCACCGGCGGCACGAAGCGCTCTGGGGCTTGGGCGGTGCGCGTCGACATGCGTCCGTCCTGCGAGCCGGGGACCGGGCGATCGAACTCGTCCAGTACCTCGATCCCCAGCCGGTACCGCGGCCCGCGGGCCATCGCATCAGTGACCAGGGACTGCTCAACATCGCGATGGGCTCACGGTCGAAGGCGACGGTCGAACGCTACTGGGAGCGTGTCCGCGGGTATTGCTGTGAAGGGAACTTCTTGGACCTGGGCGAGTCGGGCGCGGTCGGATACACCACCGACCAGCAGGGCTTCAGCATCGAGCTGTTGGCCGTGAATCCCGCCTGGGACCAGGTCAAGGGATACCAGCCACAACCACCAGACGCCGTACCAGGACCGAGTACAGCGGTGACCGCTTCAGCTCCAGACCGGATGCCGGACGCACTCCAGCAGTAGGAACGGCTGCCGCCGCGTACCCACCGGCCCGTCAGTTGCCCACGCCACCACGAACCGGGTCGAGCTCCGCGCTGCCCTCGTCAGGACGGGTGGACCAGGTGTCCTTGAGATCGCGGAGGTAGCTCAGCGAACCGAGGACCGTCTCGGTGCCCGGCACGAAATCGACGAGGCAGGCGACTTCGTCGATTCCCGTCGTGGACAGGCGGTTCAGCATGGCGAGGCCGTCGGACACCGTCCCGAACAGGCCGCCGGAGCGGAAGTAGCGGTCGAAGGAGTGCTCGATCAGGAAGTCGAGGTCTTCCGGGTCCAACGAGGAAGGGTCGACACCCTGCATCAGGTCACGCGCGGCTTGGGTGACCAGGCTGACCGATGAGCGCAGGTAGGCCGAGAAGGGCCCGCGGACGACCTCGATGACGGATTCCTCGTCCGGTCCGAGGAAGGTGTGCAGCATGAGGGCGACGTGGCCGGGGCTGCCGTGGTGGGCCAGGTGCGCGGTGCGGTACTCGGTGATCTTGTCAGCGAGCGCGTCCAGGGACTGGCCGAGCAGGTGGGTGAGCAGCCCCGTGCCCAGTTCCCCCGCCTGCCGGAATGTTTGTGCGTTGCCCGCGCTGGTGATCCAGACCGGCAGTTCCGGCTGGACCGGTTTCGGGTGGATCCGCACGCGAGCGGGCTGCCCGTCGCCGTCGGGCAGTTCGATCTCCTCGCCCCGCCAGAGGCGTCGGACGATGTCCAGGGTCGACACGAGGACGTCACGTCGTTCTCGGTAGTTCTCCGGGCGCAGCACGAAGTCGGTCACGTTCCAGCCGGGGGCGAGGGAGATCCCGGCGCGCCCGTTGGAGAGGTTGTCGACGACGGACCACTCCTCGGCGATGCGCACCGGGTGGTGGAGGGGTGCCACGACGCTGCCCGCCCTGACCGCCACGCGAGAGGTCACTGCGGCCACGGCGGCGCTGGTGAGTGAGGGGTTGGGGTAGCGGCCGCCGAAGGGAGTGGAAGTGCCGTTCGGGTGTCCAGATCGCCGTGAACCCGTGTGCGTCGGCGAATTTTGGCGCCGTCGAGCAGCATGCGGTAACCCTCGCCCACGTCACTGCTGTCGTCCGCGAAGTAGAACAGGCTGAAGTCCATCACACGCTCCTACAGTGACCGGGAGATGATCTCTTTCATGATCTCGTTGGTGCCACCCAGGATCCGCTGCGCCCGCGCGGCCGTCCACGCTTGCGCGATCGGATACTCGGTCATGTAGCCGTAGCCGCCGAACAGCTGGAGGCACTCGTCGGCCACCCGGGAAAGCCGGTCCGTCGTCCACCACTTGACCATCGCCGCGTCGGTGCTTGTCAGCTCGGACCGGAGGTGCCGCTCGACGCACTGGTCGAGGAACGCCCTGCACACGCTGACCTCCGTGGCGCACTCGGCGAGCGTGAACCTGGTGTTCTGGAAGTGGAACACCTCCCGGCCGAACGCGCTGCGTTCCTTGGTGTGCCTGATGGTCTGCTCGACCGCGGCCTCCATCGCGGCCACCGCGCTGACCGCGATCAGCAAGCGCTCCTGCGCGAGCTGCTCGGTGAGCTGGACGAAGCCCAGCCCTTCCCGCGCGCCAAGCAGGTTCTCCACCGGCACCCGGACGTCGTCGAAGAACAACTCGGCCGTGTCCTGGCCGTGCATGCCGACCTTGTCCAGCACCCGGCCGCGGTGAAACCCCCGCAACCCGTCGGTTTCCACCACGATCAAGGAAACGGCGGGTACCGCCCCATCGGTGCCGGTCTTGGCCACCACGACGACCAGGCCCGCTTGCGCGCCGTTGGTGATGAACGTCTTCGACCCACTGACCACATAGGACTCACCATCCCGGGTCGCGCTGGTCTTGACGCCCATCAGGTCCGACCCGGTGCCGGGCTCGGTCATCGCGATCGCGCCGACCAGTCCCCCGCTGGCGAGCCTGGGCAGGAAGCGGCGCTTCTGCTCCCTGGTGCCGAAGGCGTTGAGGTAATGCGCGACGATCCCGCTGTGCACGGCGTTGCCCCAGGCGTCGTCACCGGCGTGGGCCTGCTCCTCCAGCAGGACGGCCTCGTGGGCGAAGGTCCCCCCACCCCCTCCGTACTCCTCGGGAATGGACAGGCACAGCAGGCCCACCTCGCCCGCCTTGTACCACAGCTCCCGGTCCACCTGCTTGGCCCGTGACCAGCGCTCGTAGTTGGGCGCGAGTTCCTTCTGGCAGAACGTGCGCGCCAGCTCGCGGAAGGCGTCCAGGTCCTCGTTCATCCACGAGGAACGCTGCGTGATGTCCACTGGGTCTCCTGGCGGGGCAACGATCAGGATGGCGGGTGGGATTCCCGGTCACGGACGGCGGAGGCGGTCGGTGGCCGCGACCAAGGCCGCGATGGTGCGGTGCCGGAACAGCAATCGCACGGGGATGCGCACCTCCAGCTGGGCGGACGCCCGGGTGGTGGTCTGCAGGGCGCGCAGCGAGTCGCCGCCCAGCTCGAAGAAGTCGTCGCCCAGTCCGATGTCCTCCACGCCGAGGACTTCGCTCCAGATGGCGGCGAGGGCCGTTTCGGTCGGGGTGGTCGGTGGCTGGTGGTGACCGGCGATGGGCCGGGCGCGGTTGGGCGTGGGCAGTGCGGCGCGGTCGATCTTGCCGTTGGGCGTGAGGGGGAACTGGTCGAGTGTGGTGAAGGTCGAGGGGATCATGTATTCGGGCAGGGTCTGGCGGAGGTGTTCGCGGAGTTGGGTGGTGGTGGGCGCCCCGCCGTCCGGCGCGACGAGGTAGGCGGCGAGCCGCTTGTCGCCCGGTGTGTCCTCCCAGGCCACCACGACGGCGCTGCGCACGGCTGGGTTGCCGCACAACGCGGCTTCGATCTCGCCGGGTTCGACCCGGTGGCCGCGGACCTTCACCTGGTGGTCGACCCGACCGAGGAAGTCCAGCTGCCCGTCGGGGCGCCACCGGACCAGGTCCCCGGTGCGGTACATCCGCGCCCCTGGCCGCTGGTCGAACGGGTTCAGGAGGAACTTCCGGTCGGTCAGGCCGGGCCTGCCGAGGTAGCCGCGGGCCAGTCCGGCGCCTGCGATGTGGAGCTCGCCGGGCACTCCGATGGGCACGGGGTTGAGAGCGGGGTCCAGGACGTATACCTGGGTGTTCGCGATCGGCCTGCCGATCGGCACGGACTCGGTCCCGTCCGTGAGCGGGGCGGCGAGAGACCACACGGTGGTCTCGGTCGGGCCGTAGACGTTCCACAGCCTGCCGACGACCGGCAGCAACCGGTCCAGCAGCTCCGGCGGCAGCGCCTCCCCGCCGCACAGCGCCCGCAGCCGCCGGTCGCCGGGCCAGCCGCTGTCGAGGAGCAGCCGCCACAGCGACGGTGTCGCCTGCATGACCGTGGCGGCGGACCGTTCCAGCAGACCTGCGAGCAGGGCGCCGTCGGTCACCGTCTCCCGGTCCGCGATCACCACGGCCGCACCGCGGGACAGCGGGCCGAACACCTCCAGTGCGGCGATGTCGAAGGCCAGGGTCGTGACCGTGAGGAGCCGGTCCTCCTCGCGCAGGCCGATGTCCTCGGTGAGCCTGCGGACGAGGTTGACGACCGAGTGGTGTTCGACCATCACCCCCTTGGGTTCGCCGGTCGAGCCAGAGGTGTAGATCACGTACGCGAGGGCTTCCGGGGTGGCCCCGCAGGGGACCCGCTCGTCGGGGTGGTCGGACAGGTCCAGCTGGTCGAGGGTGACGGCGTTGGTGTCACCGGGAAGGGCCCCGGCGAGGTGCGTCTGCGTGATGACGAGGTCGACGCCCGCGTCACCGAGGACGTACGCCAGCCGCCGCGCTGGGTGGTCGGGGTCGAGGGGGAGGTAGGCGCCGCCCGCCTTGAGGATGCCGAGCAGCCCGGTGACCATGTCGAGGTCGCGCTCGACGCAGAGGCCGACCAGGGTCTCGGGGCCGACTCCTCGGGTGCGGAGGTGGTGGGCGAGTTGATTGGACCGACGGTCGAGTTGGGCGTAGGTCAGCCGGTCGTCCCCGCAGATCACCGCCACAGCGTCGGGCGTCAGGGCGGCTTGTTGTTCGACCAGTTCGTGCACGCACACCGCGGGGACGGGTTCGGTGCTCGTCGCGTTCCACTCGTTCAGCAGCTGGTGCTCTTCCCGATGGGTGAGCAGCGGTAGCTGGGAGATCGGCAGGGAGGGATCGGTGGTGATCGCGTCCAGCAGGGAGCGGAAATGCCCCGCCATGCGCTCGATCGTCTCCGGGTCGAACAACTCGGCCCGGTAGACGAAGGCGGCCTGCAGGGCGTTGTCGAACTCGTCCACCTCCAGCGTGAGGTCGAACTGCGCCGCGCTGTCCTCGTGCTGGAGCGGCCGGGCTCGCAGCCCGTCGAGCCGGAGGGTGGGGACGGGCGTGTTGTTGAAGGCGAACATGACTTGGACCACGGGCGTGTACGCCAGCGACCGTTCGGGCTGCACGGCGGTGACGACCAGGTCGAAGGGCGCGTCCTGGTGCGCGGACGCCGCGACGGAGGTGCGCTTCACCCTCTCCAGCAGGTCGGTGAAGGTGGGATCGCCGGACAGGTCGACCCGCAGTGCCAGGGTGTTGACGAAGTACCCGATCAGCGGTTCGAGTTCTGGCCGGGCACGGCTGGAGCTGGGGGCGCCGACGACGATGTCGTGGTGTCCGGCGTACCTCGCCAGCAGGACGTCCAGCGCGGCGAGGAGCGTCATGAACAGAGTGACCCCGGACCCCTGGGCCAGCGCGGTGAGCCGGTCGGTCAGGGCGGTGTCCAGCGTCCAGCGCACCCGGCCCCCGGTGTTGCCCGGGATCGCCTGCCGCGGCCTGTCGGTGGGCAGGTCGAGCAGGGCGGGCGCCCCGGCGAGGTTGGCCTTCCAGAAAGCCAGGTCGCGCTCCAGCACCCCCTCGTCGAGCCGCCGCCGCTGCCAGCCCGCGAAGTCCGCGTACTGCACGGTCAGCTCGGGGAGGGCCGCCGACTGGCCGCCGCCCGCGTACAGGGCGCCGAGTTCATCGGCGAAGATCGAGGCCGACCACTCGTCGAAGACCATGTGGTGCACGACAACCAGCAGCGCGTGCTCGTCTTGGCCCAGCCGTGCGAGCAGGACCCGCAGGAGGGGGCCGTCGGTCAGGTCGAACGGTTCCGCCCACAACTCGCCCGCGATCGCGTCCAGATCATCGGGCCGGTCGGAGAGGTCGACCTGCCGCACGGGCACCCTCGGCGGGACGAGCCGATGGGTGAGGACGCCGGTCTGGTCCTTGACCAACAGGGTCCGCATCGCGTGGTGCCTGCGCACGATCTCCACCAGGCCGTGCCGCACCGCCTCGTGGTCGAGCCGTCCGGTGAGCTTCCAGCCGAACCCGATGTGGTAGGCCGGGTTCGAACCGTAGAGTTCGTGGAGGAAGTACAGGCGTTCCTGCCCGGCCGACGGCCTGCCGTCCGCACCTCCGCCGACCGACGTGTGCGCGGTGCGGTCGAGTTCGCCCACGTGCGCCGCCAGCGCGGCCATGGTGGGCCGGTCGAACACGTCGGCGACCAGCACCTGCACCCCGAACACCTGGAGCACCCGCGCCACCACACGTGCCGCGGACAACGAGTCCCCGCCCAGGGCGAAGAAGTCGTCGCCTCGTCCGATGTGGTCGATCCCGAGGACGTCGGCCCAGATCGCGGCGAGGGTGCTCTCGGCGGGAGTGGTCGGTGGCTGGTAGTGGTGGTCGGGAGTCGAACGGGTGCGCTCGGGGATGGGCAGTGCCGCGCGGTCGACCTTGCCGTTCGAGGTGAGGGGGAGCTCGTCGAGCGTGATGAAGACCGAGGGGACCATGTAGTCGGGCAGGGTCTGGCGGAGGTGCTCGCGGAGTTGGGCGGTGGCGGGTGGCTCACCCTCCGGGACGACGAGGTAGGCGACGAGCCGCTTGTCACCGGGTCGGTCCTCCCGGACCAGGACCACCGCGCCGCGCACGGCTGGATGGGCGCACAGTGCTTCCTCGATCTCACCGGGCTCGATCCGATAGCCGCGGATCTTTATCTGGTGGTCGACGCGGCCCAGGTACTCCAGTTGCCCGTCCGGACGCCAGCGGGCCAGGTCCCCGGTGCGGTACATACGGGTCCCGGGCTGTTGGCCGAACGGGTTCAGGGGGAAGCGGTGGTCGGTCAGGCCGGGCCTGTTGAGGTAGCCGCGGGCCAGTCCGGCGCCCGCGATGTGGAGCTCGCCCGGTACCCCAATGGGCACCGGGTTCAGGGCGGCGTCCAGGACGTACACCTGGGTGTTGGCGATCGGCCTGCCGATCGTGGGCGGGAGGAGGTGGGCGCCGCATTCGGCCACGGTCGTCGTGTCGGTCGCCTCGGTGGGGCCGTAGGCGTTGAACAGGCGGTGTCCGCGGGTCCAGACGGCGGCCAGCTCCGGAGGGCAGGACTCGCCTCCCACGATGAGCTGGTCGAGTCCGGGCAGGTTCTCGGGGTTGAGCACGGCCAGCGCCGAAGGGGGGAGGGTGACGACAGTGGTGCCGCTGTCGCGCAGCAGGCGTTCCAGGTCCGGCCCGGGACGCTGCGCTGCCTGGGCCGCGACGATCAACCGCGCCCCGGCGCACAGCGGCATGAAGATCTCCGACACGGAGCTGTCGAAGGTCAACGCCGCGAACACCAGTGCGCGGCTGTCCGAGTCGATGCCGTAGGTGCGGACCAAGTCCACGACGAGGTTGACGACCGACCGGTGTTCGACCATGACCCCTTTGGGCTTGCCGGTCGACCCGGATGTGTAGATGACGTAGGCGAGCGCGTCCGGCGCGGTGGTGCCGGGGCGGGGAGCGGTCGGGCAAGCGGACAGGTCGAGTCGGTCGAGGGTGATGGTGTTGATGTCGCCGGGCAGTGATCCGGTCAGGTGTGTCTGCGTGACCACGAGATTGGCGTTGGCGTCGTTGAGGACGAACGCGAGCCGCTGCGGAGGGTGGCCGGGGTCGAGGGGGAGGTAGGCGCCGCCTGCCTTGAGGATGCCGAGCAGCCCGACGACCATGTCGAGACCACGCTCGACGCAGAGACCCACCAGGGTTTCCTGGCCGACACCCTGGGCGCGGAGATGGTGGGCGAGCTGGTTCGCCCGACCGTCGAGCTGCGCGTAGGTCAACTGGTCGTCGCCGTGCGCCAGGGCTATGGCGTCCGGGGTGCGGGCGGCTTGCTGTTCGACCAGTTCATGCACACCCCCGACGGGGACCGGCTCTGTGCCCGTGGTGTTCCACTCGACCAGCAGTTGGTGCCGTTCGTGGTCGGTGAGCAGCGGCAGTTGCGAGATCGGCTGTGACGGATCGGCGACGACCGCGCCGAGCAGGACGCGGAAGTGCCCAGCCATGCGCTCGATCGTCTTGGCGTCGAATAGCTCCGCGTTGTAGGTGATGACGCAGTGGAGCTGCCGCCCCTTGGTGACTTTCAGCGCAATCTCTGAACCATTGAACGGGAAGGCGGGCCGTGGATGGGAGTGCGCGTCCGCAGCGGTGCGGTCATCCGCGTCGAGGGTGAACGTCACCTGGGTCATGGACATCGGGAGCGCGTTCGGAACCTGGTCGGAACGGGAGTCGCTGTGAGGCAGTTCAGGTGGAAATGTGTCGCGGTTGTCAACCGCCTCCCGCGCGGTCGCCCTCACCCTCTGCAGCAGTTCGCTGAATGGCGGACCATCGGACAGGTCATCGCGCAGGGGCAGGATGGCAGCGATTTCCGGATGGGCCTCTGCGACCTCGCAGGCCACGATGATGTCGTCCTGTGCGCAGTACCTGGCGAGCAGCACCTTCAACGCGGCCAGCAGTACTTCATACGGAGTCGCCCTCTGGCCGTCGGCCACCGCGAGCAGCCCAGCGGTCAGGTGGACGTCGATCGTGAAGTCATGCGTTCCCTGGGTGAACGGCTGTTTCGCGCGCCGGGGGCGGTCGGTCGGCAAGCCAAGCAGTTCGGGAGCGCCAGCCAGCCTGGCCGCCCAATATCGCATCCCGTCCTCCCGAAGGCGGCCGGTGGTTCCATTGGCAGGAGGCTGCGCCATGTATTACCCTCTTCCGATTCCCTGTGTGCTGATCTCGCGAGTGGATGCGACCATTTCGGCAACTCTGGCCAGCTGTCCGATGCCTTTTCGGGGATGTCTCTTTCTGCTTGCGAAATGCAATCTGCCACTGCTGCCTTTCTGGTCACTTTCACGGCCCTGTCAAGTGTGGCAAGATCGATGCGCTTTTCGGGGGTTGGAGTGCTGTGACATGCACGAAAAATGCCAGGGCAGACGGTGGGGGGCAGAGAGGGAATTTATTTCTTTCCAGTCCTGACCTGGAGGAATCCGCTGAATATGCCGGTTCCTTGAACGCGGTCTCGAGCGTGAGTCACGCGTGGAATCACCCTGTGAGGGGGATGTTCGACATGCTCGGCAGAGGTTTGGGCATGGCGACGGTGGGGTTGCCCTGTGCTGAGCAGGGACGTCACCCTTGGTCTGCGCGCGCTGCGGCGGCTGCGCCGCGAGTCGGTGATCGGGCTCAACCAGAACCTCACCGCCGCCCACCTCTCCAGCACTTCGGCTTCAGCGCCGTGGGCATCGCCGGGTTCATCAAGTCAGTGCTTGTTTCTGCGGTACGCGACGCTGGCCCCAAACCTGCGTCGCGACCGGCCCAACTCCCGGTTCGCCTTCGCCGGATCGCCGTTCTTCCCGGCGCGCGAGGCCGCCCTCTGGACCCTCCCGCGGCCCGGGGTGGGCTGCGGTCAGCGCCTTCGGCGTCGGCGGCACCAAACGCCCACGCCGTGCCGCGCCGGACGGCGCCGACGTCGACGAGTGCTACGCGACAGGCCGCGCGGATCGTCTCCGCATCCGGCTGGGCACCGAGGCCGCGAGCGCCGACGAGACGGATTCCGCTGCACCCGGTCCTGCTTGACGGGGCCAGCATCCAGGCCGCGGGGGGGGGGGGCTGGTGTCCACAGAGCCGTGACCCGCGGGCCGGTCCGCAAATGCCGACGTGACCGACGCGCCATCGAGCCGGCCGCGGTTTGGTGTCCAGGCCGTCGAGCGCGCGCGGCCGATCCAGCCCGGCTATCGCGATCGGGGTTTGAGGACAGGCCCTAGACGAGTAATGCGTAAGTCGAGGCGGTGGCTGGAGACGGGCGAAGGGTGTTCAAGATCAGTTTGTGACGACCGACCTGAACACCCTTCTCACCGCACTCTACGTCAAGATCGACGAC